>NZ_CP077639.1:560000-1271097 GCF_019056395.1 Terribacillus sp. DMT04
CACCTCCTTTCTAAGGATAATTGGAACTACTACTTCGTAGTAGACAAGTCGTAATTGGTTGTTTGTTCAGTTTTGAGAGATCAATCTCTCTTGTGAACCTTGAAAACTAGATAAGAAACAACATGCCAGAACATCAAACTTTAAAGCAATGACAATTTTTATTGTCGCGAATTTTTAGCATCATGCGTTTAATTAGTTAAGTGAAGAAGGGCGCACGGTGGATGCCTTGGCACTAGGAGCCGATGAAGGACGGGACTAACACCGATATGCTTCGGGGAGCTGTAAGTAAGCTTTGATCCGGAGATTTCCGAATGGGGGAACCCACTATTCGTTATTGGATAGTACGTATCACTGAATACATAGGTGATATGAGGCAGACCCGGGGAACTGAAACATCTCATTACCCGGAGGAAGAGAAAGAAAAATCGATTTCCTGAGTAGCGGCGAGCGAAACGGAATTAGCCCAAACCAGAAGGCTTGCCTTCTGGGGTTGTAGGACACTCCTTTGGAGTTACAAAGAAACCATGTAAATGAAGCGGCTTGGAATGGCCCGCCATAGAAGGTAAGAGCCCTGTATTTGAAATGTGGTTTCCTCCGGAGTGTATCCTGAGTACGGCGGAACACGTGAAATTCCGTCGGAATCCGGGAGGACCATCTCCCAAGGCTAAATACTCCCTAGTGACCGATAGTGAACCAGTACCGTGAGGGAAAGGTGAAAAGCACCCCGGAAGGGGAGTGAAATAGAACCTGAAACCGTGTGCCTACAAGTAGTCGAAGCCCGTTAATGGGTGACGGCGTACCTTTTGTAGAATGGACCGGCGAGTTACGATCCCCTGCAAGGTTAAGTTGTATAGACGGAGCCGCAGCGAAAGCGAGTCTGAATAGGGCGATATAGTAGGTGGTCGTAGACCCGAAACCGTGTGATCTACCCATGTCCAGGGTGAAGGTCAGGTAACACTGACTGGAGGCCCGAACCCACGCACGTTGAAAAGTGCGGGGATGAGGTGTGGGTAGGGGTGAAATGCCAATCGAACACGGAGATAGCTGGTTCTCTCCGAAATAGCTTTAGGGCTAGCCTCAAAGGATGATGGTTGGAGGTAGAGCACTGATTGGACTAGGGGCCCTCATCGGGTTACCGAATTCAGTCAAACTCCGAATGCCAATCAATCTACTTTGGGAGTCAGACCATGGGTGATAAGGTTCATGGTCGAAAGGGAAACAGCCCAGACCGCCAGCTAAGGTCCCAAAGTGTGTGTTAAGTGGAAAAGGATGTGGCGTTGCTTAGACAACCAGGATGTTGGCTTAGAAGCAGCCATCATTTAAAGAGTGCGTAATAGCTCACTGGTCGAGTGACGCTGCGCCGAAAATATACCGGGGCTAAACACACCACCGAAGCTGCGGATTGACATCTACGATGTCAGTGGTAGGAGAGCGTTCTAAGGGCGGTGAAGGTCGATCGTGAGGACGGCTGGAGCGCTTAGAAGTGAGAATGCCGGTATGAGTAGCGAAAAAAGAGTGAGAATCTCTTTCATCGAAAGCCCAAGGTTTCCTGAGGAAGGCTCGTCCGCTCAGGGTTAGTCGGGGCCTAAGCCGAGGCCGAAAGGCGTAGGCGATGGACAACAGGTTGATATTCCTGTACCACCTAAATCCGCTTGAACGATGGGGGGACGCAGGAGGATAAGGAAAGCGCGCTGCTGGTTATGCGCGTCCAAGCCGTGAGGAAGTTGAGCAGGCAAATCCACTCAACAATATTCCAGGCGGTTATGGGGAGGGAAATTTAGTACCGAAGTTCCTGATTTCACACTGCCAAGAAAAGCCTCTAGTGAGGAAATAGGTGCCCGTACCGCAAACCGACACAGGTAGGCACGGTGAGTAACCGAAGATGATCGGGAGAACTCTCGTTAAGGAACTCGGCAAAATGACCCCGTAACTTCGGGAGAAGGGGTGCTTCTTTTTAGGAGAAGCCGCAGTGAAAAGGCCCAAGCGACTGTTTAGCAAAAACACAGGTCTCTGCAAAGCCGTAAGGCGAAGTATAGGGGCTGACACCTGCCCGGTGCTGGAAGGTTAAGGGGAATGGTTAGGGACTTTGTCCCGAAGCTGTGAACCGAAGCCCCAGTAAACGGCGGCCGTAACTATAACGGTCCTAAGGTAGCGAAATTCCTTGTCGGGTAAGTTCCGACCCGCACGAAAGGTGCAACGACTTGGGCACTGTCTCAACGAGAGACCCGGTGAAATTATACTATGCGTGAAGATGCGCATTACCCGCGACAGGACGGAAAGACCCCGTGGAGCTTTACTGTAGCCTGATATGGAATGTTGGTACAGCTTGTACAGGATAGGTGGGAGCCTTAGAAACCGGAGCGCTAGCTTCGGTGGAGGCATCCGTGGGATACCACCCTGGCTGTATTGACATTCTAACCCAGAACCGTTATCCGGTTCGGAGACAGTGTCAGGTGGGCAGTTTGACTGGGGCGGTCGCCTCCCAAAGAGTAACGGAGGCGCCCAAAGGTTCCCTCAGAATGGTTGGAAATCATTCGTAGCGTGCAAAGGCAGAAGGGAGCTTGACTGCGAGACCTACAAGTCGAGCAGGGACGAAAGTCGGGCTTAGTGATCCGGCGGTGCCGTATGGAAGGGCCGTCGCTCAACGGATAAAAGCTACCCCGGGGATAACAGGCTTATCTCCCCCAAGAGTCCACATCGACGGGGAGGTTTGGCACCTCGATGTCGGCTCATCGCATCCTGGGGCTGTAGTCGGTCCCAAGGGTTGGGCTGTTCGCCCATTAAAGCGGTACGCGAGCTGGGTTCAGAACGTCGTGAGACAGTTCGGTCCCTATCCGTCGTGGGCGTTGGAAGTTTGAGAGGAGCTGTCCTTAGTACGAGAGGACCGGGATGGACGCACCGCTGGTGCACCAGTTGTTCCGCCAGGAGCATAGCTGGGTAGCTACGTGCGGAAGGGATAAGTGCTGAAAGCATCTAAGCATGAAGCCCCCCTCAAGATGAGACTTCCCATCATTTTAAATGAGTAAGATCCCTCAGAGACGATGAGGTAGATAGGTTCGAGGTGGAAGCGTGGTGACACGTGCAGCTGACGAATACTAATCGATCGAGGACTTAACTAAAAATGAAAAGCGAAAGAAACCGTTTAGAAACGGAGGAATAAGTGAGAAAGCCCGGAGTGAAGTGATTTTCTTCACGCAGGGATTTATCGCTTAAGCCGTAGTTTCTGGTTTCTGTAGCTGGATCTAGCTCAACGCAGCTAGACGTTAGTAAGTCAACGCCAAAGACCAAGCACTCCGGTGCTTGGCAGCGCATGAGATGTAAAAGCATGAAGTTTCTTATCTAGTTTTGAAGGTTTACTTCAAAATAACTTGCTTATTTTTTGAAGGATAAGGTATAATATATCTTGTCGTTAGGAAAGATAAGTGTAGTTAAGGTCTGGTGGTAATAGCGAAGAGGTCACACCTGTTCCCATGCCGAACACAGCAGTTAAGCTCTTCAGCGCCGATGGTAGTTGGGTTCGCCCTGCGAGAGTAGGACGCTGCCAGGCCGAAACATTTTCCTTCATATTATTATCGCGGGGTGGAGCAGGGGTAGCTCGTCGGGCTCATAACCCGAAGGTCGCAGGTTCAA
Organism: Terribacillus sp. DMT04; assembly: GCF_019056395.1. Lineage (NCBI taxonomy): Bacteria > Bacillati > Bacillota > Bacilli > Caryophanales > Bacillaceae > Terribacillus > Terribacillus sp. DMT04. Next base: position 563,631 of record NZ_CP077639.1, read on the forward strand.
ATCCTGCCCCCGCAACCATATTATCTTTTAAAGGGAGTACCTGAAAGGTACAACTGATGGGGTAATTAAAGAGTATAACCAAGTAATTGGTTAATTTATTTCATTGCACTAATACATAGTAGCAGTATTGGTCCGGTAGTTCAGTTGGTTAGAATGCCTGCCTGTCACGCAGGAGGTCGCGGGTTCGAGTCCCGTCCGGACCGCCATACATAAAATGTTCAAAAGCTTTAGGAGCAATCCTAAAGCTTTTTTTTATATGTGTATATCCCACCCAATCAAGGTGATACTTTCTGCTGCTCCTGCAGACTGTGCATTCGTGAGCAGTCTATGCAGAAAACGCGGCATACTCTCACTCTTCGTAAAAGCACGCTGAACCCGAGATGGATTCTTATATGGAGAAACAGGAAAGCGCTGGAGACCGGCTGTAGTTAGCAGGATAGAATTACGTCCTTTAGACAGAGGGATGATGCCCATGTTATAAGCCGGAACTTCTTGGTCAAATGTATTGTCGGCTCCTATCAAGCCAGATCGATGCTGCTGGTTCATTTGTACAGAGCTTGTGTGCGCTGTGGAAGGCGGCAAGAGGAAGAGAGCATTGTTTCCTACTGATAACCAATATAAATAGCCTGCTTTGCGCACGCTAATCAAGCAGGAGCTGTTGCCATTCACTTTGGCTGCTGTGGAACGAAATCGCACACTGTTAAACATGCTCATCAGAAAACTGTCGAATTTTTTCATAGCACTGGAAGTGTCTTCATCAAGCGTTTCAATAATTTTGCGCTGTCTTAGCATGAGAGAGTCAGCGATAAACGCAGCACTTTCAACTGTGTGCTGTGCACCCATGATGACAGCAAGTTCCCAATCTGCTCCTGTTAGGATAAGACAGGCGTTTTCGTTTTTGTGAGCTCCGTGCAGAATGCTACCGCCGAAACGTCCGATCCACATATGCTGGTAACTGCTTATATCAACTTGGTCCAGGTAGGATTTTATTTCGCCATTCCAATTATAACTATACATTTGTTCTAATGCTTCCATATACATGCTCCTTTGTTAGCTGTTAGTATATGTATTCTCCATAAAACCAGAAAAGCCTTTTTGTTTCTGGTGCTTTTGCTTTTAGGCTATACTTTGCTATGATGAATAAATGAACAAGAAATGAAAGCGAGTCAGGTGATGGTAATGACCCATTTTAAAAAGACAGTGCATACAATAGAAGAAACGAATACGTTCGGCCTGCGATTAGCCGAATTACTGCAGCCAGGTGATCTTATTACAATGGAAGGAGATCTTGGTGCAGGAAAGACGACACTAACAAAAGCAATTGGTGGTGGGTTGGGTGTTACACGTACAATTAATAGCCCTACCTTTACAATTATTAAAGAATACGAGGGCCGTTTGCCTTTGTATCATATGGATGTGTACCGTCTGGAGAATAGTGACGAAGATATAGGTTTTGAGGAGTATTTTTCGGGACAAGGAGTTACCATTGTCGAGTGGGCGCACTTCATTGAAGACTACTTACCGAAAGATCGACTGGAGCTTACAATCAAACATGACGGTGAGGCAAGGACAATTACGCTGCAGCCAGTTGGCGAGCGTTATGAAAAGCTTTGTAAGGAGTTAACAAAATGACTATATTAGCCATGGATACATCCAATCAGCTGCTAGGTGTAGCAATTGTTAAGGATGGCGTTACATTAGGTGAGCATGTCATGCATGGTCACCGCGATCACTCTGTTCGTTTGCTGCCTGCGATTGAACAGCTGATGAAAGAAACAAAAACGGCTCCAGAGGATTTGGATCGAATTGTAGTAGGGCAGGGGCCAGGTTCGTATACTGGCGTAAGGATCAGTATGGCAACTGCCAAAACAATGGCGTGGGCACTAAATATTGATGTTATTGGTGTTTCGAGTTTAGAGGCACTTGCTTACCAAGGACAGTTGTTCTCCGGGTATGTGTGTCCGTTCTTTGATGCGCGCAGAGGGCAAGTGTATACAGCCTTATATGCCAGCAGTCCTGTTAAATTTGAACAAGTAGAGGGAGCAGTTAATCCGTTGTTTACAGAGTGGCTGGAACAGTTGCGAGATAAGGAAGAGAAGGTGTTATTCTTGAGCCCGGATATCGAAACTTACCGAGATATCATCACGGAAACACTTGGTGATCAAGCGGTTATACCGGAGAATAGCATGCATTATGCACGTCCGTCTGTCCTTGCTCAAATAGGAGCTGTTAGACAAGCGGATAATCTTCATCAGATTGTACCGGATTATGTTCGTTTAACGGAGGCGGAATCCAATTGGCTCAAACAACAGGAGCGGCAAAAGTGAGTGCGCAGCCAATCGTTCGTCAAATGCAATTAGCAGACATTCCGGCTGCCTACACCATAGAGACAGCATCTTTTGCAACGCCGTGGACAATTGATATTTTTGAACGTGAAATTACAGAAAATACGTTTGCCAGTTATTTTGTCATTGAGAAAGAGGGCGTTATTGCTGGTTACTGCGGCATGTGGCTTGTTATTGATGAAGCACAGATCACGAATATAGCTATTTTGCCAAGTTACCGTGGAAAGAAACTGGGAGAAAAACTATTTGCTCATGTCATGGAGCAAGCTATTCTCGCTGGAGCATATCGTTTATCATTGGAAGTACGCGTATCTAATCTGCCAGCGCAGCATCTATATCGCAAGTTTGGTTTAGTGCCTGGCGGGATACGAAAAAACTATTATACAGACAATCAAGAAGATGCGATTGTAATGTGGGTGAACTTATGAAAACATCAGAACTTATATTAGCAATAGAAACAAGCTGTGATGAAACTGCAGCTGCTGTTATCGAGGGCGGCACCGTGATTCGGTCCAATGTTGTGGCCTCCCAAATTGAGAGTCACAAGCGATTTGGCGGTGTTGTGCCGGAGATTGCTTCCCGGCATCATGTGGAGCAGATCACAATTGTCATAGAAGAGGCACTTCAGCAAGCAGGTGTTGAGAAGAATGATTTGGATGCCGTAGCAGTAACGCAGGGGCCAGGTTTAATTGGTGCACTACTCGTCGGAGTAAATGCTGCTAAAGCATTGGCCTTTTCCATCGGTAAGCCGCTGATTGGGGTACATCATATCGCCGGTCATATTTACGCAAACCGTCTGGAGCAGGAATTTGCATTCCCGCTGCTAGCATTAGTTGTTTCAGGTGGACATACAGAGCTGGTTCTTATGAAAGAGCATGGCAGCTTTGAAGTGATCGGAGAAACACGTGATGATGCAGCAGGAGAAGCGTATGATAAAGTAGCCAGAACGTTACAGCTGCCTTATCCAGGCGGCCCACGCATTGATAAGCTGGCAGCAGAAGGCGAGCAGTCTATTGATTTCCCTCGCGCATGGCTAGAGCCGGAGAGTTACGATTTTAGCTTCTCTGGTCTTAAGTCGGCGGTAATTAATACACTTCACAATGCGAAGCAAAAAGGAGAAACGTATCCTCCTGCTGACGTTGCGGCAAGCTTCCAAGCAAGTGTTGTAGAAGTACTCGTTGGGAAGACACTCCGAGCAGCCGAGCAATATGGTGCCAAACAAGTGATCGTAGCTGGGGGCGTTGCAGCGAACAGCGGACTAAGAGCGGCATTGGAGCAAGCATTTGCGGACAAGCAAGCAGATCTTTTAATTCCGCCGCTTGCACTTTGCACCGATAATGCTGCAATGATTGGGGCAGCTGCATCTATATCTTATCAACAAGGCAAATTCGCTGATTTGGCGATGAACGCGAGAGCATCTATGCCACTATAAGAAAAAGCATTGTTTCCGACTAGGAAACAATGCTTTTTTTGTGCACAGCACAGGCTTCCGCTTGTGCATAACTTTTTAAAACCCGCTATTAGTACCAGGTACAGAAGTGGATAAAATCACATCAAAATAATGTGGACTTTGTGGATAATGTGTACAACTTTGTGTATATCCTATGAAATCAACAATGAAAGCGTATTTACTCCTGTGCATAACTTTCATTTTCTTCGATGAGTGTTTCCCACTCTTCCATAACTTCCAGCAGTGCAGCTTGGAGCTGTTCATTACGTTCTGTAATTTCCTGCGCCTTCTGATAATCTTGGAAAACTTCCGGATCAGTGAGCAATGTTTCGTTACCTTCAATCTCTGTCTCCAACTCAGCGATTTTTTCTTCCAGCTCCGCAATACGTCGTTCTCTTTTCCGAATTTCCCGTTTCATTGCTTTATCTTGATGATAATTCGATTTATTTTCTTGCTTAACAGGCTGCTTTGTTTCGGCTGCTAATGCTTCTAGATCGGCAATTTCTTGCTGTTCTTGCTTCTTCTCTATAAAGTAATCATAGTTCCCTAAATAAGTTACAAGCTGCTTGTTCGTCATTTCCAGCACTTGTGTGGCAATTTTGTTCATAAAGTAACGGTCATGAGAGACGAATAGAATCGTACCAGGATAATCTGCTAATGCGCCTTCCAGCACTTCTTTACTATCTAAGTCTAAGTGGTTGGTCGGTTCATCCATGATTAAAAGGTTGGACTTCTGCATCATCAGCTTCGCTAACGCAAGTCGGGCTTTCTCTCCGCCGCTCAGTGTGTTGACTACTTTAAGTACATCATCACCTGTGAATAGGAAGTTTCCGAGGATAGTGCGTATATCCTTCTCATCCATTAGCGGGTATTCATCCCATAGCTCAGCAAGTACCGATTTGGAAGAATGCAGTTCTGTTTGTTCCTGATCGTAGTAGCCAATGCTAACGCCTGCGCCTAGCTCTACATGACCAGTTTTTGCAGGAAGCTTTCCAATGATCGTTTTAAGCAGCGTTGTTTTCCCAGTTCCGTTAGGTCCAGTAAGTGCAATACGGTCCTGGCGATTCATTTGGAAGCTGACATCTTTAAATACAGGAGATGTACTTTCCGGGTACTGATACGCTAATTCTTTTACCTTTAGCACGTCATTGCCGCTGCGGCGATCAATATCAAAAGTCAGCTTTGCTGAAGACGCATCATGAAGCGGACGCTCTATTCGATCCATTTTCTCTAATTGTTTTCGTCTGCTCTGTGCGCGTTTTGTCGTGGTTGCCCGCGCGATGTTCTTTTGAACGAATTCTTCCATTTTCTTTATTTCAGACTGCTGCTTTTCAAATTGCTTCATTTCTTTTTCGTAATTTGCCGCTTTTTGGTCTAGATAATTGCTGTAATTGCCTTTATATCGCACAGAGTGATTATGAGCAATCTCGATAACAGTATTCACGGTCTTGTCGAGGAAATATCGATCGTGGGATACGACGACAACAGCACCTTGATAGCTGCTTAAATAGCCCTCAAGCCAGTCCAATGTTGAGATATCTAAATGGTTGGTCGGCTCATCTAGTATTAATACATCAGGTTTCTGAAGCAGCAGCTTTCCTAACGCAAGCCGTGTTTTTTGACCGCCGCTTAATGAACCGATTGGTGTGGACAAGTCTTTATCGCCAAACCGCAGGCCGTTTAATACAGAACGAATGTCAGCTTCGTACTGATAACCGCCGTTTAAGCGAAACGCTTGCTGCTTTGTATCATAGTTCGTAAGGAGCTGCTGATAAGCTGCTTCGTCGGCAATTAAATCAGAATCACCCATTTTTGTTTCCAGGCGGCGCAATTCCTGCTCTTGCTGGATAAGGTCAGCAAATACTGTTTTCATTTCTTCCAGTATACTTTTATCTGATTCTAAGCCTGTGTGTTGTTCTAAGTAGCCGAGTGTGGCTTCCTTGGCGAGGAAGACGTTTCCCTCATCGTATGTCAATTCACCTGCTAGAATCTTCAGGAGGGTTGATTTGCCGGCACCGTTGCGTCCGACAATAGCTAAACGATCCTGTGTTTGTACTTCTAGCTTTATATTGGATAAAATGACATCTGCGCCAAATAGTTTCGTTATATTATTCGCTTGCAATAAAATCATTTCGTTCACCTCATACTATCAGTGTATCCTATGTGTCAAAACAGTAGCAAGCGCGGAATTCTCACGTTTTTTTGCTTGCTGGAAGATGGACATTGTAACGTGATTTGTTAAAATGAAACTAGATACCCCGCACATGCTTCTTTGTGAATCTGTACAAGACTTTCCCATTCATATCTGATAGAATAAGGTGTTATTATTAATTGTACTTGTGAAAGTATCATATCGTAACAATTCAAGGACGAAGCCGCAGGCCGCATCTGTTGGTTCTTTACAGATGCCGGAATGGAACCTGTTTGCAGCCATTATTCCGCGTAACGAAGCGGTATATGGGAGGTCTTATATACAGAAGGTAACAGAACATCTAATGTTCTAGAACGAGAAGCCTTTAGACCCAACTGCATAGCTGCACGAAGTTCACTTCTGGGAGCTGCAAGCTTTAGGAGGATATATGAGTATGTATATGGATCAAAATAAAATACCGAAGGCGACGGCAAAGCGACTGCCGCTTTATTACCGATTTCTCAACAGCCTGCATCTGCAAGGCAAAACGCGTGTTTCTTCTAAAGAACTTAGCGAATCGGTGAAAGTCGACTCCGCAACAATTCGCCGTGACTTCTCTTATTTCGGAGCACTTGGTAAAAAGGGCTACGGCTATAATGTAGAGTATTTGCTGAAGTTTTTCCGAAAAACATTAGATCAAGATGAGATTACGAAAGTGGCACTCATTGGAGTAGGTAACCTTGGTACTGCATTTCTGCATTACAACTTTATTAAAAATAATAATACAAAGATAGAAATGGCTTTCGACACCGACCCTGGAAAAGTGGATCATAATATCGGCGGCGTACCCGTTTATCATATTGATGACTTAGAGGATTATATAGGGAATGTGAGTGCCGCAATACTAACAGTGCCAGCAATCGCTGCACAGCCTATTACGGATCGCTTGGTGGATTGCGGTATTGCTGGAATTCTGAATTTCACGCCAGCGCGTATTGCCGTACCTGATAATATCCGCGTACATCATATTGATCTCGCAATTGAATTACAATCGCTGGTTTATTTTCTTAAACATTATTAATGTAACACCTCTCCTGCAGAGGTGTTTTTTCTTACTTACATGTGAAAGCTATAGCAACGCGGGCGGAAGCAGAGGAAGAAAGGAAGGACAACATGGAGAAACAGCAAGCAGCTATATACTTAGATAGTGTAACTTACCATGCAGGTGAAAAAGAAATTTTGCATGCTATTACAGGAACATTTGCTAAAGGAAAAATTACGAGCGTTATCGGTCCATCTGGTGCTGGAAAGACTACTTTGTTTCGTTTGTGTAATGGATTGCAGTCGCCGGATAGCGGAGATATTCTGATAGATGGGAAAGATATCTTGTCTTATGATCCAATCAGTTTACGCCGCCATGTTGGTATTGTTCTGCAGCAAGCAACGATGCTCGAGGGCAGTGTGAGGGAAAACTTGGCGTTGCCGCTGCGACTTGCTGGTGAAGAGCTGTCAGAAGCGAAAGCAGCACGAATTGTGCAAGAAGTAGGTCTGGATACAGATATATTAGACCGGGACAGTAAAAGCTTATCAGGCGGACAGCAACAAAAGGTATCGATCGCCAGGACATTATTAAATCGCCCTCAAATTCTGCTGCTCGATGAGATCACATCTTCCTTAGACCGGGTATCTAAGCAGGATATTGAAAAACTGATTCTCCAAATTAACAGGGAATATGGAACTACGGTCATATGGATTACACATAACCTAGAGCAAGCAAAAGCAGTCGCAGATCAGGTGTGGGTGATGATGAGCGGAGAAGTAATAGAGGCAGGAACAGCTGACCTGCTTGATCATCCGGAGAAAGAAGCAGTGAAACAGTTTGTAAAGGAGGGAGAAGCATGAGTTTCCTTGCTTTATTGCTCACACTTATATTTGTACTCATTCCGCTAATTTTATCGAAAACATTACGTCTTGGGCTAGAAAAAGATACACTCATCGCGACTGTTCGTTCCATTATTCAGCTGTTTGCAGTCGGCTATGTATTGCAGTTCATCTTCGAATCCGAAAATATGCTTTATATTTTCTTGATGGTGATGTTAATGATTGGCGCAGCAACACAAAATGCGAGGAAAAAAGGGAAAAGCATTAAGGGAATTACATGGAAATTAATCTTTACATTTGTCGTTATTGAAGTGCTGACGCAAGGAATCTTGTTAAGTCTTCAGATAACACCGCCAACAGCACAGTATATTATCCCGCTCAGCGGAATGGTGATTGGTAATTCCATGGTGCTTGGTATATTGTTTCTGAACCGATTTACATCTGAAGTAGCATCCCGCAGAGAGGAAACAGAGCTTATCCTTTCTTTAGGCGGAACCCCAAAGCAGGCAATCCAGAAATCGCTGCTTGCTTCCATTAAAGCAAGTACCATCCCAACCATTGAAAGCCAGAAAACAATTGGGTTAGTACAGCTGCCAGGAATGATGAGCGGGCAGATTATCGCAGGAGCAGACCCGCTTCAAGCAGTTATGTTCCAGCTGCTGATCTTATTCCTGCTGCTGACGACAGCTATTGTTACGAGTATCATGCTCGGATTCTTATCTTATCCGACGAAGTTTACGGAGCGGATGCAGATGATCGAGTAAATGATTATGTTACGTAAGCAAGATATATCCTTCCCAGCAGCAGCCGCTATCATTTTTGGCGGCTGTTTTTCAATTAAAAAGAGAAGGGTTTCATTTCGCTATCCATAATGGTGCCATCGTAGACAAAGTCAACTGTTCCACTGCCTTGATAGATGCCAACTTCATATGTATTGCTCGCTCCAGAAAGTATTAATCTGCCGTCAACATCGGCATAGGAAGCTACTTCGCTCATTTCTTCACGCCCACAGGTTTTATTCATGCATTCTAGGATATTTTCTACCGTATCTTTATTTGTTATCGTTTGGGAAGCAGATGAAGCTCCTGCCGGATATACTTCTATCCGTTTAATTTTATCTTCAATAAGTGCCTCGTACTTAAATGCATCAAATATCCATATACCGACACCAACAATGAGAAGCAAAACAATTACAATTTTTATTAGTTTAGCCAGCAAAAAAAATCACCTCTGCTAATTTTCTCCATTATCTCATACTTTTCCAAATCAGAATGTCATGTTATTGTTAATTCATATCTATGTGTTTCGTGTTCCGAAATAGTAGTACTTGCTTGTTTGTTTCAACTTTGTAAAGGGAAATAGATACTATCATAGTTGGAGGAGGCGTCTTTATGTATGAAAAAATCCTATTGGCTGTTGATGGCTCAGAGCATTCGCTTCGAGCAACGGAGGAAGTAATAAAAATGTGTCAAGCCAGCACGCATCCCGTGCAGCTGGAGGTTATTAACGCGCTGCAAGAAGTACGCAACAGTGAGATTGTGCTGCAGCAGGTGAAGCCAGATGATGTGTATCGGGATGGTGAATTGCGTATTCAGCATAATGAAGAGAAGCTGCGCAATGCGAATATTCCTTATACGCGTACAATCGAACGCGGAGAAGCCGGCAAGATGATAGCTGAAAAAGCGAATAACGGCTTGTTTGATCTTGTCGTAATTGGAACACGAGGTTTGAATGGGTTTCAAAAACTTGTTGTAGGCAGTGTAAGTACAGAAGTGATTAAAAGAGCAAAATGCCCAGTACTGGTCGTGAAATAGTAAGCGCTATCAACTGGAGAAAAAGAGAATACAGCTGGGAGCATGTATGTGAGTAAATTAGAATCTAAATGGTTAGTTGTTGTTGCGGTCCTTTTTGGCACATTCACTGTCATTCTAAATAATAGTATGCTGAATCCGGCTTTGCCGTCGTTAATTTCAACGTTTAACGCCAATGCAGTTAGTGTTGGCTGGATCTTGACCATTTTTATGGTGGCGATGGGTATGACCATGCCGGTGACAGGGTATCTTGGAGATAGGTTTGGGAAAAAAAGCATTTACTTGCTGGGCCTTGCGATATTTCTGACAGGGTCCATTTTTGGTATTTTTACGAGCAGTCTGCCGTTCGTGATTGCAGCGCGATTTGTGCAAGGTATCGGCGGCGGATTGATGATGCCTATTTCCATGGCGCTTATATTTCAAGCGTTTCCGAAACAGGAACGAGGTCTTGCAGTCGGCATTTACGGTGTTGCGGCTATGGTGGCCCCAGCAATTGGTCCAACGGTTGGCGGAATCTTGATTACGTATTTGCCGTGGCCTTTTCTATTTGCGTTCAATTTGCCATTTGGTCTGCTTGGCTTGCTGCTGGCCAGTCGATACTTAAAATCAACGGCTGCTAATCCAGAACGTCGCTTTGATAAAGGCGGCTTTGTATTTGTTACGCTTGGGATCGGTTTAATTTTATATGCGCTTGGCCGCGGACAGACACTGGATATTCTTCTGTCACCAGCGAATTTAGTATTGATTGCGATTGGTGTTACAGCAATGGTTGTTTTCGTGTTTTATGAGCGCAAAAAGAAGCAGCCGTTATTGGAGTTATCTGTATTTCGTAATACGAACTACGCTGTTTCGATTGCGGTAACGACGACAGCTTCTATTGGTTTATTCTCCGGTATTTTCTTGCTGCCATTGTTGATTCAAAATGTCTACGGGCTGAGTGAAATCCAAACAGGACTGTTATTCCTGCCAGCAGCTTTACTGAGTGGAGTTATGATGTCACTAGGCGGAAGACTATTAGATAAGAAAGGGCCAAGGTGGGTTGTGCCGCCAGGGTTGCTGATTTTAGCAGTATCTACTTTCTTAATCGGGAATCTCAGCTTATCTGCACCTTTTTGGCTTATCTTAGTGATCAATATGGTCAGAGGAGCAGGCCTGGGTCTCAGCAACATGCCTGCAACCACTGCGGGCATGAATGACATACCCGAGCATCTTGTCTCTCAAGGCTCGGCGATGAACAATGTGTTGCGGCAAATATCGTCCGCATTCGGTATTGTCTTTTTCAGTATTTATTATGAAGTACGCCGGGCGAATTTAACGGCAGCAGGAGAAGCGGCACAGCAGGCAAGCTTACAGACAATTAATGAAGCTTTTGTTATATCAAGTATTCTAATGATTATCATGGTGCCGATCTCATTGATGATGCGGAATAGTACAAAGGAAAAACAACAGGAAAAAGGAGCTTCCAATGACTAAAATAAAAGCTATGGTATTTGATGTATACGGAACGCTGTTTGATGTGCATAGTGTCCAGGATGCGTGTGAACAACATTTCCCTGAAAAAGGGGAGTCTATTTCCTCGGTTTGGCGGTCAAAGCAGCTTGAATACGCTTTTTTGAGACAGCTGATGGGGCAGTATGAATCGTTCGCACAAGTGACAAAGGATGCCTTGGATTATAGTTTGGAAAAACATAATTGCAAGTATTCGGATGAGATTGTTCAAGACTTGATGCAAGCGTACAACCAGCTGCAGCCTTACGAAGAGACAAAAGAAGTATTGCAGCACTTTCAAAATCGAAAGCTAGCAGTGTTTTCTAACGGTCCGCACACGATGCTGGAGCCGCTGCTGCAGCATGCCGGTCTTACGGAACACTTTGATGCTATCGTGAGTGTGGATGAAATTAAGGCGTACAAGCCTACTACCGCAGCGTATGCGTATGTATTAAAACAGCTAGGAGTAAAGCGGGAAGAGGTATTATTCCTATCCTCCAATGGCTGGGATATTAACGGCGCTGCCAATTTTGGTTTTCACACGGCGTGGATCAATCGAAACAAGTTACCAGCAGATAAGCTTGGGCAAGAATTGGATAAGGTTTATCATGATTTGAATGGTATAAAGGGCGATTGGTAAGAAACGAAAATTCGCAGCAAATAAAAGAGTGACCGAATCTTACAAGATTCGGTCACTCTCTGTATGTCCTGGCTTCACTATATTATTTCAAAAATTCTTCTTCAAAGAAATCGACTTGGTATTCCAATGTTAACGGATCGTTGAACAAAAATGCATTTGCATCTGCTTTTAGTAAATGCCCCTCTTTGACTGCGGGAATTTCTTTGAACAGCTCGGATTCCTGATAAGAATTATCTTGGTCACTATACTGGCTGGTAACGAGGTAATCGCCAACGTAATCAGCTAAAACTTCCTCTGAAATCATCATGTAGCCATCTTTTTTGGTCACTTCTTTTGTCTTTTCTGGCATTTTTAATCCCATAGCTTGATAAAGTACTTCGGTGCCGCGGCCCCAGCTATCGCCAAGTACGCCTATACCTTTTTCATATTTTTCAATGACTGTAACAGTTGTGTCTTCGCCAATTTTAGCTTTAATTTTATCTCCAACTTCTTTGGCACGTGTCTTGTAGTCATCTACTTGTTTTTGTGCTTCCTCTTCCTTATTCAATAGTTTCCCAATCTCTACGTGCTGAGCCAAATAATCCAGTTTATTATATGTGTACGTTACGGTTGGAGCAATTTCTTTGAATTTATCCAAGTTTTTCGTAGTGCTCGCACCGATAATAAGGTCTGGTTTCAGCTCTAGAATTTTTTCGACATCATCTTCGGTTACGGTTTCGGCATCTTCAAGGCCTTCCGCCAATACTGGGCTTTTCTTAGCCCAACCATCCACGCCTACTATGTCAACACCTAATGCTTCCACATTACCTGCGTAAGAAGCAAGAACAACGACACGCTTCGGATCAGCTGGCACTTCAACCGCGCCAGTTTCTGATTCATATGTAACTGTTTCGTTTGTTTCTTTCTCACTTCCCGATGCACTGGAATCATCTGACGATCCACATGCGCTTAGAATGAGTAAAAGAAGCCCAAATAAAGCAATTGCTGTTTTTTTCATAATTAACCCTGCTTTCTTTTCTAATAAGTGATGAAAATGAGAATCAATATCAATTACGTAAATGATAGAATGAAAACGATCTATTGTCAATATATTGTGAGAAAAACAATGAACTTTTGTATGTAAAACAAAACTGAATTAGCAGGAGGAAACAAAAAATGGGAATGAGACACGCTGGATTTGTCGCGGCGTTATGCGGTTTTACTGTTGGTTTCATGTTTTCCCTCTATGAAGGGAGTAATCTTATTGAAGATTCGTTTGAGTGGTCAAACTCGGCTCCTTTTACACACTTGCTTGCTGCTAATCCAGTTTTTCCACAAGACATCCTGTGGATTGATTTCTTTGTTTATGCTATTAAATTCTACCCTGTATATCCATTGCTAACGCTGATAAGTGCTGCTGTGATGTTAAGTATAACGATGCAAACCTTCAACAGACATAAACGCCTGGCTATAAACATTCTTCAACTGTTAATTGGTGCGCTTATTTTGTATATGAGTGCAGCCTATTTTTCCGCCCATCGTTTTGGTTCGACTGTGTTCCGCGTATCATTCTTATTGATAGGAATAGCATTCGTTTTCGACGCTGTGCGAATGATGTATAAGCGAAATAGTTAGTAAGGCAGATAAACGAAGAAATGGCTCTTCGAGTGAATGCCTTATGATAATATATAGTGGTTACTATATATTTTAAGAAAGGGCAGGAAGGGCTTTATGTATTTAGATGTGGAAACAATACTGCTTGTTATTTTATTTGGCTTTCTTGCCGCGTTTATTGATTCTGTTGTCGGAGGCGGCGGTTTGATAACAATTCCGGCATTGCTGTTTGCGGGACTGAATCCGGCAGCTGCAGTGGCGACCAATAAAGTAGCCGGAACAATGGGGTCGCTAACTAGTACATTTATGTTTTATCGCTCAGGCAATTTGGAGTTAAAGTCAGTTATGAAGTTCTTTCCGTTGTCATTTATCGGATCGCTGTTCGGAGCGTGGACTGTACATATCATTGATCCAGCATTATTTAAGCCGCTCATGCTCGTTATGCTCGTTGTCGTTGCTATTTATACGATTAAAAAGAAGGAGTGGGGCAGCGTCTCTACTTTTGAGCGCTTAAAACCAAAAGGATTGCTTCTTTTTGCTGCAGTTATTACCCTAATAGGCTTTTATGATGGTTTTCTTGGGCCAGGTACCGGCTCTTTCCTTATCTTTGCTTTTCTGTTTATTGGCTATGATTTCTTGCAGGCAGCGGGTACTGCTAAACTATTAAATTTAGGAAGTAACGTTGCAGCACTTATTCTTTTTATTATTTTAGGACAAGTTCACTTTGCTATCGGTCTTATTATGGGCATATCAGGAGTCTTTGGCTCTATTGTCGGTTCCCGTTTTGCGATTAAAAATGGCAGCGGCTATGTACGGGTTTTATTTATTATTGTGACGACTGTGATGATATTGAAGAACGTGTATGATTACATAAAGGAAATGCTGTAAAAAATCACGGGCCTTTTTTATTTCATGACAAAACCGGTCTGTGCTCTAGTTATCCCTTCCATGCAAGGATTAATAATAGAGGACAGTGATTTCTTCATAGATGGAACCGTTATACTATAATGATGTGTATTTACTCTGGAGCGGCGGTAACGGCTGTTTTCATATATATCATGGTATGAAGGTAGGGGCGTGTAACGGAAGCGTAGATTGTAGGAGGATTCAGATGTTCGGAACACTATTCAACGTAGCTATGATTCTTATCGGCAGTACACTTGGCACAGTATTTAAAAAGGGATTAAAAGACAGCTATCAAACAATTTTAATGCAGGCTATGGGTTTGGCGGCGCTGGCATTAGGTGTAAATGCGATTGTGGGACATCTGCCACAAAGCAACTATTCGGTTTTGTTTATCATTAGTCTTGCTATCGGAGCAATCGCAGGGGAGAAGCTGGATTTAGATGCTCGATTTAATAATTTAGTAAGGAAGTTTTCAAGATCCAACTTGGCTGAAGGTCTCTCTACAGCTATCTTGCTTTTTTGTATTGGATCGCTCTCCATTTTAGGTCCGGTAGAAGCAGCACTGCACCAAGATTATGCTTACTTATTGGCAAATGCGATGCTTGATTTTGTCACATCACTTGTGCTGGCATCTACATTCGGCTTTGGTATAGCGCTGTCCGCAGGTGTCGTATTTTTGTGGCAAGGATCAATTTATTTATTGGCCAAATTATTGGAGAGCACCGTGAATGTCGATTTGCTGAATGAAGTGAGTATTGTCGGCGGCGTGCTAATTATGGCTTCAGGGCTTAGCATTCTAGGTATTAAAAAATTTAAAACCATGAACTTTCTGCCCGCCTTACTTGTTCCGCCTGTGTTCTTTCTTGTGTTGAAGTTTATTTAAATACAGTAGATTTGGGTAATGAAAGTAAGACCAATAAGCATAGGAAACAAGCTGGTCGGAAAGTTAGCCTGTAGCAGAAACAATAAAATGTGAAATCCACAGCAGAAAGCTGACGTCAAACAAACGTCAGCTTTTTTGTCTTATAAAAATAGCGACAGCACAAACGTCAAAATACAAACAAATCCGGCCAGCAGTAAGCTGTACTTAATCGTCATATTAAACAGTGCAGATTCGTTTCCGGTTTCTTTTACCGCAGCAGTGGCGATAGCGATAGACTGTGGTGAGATGAGTTTGGCCATAACACCGCCGGCTGTATTAGCGGATAATAGCAATGTGGAACTGGTGCCGATCTGGCTGCCGGTAACGACTTGCAGCGTTCCGAATAGTGCGTTGTTGCTGACAACAGATCCTGTGATGAAGACACCAATCCAGCCAAGTACCGGACTGAATAGCGGGAACAGGCTGCCTGTTTTGGCTAAAGCCAAACCTATTGCGGCGCTTAGTCCGGCATAGTTTGATAGGTTGGCAAACGCCATAATAAAGCAGATAGTCAGGACGGGAATCCACAGTTCCTTGGCTGCTTCTTGCAAGCCGCTAGCTGCACATTTCCAGTTGATATTCCGGCTGAAAAAGCTTGTTAAGATAATAGCTACTAAGATGGCCGTACCAGTTGCAGACACAAAGTCCAGTTTCAAAATGGCATCCATCGGTGTGTTTGTGACAGCAATTGGTGCGATTTGAACAACTTCCTGATGCAGAAACGGCATTTTCACATAAGCAATCAAGCCTGCCAGCGGTCCATCAACTGCAAACAGTTGCTTGAAGAATGGCGCACTCCATAGGGCGATGACAATTGTTAAGATATAGAACGGAGACCAAGCTTTCGCTACTTGTCCTAACGTATAACGTTGAGGCTGTTCTTGCACTTCTGCTCCTTTTTCCCGGTAAATATGATTTGGCTGCCATTTGCGGAGGAAGAGAGCAAGTACGCCCATACTGATAAGGGCAGCACCAATATTGGCAAGTTCCGGCCCGATGAATATCATGGTTGCTGTTTGGATAATGGTATACGTACCGCTAAGCACAAGCAGTGCAGGCAAGGTTTCTCTGATGCCTTTGAATCCGTTTAGAATAAAGACGAGCAGAAACGGAATAACAAAGCTGACTGGCGGTAACAGAAATGCTAGTGTCCGAGAAAGCTCCAGGCTGCTAATACCGCCGAGCTGGGCACCCGTAATAACGGGAATGCCGATAGCGCCGAATGCACCGGATGAAGCATTGGCAATCAAGCACAGCCCTGCTGCTTTTAGCGGTTGGAAGCCAAGCTGTGTGAGAAGGGCGGCGCTGATGGCAATTGGTACACCAAAGCCGGCTGCTCCTTCCAGAAATGCATTAAAACTAAAGCCAATTAATAAGAGCTGTAAGCGATGATCTTGCGAAATACTAGCAATACTGCCTCGGATTACATCGAATTTACCAGATTTAACAGCGAGCTTATACAGCCAAACTGCCATAAGGACGATGTAGCCAATCGGCCATAAGCCGTTGCCGATGCCGAGCACAATGGCAGATAATGCTTTTAATGCAGGCATTTGAAAGACAAATACGGCTACTGCGAAACTGATAATGAGCGTCAACCCCGCAGCAAGTATTCCTTTCATTTTAAAAGCAGTCAAACCAATCAAGAAAAACAGAATCGGTAAAAAAGCAATTAAGGCACTAACATACTCACTTCCAAACGGGTCATAAGCTTGCATCCACATTACATGCTCATCTCTTTTCTAATGGATTGAATTAGTTTTCAGGAAAAGCAGATTCTACAATGCTGCGAAGGACACCGGCACTGTGCTGGAATTGCTCTTTTTCCTTCGCGTTTAATGGAAGCTCTAATACTTGCTGCGCACCTCCACGTCCTACAATAGTCGGAACGCCAATATAAACATCTTTCTCTCCATATTCTCCATTCAGATGTGCTGTCACTGGCAATATGGCTCTTTCATCTCCCAGAATTGCCTGTGTAACACGGACTAGGCTCATCGCGATTCCGTAATAAGTAGCACCTTTTTTCTCAATCACATGATAAGCTGCATCACGAACATTTACGTAGATTTCATCCAAGTCTTCTGTTTTGTATTTGCTGTCTGTGTTCATCATCGTTTCAAGCGGAACACCGCCAATTGTTGCTTGGCTCCATACTGGAAGTTCTGTATCACCGTGCTCGCCAATCATATGTGCCTGTACATCATGCGGTGCAACGCCAAAGTAATCTCCAAGCATATAACGAAGGCGGCTGGAATCCAATGTTGTACCGCTGCCGATGACACGTTCTTTAGGCAGGCCGCTGAATTTCCAGACAGCATGTGTTAATACATCAACCGGATTTGTTGCAATCAAGAAGACACCATCAAAACCGCTAGCCATTACGTCATCTACAATACCTTTGAAAATCTTGATGTTCTTGCTTACTAAATCCAATCTCGTTTCACCTGGTTTTTGATTCGCACCAGCTGTAATACAAACAATATCGGCATCTTGGCAGTCAGCATAGGTGCCGTAACTTATTTTTGTTGGGCGAGGGGCAAATGCCTGACCGTGGTTTAGATCCATCGCATCGCCCATCGCTTTATTTTCATTTAAATCAATAATCACCAGTTCATCCACGATATTCTGGTTCAGCAATGCGAACGCATAGCTGCTCCCAACGAATCCCGCACCGATTAAAGCTACTTTATTGATTCTTTCCATATCAGATCATCACCTTTGTTAAGATTTAAAATATGTGAAACACTTCACATTCTTTATATTTATATTGTGCAATACTTCACAAACTTTAGCAAGCCCTATGTGTTGAATAAATTGTGAACAATTGGAATAGGTTTCCTAGAGGGGGTTTTTCGATGTTTACGATGCTGTTTGCATTCGGTATCTTTATCTTAATTTTATTTTTTGCAGCAATTCGTACCGTCATAGAGAGACGAAATGATAAGTAACAGCTTTTATTCTTTGCACGAACAGAACGCGTTATGCGATGGAGGTGTAGATTCGTGTCAGTCAGAACGGGGGATACGTACCTTAGCAGTATTAATGCAATGGGTATCCATGTGCTATACGGTAAATCCTTGATAAATAAACCTTTCTCCAAACATGCTGCCTTTCGAGGTATCATGCGCTCACAAGCGGAATTGTACGATTTGCAGCACAAAAAATCACACACGAATATACTGACATTTAAAGATGCTGATACTGGCGAACGTTTTGGATTTTCCTATCTGCAGCCAAAAACGAAGGAAGATATCAAGCGCCGAGGCAAAATGATAAAATGCTGGGCGGATCAAACGCACGGTTTGATCGGAAGAAGCCCCGATTATATGAATACCGTTCTCACAGCATTTTCTGCCTCCGCTGGGTTATTAGAAGGAAAAGAGAATTGTTTTCCGGATCATTTACGAAATTATTATGCGTATGTGAAACGTCATGATTTGGCGATGACGCATACATTCATTGATCCTCAAGTAAACAGAGGCGACTTTTATTCTGAACAAGAAGGTGAACCAGTTGGCGCAACCATAATAGACCGCAATGAAGAAGGTATTATCGTTCAAGGTGCTAAGCTGCTGGCAACACAAGGAGGAATTACGGATGAACTGCTTGTCATGTCGGCTGCTGGGTTCAAGCGTGACAGAGCATTCGCCTTTGCTATTCCGAGCAATACGGACGGACTGACATTTGTAGCGAGGGAAACATTTGCAGCAGGAAAAAGCAGAGCTGAATATCCGCTTAGTGCCAGATATGAAGAAACAGACACAATTGTTCTATTTGATAAGGTGCTCGTACCTTGGGAACGTGTTTTTTATTATGATAATGTCATGGCAGCGAACAGCTTTAAACAAGAAAGCAGCTTTTCTGCACTAACATTACATCAAGTGTTAATCCGCCGAATCGCTAAATTGGAATTTTCCATTGGAATTGTGCAGTCACTTATAGAAGAAATAAATATAGCCGAATACCAGCATGTACAAGAAAAAGCAGCAAATCTTCTCATTTTATTAGAGGTGCTGCAAGCGCTTCTGCACCAAGCAGAAGAAAATGCAGCACCAGACTATTGGGGTACTTGCTGCCCAGATCTAAAACTGCTGCAAGTCGCGTCTAATTTATTTGCACGGCAATCTCCTACTATTGCACCCATTATCCAGCAGTTAGGTGCAAGCGGACTGATGAGCATCCCGCCATTGCAAGCATTTGCTTCGGAACAAAAAGCCGATCTTAATCATTATCTTCAGGGTACATCGAGGAAAGGGAAAGATCGCGTAAAATTATTTCGGCTGGCTTGGGACTTTGCTATGTCATCTTTTGGTACACGCGAGGCGCTATATGAGTATTTCTTCTTTGGAGATCCAGTACGGCTGACAAGTCAGTTTTACGGGTCATTTGATCTGCAGCCGTATACGAAGAAAATAGATGATATGTTAGAGTAAAAAGGCCCTCTATGACAGGGTCTTTTCGTTTGCAATGAGAAGCTGTCAGCTGGAGAAACATGTGTTGCTTCGTGTTTGGAACAACAGTATTATTTATAATAAGGATGCATTTTCCAAGTAAAGCCATTTCGGAAAGCAGGCTGACTTGAAACAAAGAGAGGGAAGCATATGATCATGGTAAGTGCGTGTCTCGCTGGTAAGCCTGTTCGCTATAATGGAACAGCTGCCACCGACACCGTCATAGAACAACTTATTGCGGAGAGAAAAGCAATTAGCGTATGTCCAGAATTACTTGGCGGCTTCCTCACACCAAGGGAACCGGCAGAAATTATCGGCGGAAGCGGCTACGACGTGTTGGATGGTACCGCTAAAGTAGTGGAATATTCGGGGGCAGACGTGACGGACAGGTACATAGAAGGAGCAGCGCGTACGCTAGCTATTGCGAAAGCGAACAATGTTGACTTGGTTGTGTTAAAAGAAAACAGCCCCTCCTGCGGAAGCTCCTTTATCTATGATGGGACTTTCCAAGGTCATAAGCAGGCTGCTGCCGGCGTAACAACAGCGATGTTCAGACGTGCCGGAATCCGTGTGATTTCTGAAGCAGACATGGAAAAGGAAATAATGAAGCAAGGAATAGGAAACATATAGTGAATCGAATTGCAATCGTCGGTTCAAGTGGATCAGGGAAATCTGTCTTAGCTAGAAGACTGGGTGAAATGCTGCAAGTGGAAGTCTGGCATTTAGATGCACTTCTATGGAAGCCAGATTGGGTCTTAACGCCGAGAGAAGAACAAAAACAGATTCAACAGGAGCTAGTGAGCAGGGATAGCTGGATAATTGATGGTGACTACAATAGTACCCTGGATATTCGTTTAGAGGCAGCGGATACGATTATATTCTTGGACATGCCCCGGATGATTTGTCTGTACAGAGTGTTAAAGCGGCGTCTGATGTATCACAACCGCTCGCGGCCGGATATGCAGAAAGGGTGTAAGGAAAAGCTCGATCTGGCGCTTTTCAGAAGGGTTTGGCAATATCGGACATCAAAACGTCCAGTTGTGTTGGAAAAGCTTGAATTACTAGCAAAGGATAAGCGAGTGATCCTTTTGAATAACTCTAAAGAGGTCAAGAAATATGTAGATGAAATGAAAAGCCAAGTGTAAATATACCTTTACACTTGGCTTTTATTGGTATATATTATGTGTAAAGATGTCTTTACAGAAGAACAGGATATGATGAAGATGAAAGTGACAAATCGAGTCAGAGAGATACGACAGGAACGCCAGATTACACAAGTGAAAATGGCACAAGATCTTGGAATAACACGGCAGACGATCAACGCTATTGAAAAAGGGAAATACAATCCCAGCTTAGAACTTGCGCTGCGTCTGCTGGTATATTTTAATGTGCCGCTTGACCAATTATTCTATCTAGAGGAGGAGTAATATGCGTAAAGGAAAGAAGCGTTATGAATTGCTGTTTTACACTTTTATTACCCTATGCTGTTTCATTGGACTGTGGATTGGGTTAACTTTTGCTGGCGAACCATTTCCATCTGGAACTTCCTTCATAATACTTACCTTGGTCGGTGTTGTATGCGGTATTGGGCTGCCAATACTTATTAGCTTCGTCCGGCGCAGAAAAAGCTTGCCTGAAATGGATGAACGGACAGTGAGAATTATAAAAGATTATTTATTAATGGCATCTGTAGGTATAGGTTTTTTATCAGGCATACTATTACTTGTACTTGTAGGAATAGGTTATCAAACAATTGAACTTGGCATTCTGGCGTTATACGGATCCATCATGGTGCTTCTTACAGGTGCAGGGTTATTGGTAGTAAAACGGTTATAGCGTTCTGCCTTACGGAAAGGAGTCTGTTTAAGTGGCTTTCAAAACAAACGTCATGCGCCTTCTGGATCAAAAGAAAATACCTTATGACGATTACAGCTATACACATACCGATGCGATTAGCGGTATAGACGTTGCTGAGGTGTTAGGTCAGAATCCCGCGCGTGTGTTTAAGACGCTCGTTACGGTCAGCAAAACCGGGCAGCATTATGTATTTGTTATTCCAGTGCAGAAAGAGCTGGATTTAAAGCTGGCTGCAGCAAGTGTTGGAGAGAAGTCGGTACGGATGCTGCCAGCCAAGGAATTGCTTCCGCTGACAGGTTATGTGCATGGAGGGTGTTCGCCAATCGGAATGAAAAAGAATTTCCGCACGATCCTGGATGTATCTGCACAAGCTTTTGACCGTATCATCTTCAGTGCTGGTAAAGTCGGTTATCAGGTGAAAATCGCCCTGACTGATCTTGCGAAAGTTGTTCTGTTCACATTAGCTGCTATAAGTATGGCGTAAGGTTTCTGCTTTAATATAAGAGCAGAAGCCTTTTTATTTCTCCTTCTGGCTTTTCGGTGTATAGTTAGCACATCATCTTTAAGATAATTTGAGCACATCTGCTTCAAAGAATGCATTTGTCATACTATGATAGAAGAAGTGCACGGACAGGTGGACTTGTGCCTACATAAATCCAGTATATTCTACGTACACTGATAAAAAAGGAGAAAGATTGATGACGGATATGAAATTAGAATCGAAGGCTATTTCGATATTAAAAGATAAAATAGAACTTATTCCTACAGCAGAGGGAGCCATCTATCTGGTTGGGCCCATTAAACTGCCTGTGAATTTATACGGAGAGACAGTAACCTTCCAGTGGTATTGCTGGCTGAATTGCAGGGAAGTAGCCAAAGATTATGAAGAAATTATTCATAAGCTATCGGATATGAATTTAGCTGAAATGCAGCAATCCAGTGTGCTTGTTTATGGTGAGTTTGCTGAAGCGGAGGATGCGCTGATTCGGATGCATTCCATTTGCCATACAGGTGATATTTTTGGCAGCAAACGCTGTGACTGCGGCTTCCAGCTGAAGCAGTCGATGCAGAAAATCGTCGAGCATGGCGCGGGTGCTTTATTCTACCTTGCTAACCACGAAGGACGCGGTATTGGCTTGTTCAGCAAGGCAATGGCCTACATTCTGCAGGAAAACGACTACGATACAGTAGAAGCAAATCAGGCTCTCGGCTTTGTAGATGACTCCCGAGATTATACGGATGCAATTCAAGTGCTAAAAGCGTTGCGAACAAAACCAGTAACATTGATGACGAATAATCCGCGGAAGCTGGCAGCAATGGAACAGGCAGGCATGCAGCTATCTGGCCGTGCTGCACTTTGGGGAGATGTATCCGAATATAACGAGAATTATCTTAAAACAAAAATCGTCCGTTCCGGTCACCTTGGTGATGAGGAGATCTGCAGTAATGACTGATCATACGTTTTATATGGACTTGGCATTGCAAAACGCGCGAGCGATGAAAGGGCAGACAGATCCGAACCCATTGGTTGGATCTGTTATTGTCAATGATAATCGCATCGTCGGAATTGGTACACATTTAAAGGCTGGAGAACCTCATGCAGAGATTCATGCGATCCGCATGGCAGGAGAACAGGCAAAAGGCGGGACAATTTATGTCACGCTTGAGCCTTGCTCTCACTATGGCAGAACTGGCCCATGTGCCGTAGCGATTAAAGAAGCTGGGATAAAGAAAGTGGTTATCGCAACGCTTGATCCGAATCCGCTTGTGGCTGGAAACGGCGTGAAAATCCTGGAGGAAGCCGGGATTGAAGTGATTATCGGCGTACGGGAAGAAGAGGCTCGGCAGATGAACGAGGTGTTCAATAAATTTATCGTTGAGAAAAAGCCGTTTGTTACGCTCAAAGCAGGGACAACATTGGACGGCAAGATTGCGACACATACCTTGGACAGCAAATGGATTACATCCGCTGCTTCCAGACAAGATGTTCACCGGCTTCGTCATGAAAACATGGCTATCCTTGTTGGTGTGAACACCGTGATTGAAGACAACCCCGAGCTGACAGCCAGAATACCGAACGGACGTCATCCGCTGCGCATCGTACTTGATTCCACACTTAGAATTCCGCTGGACAGCAAAGTAGTCACAGACAAACTGGCGGATACTTGGATTTTCACAAGTCAGCAAGCAGACAGTGAAAAAGAGCAGACGCTCCTTCGTAAAGGGATAAAGATATTCCGCACTAGCGGCAGCAGCCGTGTGGATGTAAAGGAAGTAGTAAACATATTAGGTGAACAGCTTGTTTCTTCGGTGTTGATTGAAGGTGGAGGCAGCGTACATGCTTCTTTCCTGGAGCAGCATCTCATCGACAAAGTTGTGCTGTATTTTGCACCTAAACTAATCGGCGGTAAAGCTGCACCTACTTTCCTGGAAGGAACAGGCTTTGCGAAAATGGCAGACGCGGTTGATTTGACGCATACAGATATTATAAAAATTGGACAAGACTTTAAGTTCATCGGCTATCCGCAATACCGCAAAGGAGAAGAAAAATAATGAAATTCGGATTTGATATTGATGATACACTCATCAATCTGCGGGAGCACGCGTTTCATCTGTATAATAAAAAGATGGAGCAGCACATTCCGCTTGCTGTGTTTCATAAGCTCGAGCGAGTCGAAATCCATGAGCCATTCGGACTGACGGACGAACAAGGGCGTGACATGTGGAATTCTAGTTTGGAGGAAATCTACTATACTACCTGTCCGCCGTTTCCGAATGCAGTCGAGCTCTTGCAGGAATTAGAGCAAGACGGTCATGAGATTTATTACATTACTTCCCGACCAAAGGAACACGGTGAACGAACAAAAGGGTGGATGCAAGATCTCGGCTTTCCTGTCAAGAATGAGCAATTCTTTTACGGAATGAAAGACGAAGAGAAAATTTTTATTATAAAAGAGCTTGCACTGGATTATTATGTTGATGACAAGCCGGATGTGCTGGACACCTTACTGAAGGAATCCAAAACCAAGGTATTTGTAAAGAATCAATCTTATAATCAGCACGTGCAATTGCCGAGAATTAGCGAATTATCAGAGATAAAAGAGATTATACGACATGTAAAGAAGGATTAACGGAATTTTTACCGTTAATCCTTCTTTTTCCTCTTTACAGAAAGGATTTTCCTGATTGGTGGAGAATTAAACGATATCATATAAGATTTCAGCTAAAAATGGTGAATAACATATAGTAATGATGAAGGAGGAGTTAAGGTGAATATCGTTTTGTCAGAAACGGATAAAAATCTCAGCGCTTTGCTTCTAGACTTCTACGACATGATAAAGCAAGAGAGAAAAGAGGCAGCGGCTATCCTGGCCGAGGTAATAGAAGCATTAAAAAAGGATGCAGCAGCAGAGGGCGTGTTAGTTGCTGCTGATCTGCATTTTATTCGGTACAAGATTATGAATGAGGAAATAGATGAAGCAGAAAGGCTGATGGGAAATTTTGAAGCCAAAGGCCGTGCTTTAACACCAGTAAATGCATACTATTATCATTACTTTAAAGGGCAAATTTTCTTACAAGAAAACAAATGGAAAGATGCAATACGATATTTTGAACATGCAGAACTTTATATTACGAGAGAAGAAGAAAAGGCTGATTTTTATTATAAGCTGGCAAATGCCTATTATCAGGCCTACATTCCAGCATTATCAGCCTTTCATGCTGCAAAAGCTTTGGGTTATGCAGCAGCGCACAACCAAGAGCTTCATGCAGCAAAGTGTAATTTATTGCTTGGACTCAATCACCTGGAAGCTCGGAACTTCAATCGAGCAGAATCACATCTCCTAGAGGCGCTAGCCTTCCAACCTTCAGAAACGACATCATCTTCAGAGTTGACAGCAATGGTGCATCATAATCTTGGCCTTCTAGCTTTCGTACAGCAGAAATTTAAAGAGGCAATTCATTATTTTGAACAGGCTGTCCAAACAACAACTAACAAGCCCTGCTTAAAAAGTATTTACTATCTGACAGAATCACTTTTCCACACTGATCGCCAGCAGGAAGCGTTGCACTTTTATCAAATTGGATTTGAAATGAGTAAAACAGGACAAGATATGATTTATCAATGGGCCTTTGCCATGCTACACAAACAGTTTATAGACCGAGACTGTTTTGAAAGTGTCTGGAGTAAAGGAATCTCCTATTTTGAGTCTATTGAGGATAAGTCTAGTGTCTATTATTACAGCTTGCGATTGGCGAGATATTACACCATGAAAGGGGAAGCAAAACCAGCAAATTATTATTATCAGCTGGCCATGCAGTAGCAGTATATTTTTTATTAGGAATATACTCCTGTTACCTAAGAATTATGAAAAGCCAGCATTTATCCTAACAGGGTATAGATAGGTGATTTGTTGAATTACCTTCCAAAAATATTACCAGTATATTAAGTTTAACGTATAAATATTCCAATTTATTAAAATTCTCTTATACTAGAGCTGTAGGAATGCTAATCCACTAGGTTTGCAAATCTGACAGTGATAGGAGAGGAAATAGTATGTTTCAAGCAATACGGCAAAGCAAAGGCGCTGCCATTGTTTTTCTAATCATTAGAGTGTATCTTGGATACACATTCCTATCAGCTGGTATAGGGAAGCTGATGAGCGGCAATTTTGATGTGAGTAGTTTTGTGCAAGGAGCGGCAGCGCGACCAGATGCTGGTTTCATTCAGCGTGGATGGACGAACTTTCTCGAAGGAGTGGTGCTCCCGAATTCGGAGATTTTCAGCTTTCTCGTTATGTGGGGAGAAACACTGACAGGTTTGGCACTTCTGCTAGGAGCTTTCACCGGATTTGCAGCTGTGATGGGCATACTGATGAATCTTTCATTCTTACTGAGTGGCGCGGTCCAGCAGAATCTAATTCTTATTATCTTAGGATTGGTTCTATTAATTGGCGGTGTTAACGCAGGGCGTTATGGGGTGGATCGCTGGATCATGCCATCTTTACGCAATACAACGGTGAACAAATCTAGTGAAAACAGGAAAAGACAACTTATCTGATAAAACGCAGAAACACGTGTTTCTTTCCTATTGTAAAAAATTCTTGTTGAAATATAGGCTTGTGTGTAGTAAAGTTAATTGAGTTTTCAATTGCATACAAATCCTCATCATTTGATGAGGTAGAGGATGCGGCTGTTAATAGTACAGACTGGGAGATCAGGAGAGATCTTAGATCAGTTTGGAAAGGAGCAGCTGCCGAAGCCAGATGGATTCTCCATTCCTCCGGCTGGGTCTGTACTCGAATAGGGGCAGAACTGTCACGTCAGTAGCAAAGCTGACGTGTTGCGCTATCTTTGTGAGAATGATGCTGTTTATAAGTAAAGGCCGTTCGGATAGAGCAAGCTATCCGGGACGGTCTTTTTTCGTATCTGTAGCGCAACAGTGCAAGAACAGAGAGGGGTAAAGAAAGTGGGCAATCAAAACAACACGAAACAAACCGGCTTACGCAGAGAACTGAAAGCCCGGCATTTGGGGATGATTTCCCTTGGCGGTACGATTGGTACAGGTCTATTCCTGGCCAGCGGAGGCGCCATCAGCAGTGCAGGTCCAGGCGGTGCATTGCTTGCGTATGCACTAATCGGCTGTATGGTATTTTTCTTAATGACAAGCTTGGCGGAGATGGCAGCGTTTATGCCTGTATCCGGAAGCTTCAGCACATATGCAACACGCTTTGTTGACGAGTCCTTCGGGTTCGCCCTTGGCTGGAACTATTGGTTCAACTGGGCGATCACCATTGCAGCTGAACTCGTAGCTGTCACGTTAATTATGGATTTCTGGTTCCCGGATGTTCCATCATGGATCTGGAGTGCCGTTAGTCTGCTTATTATGTTCTTATTGAATTATATTTCGGTAAAAGGATTTGGAGAATCAGAGTATTGGTTCTCGTTAATTAAAGTCGTTACAGTTATCATTTTCATTATTGTTGGTATTTTAATGATCATTGGCATTCTTGGAGAAGAATCACGAGGATTTTCGAACTTTACTGTTGGAGAAGCACCGTTTAAAGGAGGATTCCTTGCTTTGCTTGGTGTGTTCATGGCGGCAGGTTTCTCATTCCAAGGTACGGAACTGCTTGGTGCAGCTGCGGGGGAAGCAGATGACCCGAAAAACTCCATTCCAAAAGCCATTCGTTCGGTGTTCTGGCGTATTCTATTGTTTTATATTTTAGCAATCTTCGTCATTGGCTTGATTATTCCGTATACAACGGACAGTCTTGCGAGTGATGATGTACGCTTAAGCCCGTTCACACTTGTATTTGAAAAAGCTGGTATCGCGTTTGCAGCATCGGTTATGAACGCGGTTATCCTGACAGCAGTGCTGTCTGCCGGTAACTCTGGTATGTATGCGAGCACACGGATGCTTTGGAATTTAGCGAAAGAAGGCAAAGCTCCAGCATTTCTTGGCAAACTGAACAAAAACGGTGTACCAGTAAACGCATTGCTTGCAACCGCAGCGGTAGGCTGTGTAGCATTCTTAACTTCCTTCTTCGGTAACGGAATTGTCTATACATGGCTCTTAAACATTTCCGGTATGGCCGGCTTTATTGTCTGGATCGGAATTGCAGTCAGTCATTACCGTTTCCGTAAAGCATATGTGGCACAAGGCAACGATATTAAAGACTTACCATATACAGCGAAATTCTATCCGGCAGCGCCGATACTAGCCTTCACACTATGTGTCATTGTCATTATCGGTCAGAGCTTCTCATCGTTCACAGATGGTGGAATCGATTGGGGCAACTTTATTGCTTCCTACATCGGTATCCCAGTCTTCCTGCTCTGCTGGATCATCTTTAAAGCGAAAAAGAAAACGAAAGTACACAAACTGGAAGAAGTTGATTTAACAACTCCAGAACACGAAACAGCACCAGAATAAGAAATGAAAGCTGCCGGTCATCCGGCAGCTTTTGTTTTATCTGCAGCACCTTGCTGAAAGTACATAATGTTGTATCTTTATCTGCTAAAACCGTTATAATTAAGAAGAGGTGAATAAATGAAAATTGCAATTGTAACAGACAGTATTACGAATATGAGAGAAGAGGATTTACAACGTTATCCCTTCATCCATTATGCGCACCTGAATGTTATTGTGAACGATAAGTCTTATACTGATTTAAAAGATATAACCAATGAAGAATTGTTTAAATTAATAGATGAGGGAGCTTCCTACTCCTCTTCCCTGCCTTCACCAGATACATTTCAAGCACTGTATGAAGAGCTGCTGGGCGAATATGATACGATTATCAGCTTGCATTGCACAGAGAATGTAAGCGGAACGGTGCAATCAGCTCGTATTGCACGTACGATGATTGACGGAGCGGAAGACCGTATTCATGTAATTGATACCAATACAGCGTCTATCGGTGTCGAAAATATTGTCATAAAAGTTTGTCAACTCATTGAGCAAGACAAACCCCTTACGGAAATTTTAGAAGCAATCTCGCTTTATTGCCGACAAGGACACTTGTACCTAACCATCAACGACCTTACTACACTTGTACGTTCGGGCCGAATGTCTAAAACGGCTTCTCGAATCGGCAACCTGCTTCATATTAAACCGATTATTGGTTTAATGGATGGGAAGCTGGAGGTTGTGGGAAAAGTTCGGACAAAGAAGCGGGTAATGAAGTGGATGATCGAGAAATTGGGGCATAATATCGCTGAAACAGGCAAGCAAGTTGTCCGAATTACGCATGTGAACTCGATTGACCTTGCACATGAATTGAAGCATGCGATGGAAGTTTACGGAGATAAAGTAGAAGTTTTTATCGGCAACGAGATAAGCACCGTGATGGCCATTCACTTTGGCCGCGGCGGCATTGGCGCGAGCTGGATGCCAGCCGATTAATATACGATATAAGAAAAAGAGATAAGCGCTTCTGCGTTCATCTCTTTTTTACATAACACGATTAGCGTTTTAAGGACTCGCCATCATTAGGTACCATTACTTGATCGGCTATCTTCTTTTCGACAAGATAATGCCGAAGTTCTTCTCTTGATAGTCCCCAATGATTAACAGCTTCCATATGGACAGAGAGGACAGTTGCATGTGGAGCAGCTTTGGCCACTTCTAAAATATCTTTCTTATCCATTACAAGGGAGCCGCCTTCGAGAAATTGATTATCGCCGCCATTGACGACAATGACTTTAGGCTGCTGCTTTGCAATTGTATCCTGTATTGCCGCATACCAGACGGTGTCTCCGGCAATATACAGTGTTTTTTCATCCGCATGCTTCAAGATTA
Source organism: Terribacillus sp. DMT04 (assembly GCF_019056395.1). Taxonomy (NCBI): domain Bacteria; kingdom Bacillati; phylum Bacillota; class Bacilli; order Caryophanales; family Bacillaceae; genus Terribacillus; species Terribacillus sp. DMT04. The sequence goes on from NZ_CP077639.1 coordinate 593,411, forward strand.
CCCCGCAAACATTGCCAGCAAGCTTCAATATGTCTCCGCGCCCATGTTCTCCTTTTGTTTTCACTAACTGTATGTCATCCAAGACTGTGTTTTCTGTAAGAATCTCTACATTTGTAAAGCCGCTCGCTTTAACCTCATTTGCATCATTTTCATCTTGAACATATATCTTTATATCCTTTGGCAGCAATTCTTTTGCGCTTTCATCAAAGTGATCCAGATGTAAATGCGTTAAGATAACAGCATCAACGCCGTCAAGAATGTTTTCCACGGGCTCCGGTAAATTAACGAGAGGATTATATTGATCTTGTCGAACAGAGTTTGGAAATGGCGGATATGTTCCTTTTGCGGCTAGCATTGGATCGATTAAAAATTTCTTGTCTGCATAATCAACGACAAGTGTTGCATTCCGAATTAGTTTTACATGCATGGTATTCTCTCCCTTTTTCAAAGTATGTATAGTTTAGAATAGGAGAATTATTTCATACATGGCTTTTCTAACGTGTTTTAAAGCTTTTGCTTTGGATTCGAAAGAGTTAGTTGATATGTGTTGCTTTATTGATCAATAACAATAGAGAGATTGTAATTCACATAGTCATTTAACTCATTCAAAAACTGATTCAAATCTGCTTGTGATGGAAAACGGCATTCCAGCAAGTAACAGCCTTGACCGCTTATTTTATAGTTGTTCACGATAAACAGTTGTTTTGTTTGAAGAAAAGCCAAATAAGGCTGGTGGCTCGTATTCTTGGTGAAGATCGTCAAAAATGTATGAAGGGGATATCCTAAATTATCTTGGTTAATTCGGATGGAGTAGCCCTCGATAATATGATTGTCCTCCAGTTTGGCAATTCTTGCTGCAGCGGCAGGAGCAGAAAGATGAACTTTCTCTCCAAGTTCTTTCATCGTAATCCGGCTGTTCTTTGTTAATTCTTTTAGTATTTGTTGATCGGTGGCATCCAGCATCTTATAACATCCTTTACGACCTGTTTATAGGCGTACTTGTTAATCGCATTATACCAGAGAGGAAAAAGGAAGCTAAAGGAATATTATTTCCGATTATTCCGATAAGGTATATTGACAATACCGAAAACGTTTGCTACACTTCCTTAAAACTATATATGTTTCTTATCCAGAGAGGTGGAGGGATATGGCCCTGTGAAACCTCAGCATCAGGTCTGTTAACAGATACTGTGCTACATCCATCGGTTTGATTACCGGCAGATAAGATGAATAGAGGAAGCCTCTCGACGCATCTGTCCGAGAGGCTTTTGTATTTGTCCCGCTGTCGTTTACAGAGAGGGGAACACAATATGTTTCAATTAATACGTGATCTATCCAAGTACAAAGGGTGCAGTCAGTCATTTGTGTCGCAAATAGTGGAAAAGATAACGCCGTTTGCTGATGAGCTGCACGTTGACAAACGAGGGAATCTTATTGTCCGCAAATTTGGGGAGAGGTATGCGCCGAAAATAACACTGCTGGCAGAGGTGAAGGAAGAAGTGCATGTTGTGACAGCTGTGACGGATTTCGGCGCACTTGCAGCAGATGCAAACTACTTTTCCTTAACCTTCGCTCTAGGCCAGTCAGTCCAAGTGGAGACGAAGAAGGGGCTGCTGCAAGGTGTGGTCGTGACAAGTGAAGCGGAAGAGCACGCAGCTGTTATTGATATTGGTGCGAATACAGCACAAGAGGCACATCAAATGGGAGTGGAAACGGGCAATTATGTGACATGCTATGATGACCAGCTGTATCTTGGGGACGAAGTGAGCGGCAGAGTTGTCGGCAAAGGACTGGACAATAAAATCGCACCAGCTATTGCCATAAAACTGCTCCAGCAATGGGAGCCTGGCGATGGGGAAATTACCGTCATCTTTTTTCCTTCTCAAAACAAAAAACTGCTCCTCAGCCAGCTAGAAGGAGAAGCGGCATTCTATGTCGGCTCTGTACCGCGTCCAAGCACTTCCCAAAAAAGTAAGGAAACCATTAAGCTGGGCAGCGGTGTCGTTATAAAAGTAGCAGACAAAACGATTCCCATTAACCAAACGCTGAAGAACCTCTTAGTTGATTTAGCAATCGCGCATGACATTGCGTTTCAGTTGGAGTTTTTATTTCAGCATCGATATAAGAAACTGTCTACCAAGACCCCAATAAGCGTGCTCAATATACCAATAGAGCATCTGGATCAGACAACACAAGTTGTTTCAATCAAGGATTTGGAGAATACCACGCAGCTGATTCAGACATATCTTTTACGCAGCAAAGAATTGCAATTTTAAGAAAATAAGTTATGCGTCTCAGATAGTTGTCCTATATACTGAAATTATTAGTAAAAAGGAGGCGGTTACGGATGAAAAAGAGTCAAAACTTAACCAAGTCGCAATGCAGGAAGGTTCTAGCAACCAGATAAAGGGGAGCTGTCTTTGAAGCAAGCACTACTGATCATTGATGCACAGCATGCATTGATTGAAGGCGAAGCAGGTGAAAGACCTGTCTATCAGAAGGAGAATCTGCTACAGCAAATTAATGTAGTCATCAGCAAAGCACAAGCCGCGGGCGCTGACATTTTGTTTGTACGTGATACGGATGTAGCAGAAGGCCAAGGAACAGGTTTTGCTATTCACCCACAAATCATTGTGCCAGAAGAAGCGACAATCTTTAACAAACAAGCAACAAATGCCTTTCACGGTACAGGTCTGCTGGCGTATGTAAAGCAGGCAGACATCGCCCATCTTGTCATCATGGGCTGTGAAACGCAGCATTGCATAGATACAGCTGTGCGTTATGCAACGGTACAAGGAATGGATGTGACACTCGTTGCGGATGGTCATGCCACAGCAGGATCTGATGTGCTAAGTGCAGAGCAAATCATTCAGCATCATAATCAAATTTTGCACGGACATTATAATGTAGATCATTTCTCAATTGTACGCCAAGCAGCGGAGGATTTGTTCCACCCAATCCATGATACATTTCGATAAGAGAATCACATAAGTATGAAATTGCCCTTCTGAATCAGCAGCATAATGCTGTCTTATTTAGAAGGGCTTTTGTCTTCTGTAAACTAAAATATCTGCTTCGAATTGTTAGACAATCGTGCTAGAAATCATTGACAGAGATCAATAATGGTTTATTTTCTGAAAAATTAATTATTTTACGTAGATAACCTTACAAAAAGCATGCAACCTCCTGACACTTCCGACATAATAAACGCATACGACGTCTTAAATACATCTTTCCAGGAGGAATTCTATTGGGCTTTGAAGCTATGTTGGGGAAGGTTAGCGAATATCTATGGAGTGTGCCGATGCTAGTGTTCATCGCTGTGGTGGCAGGAGTTTATACTATTGCTACAGGTTTCTTGCAAGTAAGATTCTTTAAAGACATGATTACCCAAACATTCACTGGCAAAAGTTCTGCTTCCGGCGTATCCCCTTTTCAGGCGCTGGTTATTGCATTGTCAGGAAGGGTGGGAACGGGTAATATAGCCGGTGTGGCAACAGCGATAGCTGCAGGAGGACCGGGAGCTGTTTTCTGGATGTGGTTCATTGCCTTTTTCGGATCCGCAGCAGCGTTTGCTGAATCAACACTTGCACAGATTTATAAAAAGCGAGTAGATGGAGAATACCGCGGCGGACCTGCTTATTATGCAGAAAAAGGTCTCGGATGGAAGTGGTACGGCTATATCTTTGCAGTGGTTGCAGCTGTTTCAACGTGTTTGTTAACACCTGGCATACAGGCAAACGCCATTGCAGAAAGTATGGATAACGCATTTGGCATCACACCATTGATAACAGGAATCGCTTTGGTCGCAATTGTTGGTTACGTTATTTTTGGCGGGATCCGCAGAATCGCCTTTTTAGCTTCTTATGTAGTCCCAATTATGGCATTATTTTATTTACTTGTAGCAGCCATCGTCATTTTTGCGAATATCGAACAAGTTCCAAGTACTTTTGCGCTTATTTTCTCTAGCGCATTTGGTGTTGATTCTGCTTTTGGCGGTATTATTGGCGCTGCGATTAGCTGGGGTGTAAAACGCGGACTGTATTCCAACGAAGCAGGTCAGGGAACAGGAGCTCAAGCAGCTGCCGCTGCCGAAGTGTCACACCCAGTAAAACAGGGCTTAGTGCAATCTTTCTCTGTCTACATTGATACGCTGCTCATTTGTACAGCTACTGCGCTGATGATTTTAATGACAGGCAACTACAGTGTGGAAAGTCCCGATGGCGGATTTATCGTTGATTATGCAAATGGAATGGAAGCTGGAGCAGGATATACGCAAGCGGCAGTTGACGGTGTACTTGGCGGATTTGGTTCCGCATTTGTAGCTATTTCCTTGTTCTTCTTTGCTTTTACGACACTCGTTGCTTATTTTTATATCGCCGAAACAAATCTGTTTTATATTGTTAGAGGGAAGAAACGGAAGATTTTCTCTAACATCATGAAACCATTGTTCCTGGCAGCTGTCTTCTTAGGGACGGTACGTTCGGCAAGCTTTGCTTGGACATTAGCAGATATTGGTCTCGGTCTCATGGTATGGGTTAACTTAATTGCTGTCATCCTGCTGTACAAACCGACCATCATCGCTTTCAAAGATTACAAGGAACAAAAGAAGCAAGGACTGGACCCTGTTTTCCGCCCTTCACAAGTAGCTATTAAGAATGCTGATTATTGGGAAGAGCGGGAGCTGGAAGAGGAGATGCAGCGGAAAACGGTATAAGCCAATGGAAACCAAGGGTGTATGCATCCTTGGTTTTTCATTTGATATAGAGCTCATGTACGCACTAGTAAACGTTATTTTAACTGTGTTCACACAACTGTAAAAGGAGTATTACGAATTTGTGAAAACGTTCACAAATAGAAGCGCAGCATGGTTATTTCGCTTATACTACAAGTGTAGAAGGAAAAGCGCTAATCCCTCTTCATCTATTATGTGAAAAGATTAACAAACTAATTTCATGAATGGAGTGTGGGAAATAATGATTGTGCAATGGATTCGAAACAGCAGAGTGGCGTCTGGATTGTGGACCGTGATTCGTCTTTATTTAGGGTATGCTTGGCTATCTGGAGGACTAGGTAAACTGACAGGCGGCGGATTCGATACGAGCGGCTTCCTGAAAGGTGCAGTTGCACAAGCTGGCGGAGATCACCCAGCAGTGCAAAGCTGGTGGGCAGTATTCTTAGAACAGGTCGCCTTGCCAAATGCAGGACTCTTCAGCTTTCTCGTCATGTGGGGTGAAATACTAGTCGGAATCGCACTCATACTAGGTGTCTTCACTAACTTTGCCGCACTCATGGCCATCACGATGAACTTCGCTTTCCTATTCAGCGGCACGGTCAGCACGAATGCCCAGATGGTTTTGTTAACTGTCTTCCTCCTTATCGCTGGCGCCAATGCCGGACGTTACGGATTGGATCGCTGGGTAATGCCTTATCTAAGCAAGCATTTGCCAAAGCATACACCAAAACGGCCAGCAAAGCCGGTCACATCTTAATAAGAATATAAAATAGACAAAACAGGCAGCTGTACTGGCTGCCTGTTTTGCGTGTTTTACTTCTTATCGGCTCTTTACGAGCGAAACGATGATTTCTTTCACAAAAGCATCCGCTGCTGCTCGTACACATTCTACCAAGTTGGAACTTCTAATCAATCTGATTGTACGGTCAACTGCTGTTCTGGAAGCAGATAACTGCGTGATCACATCTTTGCAGTCTTTGTATTCTTTCATCATTTTAAGAAGGCCGCGCAATTGTCCTTCTTAACGCTTCACTCGGTTTCTTATCTTCCGTTCCATCACTCCTTCCGTATCAAATCTTTTATACCGGTCGGGGTCAATGAATGTCTATGTGCAGTAAATTTCCTGATGAGGAGACACACGAGGATGATGATGTTATATCGATATCTGCTTAAGTGTAGGGTAGACTAACGAGATTTCCTCCCAATCTGTAGAAAACCGGAAAGGGAGGGCTCTCTCGGTAATTTACTGGTCTATACAACTAGCGAACATCTATATAAGAATCTCACCAAGTTCACTCCATTTTGTAATAGGACTGAACTGTTCTATAGCATCACTTTTAAATTTTTCAGTAATAAAGTCTGCATTTTCCTCTAAGTACTTATCAACTTGAGGACTTAATTCAAACATGATGTTATTAAATTCCTCTATATAATCTTTGTAATAGTTATAGAAATGCGTCAAGAAATCCTTTTGAAATCTTTCTGTTAGTATCCCTTTGCTTTCATGACCAGTAAATGGATCCATTATTTTTGGCACATACACAATGTTCCACGGGGCTGTAAAAGCAAAAGGATTCTTAGTTTTACCGAAAATGTGTGATACTTGGTAGTTCCTCAACCTTTTATATTTTGTCGTTGGCTTTTCTTGTCTTGAATAGCCGGTCAACCTTCTGATTAGTTTAGTGGGCTCAGCGTTATTAGTAGCATCTTTAAAGAAGTTATTATGACCAAACAACTCTTTATATAAGCTCATATATAATTCTGTACCTTCAGCGTCTCTTCCGTAGCCCCTAACAAACACTTTTTGATTTCCATTATATATATTACTTTTTAATAGTTCCCATTCATCTTTCACTACTGGATCAATTACATATATAGTCTCATCGATTTCGAATTTTATAGGGTCTTCCTCGTCTATGTTGAACTTATTCATAAAAAGCTTGTAACCATCTCTCATAATTCTACGTCACGTCCATATTTAAAGTTATTATATCTAGTAAAAGTGGTTTTATTCTTTTATTAATCGTAATCAAACACTTGGTTCTTTTGACCAGTCTGATTTCACAGGACTCTTTTAATGCTGGTAAAGTTTCGAAGGAATCCTAATCGAGTAGATGTAAAATTAATAGTATCATTTTAATCATTCAATTCGGATAGGGGTTTTTGGATATTGAAAATCCAAGTATAATGATTACTATAATTAGTAGTATATAAATAATCAAAAGTATAACTAAAATGATAGTTGAAATTTTCTTAAAGAAACCAGGAGGGGCGTTATAATTTAGTATTATTGCGGTCGCAAATAACACTAAAGTTATTACCATATTTATTTTATAGAAGAAAATAATGTATAGAGATATTAAAAATGAGAAAATGCCGAAATATTGACGCATAATAAATCCTTTCTATACCATTTTCTTCAGAATATCATTATTACATAAAAGAGTGTAGAGATATAAAAATCTCTACACTCTTTCTCGCTTAAGCTTCTTCGATTACTTTCTGTCTAATTACATCTTCGAATGCTGCTGCAACCCGTACTTCTACCTCACTTGGTACCGAGAAACTCTGCAGAAGTTCTCTCATAGCAGTTATCACAGGGTCTGCTTCATAGCCATACCGTGCAACTTCAGCTTCCAGAGTTTCTACGCTACCTCCAAATCGATTTTCGAAAAATAGAGTAAATCTTTTTTGTACATTTTCATCGTAATATTTGACAGTAGCATCGTATATTGTAAGAGATTGATTTAGCACCATTTGAGCTATATTGTATGCGTCAACGTCACCTAGAAGATCATCTAACGTAAATGAACCGTCTGTTTCGTGGCCAATATAGTATTTGGCGCATTCATACGCATCGCCGTCGAAAGTAGAGCTATCCATATTATTAAACACATCAATATTGACAGTCGCAAGATCTCCAGCCCAGCCGGCAAAATCTTTAATGGCTTTGTCTCCAACATCAATATAGCTATATAATTCCCCGGACAATGTTGCATAAAGATGTTCGGAACCAATTTTAAAGCCCGTAATCGGGTCAGTTATATTGTAAATATCACTACCGATTTGTTCATTGACATAGTCTACAAATTCATTGTCAATAAGTCCGGAAGTAGCTGTCCACATAGCGCTAGTGTAATCATGTTGTCTATACCAGTGGGTAAGAAGGTAATTGGCTTTATTTACGTCTGGATCAAAGGCCCGAGCAATATTTTGTACATCATTTAACTGTTCAAAGAAACTCCTATTTTCCTCGGAAGGTGTAGTTAGATAGCTAACCCCTTTATCTCTTCCCGAATTAATATTGTTATCTATTTCAATAGCTGTACTACTATTCTCAACTGTAATAGTAGAAATTTGATCAAAGGACCAGTTCTCGGGTAGTGGATAACCTAAATTACCGCTGAATCCAGTAGACATCCCACTTACAAAACTATACTTTGCCAAGTTTTGATTTGATACTTGGATACAGATATTACGTGGTCCATAAATACCTACATTATAATTATTACCCAATGTTGCATTTATTCCCCTGAAATAAGGAATGATATTACTAGTGATTTCATCTCCAAAAGCATCATAGTCAACAGCAAAATATATTGTGGTTTCTTGAGGAATGCCATATCCTTGTGCCACAATAGTAGCACTATTGCCGTCTTTTTCCCCTTGTTCTTGAGTGAAGTATTCAACGTGTGATCCGACAGTTTGATAGATAGGGAAAATAGATAATCCAGCATTCAGAATTGTTTGTAGCTCACCTGGCTGTAATCTTTTGTTGAGTCCACCAGGTACATTAACAAGGTATCTCCCAATGATTTCGTAACCTTCATCTTTAAGCGCTTCTGCTCTTAGAGAATTTATTTCAGTGATTGTATCGCAAGCAGTACCTTTTCTTGTCGGATCACCAGTACTGACGAGTAAAGAACACCATGTTTGGTAATCTGCAATACCTGTAGTATTTAACTTAGTGAAACCTTGAAAATTCTTCACTTGAGAACTTATTGCGCTCGTGAATGCGCCATCGAAACTTACATCAAATTGATTAAAGATCATTGCCGCTTGAAATAACCTAACGAAATCTCCTGTGTCACCTACAGAAAGAGTAGGGAGGTTGGAACGTGTTGTAGGACCAAAATTACCGTTAGCTATAGAATCACTGAGTCCTTGTTCATATTGAATAGCATAGACTAGAGATTTTTGAACGTTCCTTGAATAGAAACCATCACATGGCATAAAATAAAAGTTTTCTCGGTTGATGTACTTTCTGTTCATCCATTGTTGTATAGAGCGGATTAGAATACTGCCACCACTTAATAGTACATATGGATCCATTGTTAATAGACCTTTAAACACTTTTGCTGTCATACTTCCATCAGGATCGGTTAATCCCATGTCTGTTTTCATTCTACTAATAGCGGCACTTGTGTTATCTCCAAATGTTCCAGTAATACCACCAGGGTTGTATCCTTTGCAGTATAGTCCGCCTTGGATGATTTTAACTATATTGGTATTCTCGTTAAAACCTTTTGAAATTGGCCCCATGTTGTTTAAAAGACGTAATGTAGTAGGCCCAAAGCTATCGACAGGTGTACCAATGCCAAGCTCTATTTGTAGAGCTCGTGTTAGAGCGTACATTGTGGACCAACCCGTTCTCCCATTAACATCAATTACTTGATAACCCTGTCTTCCTCTATATGTTCCATTAAGCCAGTTTTGTGTTTCCCACACCTTTTGATCTCCTATAATTTGATTCATTCAATATGCTCCTCTCGTTTTTCGATATTTACTTTCTAATAGAGGCCTTTAAAGGGGATTCATTTAATAGAACTTCCATGGTCTAAAAACATATGATGATTTAGCAGCCATGTAATACATAAAAGCGATTATTATTACTGATTTACAACCTGTTAAATATTTTATTTGAAAGAATAAATCAGAGACAATCGTACTGAGGGGGGATTCTGATTAGGATTAGATATATAACATTATTGGCTTTATTTATATTAATGTTGTGTGGATGTGGGGAAGAAGAATTTAAAAAGTCATTTGTTATAGAAGGTACTGTAAACGAACTGAGCAATAGTTCAAATACAATCGATGTAATCGAAGAGAATGAAAAAATGTATGAGATTCCAGTAGAAGATACTAATGTCTTTGAGAAAGGCGATAGTTTGAGAATAGTAGTATATTCTAATACTTCCAATGATATTTGGGATTTAGACCATCTTAGATTTGATATAGAAAAAAATAAGAAATAGCTCTCGTTTAAGGTGGAAGTAACAGAGAGAGGGAAAGACTTCTTCAAAGAACGTTATGTCCATCAATTTTTAAGTAGTTCGTTATGTGATAACTGTTTAAACAGCCCGGATGATGAACGATTTAGATATGATTATTTTCTTCGGTAGGGGAAAATAATTACGTTGTTCCCCTTAATTGCTATTAAAACGGACTAAAGGATATAGTATGGATAGTTTGAGCTGAATATCACTTAAAAAATCTGGTTCTCCACAATAAAAGGTGCTTGATGCTTCCTCTAACGTATGTATGCTCCAAATTCCTAAGCAGGTTGACGACATTCCATGCGAATTCGCAAGTTGAACTTATATAGATTGGGACAGCCGTAACTCCGACGCTTCAGCGTTTTAATTAGGTTGTTCGTTCCTTCAAGACGTGCATTCGTTATGTTGTACACGAAGTAGTTGAGGATCTCCTTTTTCCATTGGAGAATCGTCTTCGCAATACGCTTAGTCGCTCCGGCTCCATGGAACAGATAATGGCTACACCAGTCTTCTAACGCCTGTTCTGCCTCGTGGTAGTCCGTCGAATCATAAAAGCTCGAAATGTTTGGAGCGCATCATATTGCCTTTTTAGTTCTAGATTTTTATCCAGCCACTTGTCGAGAGATGCTTTCTCCTCCGCTTTTAAACGGCTGGGCATCGTCATCAATAAGCGACGTTGATGCTTTATCTGTTTATGCTTGGCTTCGTTTTGCCAGCTAAGTTTTCTTGCGCGATCCAGTGCTTTCGTGAATAGCTGAATGACATGAAATTTATCAGCCACAACGGCTGTGCTGGGCCACACTTCCCGGACAGTCTGTGCCATGCCAGGCGCAAGATCGGTTGACACGACTTTTGGCGCTTTAAACGGATACTCGCGTAAAGCAGCCTGTATGCGTGCCCGACTCTTTCCTGGAGATGTGTGCCAAATATGGCCTGTATGCGCATCCTGCAGTGCGATACTGTACGTATGTCCTTTCTTGTGGGCAAACTCATCCATACAAAGCGCTGTAGGGGCTTCATAGTCTTCCGGGCGTGCCAAGGTTTCCTCGGCATATGCGTAAAACCAGGAAGCTACAGTAGAGGCAGGAACGTTCATTTCCCTTGAAATCGACTCAAAGGATTGGTTTTGCCCCTTTTGGGAAATCATTTTTTTGAAATGGCTAGTGACTTACCTCGAACTGGAATCTCTGGCCACGCCACTGTCCACGTGATACCACAGTCTTCACAACGCTGCCGATGGACAGGCACTCGGATATAAATGGTTTCTCCGGTAGATACCCAAGCGTGTCGTAACACACGCGTGCGCATGCGTGCATGATTCACACTCTTTTAGAAGCACAAAGGGCAAAGATGATTGATGGGGAAAGGCTCCATCTCCAAGATCCATCCATCTTCCATACGTTCTCCCTGGCCATTTAGCTGAAAGTTTGGTAAGTGTAGAATATCTGTAGTAAACTGTTTATACAAGCAGAACTTCCTTTCTGTGTTTGGGTTTCGTCACTTTAAACAGTAGAGGAAGTTTCTGCTTTTTTCAATGTCAAGCACACTTGGTTAAGGAGAGCCAAAAATCTTACAATAATGAAACATTTTCCAATTCCCTTCGTATGCAAGATAACAGCCAATCGTTTGTTAATGTAGGTTTTATTTAACCGTAGATTTTACTAGGAGGGGGATTTAATATGGTGTTTCTTGTAGACGCATTTAACCTTATAGCTTCATATACCTATGCATATAATGTTTCAGAAGATGATATTCAAGAGAACATGGAGCAATTGAGAAAAACGGATTGGTTTCAGCAGTATTTAAAAAGTGAACCGTACAGACAGTTATTAATAACAGATAAAGGTGTGCGGGTGCGAATCGGGAAATTGAACAATAAACGCCTGGCTAAAAATCCTCATAAAGAAAGCTATCAGCATATTGTCACGAAAGCTTTGCAAAAGAAGATTATTGTGTCAGATGCATAGTGCAATCAGAACCTATTTCAAATTGAAGAGAGCTGATTCCTTATATGAGCCAGGCAATAAGATGGCTCAACAGTTTCATAGCAGGGAGCACAATCAAATTTCCCTACTCATGACAAGTAGGTCCGCATTTCGGAAAAACAAGAGCTGTAAACGTTGCTGTTCCTAGATATTCTTAACGCTGGGGTGTCCTATTTATTAAAAGCATCAAAAAGAAGCAGCCCCATTAGTAGAGACTGCTCCTGTATTAATTAAGGATATTCGAGGATTTGATCACGCTCCCAAAGTCGCCTTTCTTACTTGCAAAGCCATCTTCATTTGCTACTCCAAGCAAACCACTGACGATAATCGTCCCCACTAGTGTTACGGAAAAAAATACTTTTTTCATTATTTATTCCTCCTTAGATTATAGCGAGTAGATAATATCTGGTTGCAAGTTCATACTGCTTGTTTTCAGTATAATACTGAGCTAACTCTTTCGAATAGTGCCTAACGTTGAATAAATCGTTAATTTTTTGAAAATATTCGATTCCTTCTTGCCAAACGCTCTCAAAGTTAACCTTGTCTTCATATTTCTTATGAAGCATAGCAAATTCCCACTTCATTTTTGTATTGTTGCTGTCTATACTCTTTTGAAATCCTGCTGTGTAGGCTTTCATGGCATTCGCAGTTTGGTTTGTCTGCCAATAGGAGTCTGCTAATAAATACAGCGTTTTTAATTCAATACGTTCCTGCTTTTTCTCTAATGCCTCTTCCAAATAACGAATTGCGACTGCCGGCAATTCGCGTGTTACGTATAGGAGGCCTAGGTTCAGATTCGTGGATGCTAACAGACTTTCATTTTCGATTTTCTTACAAGTGGCTAGAGCTCTGTGAAGATACTCTTCAGCAGTTTCATAATCAGAAAGTTCCATGTAGTTCATTCCTTGAACTAGCTCTGAACGCGCCAATAGGAAATTTAGCGCTCCTATAGAATTAAGTTTTTCGACAGCCTTCGCTGCATGAAGAGCAGATAAAGCTGTGATATCAAGAAAGTAATAGGTCATAGCCTTGATGAGATGAAACTCTCCTAACCCTGCTGGATCAATTACTGAGCTTATATGTTGTTCGGCTTTCTCAAATTTCATTAACGCTTCCTCGAATAATTCTTCGTAATAGTCGATAATTCCTTCAGCAAAGAAATGTTGATATCTATGGAATTCAGTGAAATTATCTTCATATTGCCTAGCTATTACTAGCGAACGCTTGCTTGCTTGAAGTTCTCCAATAATCGTATAATACCGACTTTCCAATAAAAAATAGGAGATAAGTGTTTGTGTATCAAAATGGTCAGTATGTTTATTCAACTCTTTATGAATGCTGCGAGCAACTTCTTTTTTATCAAGCTGAATACTCACAGACCAATTCTCAAGATGATCTATCGTATCAAGACGTTCCATAGTACAACTCCCATCGATAATTCTCTATAAGACTATTCTACCTTATTTTATTAATAGGAAAATTGGGAATATATATATTGTTATATTACGGGTAAAACCCTTCTTTCCACCAATGACTTTTGTCTTCTGTATGGTATTGTTCGCAGTGGCAGTGTTCAAGGAGAAAAGTGTTTTTGTCAGGTTATTCTTATGGCTGTATGTAACAGACTTGAGAAAATTGGATTGTTTGTGACTAGAGTCAAAAGCGGAAAAGAGACGTATGTGAATCGCGGTAACTATATTTGTAAGGACAGTCAGACTTGTAATGAAAAGCTTACAGATTTAGGGAGAGTAGAAGTTTTCTTAGATCATTTGTTTTCATAAGGCAGCAGCATATAAAAGAGAAAACCAGCCAAATCAAATCGGCTGGTTTTTCCTTATTTCTTCTTATTCATTTTTTTAATCTTGAAATGCAGGCTGAAATAGCGGAACGACATATATAAATCGTAAGCAGCTAGTGCTGACAAGAGGACAGAGAAAAATCCCCAACCGTTACTATCGACATCGTTATAAGCCCATGATATGAAAAGAACTCCTATTACAAGATTTAATATCGCTGAGGGCAATGGCGTACGTATCATAAAATTCCTCCAAAGATGATTGTTTGCATGTTTTCTAGTTGTTTTTGCATCTGTTCAATTTTTTCAGGCGTCAAATTAAGCTGAATGATGACGACCATCAAATTCATTAAGCCGTGTGTGATAATCGGTACAATAATCCGTTTAGTTTGTACATAAAGTGTAGCAAAGATAACACCCATCACGAAGTATTGCAAAAGGTGCAGCAAGTCACCATGCACAACACCGAACAAAAGTGCTGAAATAAGTACGGCCACAAAGAAATTTGTCCGTTTGTAAATCTCACCAAAGATGATCTTACGGAAAATTATCTCCTCTAATATAGGTGCGAATACAACGACGATGATTACGAAAGCTGGAACCGACTGAATAGCATCTATTATATTTGACGTGTTCTGAGAAGTTTGTCGGATGTTTAATACGTAAATCTCAATTAAACCAGCAATAACCTGCCCAAAGTAAGCACCAAAGAATCCGATTATGATCCATAGGAGTGTCATACCGATACCAGTAGCATTTCGCATTGCTGGTGAGCGCATATCCTGACGAAGCAGGATGCATACAATGATAACAGCAATAAAGAAGCTAATGACACTCCACCAATAAGAAACGGTTGCGAGATCTAATCCTTGATCGTCCATCCATGGTACAAAAGGGATGAGCGCAAATGAAGATACCTGCATTAAAATGTATGTCAAAATAATAAACCAATAGCGTCCTGGCAATGTAACGACTCCTTCCACCTTACCTTATGTAGTTGGCATCTAACGTATTTTAACATAAGTCAGAGGGAACTCACATGTATTACTTATTATACAACTGCAAATGCGAAATAAGCCTGGAAACAAAGCGCTGAATAGTGGGTTAAAAAAAGAAAAGTAGATGTGGTATTTATGAGCACCATTGTAACTTTCCTATTTAAGATGTAATAGAATAGGAAATATCAACCTCTATATTCTTGTTTTGATAGAGGTTGAACTACAAACATTCCCAATATAAATAGATGCAAAAAATGGTAAAATCATTTAATAAATAACTATTAAGAAGGAGTTTGCATTATGGGACAGAATATCTCCAAGCAAGTCGATATTTCGGCTGAAATGGACAATTGGTCTATCAGTATTCGCCTTGATAAAAGAGAAGCGGCAACTAGTATCTATGAACGTTTAAAGAGATTTATGAATGACTACACAACCGAGACCCTCATTAACTTTTTACTGCTAGAAAGTCGCTTTTACTTGATGCACAAAGATACTGTGAATGGCGCAAATTCCATTGACAAAGCAAAAGCATACCTTCCCCACTTCAATGATACCCACCGACATTATTTTCACTTAGCTGAAGGCATACTATTCTATAACGAAACCCATTATCCAGAAGCACTTAACTGCTTTGAAAAAGCTGAAAAGTATCTGAGTCATTTAGATGATCCTGTTGAAATAGGTGAATTTCATCTTCGCCAAGCGATGACATATTTTAATCTCGACATAACTACACTATCTGTACTTCACGCAGAAAGAGCCATCGAAGCCCTGAAACCTTATAAGACTTTTGAATTTCTACTTGCTCATGCAGAAATGCTGCAAGGATTGAATTATGTAGACCTACGTAACTTCGAACGAGCAGAAGAATATCTACATAGTGCTTTAACGACATTTAAAAGAGTAGGTAACAACAATTTTATTGCTTCAACCAATCTCAATCTCGGCGTCCTTTATGTAAAAAGTGACCTGCCAGCTGCTGCTATTCGATATCTTGAAGAGGCGCTAAAACATAATCAAGCACGCATTCGGTTGAAAATCTTGTACTTGTTGGCTGATTGTTATTGGAAGACGGATCAGACTTCCAAAGCTCTTGAAACGTATACTAATGGATTTAATGAAAGTATCGAAAAAGATGATTTGGCGAAAAAGTGGGAATTCGCAATGCTTCACAAGAAATATGTAGACAGGATAAATTTTGAAAGTGTATGGCAGGAAGGCATAGAGTATTTCAGAAGAATTAACGATTTTTACAATGTTAAAAGGTTTTCAACAGAGCTAGCCGAGTATTATACTGAACATAGTCAGTACGAACTTGCAACGAAGTATTACTCAATGGCTTTACTACAATAAGGAGGGTATTAAAATGAAAAAGTTTATTTTTTCACTGGTACTTATCGGCGCAATTGTGGTTAGTGGATTACTTGGGTACGATGATTTGAGAAATACTGCTGCAAAAGAAGGAGACGCTGGAACTATAATTTTCACTCCAAAAACTTTTAGTAAATAAATGATAAAAAGGCTGTCAAAAAAGTTTCGACAGCCTTTTTATTTTGGGTTTATATCTTATTCTTGTTTTTTATAATAGAGAGCGAGTAAAGCGGTGTTGAAATGCTTCAATCCAGAAAGAATGACCAGGAAGCTTTCTATAGAGGAGCTTGTTCTCGAATATCAATGTCACAATCTTTTAGGACAGAGAAAAGCAGCCCACCACTATGTAGCCGCGTGTATTGTATTTCCTCTGTTAATTCGTACGGAGCTGGCAGGAGAAAGCCATAAATCGTCGAACAACTATCAGAGTGTCATACTTGCAATCCGTTTTCGTTTTGATTATTATAATAACTGTATTAGCACTCAACTTATTCGAGTGCTAAAAATCAAATTATCGATTATTTAAGGAGGGTTTCTCACATGTTGAAGCCACTAGGCGATCGTGTCGTAATTGAACTTGTAGAGCAGGAGGAGAAAACAGCAAGCGGTATTGTACTCCCTGAATCTGCAAAGGAAAAACCGCAAGAAGGTAAAGTTGTTGCCGTCGGTAGCGGTCGTGTAACCGATAATGGTGAAAAATACCCGCTAGAAGTTGCAGAAGGCGATCTTATCATCTTCTCTAAATACTCTGGTACTGAAGTGAAATATGAAGGAAAAGATTACTTAGTTCTTCGCGAAAGCGACATTCTTGCAGTAGTAGGATAATCCGAAGAACCGAAACATATAACATAGAAGATATTATAGGAGGTTATTATTCATGGCTAAAGATATTAAGTTCTCTGAAGACGCTCGCCGCGCGATGCTTCGCGGTGTCGACACACTTGCTGATGCAGTGAAAGTAACGCTTGGACCAAAAGGTCGTAACGTTGTTTTGGATAAGAAATTCGGTTCTCCGCTAATCACGAATGATGGTGTGACAATCGCAAAAGAAATTGAACTAGAAGACGCATTCGAGAACATGGGTGCACAGCTTGTATCTGAAGTTGCTTCTAAAACAAATGAAATCGCTGGTGACGGTACAACGACAGCGACTGTTCTTGCGCAAGCAATGATCCGTGAAGGTCTGAAAAACGTTGCTTCTGGTGCGAACCCAGTAGGCGTACGCCGCGGTATCGAAAAAGCGGTTGAAGTAGCTGTTTCTCAGCTTAAAGAAATCTCTAAACCAATCGAAGGCAAAGAGTCTATCGCACAAGTAGCAGCAATCTCTGCAGCTGACGAAGAAGTTGGTAAACTAATCGCAGAAGCTATGGAGCGCGTTGGTAACGACGGCGTTATCACAATCGAAGAATCCCGCGGCTTCAACACAGAGCTTGAAGTTGTAGAAGGTATGCAATTCGATCGCGGTTATGCTTCTCCATACATGGTTTCTGACCAAGATAAAATGGAAGCTGTACTTGAAGATCCATACATTCTAATTACAGATAAGAAAATCACAAGCATTCAGGAAGTACTTCCTGTCCTTGAGCAAGTTGTACAGCAAGGCAAGCCGCTATTGATGATCGCTGAAGACGTAGAAGGCGAAGCACTTGCAACACTTGTTGTAAACAAACTGCGCGGTACATTCAACGCTGTTGCTGTTAAAGCACCAGGCTTCGGTGACCGTCGTAAAGCAATGCTAGAAGACATCGCGACACTTACTGGTGGTGAAGTGATCACAGAAGACCTAGGTCTTGATCTGAAGAACACACAAATCACACAGCTTGGCCGCGCTTCTAAAGTTGTTGTTACAAAAGAAAACACAACTGTTGTTGAAGGCAACGGCAACCCAGAAAACATTTCTTCCCGCGTCGCACAAATCCGTGCACAAGCAGAAGAATCAACTTCTGAATTCGACAAAGAAAAACTACAAGAGCGCCTAGCAAAACTAGCTGGCGGTGTTGCAGTAATCAAAGTCGGTGCAGCAACAGAAACAGAATTGAAAGAACGCAAACTACGCATCGAAGACGCCCTTAACTCTACGCGCGCAGCAGTAGAAGAAGGTATCGTAGCCGGTGGTGGTACAGCACTAGTCAACATCTACAACAACGTTGCAGGTCTTGAACTATCTGGCGACGAAGAAACTGGTGCGAAAATCGTCCTTCGTGCAATCGAAGAACCAGTACGCCAAATCGCATTCAACGCAGGCCTTGAAGGCTCCGTTATCATCGAACGCCTGAAAAAAGAAGAAGTCGGTATCGGCTTCAACGCAGCAACAGGCGAATGGGTAAACATGCTTGACACAGGTATCGTTGACCCAACAAAAGTAACACGCTCCGCACTCCAAAACGCAGCATCCGTAGCAGCTATGTTCTTAACTACTGAAGCAGTAGTAGCTGACAAGCCAGAAGAAAACGCTGGCGGCGGCATGCCTGACATGGGCGGCATGGGTGGAATGGGCGGTATGATGTAATTACATCGCCCAAAACGTTGATATGAAGCGGTTTTTAGTAGTTAATGTACTTATTGAACCACTACATGTCACGACAATTCTCGTTTTTTGTTAAAAATGAGTTTTAGAGGATGTCTCTGTAAGTCTTATGGACTTTATCAGAGGCATCTTTTTTTATTTTGGTAGTATTGTATATAGATCTTCGTTGCCATATCAATGTCCTAAAACCCAACGTGGCAAAGTATTCAATTTGTTTGGGTAGGTGATAAGTTGTGGGAAGTGTATCAAGAGGGTCTACGATAAAGATAATGAGGCCTGAAATATAGTAGACTAAAGAAAACCTAAAAGGAGATGAATACTGAAAGGAATGAGGGTAAATGTACTTTTTTTTAGCCTCATAATTTAAGGGGTTAAATGGAATTAATAGAAATAGATAAAGAGCCACAGGAGGAATTACAGGTGAAACCAAGTACTATAAGAGAACAAATCAGAAGCGGTAAACATAAATCGCACACATCTGGTGTAGCAAATGATTACGTCCAAGCAAACTTAGCAATTGTACCAAAAGAATATGCTTTTGATTTTTTGCTGTTTGCGAATCGAAATCCGAAGTCTTGTCCAATCATTGACGTATTAGAAGCCGGAGAAGTTGAATCTGTGCTGGCTGCTGGTTCAGATATTCGCAGTGATATTCCGCAATATTTTGTGTATGAGTATGGCAAATTAACGAAGAAGGTTCATGATCTGAAAGAAATCTGGCGGGATGACTTTGTCTCGTTTTTAATCGGCTGCAGCTTCACATTTGAAAGTCAGCTGTTAAAAGAAGGCGTACCTTTAAAGCATATTGAGCAGAACAAAAACGTGGCGATGTATATTACCAACTGTCAGACAAAGCCGGCTGGTCAGTTCAGTGGACCTGTGGTAGTGTCCATGAGGCCGATAAAAAACGAGCTTGTGCAAAAAGCAATTGACGTTACCGCACAGTTCCCGAACATGCATGGTTCGCCAGTTCACGTGGGAAATCCAAAAGAAATAGGGATTAAAGATATCAGCAAGCCTGATTTTGGCGAATTTGTGGAAATAGCAGAAGGGGAAACGCCTGTTTTCTGGGAATGTGGTGTGACACCGCAATCAGCAGCGATTCATTCTCAGATTCCGTATGTGATTACGCATGCGCCGGGGCATATGTTTATTACAGATGTTACGAATGAAGAGTTTTTGCGGGATAGAACTTGATTAATTAGTGTTCTAGAATATAAATGAAGAGACCTATGCATCAGCACGGGTCTCTTCATTTTTTATTTGTTAGTGTTATAATCGTCGAAATGCTGCTCAGAATCATCAAACATAATCTGCGGCTGCTGCTCAGATTCCACTCGATTTTCATCCACATCATTAGTAGATTTCGGCGTACTAATATTTTGCAAGAACCCTTCCAAATCAAAACCAGTCATCTGACCAAGACTCTCTTGGAGATTAGCCATTGTATTTGTCACAGTATTAGGCAAGGAGTTAATCCCACCGCCTGACCCATTATCCAAAATACGGATAGACTCAACATTGCTGAATGATTCGCTGATTGCTCGTGCATAGTCTGGCATGATGTCTATGAGTTTTTCTCTTAAGATGACGTCTTGGTGCTTCGCCATTGCTTGGGCGCGTTTTTCAATTGCTTCAACTTCGGCGATGCTCTTTTGTCGGATGACTGCGGCTTCTGCTTCCCCTTCGACTTTTCTTGCTTCGGCGCGGGCTTGTGCTTCTTTTGTTTTGGTGAGATATTCTGCTTCGGCTTTTTGCTTTTGTACTTCTACTTGCTGCTGTTCCAGTTTAACGTCGTTTTCACGCTCTTTCTGGCGCAGTCTTAAGTCACTTTCTTGTTCCTGTTCTTTGATTTCCAGACGCTGTTTCTCGATGCCTAGGCGTTTCTCTTCTTTCTCCAGTTCGTATGCGGCTTCGGAGATGGCTCTTTCACGCTCTGTTTCTGCTTTGATTTGGGCATCTTTGATGTCTTTTGTTTTACGGACTTCTGCGATATTCATCTCACGCTGATACTTTTCACGTGATACTTCTTCGTTTACTTCTGCTCGTTTTAGTTCGGTTTCCCGTTTGTTGTTCGCTTCTGCAATTTCAGCTTCTTTTTCGATTTCGGCGATCTGCGGACGACCCAAGTTTTCTAGGTACCCATCGTCATCGCTAATGTCTGTGAGTCCAAGTGACGTGATACGGAAGCCCATGTCATTTAGTTCTTTTTGGGCGATTTTACGCACATCTTCATTGAAACGTTCTCGGTCGCCGTTGATTTGCTCCACCGTCATACTGGATAAAATAGCCCGCAGACTGGAGTTTAGTACTTCACCAATTTCCAGCTCGATTTCTTCCTGTTCTTTCCCGAGGAACTGCTCGGCGTAGCGGACAATCCCTTCTAGTGTATCTGCTACTTTGACTGTTGCGACAGCTTCTCCGTAAACACCAACATGTTGAGCGGTATATACTTTTGGTGTTTTGATTTGTAATTGGAATGATTTCAAAGATACTTTTGTGCCGGTTTGGAACATTCTTAGTCTGTGACCGCCACCACGGATCACTTTCATATAGCGTCCTTGATCATCTTTATAAATATTTGTTTCCTTTGTCTCATCGCCAAGTTTCGGGCCGGTAACGATGAGTGCTTCGTTGGATGGGACGGTGCGGAATCTAACTTTCATATAAATGAACCATATAGTTCCTCCGATTGCTGCCAGCACAGCAAGTGTAATAACAATGGCAATAATTCCTATACCTTCTAACATGTGTTTGCATCTCCTTTATATGTATTTGTATTACATTACGAGTTACCTTGACTTTTAGTTTCAATATCTTAGTAGGAATTCAATAAATGTTATGTAGGGAAAGTTGTAGTTGTCTATTTAAATTGTACTAGTTTATCTTCTAAACAATTTGGGTATTTAAGCTTAGGTAGTACATTAGGAGGATAATAACATGAGTAATAAAGTACCATTTTGGAGAAGGCTGCAAGTACATATAAGCTTGCTGCTGATTATTGTTTTATTAGTTAACACCACTATTTCTAATATCATTATTGATTTAATTGACATGACAGGTATTAAGCTTGGCATTCTGGGGATATGGATAAATAATTTTATGAATATTATTGTCGCAACAATACTTATTAGCTTACTCATCCATTTTCTCGTTTTAAAACCAACTAAAAATATGATTGAAAAGATAAAAAGATTTGAAGATGGCGATACGGAAATCCGGTTGGAAGAAAGTAAGCAAAAAAATGAAATTACTGTGCTCTCAACTCGCTTAAATCAACTTTTCGATAAGGTCACTACGTTTCATATGCAGCAAAAGGAACAGATTGATATTGTGGATTCTAAATCGAAAAGTATCTCAACAAAGGTTGATGTAATTACAGAGTCTTTACTTAAATTGAATAAAAATCAAGAGCAGGTTACGGCTTACTCTCAGCAAAACGTTGGATCTTTTGAAGAAACAACCTCCATTACGGAGAATATGAATACTGCATTTCAGGCTATAGCTACTGAGTTGAAAGAAGTCACAGAAAGTTTTAAGACGATGAAGGTGAAAACTGAATCAGGAATTAATGAAATACAACAATCTTCTAATACAATGGGAAATATAGCGAGAAAATCCAATCAAGTGAGAGATGAAGTTCTGAAGTTAGTAGAAGATACTTCGAAAATTAAAGATGTTGTTTCATTTATTGTGGAAATATCAGATCAAACAAACCTGCTTGCCCTGAATGCTTCCATCGAAGCAGCTCGTGCCGGTGAACACGGCAAAGGCTTTGCTGTTGTGGCACAAGAGATAAGAAAATTAGCTGAACGGTCTGTCACGGCGACAAGTCAGATTACTGATACAGTGGAACATATACGTACGAACGTTGATAAAATTGCTGAGCAAGCGGAAGATAGCTCTATACATATTAATTCAGAGGCTGACAATATACTTTCAATAAATGAAAGCTTTCGAACAAATATTCATGATATTGTAATGAACATCGATTATATAGAGAAAATCAGTAAAAAAACACAGGAAATTGCCGTTTCAAGTTCGGAAATATCATCAACAATGGAGGAACTGACCGTTAACACAGAAGAAACGAACCACAATATTATGGAGATGAACGACGCATTGCAAAGCCAACTGGAAGAAACGAAAGAAGTTCAAAACGAGGTTAAATCCTTGCGGTTGTCTTTTCTGTAATCTGTAGAGAAAGAGAAACTTTTAGATATCTATATGCAAAGTTTGAAATGAGAATATAATAACTTAAATTACTGCACCGCGGGAGAAGATAAGGTAATTGACTCAATCGCGGTAAATATTTCTGACCTGAATACAGCGGATTGTGCTGTATTCAGGTCATTTCTCGTGGCGAACATCTTGTTGTAGTATGGGTGCTTCATAGAGAGCATGGGTACCTTAACTGAATTCATATTGCATTGAAAATAGGCATAGTTAATTTCATCAGAACATCCTTTTAATCTTGCAACTATTGCTTTTAACCCCTGTCAAAAGTATTGTATTAGTTATTTAGTTATTAAAAAAACGAGAATATATGGATATTTTTTATGATTTTAATGATGACAGCATAACCCAAATTGGATGTTACGCTACGTGTGGCCAGAAGATAGATGTTGGCTCATTATGAAAATTGGCATTCTCCATGGGAAAAGCCCCTAAATTAAGGATGTTTTTTTATTCACGTGGATTGTAAAATTAAGCTAGACAACTAAAAAGGCCATTCGTGGTACACTCAACATGTATTTCCAGCTAAAGAAAACAGAGGAGTGATCACGAATGACCTACACCCATCTTACCACGGATGAGCTAGTATTAATAGAATCTTATTTTCATCATCAGGTATCCACAGCTAACATTGCTTTACGACTCCATCGTTCCAGACAAACCATTCACAACGTTGTCCAGTTTTTGAAACAAGGCTATACAGCGCTGGATTATTATCAGCAGTATAAGCGAAACAAGCAGCGCTGCGGACGAAACAAAATCAGCTTATCGTCCGACTAACAGGCTTATATTACGGAAAAGGTGGGACAAGGCTGGACTCCGGATGTCATCGTCGGAAGAGCAGAACAGCCTATTTCCTGTTCTGTTCGCACGCTTTATCGCCGGTTTAAGGAGAGACTTTTTGACGAGTCGACACTTCCCATGAAAGGCAAGCGAAAGCCCAACGGTCACCAGGAACGCCGGGGTAAACAAGCTTTCAAACGAAGCATGACGGATCGGGAGGCTGCTCATCCTCTCTACAAGGAAGAGTTTGGTCATCTGGAAGGCGATACGATTGTTGGCGTACGCCATAAAAGTGCAGTCATCACTCTTGTGGAGCGACTGTCGAAAGTCATCATTACCTTGAAGCCAGAAGGACGTAAAGCCAGTGATATTGAAAAAGCGATGGATACGTGGCTGCAGTCTGTCCCTCGCCACTTATTTAAGTCAATCACGTTCGACTGCGGAAAGGAATTCTCTAACTGGAAAACCCTTTCGAATCAGCACGATGTCGGCATTTTCTTCGCTGATCCCGGCACTCCATCCCAGCGGGCGCTCAATGAAAATTCCAATGGTCTATTGCGAAAAGATGGGCTGCCTAAGGAAATGGACTTTACTATAATTGACCAGAATTTCGTTTCAGCAGTCGCAAACAGGCGAAATCACATACCGAGAAAGTCTTTAAACTATCGTACACCAATGGAGAAATTTTTGAGTTACCTAGATGAATCTTTTTTGTCTAGCTTATATTGACAATTGAGATCATTTAAGTCTAGTCTTATACATTTATAAGAAGTAGATATATCTTTTATATCTTTTCAGAAAGATTTACTATAACCTTCTCAGTTAATTATCTATAAAATTCGACAAATCAATTTACATATTTTTTACATGTAAATTATTTACCTATTTTGTATTATAGTGTAATCTATGGTTGAACAATTAAATTCATCCATTACATAGGAAGAATAAGTTGTATCAACTAAGGAACGGGAGAGGAAAGTATGAAAATGAAAAGTAAAAAGCCTCTAGTAACTCTGTCACTCGCTGCTATGTTAGGGACAGCTCTGCTTCCTACTACAGGAGCATTCGCCGCTGAAAAAGATTACAAGGATTCAAGTATTTCATCTTCTACTTCTGTTACACAAGAAAGCGTTCCCGAAATTAGTGGTAAAACAGTTAGCGAATCAGAAATCAAAAATCTTAGTGAAGTTTATTTGATTAACGGAGTAGCCTTTAATAGCAATGGTGACAGAATAGTAACTGACGGGTTTTCAACACAGGGAAGACTAACTTGGGCAGTCAAAATACTTAGAGAAGCATATGATTCTTTCCCTCAGAGTGTTAAGAACAGAATTGGCGGGTTAGCAGCTTTTGGAACTGTACTAAAGACTGTAGAAAACTATACAGGCAGCATAGAAGCAGCTTTAATTGAAGGATTCAAAGATATAGGTATGTCAAATTTTTGGGCAACAGCTACTACTAAAACAATTACATTTCTTGTCCTTTAAACTAAAAAAAGCTGACTTTAATAGTCAGCTTTTTTTCTATTCTTTAATTTTTCAATCGACCATACCACTGTAATTCCAATAATCAAAATGTCAATTAAATTAAGTGAGTTAGATAATGCATCAGCAAACGAATTACCATTGCTTAGTCTATAGATAAAAGACCCTAGAGAAAATAACGCGAAATACACAAGCATGTAAAATACTTTTCTAGTGATCAACCATATTAAAAGCCCTACTGCAATTACACCAGAGACAAACCAAACCATATGATATCCTTCCCTTCTCTCATTTTTTCTTCTGGCATTTTCTAAAAATGGAAAAATATTATCTGATATTAGGTTTTTCATTGTACTATAACTATGTCTGTATTTCACCCTTATTAACAATTTTTTTACAATCCAAATTCTTAATTAAATGTGAAGAGTGCAACAAGTAAACACCTAGGTAGATTAACGTAATGTAATCTCTTGATTTTTCAAATTCGTTAGATAATTTGGAACCGGGGATGTGATCCCTTGACGTTTATCTAATAAGTAATATTTTCATTGCCTCATAATAAGCATCTTTTAATGAGTCAGTGAAGATATTGATATCATTACCCTCCATTGATTCAATCCTATATGAGTCAAGATGAGATGTAACTATAACTCTGCCATTTTCTAAGATATGATTATCTTTATTAGATTTAGTGAAAGTAATCCACTTACCTTCAATTACAATTTTTATTGCTGGGAGAATAATAACTCTTTTCTCCATAACCCACTCCGTTAAAAGCTTCATCTATATCCTTTTTGAATTTATCAGCTTCTTGGTTTATTTCACTTTTGCTAAAGTACATATCATTTAATGACCTCACATAGTTTCTCATCCACATACTACAATTCCTCCCTTTCCGTCTTTATTCGACAGATAATGAGGATATTCCTTGTAAATTATCTCTCATACAATTAAAAATCGAATTCTGTTTCGCTGGCAGCAACTTCGCCCGATTTTCAATCTCATTCCATCCTCGGGCCAGTGTCAGAAAATCTAAATCCGTATCCTACCACTACTTTGATTATAGGAGGATGTGGAATGTCTAATAACGTTTGATGTAAGCAGATTCTGAAGGTATTGGTTAACTAGGTATTAACAAATAGGGGCTTGCCATTAGTGGTTACACTTTTGAGAGGTTTCTTTTTATTTCCTGAATGGCAAAAATGAGTTCGATATGGACCTCTCAACCACGTACTTTCATCAATAGCAATGTATTGTTTCACTTCTAAACAAAGACTTGCTTTTTTTCAACAAGTACCCCCACCGTTCTTCAACTTTACAAAAAAAACACCAAAATTCAACAAAATCCCTGCATTCATTTAACAAGAATCCCATAGAGTTGAAGTTGTGATTATAACATACACTTGAAAAGGAGATGGAATATGTATGAAATTCTTTAAGAAAACCGCAATCATACTATTACTTGCAGTGCTAGCTGTGAATTCTGCGGAGCTTCCTGTTTTGGCAGCTAGTCAACAGGAATTGACAAAGCCTGCCAAACCTCAAGGGGTAGCAGGAGAAATAAATACAACTCCTCCTGAAGTTGGGTACCCTTTACCAGCAGTAGATCATGGCGGAAATGCTAATGACCCTATACTAAAGAATATAGCTGGGACTAATCCTTTTATAGGTATTTTAGACGGTTTTGATCAGGTTTGGTCGATGAATCAACCGGATTGGCGAGACGGAACTGCTTTAACGGTACCAGGCGCAAACGGTGAGGTTGCGAAGTATGGTGACGGGCCTACCGTTTATTTTGATGGGTATAAAAATGATGAGACAAAGATAGTAGCGGATAAGAAGACATATGCTAATGCAGAAATCAGAGATCCGGCGACTTGGCAAGCTAATATTAGGTATGTAGAAGACGTTACGAACAACAGGACGGACGAAGAGGCTTTAGCGGCTTATTATGATGATCAAAGAGACAAGATATACAGTATGATGGAAGCTTATGGACCGTTAGCTAATACCTATGTAGATATGGTAAATCCGGTGACCAGTGTTGTCAGATCACCAGACGACATGAATGTATTATTGGAAGAAGCCACTGCAGAAGATCAGAGTCAAGGAATGGGGCAATGGGAGGGATCTGAACTATCAGATGCTTTAGACGTAGTTCATTTACTCAGATTTAGGAATCCCGCTTCTTCCAATCCCTCTAAGTACTTTTTCTCCTCTCCAAGGCCTTATAGAATGAATTCAAATGGAGAAGTGAAAGAAGTTGTGGATGAAAATGGTTTATCAGAATGGGAAACAATCGGCAGTGGGGAAAGTAAGGTAGAAGAATTACCTTCAGGTGGTAAAAAGGAAACAGGAGAAAAACATCATCAACAATACGAAACAAATGTAAAAGTAATTCCTGCATTAGAATATGTAAAAAGAAAAGCAGAAGACGGTAGAGGGAAAGATGGAGCCTTTCCAAGCGGGCATACAAGCGCATCTTATTTGTCTACATTCGGATTTGCATACGCAACGCCTGAAAGATATGCTGAATTTTTAACCAGAGCAGCTCAAATGGGAGAAAATAGAATTGTTACTGGTATGCATTCGCCTCTTGATGTTATAGGAGCAAGAATACAATCGACTGCAATGACTGCATACGCATTCAACCTGGCAGAAAACGAAGCGGTATTAGATAAGGCCTATAAAAATGCTGGGGAAGTATTTGGTGAAGTAGCTGATGCAAATGGAATGAGTTTGTACGACTATGCACATACGGTAACGGAGGACTATACGTTTGAAAGTGCATACGATGAACAAAAATGGGAAGATCATGATGCAAATAAAGCATTCTACCGGGAAAAACTTACATACGGATTGCCTCAAACCGGCGAAAAAGGTTTAGACCCTGTAGTTCCTAAAGGCGCTGAAGCTTTATTGGAAACGCGTCAGCCTTATTTGACTGATACACAGCGTCGAGAAGTATTGTATACAACAGAAATTGAATCAGGTTACCCTGTAATAGACGAATCAAATGGTTGGGGAAGACTTGATTTGGTAACAGCTTCTGATGGATACGGTGCGTTTTTAAGCAATGTAACAGTCAATATGGATGCTTCAAAAGGAAGATTTAATGCCCAGGATTGGTGGAGAAATGATATAACTGGCAGTGGTATGCTAACCAAGCAAGGAACAGGAACACTTACACTGACAGGAAATAATAGTTATGCAGGAGGTACACTGCTGGAGGGAGGAACGTTAGAAGCTGCTTCTGCGACTGCCTTTGGTGATGGGGACCTTTATGTAGAAGATGGTACAGTTTTAGTTACAAGTGAAAAGCCTCTACATGTAAATGGTAATGTAACGATGGAAGACGGCAGTCTGGATATCGCAATGGATAATAGCGATACGCAGCTACATGCAGACGGACAGTTATACCTTGATGGCGGAGAGCTGGAACTAGATCTTTCTAATTATGAGATAGACAAGGCTGCGGATATTACGTTAATGACTGCGGACAAGGTGAACGGTAAATTCGATACGGTAACCGCAGATGGTTATGATGTAACAGTCACATATAACGACAACAGTGCTGTAGCACATATCGAACCAATCGATAGTTCTGATCCAGGTACAGAAGAGCCTGAAACACCAGGCAACGAAGAGGGTCCTAAAGATCCAGAAGATACGGATGAACCAGAAAGCCCAGAGAAACAAACGAGTGTTACCATAACACCTGAGGTTATCGATGGCGAGGCAACAATTCAGACAGACTCGCTTTATCAACTAACTGACCAAGGTGAATTATTGATAGATTTACAGGAACAGAATGACTCTGTTAAGCTAGTATTTACTTCAGAGCAAATAGAATGGCTGAAAGAGCATCAGATAAGCATTAACATTGAGTTGAAGAATGTAAGCTTACAACTAGCAGCTTCGAATTTCACTAATGAATCCGAATCTGCAGCTATTCAGTTTGAACGTCTTGCTGATATTGATCAAGCGGTAAGTGCAGTTTATGACTTTACAATCACACAAGGCGGAAAAGAACTAAAAACCTTCGAGGAAAAAGTGACACTGACTTTCTCCGTTGATAGCGACAAGGTAAACAATCAAGACAAGGTACAAATCTTCTATCAAAATCCAGAAAGCGAAGAATGGGAAGCAATTGGCGGAGAGTGGCAAGATGGACACGTGACAGCACAAACCAATCATCTAAGTACCTACACCGCTTTTGAAGATGGAGAAGTACTTCCGCAACCTGTAACAGAAGATGAAGAAACATTACAGCAGCCTGAACAAGAGAACGGAAAAACACAGCATCAACCTGAAACGGAAAACGGGAAAACACAGCAACAATCTGAAGCAGGAGACGGACAGAAACTACCAAACACCGCCACTAATACCTATCAGTACTTGTTAGCTGGGTTGATTCTTCTTGTAAGTGGAACGATTTTCTTAGTTATAAGAAGAAAAAAAGCATAATTGGTAAGTAAATCAATAGGTAATTAACAGAGCCAAAAGGCTTTTCATCAGTCAATAGACTTTTGAGAAGCCTTTTTTCTTTCTTAATAGGTTGAGTCGGGTTTGTTTTAACAGGAATTTCGCTAATTTTATTAAACAATGGCATAATTAATATAAACCAGAAAAGTAAGGATGACAGTATGAGACAGTTAGTAGAAGTAAAAGTAAAACCGAAGTCGGTTCAAAATATAACAAATGGCTATCCGTTACTCGCTAAGGAAGCGGTTGAAATTTCAGGAGTAACAATGGATGAAGGAAGTATTTTACGCTTAGTTGATTCTAGCGGCAAATATCTTGCAACAGCATATTATGGCCTGCAAAATAAAGGGATAGGCTGGGTTTTAACGCGTAAAGAACAGGAAAAGATTGATGCGACGTTTTTTGTTAAGAAACTTAGTGCTGCTGTTGCTAGACGGAAGAATTTATACGAAACAGAAGATACGACTGCTTTCCGTGTATTTAATGGGGAAGGTGACGGTATCGGCGGTTTAATCATTGATTACTATGACGGCTTTTATATGGTGAGCTGGTATAGTGAAGGGATGTATTCCTTCCGTGAAGCTATCTATCAAGCTTTGGGTGAAGCGGTAGAAGTGCGCGGTCTATATGAGAAATTACGATTTAATACAAATGGCCAATACGTGGAACAAGATGATTATGTGTCCGGTGAAAAGGGAGAATTTCCTTTGATTGTTTTGGAAAACGGGATGAAATATGCGGTTGATTTAAATGATGGAGCCATGACAGGTATCTTCTTAGATCAGCGTAATGTGCGGAAGGCATTACGTGACCAATATTCAGATGGAAAAACGGTCCTGAATACATTTTCTTATACAGGTGCGTTTTCCGTAGCAGCTGCTCTTGGTGGTGCGGTGAAGACAACAAGCGTGGACGTAGCAAAACGAAGCCTGCCAAAAACAATCGAGCAATTTGCCGTAAATGAAATTGATTATGAAGCGCAGGATATTAAAGTGATGGATGTATTTGATTACTTCCGATATGCGGCTCGACATGATTTGAAGTTTGATGTTGTCGTATTGGATCCGCCCAGCTTTGCGCGAACAAAGAAGATCACGTTCAGTACAGCCAAGGATTATCCGAAGCTGCTTAAAGATACCTTGAAGATAACAAGTGATGATGGCGTAATTATTGCATCCACAAATAACGCTAGCTTCAACATGAAGAAGTTTAAAACATTTATTGATAAAGCATTTACCGAAACGAATACACGCTACAAAATCTTAGAAGAACACCAGCTGCCAGAAGATTTTACTGTACCAAACAATTACCCCGAATTTAACTATTTAAAAGTCGTATTTATAAAAGTAATGAAGTAGGGATGTGTCGAACATGAAATATAACAAAGCAACCATGACGAAATTAATTGACCAAAACAGCGAATTACGTCAAGAATTAAAAAGGCTCTAAGCTGAAATGGACTTAGAAAAAGATTTTGCTGTTAAGGCACTTTATCATTCTTTTGTAGCGAATAGCGGTAAATATATGGAGGATTATAAGGCATTAGAGCGTCCTTGATAGTAGCGTTGATGACGAACAAAACGCTTTTAGCAGGATTAAATTCTAGAGATGCCTTGCTCAGAAGGTTTTTAATAATTCGTAAGGGAGTAGCCAACAGCTGCTCCCTTTTTCTAAGAGTTAACTCGGTTAAAAGTTGGAATTCATGAATTAACTTCTACTTCCGTTATGATATCTTTGTTAGTATTAATTATCGCATCTAAAATAGGAAGGACTTCTTCTGTGAACAGACTTAGAACAAATAAACAACAACGCTATTATACAATCTTATTAATCTTGGCGATTATCTTCATTGCCGCAACACTGCGTTCACCGCTTACTTCGGTAGGCCCGCTGATTCCTTTCTTCCGTGAAGAACTGGATGTTTCCAATGCGCTAATAGGTTTAGTGAATACACTGCCACTTATTGCATTTGGTGTTTTTTCTTCGTTGGTGCCAAAAATATCGAGTAAATTTGGCATGGAGTTAACGCTGTTAGCTGCGATGTGTATGCTTGCCGTCGGTATTTTTATTCGGGCTTTAAGCGGAGTTCCACTGCTGCTATTTGGCACGTTGCTGCTCGGCATGGCGATAGCTTTTGGTAACGTGCTGATGCCAGGGTTGATTAAGTCAACTTTTCCTTATCAAATTGGGCTGATGACGGGTATTTATTCTGTTTCGATGAATATCTTCGGTGCGCTGGCTTCCGGTATCGCTGTTCCGATAGCTTCTGTGCCCAGCTTCGGCTGGCGAAATGCGATGCAGATCTGGAGTATCCTCTCTATCATTGCCATAATAATATTGGTTCTACGAATTCCAGCAATGCGTGCGTCGGGAAAGAAAACGTTTGTGCAAGTAGAGATCAGCCCATCAAGGGGAATATTTAGATCGAAAATTGCTTGGGCAGTCACTTTATTCATGGGCTTGCAATCCTTTATACCGTACAGCCTGTTCACCTGGCTGCCGGATATTTTAATGACAAAAGGATTTGATGAAAGTGAAGCGGGCTGGCTTATTGCCATCTATCAGGTTGGATTGATGCCAACAACCTTCCTAGCACCTATTATCGCCGGCAGAATGAAGAGTCAGCGGCTGATAGGCTGTTTGGCAGGTCTTTTATTCTTCTTCGGTCTACTAGGAGTCTCGCTTATTTCATCTAGTTTAATTATTGTACCGCTGATTATTACAGGCATTGGCGCAGGAACAGCCTTTAGTGTAGCAATGATGTTCTTTGTACTGCGCACCAATACAGTTTCCGAATCTTCGCAGCTGTCCAGTATGGCCCAATCAGTGGGCTATTTATTAGCTTCGCTGGGGCCACTCCTGCTTGGAACCATTGCTGAGCAGACAAATGGATGGACGATACCACTCCTGATTCTTATGACCGCTGCTCTGTGCATAGCGTTCCTAGGGACAATAGCGGGTAAGAATCAGAAGATCTTTGTGGATACTGAGAATGTTAAAAGCGAATAAATGGGATAAGAGTTCAGAGGAATTTTCTCTGGGCTCTTTTTTGATATACGATGGTTGCAAGTAGTGGAGTTTAATCTTGTTGTCAGATTGTTGGCTGGTTTCTATGTTGCTAATCTAGTAAAAGAAATAAAATTCTTGTTATACTAGAAAAAGGATAATATTGGTTTAACGATATAGATAAAGAATGGGTGAGCATACATATGGCAATCTTCTATAAAACAGAGAAAAACGATAGGCAAGCTCTACTATAAAAATTACTATTAGCATGCAAATAGTAGAGTTGATACTACAAATTGTTATAAAGTAAGAGGTATATACATGAAATACATTAAGACGAAAGTAGGTCCCGCAGAAAATAACTGCGGGACCTACTTTAATTCTTTCAACAACATGGAATTGTTTTTCTAATACTTAAATCGACCAACCACCATCTGCAATTCTTCCGCCAAATGCGAAAGTGAAACAGCAGCACTTGAGATTTCCTCCATTGACCCTAACTGTTCCGCTGTTGCTACTGCGGCTGCGCCGGATCTGTTTGCTGTTTCCTTCGTTCCTGTGTCCAGAGTTGAAATCGTATGCTGAATAACGTCAACGCCTGCCGTTAGTTGTTGTGTGGCAGCTGCAACTTCTTGAATTTGAGAGGTTACTTGTTCTACGTAGCTTACTATTTCGTCAAATTGCTGTTTAGTTTCAAGCGTTAGATTCATTCCTGAAGCTACGTTTTGCTGTACGTTATTGATATTAAGTTCCGTATCTTTTGAGTCTGCTTCGATTGTGGAAACGAGTTGCTTGATATGGCTTGCTGATGTATTTGTTTCATCAGCAAGCTTGCGAACTTCTTCTGCTACAACAGCAAAGCCTTTTCCGTGTTCTCCTGCTCGTGCAGCTTCTATGGCAGCATTTAATGCAAGGAGGTTCGTTTGTTCCGAGATATCTGTGATAAAGGAGGAGATGTGACTTATCTCGGTTGTGCCCTTCATTAATGATGCTAATCCATTGCCAGCTTCGCGAACGGACTGGTCAATTAATGCCATTTGTTCGGAGGTTGTATGTATCGACGCGGCACCTATCTCTGCTTTGTCTTTCATAAGAGATGAACTTTCCGCAATGTTAGTGGTATTTTCCGCCACGCTGGAGAGACTCGCTAATATTTCCGTGATTGATGCATTGCTTTTCTCGGTCATTGTACTTTGGTTTGTACTCGTTGCAGCAATTTCCTTCATAGATTGCGAAATTTGATCAGAAGTTGCTCTGGACTGCTCGGCACTTGCTGATAATTCTTCTGAAGAAGCTGCCACTTGCTGAGATGAGCTGCTTATTTGCTTTACAATACCTGCAAGAGAGTCAACAAATGCATTAAACGAAGTAGCGAGCTGGCCGAATTCGTCTTTACTGTTTACATCTACTGTTTGTGTGAGATCTGCATCTCCCTGTGCAATCTCTTCCAGCTGTTGATTCAAGCTTCTAAGCGGTACTAAGATAGACCTTAGCAGGAGCAGACTTAAAATAATTCCTAGTACAATAGAAATGATTGTCACAGCTGTGATGAACCACTTGCTAACCAATCCGTAGCTATGAATATCATTTTTAAGGTCTGTTACATCCTCATTCAACTGATCGACTAAGTCATTTACGGATGGATCTAATACTTCCTTCCGTAAGGTTCGTTCCTCGCCGAAGTGAAGTGCTTCAGCTTCCTCTGAATTGGAAGTATATTGAGAAATAACTTCCTGATTCATGCCCCAGAAAGCTGTGAAATTCGTTCGGATATCATCTACATTTTGCGTATACGCTTGGTTGTGGATCAGTGTTTCTAATTGATCCAAAGTAGAAAAGATGTCGTCACTTTTTTCTTGCATTCCATCAGCAAATTGACTATCACCAGTGACGAGAAACCCTCTCTCATCATTGGACAAGCCGGCTAATCGGTACTGTACATGTTTGATTTGATTCTGAAATTCCATTTTATCCTTTAAGATTTCATTCTTCTCGACCATAGAAGAATTGATATAAAGAGAGGAACCTCCAATTAAAACTAATGAAAATATCAATATGGAGATAATCCCTAAGAGTTTTGTTTTAATTTTCACCATGCCATTCCTTTCTTCCTAAAAGTATCTATCTGAAGCATTTTGCTTATATTAAGTTATGCAAGCTACAGAATTTGTAATAACATGCACTTCTTTATATCGGTAACTTCAATCTTTTTTAAAGTGAAGCATGCTATTTTATCTTTTAGGCAATGAAGGAAGAAAAAAGCGGGTGACCATTATCATTTGGTCACCCACGCTTCGTTTAAGCAAAAAATATTATACTAGGAAACATCTATCCTTGAAGATAACTAGCTGTATAATCAACAATAGCTGGCTGAGACATCAGTCTCGCCTCTGCATCTCCAATCTTACCAAGGCTTACATGATGTTCTTTCTCGAATGCTTCTCCGATAGCGGGAAAGCGTTCTTCATCATATTCTATATCAGAAAATGTCTTCCAAATCTTCTTCCCATTCTCAAATACTGGACTGCTCTTCGTAATAACTGGCATATGTCCAGCTCTATGCTCTCCAAGATGCATGGAAGTATTGTTGTCATAACCGATTCCGAGCAGCAGAACGTGTCCATTTAAATCATAGATGCTTGCCAGCGGAGAGTCTTCTCCAAGCCCATAATCTAAAGAATGAGTGCCTGTGATTTTGTCTTGATGCTTCCCCCAGGCTGCGAAGGAGGAAACAGGATGATAGCTGCGCTTCACATCAGGGAAGGTTAGAAACGTATCAACAATTTTCCCCATAAAGAAGGCGGGAGTTATCTGGGGGTCAAATGCTGGCATTTCTTCTCGGATTGTTTGCCACCATGCTTCTGGCACTGGCGGGTTTCCCCACTCTGCAGGGTCCGATACGTTGGCGCTGTGAGCAGGCATAATTAGTGTCCCGCTCGGTGTTAAGACATCTTGCAGTGCTTGTATGACAGCTACTGGACCGCCGCAAACCCAACCCAATGTGCTCATAGAGCTGTGGACTAAGACGGTCATTCCTTCTGTTAAACCTAGATTTCGCAGATCGTTTGCTATGGAACTGCGCGTTTGCGGAGTATTTGTGTTTTGAATCATATCTTGTTCAGACATGGCTAAGCTCCTAAACTATTATTTTATTTCTTATTTTAGAATATTTTAACATATGGAGAGTTCTATTTGGTTACAAGCACCAAAATAATCTACCAAATACTGCAAATAAAAGCTAAGATAGGAATATAACTACCTATAGGCAGGGGATGGCGAAGATGTACTTATTATCAGGTGTTTTATCACTTTTAGCTTCATTTGTGATGTTCTTTGTAATTCAAGTCTTATCTCTTATTTCTCCGCATGAAATCGTTTCTGATGCGGGCGGAAGTCAAAGTGCATATGCCGGCAGTATATTGTGGTGGCCGCTATTAGCGCTGGTGATGGGAATTGGTTTTATTATTATTCATCTAAGGAGAAGGGCGAACAGGGTGCAGCAGGAGGAGAAATGAAGCTCTCACTGTATATGAAAAACTCCTTTAATTTATGCAAAAAGTTTCTATTAAATATAACAGCCGATTATCGCTAAGCTTAACACTTATTTACGATAGCTTGACCACTCCTTAACAACAGTTTGGTATCTTACTTACGTATCTTATTTTGTTTATCAAAAAGGAGAGGTTTTCTTTGCTTAAAAAATGGATGCTGGCTGTGGGATTAGTATCAGTATTAGCGTTGGCGGCTTGCGGTAATGACGATGAAGAACCAGCTGATGATGAACAAATTGAAGAGCAAGAAGATCAAGATGATGCAGGTGAAACAGATGAAGGTACAGAGGAAGAAGAATCCAATTAACATAGTTTTTATAAGCGTGCCGCTGTGGTGCGCTTTTTTAATGCTTTAAGCAGATTTAGGTTTTTAGCAAATCATACATAACTAACTACCAGCTACTTATAGAATGATTATTCTGGTAATATGCTTATATAGAGCATTCAATTGTTATGTACTTACCTAAATGGTAGAAAACAGGTTATGCCTTATGACAAGAAAAATGTTCTGAATAGTGAGTCTAAAATAGATTATAACGTGGAGGAAGTGGTGGGGTGTTCGAGAAGAAAGTAACATGGTTGGAGCTTTTTTATGATTTACTGTTTGTGGCGTCTGTTGCAGTGGCTACTCATGTATTGTTTCATGTAGAAGATGGCCACGTACATACCGAGTATCTGTTTAAGTTTGTCCTGATATTTGTGCCGATTTGGTGGGCTTGGGTAGGGCAGACGATGTTTGTGAACCGCTTTGGAATGGACTTGTTTCATCAACGGTTATTTTTAATTGTGCAGATGTTCTTTGCTTTAGTTATGACTTCAAGTTTATCCGTTGATTTTGATCCGTATTACCTTTCCTTCTTAATTGGCTATATTGGCTTGCGAGCAGTTACTGCTATCCAATACTTTGTAGTGCAGCGTATAGAAGAAGGAGCCAGGAAAGAAGCTGCTTTGTACCTCGGGAAGTATTTTTGGGTAGGCATTGTCGTTTCATTGCTTTCTCTGTTCTTTGATTCATGGCTGCGCTATGTGGTGCTATACGCAGGTATCTTAATTGATATCATCGTACCTATACTAGGGAGAAGATATCTAGTAAAAGTGCCGACCAATACAGCGCATTTATTGGAACGGTTTGGCTTATTCACTATTATTCTCTTTGGTGAATCACTTGTCAGTACGCTGGCGATTATTCAGCCCACACAAGGAGATTGGAATTCGATTGGATTTGCTGTTATCTCATTCTTGCTGATTATCGCTATGTGGTGGCAGTATTTTGATAATGTAGAGAAAAAAGTAGACAAATCAATCCAAACCGCCGGACAAACGATTATTTATGGTCATCTCTTTATTTTAATGTCTTTGAGTGCAATAGCAGCGTCCATCCGAATTATGGCTTTAGATGAGGTGGACTATTATTTTAACTTATACTTTATCTTCGGTTCTGTTTTACTTTATTTCTTTTCAACTACATTTGTGTTCCATCAATACAGACATGCCCACCATCGATTGAAAGTCTATCATTTAGGACTATTTCTTGGGATTTTAGGTGTGTTCTTTGTCTTTAATTTGCTAGTGCCAATGCCATATATCCTTATCGTAGCGGAAATGACTATATTTTTTATTATCTATGCGAAGCTGACTACAACATAAAGCAATCGCAAAGATTACCTGGAATTTACCAAAAAGGCTCACCATAAGGTGCGCCTTTTTTCATCTAATTCTGCTGCAAACACAAAACGATTACTTTGTAAGGGACAGTCTGAGCTGGGATACTCTTTGTCGCAGGTCCATACACCACGATAAGGTCCCTATTGGCTAGGTTACTCGTAAACGCTTGCCCGTTTGTAAGCAGCAATGGCGTATACGGAGAAAGGTTTAGTTGCAGCTGTCCATCATTACTTATAAGCTGCTCATTAAAGTAACTTACCTTTACATTCTGATTCCTGTTTTCTTTCACCATAACAAGCGCTGCATATTGGGGCGGGTAAATAAGAATTGCCGGTGCATCGCCATTATAGTAGCCAGTTACGACATCGCCGACAGCTAGCATGCTATGGTCCACAAAGTAAGTGGAAGGAGATGCGATAAAATTGACAACCGCGCCGGCATTGTTTTCTAATGTTATAAACTTATAGCAGCCCTCGCCATTCTGAGGAAAGTCACGAATTGTCGTAACAGTTCCCTGGAAGGAATAAAAGTTGGTCATAAACATACCTCCCGTGCATTCCCTGTAGGATATGTAGGTTTGCGACTTGGGGTTGGGTGAATGTCTTGTGTGGAGGTAATAACTCTTACGTTTATTATGAATAGAGAAATCGCGAAAAGCATGTAAAAGGAAAAACGACTATTTTCAATAACAAGCATCTACTGCCTATATATTCGTTAATTTTTTTCTTACTTATCCTCATTTTCGTTAATCCATTCAAACGAGTGGCCATCTTTTTTTTCTGGGTCGGCTTCCCGTACTTCAAAAGAACATCCAGCTAATAAAAATATAGAGGCTAGCAATAACAATATCTTCTTCAAAGTGACTCCTCCTTCACTTGAATTAATTTCCAGTTTTCTTCTTATTCTACTGTAGATTTGTCGAGAATTGTACATTATTTTACATTTTGTTTGAGTGAAGATTTAGTTGAGTTAGAGTAACTACTCGTAAGGAGAGTAGGAGGAGTAATATTTTAAGGAGTAAAAAGAAAGCAATATGGTTTTAAACTTGGCTTGCTGCATAGTAAATCTCATGTATTAGCTGCCTAACTATATCGAACAATAAAGAAGAAATTTCTAAAAAAAGGATGACTTATATGGTCGTTTTTTATGGGGAATCGGGTAAAGCCCATCATCAGAAATAAGGAGGAATATGAAATGGCGAAAATCTTAGCTGTCTTATCAAGCGGATATAAAGATGAAGCTAATAACTATGAAACAGGCTGGTGGGGGAGGAACTGTTTGCACCTCTTCATGCTTTGGAAGAAGCGGGACATCAGGTGGATCTGGCTTCTCCATTAGGCGGAAAACCTGTGGTTGATCAGACAAGCTTCTTACCAGAGTATGATCCAGAGGGAACGTTTAAGGCGCTGTATGAAACTGGGCGGGCGGATGAGACGCAAAGAATAGCAGATGCAGACCCGGAGGATTACGATGTTGTTTTAATCGTAGGCGGTCATGGCGCGATGTATGATCTAGCTAAGAATGAAGATTTGCACCGGATTATCAATACTATTTATGACAATGGCGGAATTGTTGCGGCAGAATGTCATGGGCCAGCGCCACTGATTTGGACGATGCGGCCAGATGGATCCAGCATTATAGCTGGCAAAAAAGTGACGGGCTATCCGGATGAAATTGAACCAGAAGGCTTATTGGATATTCTGCCTTTCAGCCTGGAGCAGGAAATGACGAAGGTCGCTGATTATGAAAAAGGGAATCTGGATAAACCAGCTCATGCTGTTTGGGCTGACAAGCAGATTGTTACAAGCCGTGATCCATTTTCGTCTAAACTAATGGGAGAAGAGTTAGTAAAAGCACTGAAAGAGGCGAACTAAAGTATGACAGGAATGTTTGATTTAACTGGCAAAGCGGCTATTGTAACAGGAGCAGGGAGAGGGATAGGTCGTACGCTTGCAGAAGGTTTGGCTAATGCTGGCGCAGATGTGGCATTAGTGGCACGTACAGAAAAAGAAGTGACCGAAGCTGCTGATAAAATAGCGGCTACTACTGGTTGCAGTACGTTAGCATTAGTGTGCGATGTTACGGACAGTGAGTCGGTGCAAAACACGGTAAAAAAAGTGTATGAGCACTTTGGTCATCTTGATATCTTAATAAATAATGCTGGTACTAGCGTTCGGGAGACAACCTTGGAACTATCAGAAGAAAACTGGGATATGGTTATGGATGTGAACTTTAAATCGGTATTCTTAATGTCTAAAGCAGCCGGTAAATACATGGTAAAACAAAACTTCGGACGAATCATTAATGTCGCGTCTGTTGCATCTGCTTTAACGCTATCGTCAGGCACGCCCTATGGACCAAGTAAAGCAGGCGTTGTGCAGCTAACGAGGCAAATGGCAAACGAATGGGCAACAAAAGGGATTACGGTAAATGCGATTAGTCCTTGGTTCTTTAAAACAGCATTAAATGCAGCATCATTAGAAAACGAAGAATTCCGCAGTACATTAGAGAAACGAACGCCAATGAAGCGACTTGGCAAATTAGAAGAGCTAGTTGCACCTGTCATCATGTTCAGTTCTGACAGCTCGAGCTACATTACTGGACAAAACCTCTTTATCGATGGCGGCGTAACAACGTATGCATTTTAAGCTATGCAAAGAAACTCCAGAGCTCAATGCTCTGGAGTCTTTTTGTACCTTTACTTCATATACCGATATTCCATCAAATCTTTCAAAATGGATATCTCTTGGCATAACTCCTCGCCGACGTTGGTTTCAAGCACCTTTTTCCGTTCTAGCTCTTTGTCGACCAATCGTTTCACAGATAAGACATCTGTTCCGTCGTTTAGCACTTCATTTTTTGAGTTAAAATGCTTATGAGCGACAAGCTGCATGCCATAGGAATTGTACAGCAAGGTGTAGCCGGCAATGCCGGTTGTGGATTGATAGGCTTTAGAAAAACCGCCGTCGATAACGATAATTCGTCCATTTGCTTTAATCGGGTTCTCGCCTTCAATCTCTTTTACTGGAGTATGCCCATTTATAATATGCCCATGTTGTGGGTCTAAATCAAATTCTGTCAGGATTTTGTGACATGTATCTTCATTTTCGCGCAAATAATAATAGTGATTTTTCACTTCTTTATGAATGGTTTTATCTTCAATAAAGTAACGTTCAAATGTTGTCATCGCTCGTTTCCCGAAGAGGGAGGAGTATTCGCCTGTCCATAAATACCAGACCATGTCCGTTGCAAGATCGTCTGTTTTTTCTGGCGAAGCAAATGCTTCACGAAGGTACTTTTCAAAGCGATCGAGCAGTTCACGACCTGCGTAAGACTTGCCTTCAATCTCCATCTTCTCCATATCGCCGTTTTCATCAATTGGAATACAGCCGTGAATTAATAGATTTCCGTTATATCGTAAATACAGACTGCCTTTTCGCATTAAGAAATTCATGTGTCGAGCTAATTTCTCAGAATGCTGGACAGAGAATAACAGCTTATCGATAACTTGCTGTTCTTCTTCTAATAGCATATCGGGTTGTTTCGGATTAATTGTAGCAAAACAAGTATTTTTCAAATCATATGTGCTGCCGCCTAGCGTAATGTCGTTGGAAGTATAGTCAATTTTTTCAAGCAGCAAGCGTTCTTTCATATTGAAATTCGGCCGTCTTTTGATAATCGGGCTTTCTAGTTTAAACTGGATCATGGCAATTGCCTGATGCATTTTAGTGATCTGTTGTATCTCATGCTCTGAAGTTTTTTTATCTGTCTGCGTTTTTGGACGAAAAGCAGGATTGTCATCATAATATTTCTCCGCTAGATTCAACAGAGGACGAAGATTAATACCATAAGCATCTTCAATGATGTCCAGATTATCATAACGTGCACAAATACGAAGAATATTTGCTAAACACACCTTTGATCCAGCAAAAGCACCAATCCAGAGCACATCATGATTTCCCCATTGCACGTCAACAGAGTGGTAATTAATAAGCTCCTCCATAATCTTATCTGGTTCTGGTCCGCGATCGTAAATATCGCCGACAACATGTAAGTGGTCTACGACTAGCTGCTGCGTGCTGTAAGCTAGTCCAATCACGAGCTTTTCAGCTTGTCCAAGGGTAATCACTTGCTCAATAATCTCGGAGTAATATTGTTCTTTATTACCGTTTTCTTCTGTTTTATATAGAAGCTCTTCAATGATATAAGCAAACT
This sequence comes from Terribacillus sp. DMT04, assembly GCF_019056395.1. Taxonomy (NCBI): domain Bacteria; kingdom Bacillati; phylum Bacillota; class Bacilli; order Caryophanales; family Bacillaceae; genus Terribacillus; species Terribacillus sp. DMT04. The sequence continues at coordinate 635,529 of NZ_CP077639.1, forward strand.
GGCTAGGAAGCGCCTTCCGTAATTTTGAGCGCGTATATTTAGAAGAAGAATAAGAAACGAGCTTGATCAGCCGTTTGATCGTTTTTTTGTACCACTCATTTAATGCTTCATCTTTATTAAAGTCATTTTTGATAACTTGAAGTTTGTCTTCCGGATAATAAACCAATGCAGCCAATTCATCGATTTCCTTCTCATAAATGCTGCCGCTAAAAATATCTCTGATTTTCTCTTTTACTCTCCCGGAACCATTGCGCAACACATGTTGAAAGGCTTGATACTCGCCGTGCAAATCACTGACAAAATGCTCTGTCCCTTTTGGTAAGTTAAGGATGGCTTTTAAATTAATGATTTCCGTAACAACTTTCTCTTCCGTATCATATTTTTGTGCCAGTAAGTCTAAGTATTTGGTATTCACCGTTGCATAGCTCCTTTAAAACTAAATCGTATATGTATAGTTTACCTTATTCTATTATAAGAGAAACTTACGATTATGTGCTGTATTTATTTTCCCGAAAATAAAAAATATCCCTACGTTTAAGCGTATTATATAGTTCTTAGGGATACAAGTTATTTGCTTCCAATAATAGGAAGTTTATAACAATCTTAATAAAAAAACTATGTTACATCCTTTGAAAAATTAATATTAGATTAGAAAGCGTGTGAACTGATATTTAGTGCAACAGTTGTGAATAATAGTCCTGGTGAATTAAGCATGGACACATTTAAATGAGTTTAGTGCGATAGCGTCACAAACGGCATAACAGCAACACGCTTTGTAATATGATAAAATAAAGGATATAACGTAGATTGAGGTGACACATCATAGTTAAAGGCAAGAAACGCAATCGCAGTAAATTATTTATTTTTTTACGAGGATTGGCTGTTGTTCTCGGGGGATTAATTGCAGCTTATGGTCTTGAAACTGTCCTAATTCCTAATAATGTATCAGATGGAGGCGTCACGGGAATCAGCATTGGTATTTCTCAATTAGCCGGTCTTCCGTTAGGCTTACTCATCGCGATTCTTAACCTTCCGTTTGTGTGGTTAGGTTATAAACAGATAGGAAAGAGCTTTGCCGTTTATTCTGTTATTGGTATTGCATCCTTATCTATTGGAACAGTACTTATGCATCACACACCAGCTATTATAGGTGGAGATACACTGCTCGTTACTGTTGTCGGCGGTATTATTCTAGGCTTAGGTATGGGGCTTGCACTTCGTAATGGCGGCGCAGTAGATGGAATTGATATGCTGGCCGTATTGTTAGCGCGAAAATTACCATTTGGAACAAGTGACCTGATTTTATTCCTTAACTTGTTTGTTTTTATCTTTGTTTCCACTGTATTCGGTTTAAAAGGAGCTATTCTTTCCGCAATTGCCTACTTTATCGCTTCAAAAGTCATCCACATTGTTGAAGAAGGTCTTAGCGGATCCAAAACCTTCAAGATTATTACTACCGATCCGAAATTGATGGTCGATACCATACGTGACCGGTTAGGAAGAAGTGCGACATACAAAGAAGCATACGGTGGTTACACACACGAAAGATTTATGGAGATTACCTGTGTTATTAACCGTCTGGAAGAAAGTAAGCTAAAAGAAATTATCAATGATATTGATGATGGAGCATTCGTAACAATTTATGATGTTGCTGAAGTAAAAGGCGGCAACTTTAGGAAGAGTGACATTCATTAAGGTGGCAATACCAATATGAAAGCCAAGTTCATCCCATGAAAGTGGGATGAACTTTTTTTGTTTGACAAGCTTTCTTGCGCATAAAAAGGGGAATTGAATGCTGTGATGCTGCAAATTTTCTGCTAGAAAAGGGCCGTAAAAATGATAATCACAATAAATCGGAATGAATCTCCAAAACGGTTTGTATAATCAAAGTAGTTATACGTTGCCGACCCGATCACATAAAAGGAGGAATTCTAATTGACGGATAACAACATACCACAGAGTAAGGATGCCGTATCTTCACATCAAGAAAACAAAACTTCTGCTAGCATAAACTCCAACACTGCAGCAATGCTATCTTATATACTTGGATTAATTACAGGCATTATATTTCTCGTTTTAAGGAAAGAGAATGAGTTCGTTCGATTTCATGCACTACAGTCTATTCTATTTTCTGCATCTTTATTGGTTATCCATATTGTCTTCGTGTTTATTCCGATTATCGGCTTGCTGATCAGCCTTCTTATCGCTCCTATCTCACTAGTATGTTGGGTTATTTTGATGGCTAAAGCATACCAGGAAGAATATTATAAACTTCCGATTATCGGCAATATGGCTGATAGATTCATTTCGTAATCCAATAGATCTAAAAAGGATACTTGTTAGAGTGTCCTTTTTTTAATGCATGGTTTCTAATTTCTATAAGTAAAACCTGTCTGCAGATCAAACAAAGAAATTATAAATGTCTGAAACGAATAGAAGAAAATTTCCGTAGAAGTATTAGTGAATTTTATTTAATCTTATAAGGAGTGTTATTATCAGTTGCCCAAGATGCAATGGCGATATGATTGTTTGTTACGCAGATGAAGGTTTCAAAGGACTGACCGTTAAGAATCCTGCAGGTGAAAAACTTTTTAGTAATAAAAAACATACAAAGATTAATCCCAACGTGTGCAGTAATTGTGGGTTTGTGGAATGGTATGCAGAAGAGCCGGAGAGACTTCTGTAATACGATGTTCTCTTAATCTTTACTAAAGGAGCAGGCAGACTTGCTATTAAGACTAATTAAATGTCAGGTTTGTACAGGAAAAAAACTATGTTTAATAGTGGACAAGCTTCGTGGGGTCAATTGAATACGATATCAGGGTTTTTAGGGCAAATTGGCGGATGGGACATCAAAGATAATCAGATGGCGCATATAGTTTCCATGTGGGAAGATGCCAATTCTTATCACTATTTTATGAATAATATGCATGATGAAATATATCAAAATATACCTCAATCTCCATCTATACAACACATAGAAGAGGGAACCTTTGCTATATCTCTTCCGTTTCCAGAAGTTAAAGAAACAGCTGATTACTTTACAGACAGCAGCTGTATTCGAATTGAGCAGTTTCTATTTAACAGGCTGCAGAAGTTCCATTTCACACAAGTGTTGCTACCGGGGATGTTATCAGCCGGAAATGTGGGGAGAACGCTTTTTGGAGAATCATACAAACAAGAAAACTTATTTTTAACAGTAACTGGTTGGGATAGTCTTGAAAAGGATGAATGCTATCCAGAAAATAGGTTTCCGGAATTATTCCAAGCAGCAGACATTCATACATATGCAGATTTGGCAGAGGGTTTCAGCTTTGTTGTCGAGAAGAATTGGATCGTGCGAAAAACTAGTACATGTTAGGCAGAAAAAGGGCAAACATTATAGCTTATCTTCTTCTGCTAAGGTTATTTCTTTTAGTATCCCGTAGGATTGTAAACTATTGGGATTCATGCTTAATAAATCATAGAACTGTCACCTATGTTTTACCCTTTAAGTATAAAACCTTGCTTCTCTTCTCATAATGAAATGATGGAATATTTTACGATGAGAAGAGGAGCAAGGATAATGGCTAAACAAGTGGAATGGGATAAAGTTAGGGCATTATTTAATTTAGATAGAGAGTACATACATATTGGTACGTCACAATATTTTGTATCACATCCGAAGCACATTCGGGACGCAATTGAGAAGTACCGGAAGCAATTGGATGAGAATCCGACGAACTTCACGGAAAATAATGAAGAGAATTTTCCATTGCAGGTTAGGAAGAAGCTTGTGCAGTATATGGGAATAGATGACCCTAATCTTATTGCATTGACAGATAGCGCTACGATGGGCTTGGGTATCATTTATACAGGTTTAAATATTAATGAAGAGCATGATATCCTCACACCGGAACATAACCACTACTCTCATCAGGAAGCAATACGGCAGGTGGCGAATCGGACAGGCGCCAGCTTCCGTGAAGTGCCAATTTACCATCAGATGAAAGATGTAACAGAAGAAAGCCTTGTGCAGGCGCTGCTGAACGAAATAAGGGACAACACGGTTGTGATTGGCTTGACTTGGGTGCAGTCTGATACTGGGCTGAAGTTCCCTGTAAGGAAATTCATGAACAAACTAAAAAAGATTAACAAGCAGCGGGAGAAGGCTAATCAAATTATCGTTGTATTAGACGGTACACACGGTTTCGGCATTGAAACCGAAACCTTCCCGGAATTGGACTGTGATTTCTTTATTACAAGCTGTCACAAATGGTTATACGGTCCACGGGGTACGGGTTTTGTCGCTGCCAAAAAGGAAGCTTGGGGTTCTGTGACTCCTGTTATCCCATCGTATACGATTTTGAGTATGGTATCCCTAAACGAAAAGCACCCGAGAGCAATGGATGGTACCCAAATGACACCGGGCGGATTTCATTCCATGGAGCATAGATGGGCATTAAAGGACGCATTTGAGTTTGCATTGGATATTGGCAAAGAGGCTATTTATGAAAGAGTGCATCAGCTGAACAGGCAAGCAAAGGAAGGTTTGGCTTCCATGTCACATGTTACACTGCACACACCAATTGCAGATGAATTATCAGCGGGTATTACTGCATTTGAAGTAAAAGGAATGAAATCAAAAAACGTAATAAAAAAACTGCATGATAAGAAGATTATTGGGACAGTTGCTCCATACCAAAACGCATTTGCACGATTAACACCAGGAATCTACAATACACCGGAAGAGATTGATCAAGTGCTGGAGGCGATAGATTCACTAAAGTAATAAGGCTTGCTTTAGGTGCAAAAGTAACGGTTACCTTGGTAAAATATGGACTTTTGTAACGTATGGGGTTTTTACATCCTCTGTTATAATTGTAGGACAATAGCATAGGTGACTCAAGGGTGGTTTGCGCATTACCTTTTGTTTCATGGAGGGTGGTGTAGCGGATGACGGTGGCAGAGGCGTTGACGTTGATGATCGGCTTTGGAACGTTAATTGTTGCAATCATGTCTGACAAGAACCAGAAAAAATAACCACCCTTGAGTTGGCAGCTCGAGAAGGATGGTTATCTTACCTCTTTTTTCGCGCAGATCCCCTAAGGAATCATGCTATTCCTGGACAGACCGATTGGTGTTGGCAGCACCGGACGGTCTTTTTCTATGCACAAATATTATAGTAGCGCAGATGGAAGGTATTGTCATGTGACTATTGGAGCAAAAAGTGATTACATTTCTGTTACCTCATTTTGCTTTTTTAAAACTGTTTAACATGAACTAGTATTCTAATTTAGAACCTTTTATTTTTGGTAAAATAAGGAAGGTTAATTAGACGCTTTGTGTAACATTCGCCTAAATTCTAAAATATTCAGAAAAGTTGTTGACTTTAGATTTTACTTAGATTATATTTTCAAGTAACAATTAAATAAGCTTATCAAGAGAGGTGGAGGGACTGGCCCTGTGATACCTCGGCAACAGACTTTTTGAAGCACTGTGCCAAATCCAGCAAGCGTATGCTTGAGAGATAAGAGGAGTAAATGTGAACGGTTAGGAAACCTCTTCTTATTTTAGAAGAGGTTTTTTGTGTATGTATTAATTCAATCTAAGAAATTAAAAGATGATGGGGAGAGGGAGATTACAATGGCAACAACAATTGTAAACGAATCAGCGCAATATCTGAAAACAGCAGAACTGCTGTCTCAAGCATTTGGTACGGATGCAGCAGCTCGGGACAAAGTGGGCGGTACGGCTAAAGCACAGCGAGACGCTTTAAGAGACAGCGGCTTGTTAAATCTTCATATTCCAAAAGAATACGGAGGCGCAGGACAGCCTTGGTCAGTTGTTCTTCAGGTTGTTCGCGAACTAGCGAAGACAGATGCAGCACTTGGTCATCTGTATGGCTACCATGCTTTTCAAACTGTTTTGCCGCATACTGCCGGTACAGCAAAACAAAAGGAATACTTCTATAAAGAATCAGCAAAAAACAATTGGTTTTGGGGCAACTCGTCTAATCCGATTGAACCTAGTTTAATTGGAGAAAAAGTGGGAGACGCATTTGTTGTAAATGGACATAATACGTTCAGCACAGGTGCAAAAGATTCAGACCGTTTAGCGATTACGTGGTACGACAATCCTGAGAAAACGACTTTGTACATTGGAATTATTCCTACTGTTAGAGATGGAATCACCATTCATGATGACTGGGATGGAATGGGTCAAAGACAAACAGATAGCGGGTCCGTTACGTTCGAAAATGTGTTAGTGGAAGCAGATGAGATTATTGATTTAACAGAATCGAAAGGAACGCCTTTTGCCACATTTGATGCTATTTTATCTCAGATTGTTTTAGCAAATGTGTTTGTGGGTTCTGCAGAGGGAGCACTGGAAGAGGCAAAAAAATATACAATTACTAAATCACGGCCTTGGTATCTGACAGACTATGAAAAAGCTGTGGATGATCCATTTATTCAGCGAGATTACGGGGAATTTTGGATTGATATTCAGGCAGCTGTTCAATTAGTCGAAAAGGCGGGAAATAAAGTCGATGAAGCTTGGAGCAGAGATCGTTCCCTTACAAAAGAAGAACGAGGAGAAACGGCTCTTTTAACTGGAGCAGCCAATGCTTTCGGTACGAAGGTAGCCTTACATGTAACAAGCAGCATTTTTCAAGTAATGGGTGCTCGTTCGGCTACTAGAAAGAATAATTTTGATCGTTTCTGGCGAAATGTCCGCACACATTCGCTTCATAATCCAATTGAATACAAACGGAAAAACATTGGACTATGGGTGTTAACTGGGGAGTATCCAACGCCAACTGTGTACTCATAAGGGAAAGATAACTGTTTTATCGAGACAGAGAGAAGCCTCTAAGAAGGGTTTCTTTCTGTTTTTTTCTTCGTCTTCTATCTTGGTCCAGTGAGGAAGCAGAACAGACAGAGGATTTTCTGTAATAAGCAGCGAATGGTTAAGGAGGTGAACACCGTTGTAGAGAATTTATGTTATGTTAGTTGTATTTCTAATAAGTAATCAGCATAAAAGGAGCTGAAGACATGTTCCTAAAAAGAATCAAGCTCTTGCAAGATCATATTGCATATAAGCAGAATGCGTACCCATTTTCGATTCCGGCAATTCGGCAGTTGGACGAGCTGGATATTAATCAATCAGTCACCTTCTTTGTCGGGGAAAACGGAAGTGGAAAATCAACTTTAATGGAAGCAATCACGGATAAATGCGAATTTAATACAGCAGGAGGAGGTCGAAATAATGCATATGATGTGGACGCGTCGGAAGCTGCACTCGCAGATTATATCCGCCTGTCTTGGCTGCCAAAAGTGACAAATGGGTTCTTCCTCCGAGCAGAGTCTTTTTATCATTTTGCCTCGCACATTGATGAGGTTGGTTCAGTTGATGCGTATGGTGGGAAGTCGCTGCATCATCAGTCTCACGGAGAAGCATTTCTTTCTTTGTTCCAAAATCGCTTCGGCGGCAAGGCAATTTACTTGCTGGATGAGCCAGAGGCTGCACTATCCCCGCAAAGGCAGCTCTCCTTTCTTCGTCTTATCCATGATCTTGTCAAAACAGGTAATGTGCAATTTATCATCGCTACTCATTCACCTATATTGCTTGGATATCCTAAAGCAGAGATCTTGCACTTCAGTGAGGAAGGCATCCAGCAGATGGAGTATGAAGAAACAGAGCATTACCAACTAACGCGAGGTTTTTTGCAGGATCGCGATGCATATTTGAGATATTTATTTATGGAAGAATAGAGCTGCTTCGACATGCTATTGTCTTTTTTCTGAAGCCTTTAACTTCCTGCTGTTAGACAAATATAAAAAAGTAATCGTAATCGAATACGTAACGAGAAACGTGAAGAGGATAAGATTCCAATCCATTATATACCTCCTTTATTTTCCATATATCCATGAACGAACGATATAAAACCTTTAAATAATGTTCGCTTACTATTTTTTATTTTCTTTCCTGTACAATAGAAATAGACAGAATATAGGAGGTTGAACAATGCATATTTCATTCAAAGAATTGACCGCAGAAGAAGTTCAGCAATACATAGAGTTACAAAGTCCCATTTATGCGGAAAATGTATCAAGCAACCAAGGTATCCCGAAAGAAAAGGCACTTCGTGATGCCGAACAAACATACAAGCTTTTATCGGAAGAGAATAGAAAGACCGGTCAATATATTGGGCATATTTTTTGTGAGGAGAAAAAACAGCGTGTCGGAATCATTTGGTACAACACGCAAGCAGAGCGTGATCGTGTCTTCATTTATCATATTTACATAGAAGAGGCATTTCGGAAGCAAGGGTATGCGCATGCTGCGTTAACATTAGTAGAAGACGTGGCGAGGAGAGAAAACGTAAGCAGGATGGCGCTTAATGTGTTTGCAGCAAATGAGGATGCCCAGCGATTATATGAGCGGTTAGGGTATGAAACAGCATCTATTGTGAAGACAAAGAAACTGTAGGAGGAATTCTATGAACATGCGTGCATGCATGGAAAGTGATCTGAAAGTGTGCAGTGATATCTTTGTGAATGTTTTTCGTGAGGAACCGTGGAATGAAGCTTGGACTCCAGAAGCGGCTCAGCAATACTTGAAGGATTTTTATCACACTCCTGGATTTACAGGCATTTTAGCGGTAGAAAGTCAGGATATTATCGGCTTCATCTTCGGAGTGAATCGAAAGTGGTGGTCTGGAGATGAGTTTTTCATAAACGAGATGTGTGTGCGATCTGACCAGCAAAGTAAAGGTACAGGTAAGGCGCTAATGAATTATCTTCTTAGAACGACAGACGCAGAGACCATCAGCTTGCTGACAGATCGCGGACTTCCAGCCGAAACATTTTATAAAAGAAATGGCTTTAACGAGATTGAAAGAATAATGTTTTTAAGTCGAGACGTTTAAGTGAGAAAAAGAGAGGTGGCAGTACGATGAAAAAACGGTGCTTATCTTTTTGACAGAGCAATACGCTGATTGGGAAGCGAGCTATGCGGCAGCTGAACTGCAAGCGCCGCACTCTGCTTATACTGTAAAAACAGTAACACTAGATGGACAGCCGGTTTCTTCTATTGGCGGACTTAAGGTGCTTCCTGACTATAGCTTAGAGGAAGTATTACGACATGAGGATATTCACATGCTCATTCTTCCGGGTGGAAACACGTGGCGAGAAGCTGCTGCTGTTCCGGTAAAAGAGCTGCTTGTGCATTGTACAGCAAATAACATACCGATTGCAGCTATTTGCGATGCTACCGTTTTTCTTGGAAGATATGGCTTCTTAGATAAAGCACCGCATACAAGTAATAGTTTGGAGTACTTGCAAGAAGGTGCGCCTGCCTACAAAGGTGAAAACTTATACATCCATTCTCAAGCAGTGCGCACTGAAGCTTTGATCACTGCGAATGGCACCGCGCCTTTAGAGTTTGCACGGGAAATACTGAAGCTTCTTGAGGTAAGGGAAGACGAGAAAATTGACCGCTGGTACCGTTTCTTCAAAGAAGGATCAGTCGTTTCTAAAAATAAAAGTCATTGCACTTGTAATGGGAATTTCTTCACTAGTTCCTGCTGATTATCTGCTCGTAATGCCTCTTCTAAATAGCTATTCCATTCCTGCTCATGGTTTATTTTTTCTGCTAAGTCAATGTCTAGAAATCGTTCCAAATCCGAGGAGGAAAGTTCAATTTTGTAGTTCGTTTCGTCATTATTTAATGTTAAGGTGATGTTCTCCTCATTAGTAATTAAAGCAGAGAGATACAAGATATTGTGAAGAAAGACAGTCTGAATTTCTAATTGTTTGTTGTACCACGCATTTTTATTCTGTTTGTCAATTTTATTTGTATCATAATGTACGATTAGATTTCCCTTAGACAAGCTTGTCTCTACCAGTGCATTGCTGCCCGGCAGCTTCGTAAGGATAGCACCAACATCACTGTTGTTACCTATGTACGTTTCTTCATATGCTGCTAATGCATGATAATCCACTGTTTCAATACTTATGTCTTCCTCAGCAGCAGAACAAGCAGCCATGCATAAGAACAGCAGAAGACCAAGGACTCCGAATATCTTTTTCTTCATAAACACCCTCCTGCTTTTTCTTTTATCGTAACGCAGTGCACAAGCAGTGATAAAGAAAAATATACCATTACCAAGAATTTTAGCTCACATGGAAAGATAGCCTTATTATTCTTCACTTGTACGTGTAAGATGTCAGAATCGAAGAGAAATAGATTGATTGTACGTACCAATTGAGTTAAAATCACGTTAAGGAGTTAAATATACGTACAAGAAGAGGTGGTCCTGATGCTGAATGATTTGAAGGAACAGGTGCTGCAAGCGAACCTGGATCTGCCTAAGCATGAGCTGGTAACTTTTACGTGGGGAAATGTAAGCGGTATCAACAGGGATTCCGGATTAGTTGTGATTAAGCCTAGCGGTGTGGCTTATGAGAAGCTGACTGTGAGAGACATGGTTGTTGTTAACTTGGATGGCGAAGTGGTGGAGGGAGATTTGAAGCCTTCATCTGATACAGCAACCCATCTTGTTTTGTATAAGCATTTTGATGCTATTGGCGGCATTGTGCACACACATTCTACGTGGGCGACAGCTTTTGCGCAGTCTGCCAAAGGGGTGCCGGCGCTTGGGACAACTCATGCGGACTATTTCTATGGAACAGTGCCCTGTACTCGGCCAATGACCGTACAAGAGATACAGCATAATTATGAATTAGAGACAGGCAATGTCATTGTCGAGACATTTCAGAAGCAAGGCTTAGATCCAAATCAAATCCCAAGTGTGCTCGTGCATAAGCATGCGCCATTTAACTGGGGTAAATCACCTGCGGAAGCTGTGCATAATGCAGTTGTCTTGGAGGAAGTGGCCAGACTTGCACATTTATCGTACCAGCTGGATCACCAAGTGGAGGATATGGATCAAGAGCTGTTAGATAAACATTATCTGCGAAAACATGGTGCAGATGCCTATTACGGCCAGAAGACCACATAGGAGGAAATGTAAATGGGGACGGAAAAATACACAATCGGAATTGATTATGGCACGCAGTCGGGCCGAGCAGTGCTCGTCCGCTTACGTGATGGAATAGAGATGGCTGACCATGTAACAGCGTATGCGCATGGGGTGATGGATGTAAAGCTTCCGCATTTAGATAAAGCATTAGGCTATGAATGGGCCTTGCAGCATCCGATGGATTATCTGGACGTCCTGCGAAATTCCGTGCCAGCTGTCATGAAAACAGCAGGGGTGGAACCAGCAGACGTGATCGGCTTAGGAATTGATTTTACAGCCTGCACGATGCTGCCAGTCGACGAAAATTTGGAACCATTGTGTTTTAACCCGCTGTACCGTGATAATCCCCATAGCTGGGTGAAACTTTGGAAACACCATGCTGCGCAGGATGAAGCCAATAAGCTAAATGATATTGCGAAGGACAAAGACGAGACCTTTCTATCGCGTTATGGAGGCAAGATTTCCTCCGAGTGGATGATACCAAAAATCTGGCAAATTGCCGATGAAGCACCAGAAATCTATGAGGCAGCAGATCAATTTATCGAAGCAACAGATTGGGTAATTTCGCAGCTTACAGGTGAATTGAAACGAAATAGCTGTACTGCTGGATACAAAGCAATATGGCATAAGCAAGACGGCTATCCTTCACAAGATTTCTTCGGCAGTCTGCATCCTGCGTTGCAAGATGTGGCGGAAACAAAGCTGCGCGGAGAGGTTTATCCGCTTGGATCCAAGGCTGGCGAATTGCAATCCATACTTGCTATGCCGATGAATCTGCCGGCGGGTATTGCAGTGGCTGTTGGAAATGTGGATGCGCATGCGGCAGTGCCAGCAATGGGTGTGGTGACGCCGGGCAAATTGGTAATGGCAATGGGAACTTCTATTTGCCATATGGTGCTTGGCGCAGAGGAACGTACAGTCGAAGGCATGTGCGGAGTGGTTGAGGACGGTATTATTGAAGGCTACTACGGTTATGAAGCAGGGCAGTCTGCAGTTGGCGATATTTTTGGCTGGTTCGTGGATGAACAAGTGCCGGAATATGTGCACAAGCAGGCAGAAGCAGCTGGACAGAATGTGCACCAGTGGCTGGAAGCTCGTGCGGCTGCTTACCGGCCTGGAGAAACAGGTTTGCTGGCGCTGGACTGGATGAATGGCAACCGATCTGTGCTCGTGGATACAGAATTGAGCGGGCTGGTAGTTGGGCTGACACTGCAGACCAAACCGGAAGAAGTATATCGGGCGTTGCTGGAAGCGACTGCCTTTGGTACGCGTAAAATCGTCGATGCTTTCCATCAAAATGGCGTAGCTGTTGATGAATTATATGCATGTGGCGGACTGCCGCAGAAAAATAAGCTGCTTATGCAAATCTTTGCTGATGTCACGAACCGGCCGATTTATATTGCTGACTCGGTCCAGACACCAGCAGTTGGAGCGGCGATGTTTGGCGCGGTTGCTGCAGGAGCAGATGCTGGTGGCTATGACAGCATTCTGGAGGCAGCTGAGCATATGGCGCGGGTAAAGGAAGAAGTTATACAGCCGATCCCAGAAAATGTGGACATTTATGAGCGGCTTTACGAGGAGTACAATACGCTGCATGACTATTTCGGACGTGGAGCTAATGATGTCATGAAGCGGCTGAAAGCAATTCGTTCACAATCGGAAAGAAAACTGACTGCACAGAATTAAGGGGGAGAAAGCATGTTACAAGTGAAACCTTATCAATTTTGGTTCGTTACAGGAAGTCAGCATTTGTATGGGGAAGAAACACTAAAGCAGGTGCAAGGTAATTCGGAGGATTTAATTCATAAATTAAACGAGCAAGGCAATCTGCCGTTTCCAATTACGTTCAAAGAAGTGCTCACGAACGCAGCAGACATTCAGCGAGTGAGTTTGGAGGCGAATGCTGATCCGGAATGTGCGGGCTTGATTACATGGATGCACACATTCTCACCAGCCAAAATGTGGATTGGCGGACTAAAGACACTGCAGAAGCCGCTCTTGCATTTGCATACGCAGTACAACCGCGATGTTCCTTGGGATACGATAGACATGGACTTTATGAATCTGAATCAAGCCGCTCATGGCGACCGTGAATATGGCTTTATGGGAACGCGACTTAACAAAGCCAGAAAAGTGATTGTCGGTTATTGGGGCGATGCCAAAATACAGAGACGCATTGCTGATTGGATGACCACAGCTGTCGGCGTTAACGAAAGTCAGCAGATCAAGGTAGCGCGTTTTGGCGATAACATGCGTAACGTTGCGGTTACGGACGGCGATAAAGTGGAAGCGCAAATTAAGTTTGGCTGGACCGTCGATTATTACGGTGTTGGCGATCTGGTTGCGGAAATGAATGAAGTAAGTGACGCAGATGTAGATGACCTCGTTGCGGCGTATAAGGAAGTGTACGATCTGCCGACAGCAGCAGAACAAGTAGCTTCCGTACGTGAACAGGCTAAAATTGAGGTGGCACTAAAGCGCTTCTTAGATCGCGGCGGTTACCAAGCGTTCAGCACCAACTTTGAGGATTTACATGGAATGAACCAGCTGCCAGGACTCGCTGTTCAGCATCTGATGGCGCAAGGTTACGGATTTGCTGGCGAAGGAGATTGGCGTACAGCAGCACTCGTTCGACTGTTAAAAGCAATGGCCAATAATGAAAAAACATCCTTTATGGAAGATTACACGTATCATTTAGAAGAAGGCGCGGAATTAATCTTAGGATCACATATGCTGGAAGTTTGTCCGACGGTTGCCAAAAACAGACCATCTATCCAAGTGCACCCGTTAGGCATTGGCGGCAAAGATGACCCAGCACGGATTGTATTTGATGGGATTGCCGGTGAAGCAATAAACGTTTCCATCATTGAGCTCGGCGGCCGATTCCGTATGATCATCAATAAAGTTGATGCAGTCGAGGCAGAAAACGAAACACCGAATCTGCCGGTAGCCAAAGTGTTGTGGAAACCGCAGCCATCTTTAAGTGAAGCAACAGAAGCATGGATTTATGCTGGCGGTGCCCATCATACGGCACTTACCTTCACTCTGACTGCGGAGCAGCTGGAAGACTTTGCTGACATAATTGGCATAGAGTGTGTAACGATTGATAACGATACCAAGTTAAAGCAATTCCGAAAAGAGCTGCAGTGGAATCAGGCAGTGTGGAATTAGGATCGACTGTTTTGTCAGTTATCTTGAAAAAAGATAGATATTATTGATAAATTAATAAGGCTTTATCCATTGCTTAAAGGATAAAGCCTTGTACTTATAAGTAACATGAAAAGAGCTATGCATGTTTTCTGTTAAATAATAGGAATATTGAATAATTTATTATACCTCCAAGCGTACCGGCTGCTAATATACCCCAAATTGAAACACCTCCATACATTTCGTTTGTATTATGCACAATAGCGGCTAAAGGAATGCCAAAAAGTTGAAGGTCAAGGGATACATTTTTATCTAACAGATCAAAAATAACTGGTAAAGCGATAATCACACCTACTATATATAGTAGGATAAATACTAGAAAACCAATTGATAAGCTTTTAATTAACTTCATATTATCCCTCTTTTCTAACGAATTGTTCAAGTATATTTTGTCCGTCATTAAATATAGGTAATAAATTTAATGTATGTAGTACGAAAAGGCTTCCTGAAAAAAATCTATCGGGATTAAAAATATCCTAACCAACACACAACATGTAGGACTAGAGAATGCAATAATGGCTTCTATACCCTACCAAGTTTATCTATATAAAAAGCTATTACTAAAATTCCACTCTTAATTGAATGATACCCCTTTCCTAATTACAGCCCCGTAATAATAATTAAACATAAATGGGATAGATTGTATATTTGTAATTGGAAAAAATATCAAATTGAGACTTTGGTAACGTGACTTTTAACACATATTATTTTTTTGAGATTTAATCTACTATTCGAAACGGTGTTTATTAACCTAGTTACTATGTTTGATTCAAAGTGCTAAATTAACACTATTAGATCAGTTAAATTTGTTTTAACTTTTATTTCACACACATGTTAAAGAAGCTGTATGAAACTACTTGATCAATTTAAGCTAACTATAGGGTAAGGATATGAAGATAAAGAAAGATGAACTTTCTAGGTAACAATAAGTATGTTTACTCAAAGAATTGATAATAAGAATCCAAAGTACAAAGAGCCAAAGAGTAAATGGACTATTCCACGTGATAGGGGAAAAGGTAATTCCTATTGTGATAGTTTTTCGAAATTGAGAAATGCGAAAGGAAGCCGTAAAGCTACTCTTACTAAAGAAGGTAAAGTATTACGTAAATAAAGGTGGATATAAATAGTGCAAGAACTAGAATCTTATTTAGAAAAAAATTTTAAAGGATTTGATATAACAGATTCTTTTATCGATTATCTTCAAACGTTGCATATAGAATTAGAAGATGGACACTATCAATTGGATGAATATGAAGAAACTAATCCCTTGTACTTCAATGCAGTTTATACTTCTGCCAAACAAATTCTACATGATCTGATAGGTGATCAAGATGAGTTATTCTTTGTCTTTCAAACTATTAAAGAGCGTGACCATAGATTTAAGAGAGTTTCCTTAATAGATAAATTTACAAACGATAGGGTACTTTCCAGCAAACTTAAATTCAGTAAAATTAATCGTGATAACAATGAAATACATCAGATATATATAAGTTGTAAAAAGAGTGATTTAAAAATAGAATATTTAATCCGAGCGATTTGTAATCAAGATTTTCCTAATCTAGAGCCCAGGTTAAAAAGGTATTATGGTAGGGCTCCGGAGATTTTCATTATTAATAAAACAACTGATTGTATTCTTCATTTTTATGATGACAGAGGCTGTTTTATATTAACTAGAAGCGATGAAAAGTTTGAGCAATATAAAGATAAATACAAGAAGATGATTCTTGAAGAGTAAAGTAAGTACTTACGGTTTTATTTTTGTGAGCTGCAAGCAAAAAGACGATGGAGCTAAAGCTGAGGATGTACCACGGGGCAAGAACTAGTAGGTTACTAGATTAATAATAGAATATGATCGGTAGAACTACCACGGTAACTACGGATTGAGAAGACGTTAATTGAAAAATACCAGACTTCATAAGCAGTCTGGTATTTTTCAATCCTTTATTTACCTCTAAAAAAAGAGTTAAGCATGTATTCCGTACATTAAATTAGTGGAACAAGAAGGAACTAAATAAAAAATAACAACATAGTGCGCCTTTCCCGTCACCTGTGGTATGCTAACTTATACGAACATGTCAAGGAAGCTGGTGTGAGTTATGCAGACAAAGTATGCAATTGTAAAACAAGCAATCAAGTCTAAAATTCTCGATGGTACGTATGAGCCGCACGCGAAAATTCCATCCGAGAGTGTCATGATGAAGCAGTTCGATGTTAGCCGTCATACAGTGCGGCTGGCAATTGGTGAGCTGGTGAATGAAGGCTGGCTTTACCGTGAACAAGGTGCAGGTACTTTTTGTGCGGATCGTTCCAAGCATCAGCTGCAGCAAAACGGTATGCAGAATAAAAATATCGCTATTGTAACTACTTACATTTCTGATTATATCTTTCCCTCAATTATTCGTGGAGCAGAAGCCTTTTTAAGTGAACATGGTTATAATGTGAGCTTATTTAATACAGACAACAACCATGAAAAGGAACGGGAATACTTGGAGCGGATTATTACGACAGGATTTGACGGAGCAATTATTGAGCCGACGAAAAGTGCTTCTGCCAATCCAAACATCAATTATTATTTGAATTTAGAGCGACTTCAAATTCCCTACATCATGATTAATGCTTACTATGATGCCCTGGAGCCTTTTCGGGTGCTTGTGGACGACGAACGTGGTGCGTTCTTGCAAACCGAACATCTAATTCAGCAAGGACATCGTGATATTGTTGGTTTCTTCAAGACCGATGATATGCAAGGAACACTTCGGATGAAAGGATATTTAAAGGCGCATCGCGAAAATAAAGTACCAATTAATCCTAAACATATTGTCACGTACAAAACAGAAGAGAAGCAACACAAGCCAATACACGAGCTGGAAGTGCTGCTTGATCAAGCAGATGCAAAGCCGACAGGACTAGTTTGCTACAATGATGAGCTCGCAATCAAGTTGCTCGATGTACTGCGCGCCCGAGATATGAAGGTCCCGCAAGATATGTCGATTATTGGATTCGATAATTCTAACTTAGCTGAGTTATCAGAAGTGAAACTTACTTCTGTTGAGCATCCAAAAGCTGAACTTGGCCGAGCAGCGGGCAAGCTGATTATAGATTTGATTGAAAGCAAGCATGGCAAGGGCTCAGGAAAGACGATTGATAGTGTTGTATTTCCGACAGAGCTGGTAACGAGGCATTCAACACAAACGATAGGTGTAAATAGATTAGAAAAGATATAGTAACAAAGAGAGCTGACGTTAGATCAGCTTTTTTTAATATCACGGAAAATAAACTGTGCTATAAATAAAGCTCTAAAGTTGTTCGTATAAGTTATAGTGGAAAAGAAAGAAAACTTATTGACTGATTGATATCCTGGTGCTAGGATATATGTAACACGCATCGTAAAAGCTGACAAACAAAATGTATGCGCTATCATCCAGACTGTCTCACGTTAGCTGATTACGGTAAGGGAGGTATGACCTCTTTAGTAAACGCTTTCAAAGAAGTGCTTGCCATGAATAAAAATGAGGGGGAGCTTTGATGAAGAAAGTTCTAAAAACGCTGATGATTGGTCTCATGGTTGTCGTATTAGTTGCTTGCAGCAAAGGCAGCGGCGGTGGAGGCAGTGAAGCAGATGAAACAGAAGTTGTTGGTGCAGATTTAGAGGGTGCTACAGAATTGACTTATTGGACATTTGTTGGGCAGCATATGGATTTGTTTAAAGAATCGGCAGAACGCTGGAATAAAGAATTTCCGGACCGACCGATCAAGCTTACAGCAGAAACATATCCATTTGATCAAATGCACAACAACTTGCTTCTAAGCTTGCAGTCTGGTAAAGGTGCACCAGATATTGCAGATATTGAATTGAGTAAGTTTCCAAACTTTATGCAAGGTAAACCACAGTTGGAATCGATGAATGAATATGTGGAGCCTGTATTGGAAGATTCCGTCTCAGCTCGTTTTGAATTGTATGCAAAAGACGGAGACTATTATGGAATACCAACACATGTAGGTGCTACGGTCATGTATTATAATACAGAAATCATGGACCAAGCCGGCGTTGATATTGATTCTATCCAGACATGGGATGATTTTGTAGATGCTGGCAAACAAGTAACAGAAAAGACAGATGCAGTCATGTGGAATGTTGGAACTGCCGACTTCCTAATGGATCTTTGGCCGATGGTCTCTCAGCAGGATTCCGATTTCTTTGATGCAGAAGGAAATTTAACACTCGATAACGAAACAAACATAGATACATTGCAATTCCTTTATGACACCGTTTATACAGATAAAATTGCAGAGCTTACTCCTGGCGGAAACAACCAGTCAGAAGATTTTTATAAGTATTACACAGAAGGTAAATCTGCTGCCATTTTAGCTCCGCTTTGGTATATGGGACGTTTCCTTGATAATATGCCGGAGATGGAAGGGAAGATTGCGATTAAACCACTTCCTGCGTGGGAAGAAGGTGGCAAGCGTTCAGCTGGTATGGGCGGAACAGGCACAGCGGTAACAAACCAGTCCGAAAGTACAGATCTGGCTAAAGAATTCCTTGCGTATACGAAGATTTCAGAAGAGGGAAGTATTAACTTGTGGAAGGTTCTTGGATTTGACCCGCCTCGCTGGGATGTATGGGAAAGCGATGCAGTCAAAGAAGATAACAAATACTATCAGTTCTTTGGTGATGGCATCTTCGACATGTTATTGGAAGTAAAAGATGAGATCAACACGCTTAATATTACGGAAAATACACCAGACGTCTCCACTGAATATAACACGATCATTGCCGATTCTGTGTTAAGACAGAAGAATAAAACACCAGAAGAAGCAATGCAAGAAGCTGCTGATAAGATTGAGAGCACCATGAAGAAATAATTACGATTTTAACCATCTCCGAGCGGCGGTTCAGCAAGCTGCTCGGTTTTTTGTATAGTGAATGTTGCAAAAATGCTTGTTTTTGAAATGATATCTGACTATACTAAATATATAAACTTATACGTACATATATTTAACTAATGAGATTTATCTAAAATATGTTCGTACAAGGTGCGATGCGAATCGCCTTCTTTTTTCACTATATTTGTAAGCGTTATCAATATAAGGGGAGTGGGATGAATGGCAAATAAGCTGCAAGCGACAATGGTGCTGGATAAGAGTTATCAAATCAGCGAGGTCGATCAACGTATTTACGGTTCGTTTATTGAACATCTTGGAAGAGCAGTATATGGCGGAATTTATGAACCAGGCCACCCGGAAGCGGATGAACAAGGTTTTCGAAGAGATGTAATAGATCTGGTCAAGGAACTGCAAGTACCAATTGTTCGTTACCCTGGCGGTAATATGGTGTCTGCTTATAACTGGGAAGATGGCGTCGGACCAAAAGAAGAGCGGCCGAGACGGCTTGAGCTGGCGTGGCGCACAATTGAAACAAATGAAATGGGAACGAATGAATTTGTTGATTGGGCGAAAAAGGCAGGAGCAGACGTAATGATGGCAGTAAATCTTGGTACGAGAGGTATTGATGCTGCACGTAACTTGATTGAGTATACCAATCATCCAAGCGGCACCTACTGGAGCGATTTACGAAGAGCGCATGGCTATGAACAGCCGCATCAAATTAAGACTTGGTGCTTAGGTAATGAAATGGACGGTCCATGGCAGGTAGGGCAGAAAACAGCTGCCGAATATGGAAAGATTGCAAAAGAAACAGGCAAAGCAATGAAACTTGTTGATCCAACAATTGAGCTTGTGGCATGCGGCAGCTCCAATACCGATATGCCGACATTCCCGGAATATGAAGCCACAACACTTGATATCGCTTACGAAGAAGTTGATTTTATTTCACTTCATCAATATTATGGCAACACTTCCAACGATCCTGCTAATTACTTGGCAAAGAACATGGACATGGATCATTTCATTAAAACCGTAACCGCGACTTGTGACTATATCAAAGCAAAACATCGCAGCAAGAAGACGATCAACTTAAGCTTTGACGAATGGAATGTTTGGTATCACTCCAGAGAGCATGATGAAAAGCTGGAGCCATGGACAGTAGCGCCGCCGCAGCTAGAGGATGTATACAATTTCGAGGACGCCTTGCTGGTAGGAAGTATGTTGATTACGATGCTTCGCCATGCAGACCGCGTGAAGATGGCGTGTATGGCGCAACTGGTAAATGTTATTGCGCCGATTATGACCGAAAATAACGGCCAATCTTGGAAACAGACAATCTATTATCCGTACTTGCACGCATCTGTATATGGCCGAGGGGTAAGCTTACAGCCAATCCTTTCCTCTCCAAAATACGACAGCAAAGATTTCACAGATGTACCGTTTATCGATTGTGCAGCTGTGTACGATGAGCAAGGAGAGGGGTTAACCATTTTCCTTGTTAATAAACATTTAGAAGACACAATTCCGCTTGAGGTGGATGTACGTAGCTTCGAAGGCTATACAATCAAAGAACATATTGTACTAGAGCATCATGACTTGAAAGCTGCTAACACAAAAGATACAGCACGTGTGACCCCGCACACAAACGGTGATTCCAGCTTGGCAGATGGGAAATTACATGCGCAGCTGCATCATACTTCTTGGAATGTCATTCGGCTGCATAAAACAAAAGCTAATTAATGGTGAGGGGGGATTGTTGTGAACACAGTTACTAATCCGGTGACACCGGTACCAGCTCGGAAAAAACAAAACAAGCTCATTCGGTTTCTAAATTCTAAAAAAGTAGTGCCTTTTGTTTTCATTTCTCCATTTGTTTTATCGCTGCTACTGTTTACCGTTTATCCAGCGATTCAAGGTGTGATGATGAGTTTTCAAAGCGTGCTGCCAGGACAAGTGGAATTCATTGGGATGAGCAACTATGAACGAGTATTTAATCCGACATTCTACCGAGCTGTATCAAATACGACGCTTTACGTGATTCTCACGGTATTAATATTGACCATCATTCCGATGGTTCTCGCCGTTATACTGAACTCGAAACATGTGCGTTTCCGAAATATTTTCCGAGCATCGCTGTTTATTCCTGCCCTCACATCAACAATCGTCGGCGGGATGATCTTCCGCTTCATGTTCAGTGAACAAGAGAGTGCAGTGGCAAACCAGTTTATCGGATTTTTCGGTTTTGATTCCGTAAAATGGATGTTTTCACCATGGGCGGCAATCCTGCTCATGGTACTTCTAGCCAGCTGGCGTTGGATAGGTGTAAATATACTGTACTTCCTGGCCGCTTTGCAAAATGTGCCGGATGAAATGTATGAAGCAGCACAAATTGATGGTGCTACAAGAATGCAGCGTTTTCGCTTTATTACGATGCCAATGCTGAAGCCAATCATTGTATTCGTTAGCACGATTACGATTATTAATGGTTTCCGAATGTTTGAAGAAAGCTATGTATTCTGGGCTGTCGGTTCACCAGGTAACATTGGTCTTTCGATTGCTGCTTATATTTATCAGCAAGGTATCCAGCAAAATGACATGGGCTTTGGTGCTGCATTAGGTGTTGTGCTCATGCTTATCATCTTCGTCATCAGTATTATCTACTTGATTGCGACAGGAACATTTAAGAAGGAGGGCAGATGATGAAAAAGAATAACAGCAAACTATTCAGCATCATTGCCACTATTGTCATAGCCATTGTCAGCTTGATTGCGCTTTTCCCGATTATCAGTATGGTGCTGTCTTCGTTTATCCCGTCTTCTTCCTTAATGCGGAATGGGATTTCATTCAGTTTTCCTTGGAGTGAATTAACACTCAGTAACTACACGTACATCTTTACCCAGTCAGCAGAATATTGGACTTGGTATGGCAACAGTTTATGGATTTCAGCGCTCATGATCGTACTGTCCCTATTCTTTTCTTCTATGGTCGGCTATGCGCTGGCGATGTACGACTTTAAAGGCAGCAACATTTTCTTCGTTGCTGTAGTATTTATCCTTATGGTGCCATTTGAGATTCTTATGTTGCCGCTCTTCCAGCTAATGATTGATATGATGCTCGTTGATACGTATCTGGGTGTTATCCTGCCGGGTGTGGTGGCACCTGTAGCTGTGTTCTTCTTCCGGCAATATGCACTTGGCTTGCCGAAAGAATTAATGGACGCAGCTCGGATTGATGGATCTACCGAATACGGCATCTTCTTTAAAATCATGCTGCCGTTAATGGGACCGTCACTGGCGGCAATGGCTATATTGCAAGGGCTGGGCAGCTGGAATAACTTCTTATGGCCGCTTTTGGTACTCCGTTCTAATGATATGTTCACTTTGCCGCTTGGACTCGCAACACTGCTGACACCATACGGCAATAACTATGACATCCTGATTGCTGGATCAGTTATGACGATTATTCCAATCGTTATCCTGTTCTTATTCTTCCAGCGTTACTTTATTTCTGGTTTGACTGTCGGCGGTGTGAAGGGCTGATGGGTGGGCTGCTAGTTTGTCTATTAAACTAGCAGCCTGAGGATTTTAGGAAAGGAGCTAGGAAGATGCTGAAAAAAGCGATGAAAAACTTGGATAAAACGCTCTTATGGATTACGCGTTTTGCCTACTTGAATAGCTTGTTTTTGTTTTATAGTATTTTAGGTTTGTTTATTGCTGGTGTGGCACCGGCAACAGCAGCTGCTTTACAGGTTTCTCGAAAACTATTGAACGGGGAGGAAGTAAAGCTTCATCCAGCATTCCGTCAAGCTTACAAAGAAGAGTTCTGGGCAGCGAACAAGCTCGGATGGCTGCTGGCCGCAGCAGGGTGCATTCTATATATCAACTTTCTGCTTATTAGGCAGGCGGATGGACAATTGTTCTTCCTCGTTCCTTTCCTTTTCTACGTCCTCATTTTGTTTTATGTAACAGTTGTCATCTGGAGCTTTCCGCTGTTGGCGCAATATAAGGCAGGAACTTTCCAGATAGTGAAGAATGCATTCATTATTGGCCTGACGAGATTTCATATGACACTCTCGATCGGAGTGCTTTTATTTGCGGTTCTGTATCACTCCATCGGCTTGCCGGTGCTGCTGCTGTTCTTTTGTTTCAGCTTCAGTGCCTTTGGATGGATGTGGCTGAGTCTGAAAGTATTCAGCACGATGAAACAGCAAAAACAATTAGCGAGCTAATTCATTTTGAATAAAGATTGGAGCGATTCGCATGTCAACGAAACTACTAATCCAGGCTGACGTTACCGAAGGGAAAATCAACAAAAACATTTACGGCCACTTTGCTGAGCATCTTGGAAGAGGAATCTATGAAGGGATTTGGGTCGGAGAAGATTCATCCATACCGAATACAAAAGGAATTCGGAATGACGTGCTTGAAGCATTGAAGCAGCTGCACATTCCTGTGCTTCGCTGGCCAGGCGGCTGTTTTGCCGATGAATATCACTGGAAAGATGGCATTGGTCCACGCGAGGAACGGAAGCGCATGGTTAACACGCACTGGGGCGGTGTTGTCGAGAATAACCACTTTGGTACACATGAATTTTTCACACTTTGCGAACTTTTGGATGCCGAGCCTTATATTTGCGGGAATGTTGGCAGTGGAACGGTGCAGGAAATGTCAGAGTGGGTGGAGTATATGACGTTCGACGGTGAATCGCCGATGACTGCTTGGCGTCAGGAAAACGGACGCGAAGAACCTTGGGAGCTGAAGTACTTTGGAGTTGGTAACGAAAACTGGGGCTGCGGCGGAAATATGCGTCCGGAATATTATGCAGATCTTTATCGTCGCTACCAGACATATGTACGCAATTATGGTGATAACAAGCTGTACAAAATCGCCGGTGGCGCCAATATTGATGATTACCAATGGACGGACGTACTCATGCGAGAGGCAGCCTCTATGATGGATGGCTTGAGTCTGCATTACTACACCATTCCGGGTGACTTCTGGCTTGGGAAAGGGTCTGCGACAGACTTCACTGAGAATGAATGGCACTTAACGCTGAAGCGTGCGCTATGGATTGAAGAGCTGATCGAAAAGCATGGTACCATCATGGATAAGTACGATCCGGAGAAACGTGTCGGCTTGATTATCGATGAGTGGGGTACATGGTTTGACGTAGAACCAGGCACGAATCCAGGTTTCCTTTACCAGCAAAATACTATCCGGGATGCACTCGTAGCCGGAGCTTCACTCAATATTTTTAATAATCATAGCGATCGTGTGCAAATGGCTAATATCGCACAAACCGTTAATGTGCTGCAAGCAATGATTCTGACAGAAGGACAGGAAATGATCAAAACACCAACGTATCATGTATTTGATTTGTATCAGGTGCACCAAGATGCAGACCGTCTATCCTTCCATCTGGAAACAGATAATCTGACACATGGCGAACTTGAATATCCGTCTGTCACTGCCTCTGTATCAAAAGGGCAAGATGGCAAGATTCATATTAGTTTTTGTAATCTGGACCATACAAATGACGTGGAAGTTGATACAGAACTTCGCGGCGCTGCAGCAGGGAAGATAACAGGTCAGGTGCTAACGGCGGACGAAAAGGATGCCCGAAATACATTTGAAAAGCCGGATGCAGTACAGACAACTGCGTTCACGAATTTCACACAGCATGACAAAGGACTGCAAGTGACATTAGCGCCAATGAGCGTGACGGTACTTACAATCGAGGAGGGAGCGTAATGCAGCTTTCAGCAGATTTGCTCGCATTGGCTGAAGAATATGGAGTCAACTCCGATACTTTTCCGCGTTTGGAAGTGGAAGCAGGAGCACTCACTTCTGTCGCAACCTTTTTAAAAGAAAAAAACTGGTCGCAGGCCGTTCTTCTTGTGGATGCTCAAACGAAAGCTGCAGCAGGTGAGCAGCTCGCGGTGCATTTACAAGACAGCGGCGTTCAAGTCCAGATAATTGAAATGATTGCCAATCACCATGAGCAAGTGAACGCAGATGAAGCCTCGCTCGTGCAAGTGCTGGTTGAAACACCAATGGATACAGATGTGCTGCTAGCTGTAGGGGCAGGGACGATTCACGATATTACTCGTTTTTGCAGCCAAAAGCTTTCCATTCCATTTGTGAGTGTCCCGACTGCGGCATCTGTTGATGGTTTTACCTCCAAAGGCGCGCCATTAATCTTACGCGGCGTGAAGCAGACAATTCAAACGGCAGCACCAGTCGCCGTTTTTGCTGATCTCAATATTTTATCTGCTGCACCACGTGCCCTGACAGCAGCGGGTTTTGGCGATATTTTAGGAAAGTTCACATCGCTGCTAGATTGGGAGATTTCTGCTTTCGTTGGAAACGAACCGTATAATGCACTAGCAGCCAAGATGACAAGGCAATCACTTGATAACTGTGTGGAACATGTTGAGGAAATCGCCAAAGCAGATGAAGCTGGCATCAAAATCTTGATGGAGGCACTGATTGAATCAGGTCTTGTCATGCAAGTACTGGACTTTTCCCGCCCCGCTTCTGGAGCAGAGCACCATTTGTCTCACTACTGGGAGATGCATTTGCTGGAAGCTGACAAACGGCAGCTGCTGCACGGATCCAAAGTTGGTGTCGCGTGTGCAATTATCACCGAACTTTATAAAAACTGGATTGAACAGTTTGACCCGCTGGAAGCAGAAGGTGATTATGCTCCTTTACTGCAGAAGTACTGGCAGGATGTCCGGCTGAAAATCGCCGCATTGCCTACACCAGAAGCATTGCAATATTACTTATATCAGGTCGGTGCTCCTGCGACGGCAGAAGAGATTGGCATCCAAGAATCACTTGTCCAGGATAGTTTGAATGAAGCGTATCATCTGCGTGATCGCTGTACAGGATTGCTGCTCATAAATCAATTTAAAAGCGAACACATCAGCTATCCGCTGCAGGACCGAATCGGCAGCCGATGACTTGCCCGACTTGTCAGAAGAAGAAAAGCTATTCTGCAGCGGAAGCCGCGGCGCTTGTGAGAGAGCAATTAGCGATGGAACCAATCTTGGCAGATGAAGCTACAGTGTCGGCGCGTTTAGCAATCTGCAATAGGTGTCCATCTTTGACTGCAGAAGATACTTGCGCTCGCTGCGGCTGTTTTGTTCAGTTTCGGGCTTCCCTTCCGTATAAGCGCTGTCCTGATCCTGACGGAGACCGATGGCAGCAGGTATAATGGAAGAAAGGAGGCGACTGCTATGACGTATTATCAGGAGCTGGATGCTATTTTATTTGATTTGGACGGTACCGTATGGAAGGATTTCAAGCTAATTGACGGAGCTGCAGAGACGATACACACCTTGCAGGATGCTGGTAAGCGCGTGATTGGATTGAGTAATCGAGGTACACATTCTAGAACGCAGATTGCTGCTTATTTTCAAGAACAGGGTATTCACTGGGAGAAGGAAGACATTATTATGTCCTCGTATCTTGCGGCTGATTACTTGCAGACACATTATCCGAAGCTGCCAGTTTGGGTGCTTGGCGAAGAGGGGCTTCGAGAGGAATTGCAGGAAGCGGGTTTGACACTTGCTGCAAAGCCTGAAGATGCCGATTGGCTGGTTATTTCTTTGCATATTGGGGTTACGTATCATGATTTGAATCAAGCGTTCCGCGCTGTTATTCATGGAGCGAGAATACTTGCAACAAACCAAGATCCTGTTTTTCCAGGAAAGGACGGTCTGCAGCTCGACGTCGGCGGTTTAATCGGTGCCATTGAAGCATCAACAGGGAAGAAAACCGATATTATCGTCGGTAAACCATCACACTTTATGTATCAGAAAGTCATGCAGCAAGCAGGCAGCGAGCCCGAAAAAACAATGATTGTCGGCGACAGCTTGTCATCAGATATAGCTATGGGTGCTATGTTTGGGTTGAAAACAGCATTAGTGCTGACCGGCAATACAACAAAGGAGCAGGCAGCTATTTCGAGCATCAAGCCCGATATCATTCTGCCTTCCATTAAAGAACTTCATTCGCTTAAGAAGTTGGAGGAGATAAGATGAAAATCGTCAGTGTTGATCCAATTGAAGTACGTGTTAAACAAGGAGAAACGATCGAATTGCCGACAGCAGTTGATGTTAAAATTGAAGAAGGCGTACAAGCTGCTTATCGTGTCAGCTGGCCGGAGTTACCTGACACGAGTAAGACTGGAGCGTATGATATACAAGGGGAAATGGTAGTAGAAGATTATCCGGAGCCTCTCATTGCCCAGCGAGCTGACCCTTATATTTTGAAAGCAGATGACGGATTCTACTACTTTACTGGTTCTTACCCGAAGTATGACCGAATCGTTCTGCGCCGTGCCAAGACAATAGAAGGATTGCGAGAAGCTGAAGAGCATACAGTATGGCGTGCGCACGAATCTGGTATTCTGTCAGAACATATTTGGGCTCCTGAGCTGCATCATATTAACGGTAAATGGTACATACATGTTGCAGCAGGAGACAAGGATGATGTGTGGGCCATCCGCCCGTATGTATTTGAATGTAGTGGTGATCCGCTACAAGATGAATGGGCGGTAAAGGGAGCCATCAATACTGAATTTCAGAGTTTCTCACTAGATGCAACAACGTTCAATCATTTTGACAAACAGTATCTTGTCTGGGCACAAAAAACAGAGAACGACACCATTTCCAATCTTTATATTGCTGAGATGGAGAACCCCTGGACTATCAAAGGTGAACAGGTGCTGCTTACCAAGCCAGAGTACGACTGGGAGAGGGCGGGTTTTGATGTGAATGAAGGCCCGGCGTTTCTCCGTCGTTACGGCAAAGTGTTTCTAACCTTTTCCGCAAGTGCGACGGATGACCGTTATGTTATGGGACTCCTGTATGCGGATGAAAATGCTGATTTGCTAGATCCCGCTTCTTGGACGAAAGTACCGGAGCCTGTGCTGACGAGCTCAGTTGATACTGGTCTTTACGGTCCAGGGCACAATAGCTTTACGGTGACAGAAGATGGCTTTGACCTGCTCGTCTACCATGCCCGACCTTACAAAGAGATTGAAGGCAACCCGCTTTACGATCCGAACAGGCATGCCCGTGTACAGCGTTTCTTCTGGAAAGATGAGATGCCGTATTTCGGCGAACCAGGGTATAAGACAGATATAGCAGTAGTGCCAAAAGCGAAAATTATAGTAGAGTAACGAAAAGTCCCTGCATGTACGTACAGGGACTTTTTTGTATGCAGCAAAGATTGCGTTAAATGCTAGTGACTTAACTTTCAAAAGATTGTTTGTAGTGATAATATATTCTATATATTGTCACTTGTGAATCTAAGGAGTTGAGTCAGTTTGTTTCCATATCGTAATGATGTAAGAAAAATTTTAATACCTTATTTACAGCAGCTAACCAATGAACAATGGCAGGCTAATGCCTATCATAATAGTATTTCCTGGGTAATCGAACATATGGCGCAAACAGAAGATTACTGGGTTTTTCAAGTTGGACTGAAACAAAATAGCAGGATATTGAACGGTCAGGATCCTTTAACCAACTATACACATATTAGAGAAGAAACAGACAAGGTTTTACATGCTTTGCAAGAGGAAGAGTGGGACCGATTAGTTGATGTACCTAATTTTTCGGATGGCTGGCGGCCGCCGTCTGAGCCGACAATGCAGTGGCTATTCCACCATGTTTATTCACATGAAGCGTATCATGCGGGGCAAGTTGGTGTGATTGCCAGGTTAAATGGATTTAATGGACCGTTGTTTTAAGTAGCGCAACTCATGTGTTATCTGGAGGTGATGAGGATGTTTCAAGTGGAAATATTGAGTTAGTTTCTAACTAGAGACAAAAAAGAGCTATTGTTAAACAGCTCTTTTGTCCCTCAGAATTGCATGTGACACAAGTAACAACAATTATTTAATATTTACGTTATCTGTTGTTAGCCTGTCTGGCTTGTCTTTTTGTAGTTCTTCAGGTGTTTTGAGGAATGGTGTTAAGATTGCACTCAGGACATAGAAACCAGCGTAAATAAACAATACACCACCAGCACCTAATGAACTGAAGAATAAACCAGCTATAGCGGGTGCTAAAAAAGTACTTAAACCTGCTCCAAGATTTAGAATAGACATAGATGCCCCTTTGTTGTCAGGGGATAGCATAGGGAATAATGCTGATAGTGGTACAAATCCTGCCATCGTAATCCCACACAGGCTTAAGACAATCGTCATAACAAGATAGTTATGGCCAATTAGCTGCGGAGTGAAGTATATCATTACCAGTACAATGGCATAACCAACCCCACCAACCCATTGAATGGTATTTCTCCAGCCAAATCTGTCTCCCACATAACCAAAGAATAAGTTGGCAAATATTGCAACGGTAAAGACGGTAGACCACATTTGCAGCCACTCTGTGGTAGAGTAACCAAATCCTAATAAATAGATAGGCATAAACACAGCAAGTCCATACTGTGCCAGACCATTAATTGTCTTCACAATAAGCCCTAAAGAAATTTCCTTTTGTTTAAGTATTGTAATCCCTTTCATAAATTCCGAGAGTGTAAATGGGTGTATTTCACTGGCAGGTACTTTGTCTTTATTAGCGTATATAGCCAAGAAAGCCCCAATGAATACGAAAATTAAGGATGACCATAAGGTGTTGACATGTCCGATTACAGGAATAGACAACGATGAGTAGAAGGGACCTAAAACACTTAGTCCAAGTGAGAACATAAACCAAAACCAACCCACTGCCGCTCCTCTGCTTTCCAAAGGGGAGCTATAGTTTATCCAAATTAAAAAGGAATATGCAAAGAGAGGGTAACCCAATCCTCTTAAAGCATAGAATGGCAGCATGACAGCTAGATTTAATTCATAAACACCTAGGCCGATGAATCCAAGACTTCCAATAATAAAAGCAATCAGCCCAATTACCATCGCTTTACGAGGTCCCATAGTTTGAACAAAGATACCAGATAGCCAAGCGGAAAGAGCAACAGCTATACCATAAACGGTGAGCAAGAGGGAAGCGCTCTCAATGCTCATCCCTCTTTCTACTAGATAGGGTGAAATCCACGCCTGCTCAACGCCGTCTCCAAGCATAAATATAGCTAAACCAATATATCCCCACAACAAATTTCTTGGTAATCCTATTTTATTCCACATTTTTAAAGCTCCCCTAATTAAATATTAGTAAGTGTCTGCTGCTGTGTAAAAGCGTATAAAAGTTTTTGAGCTTCCAATGCATTTTCATTCCGAATGATTTCTTCCACCTTTTCTAAACCGAAACGTTCAAGAAACGAGTCCAAGGCTTTGTATATTTTAATATTTTGTTCACATTCTGCCACTGGATCCTCACGAAGTGGAAAAGTATCAAAGTATATAAGACCATCATAGTTATAGCGTTTTGCATAGTAAATAAATTCTAGCGTTTGCATAAAATGCACAGAACCTAGCATTAAACCATCATCATTGTCCTTATGTCCGTCATTTAAATGGAAGCCCATCAGTCTGTTCTTTCGAGCTGCGAGAGCCAAAGAGTAGGCTGGGTTTTCCTTAGTCATTAGCATATGGCAGAAATCAAGAGTAACACCCATATTTGGAGCTCCGACATCGTCTAGTAACATGAGAGTAGTTGAAATATTTCCAATTAAAGAGAATGCTCTTGGCTGATAAGGTTTATATTCAAAACTAATTTTATTATCTGGATATCTAGAAGTTATGTGTTTTAGGGCGTCAACAATTTTATCGTATGCTTTCTCGTAATCCATTTGGAAAGCATAATCGAAGCCGTCATTCGCTAGCCATATTGTCGTGACTTCGCCGCCAAGTTCGTTGCAAACTTCGATAGCTTCCATTGTTTCCTGGATAGCTTTCTTTCGAATCTGTGAATCTGGGTTTGCGTATTCCCCAAATGTATAGTGATTTTTGAAACGCAGTGCTATTCCGCTTACTTGGATTTGTTTTTCTGTTAAAAAGCTTTTCACTTCTTCAACAGTAGTATTCTCAAAATGTTCAGGGTAGTTTAGTTCGACGTGAGTTAGGCCATCCACTGTTACCATCCTTGAAATGTAGTCAAATACTGTTAGTGATTTTGGATCCACACTTCCAAAGAAGTTTTCTGGCTGTGTTTTAAAAGAATTAAGGCGAGTAGAGAATTTCATTTTGCACACTCCTTTTTGTTGTTGAGGGAAGGTTCAACTTAATCGGATTATAAACAGGGGATTACTGATAAGTAAATAAGAATGAAAAAACTTGACTGAGAATATTTTTATTTGCGATCTTTAGGGATATAAATTTTATTTTAGTAAAATATAAAGTAAAATATTGAAACGCTTTCAAAGTGATAGTAGAATGAGGTGGAAGGAAGGGAAGGTTCGACAATGCATGCAGATAAATTGAAGGGAAAAGAAATAATTCTCTACGCTCGCAGTCTCTCGCCATCGTTAAGTAAAAAAGAGAAGCGTATTGCAAATTTTATAAGTAATCAGTATCAGGAACTAACTAATATGACAATTAGTAATTTGGCTAAACACTTACAAGTGAGCGAGTCTAGCATTACAAAGGTATGCAAAAAGCTACGCTGTGAGGGTTTCTACGAATTAAAGCATGCAATTACTGAATATGTAGCTAATGGTGAAGAGAGTATCAGTGATGAATTACATGAAGACTTCATCCATACAGATGATAACGATAATATTCTTGAGAAAGTATTTCTGTACTCTATGATTGCTCTACAAGATACATTAGCAGTGATTAATCGGAGTGCGCTAAGTAAAGCTATTGCTGCACTTCAGTCACTGAAAGGTGAAAGTAAACTTATTTTGGTTGGGAATGGCGGATCCGGTATTTTATGTGAAGATTTTCAGCATAAATTACTGAAAATTGGCATCTTTTCCGTTCTATATAGGGATTCGCACATGCAGTTGATGGGAGCGTCTTTGGCCAAGCAAGGAGATGTTGTCGTTGGCGTATCTCATTCAGGTACTTCGACGGATGTAATTAATATTTTTAAAGCAGCACAAGAAAATGGTGCGATGACAATTTGTGTCACGAACCATGTGATGAGTCCAGTAACGGAATTCTCTGATGTTGTTCTTCATTCTTCTGCGCGTAATTCTCCTATTACGGGAGAAAATGCCGCTGCTAGAATTGCACAGTTGAATATCTTAGATGTTCTGTTTACAGCACTAAGTTTACATCGACAAAATCTCTCCTACAAAAACTTATTGAAAACACAAGAATCTGTAAGTTCACATAGAACCTGAGAAAAACCGGAGGTAAAAATGGATGACAAAACAAGTAGCTGTAATTGGTAGTTTAAACTATGACATTATTGTTAAACAGCAGCGTATGCCGTATAAAGGAGAAACCTTCATTGCAGATACGCTGGTACAAGGTCCGGGAGGAAAGGGAGCAAATCAAGCTGCCCAGTGCGCTAAATTAGGTATGCCCACCATAATGGTTGGGAAGGTGGGACAAGATAGATTCGGTGATGCACTGGTTGGTTCGCTTACTGCCATTGGGGTAGATACATCATATGTCAAGAGAACCGGATCAACTGGGCTTGGGATAGTTCATGTCATGCCGGACGGAGACTATTATAGCTCGATTATTAAAGGCGCGAATGAGTTGATAACAATACAAGATATTGATGAAATTGTTGGAGATTTAATGAATGCAGCTTTTATTATCTTACAACAAGAAATTCCGCAGCAGGTAACAGAATATATAATTAAACGCTTTAAAGATTCGGAGACTCAGATAGTTTTGAATAATGCACCTGCTTGCCATATACCGTCTGATGTTTTACGCGGCGTTAACCTACTGGTTGTAAACGAATCGGAGGCTGCTTTTATGACAGGTAAATCTATCACTACAATAGAAGAAGCCTCAAGTGCAGGAAAAAAATTGCAGGAAATTACAGGAGATACAGTAATTATCACCTTAGGAAAAGAAGGATCCATAGCTGTTAATAATGAGAAGAATGAATATTTTGCGGCAAAAAAAGTAAAGGCTGTAGACGCAACAGGAGCAGGAGATTCCTTTATTGGAGCACTGGTATATAGCTTGTCCAAAGGCCAATCGCTAGATGAGTGTATGAAATTCGCTACAGAAGTTAGTGCAAAAACAGTGATGAAAGAAGGAGGACAAGAATCATTTCCAACAGAGAAAGAATTAAGAAAAGGGTTAGTTAGATAATGTATCGGTTATAAGTATGTGCTGACTTACTTATAAAGAAGTATAACGTGTACAGGGTTATCCAGACTAGAAAGTATCATAAGCCAGTTGGTGTAAGAGCAGTACAATATAGTGTAAAAGATAACCTGCAGGATGAAAAAGTTGCCCCGGTACATGACGAATTATATAAGATAAGCCCCTAGAGTTTGCGATCAATATTATGTTGATTGCTACTTTTTGGGGCTTTTTCTTTTATGAGAAATCTTGGAGAAGGAGCTCTGGAAAGATAGCCAGCGTCTATGAAGCAAGCGTATCCGTATATAGATGAGATTGCTCTGGTGGTGAATATTAATCACCATTTTCTTGGTAAACGAGTTTTTTGTCAGAGACTAATTATGTTCCGAGCTCTTTGTGTTTTCTAGCCGGTTGATTAAAATAAGTAACAATGCATATTATTCCGTGCAGGCATAAGAGACCAACGATCGTGATTATAAGAAAGGCTAGGTCTGGAGCGAATGCAGATATAGAATGCCAAGGCGATTGCGAGCTATAGATAAGGATGGGTATAAGCAATGAACTACAGATTAAGGATAGGAAACCACCTATAAGTACCGGCTTTTTCTTCTGATACACCTTTCTTCTTATTATTAAGAATATTGACCAGAGCAGGATTGCTGCCATAATAAAGCACAAAATTAATTGAGTGGACGGAAAGTAACTGGGGATCCTTTCAGGCTCGATTCCATGCATGATGTCAATAATCCCTTCTTTTAAAAGAGGGAGAGAAGTTTCTTCAAGAATATGATTTTTGTTAGTTAGAATTACTGCTCCCCAATCTTCTTCGGGGAGGTAGAAAAATTCTGCGTGTGCATCAGGAGTCGAGCCGGAATGCCAGATTATATCTTTTCCTGAATCAAGCTTGGTGTGGCGGAGTCCATAGCCATAATACACTTCTGATTCTTTCTTATATAGTTTTTCAGTGTATTTGTTCAAGATAGGAGAACTCTTGCCAGAGAATAGTTGGATAAATTTTGTCATATCCTCTGCGCTGGAGGTGATACTGCTATAGGCAGCGCCACTGTTGTCATATGGGACTGTGCTTTGTACTGGAAAACCGAACCATGATTGATAACCAACGCGATACCCAGTGCGATTGGCTGAATCTTTATCGGCTGCAGTGTGTGTCATATGTAGCGGTGAGAAGATTGTGTGCTTCATATACTCCGCAAATGTTTTATCGGTTACTTCTTCTAAGATAGCGCCCAAAATTAAATAATTCGCAGCACTATATTGATGCTCGGAACCCGGATTATTTGTCAGCGATATAGTAGAAAGTCTTTGAACGATTTGTTTTAATTTTATCTGTTCGGCAATCCCCTGATCAGCAACTTTTAGCCCGTCATAACTGCTAATGCCGCTTGTATGCGTCAGCAGATGGCGTATGGTTATATGATCCTCAGCTCCGTTGAGCTGCAGCCATGGCAAATAATCACTTATGTAGTAATCTAAAGAGAGCTTCTCCTCACTGATTAGTTGTGCAATTGCCAGTCCTGTGAAAGATTTGCTAATGGAACCTAGAGCAAAGGGAGTTTGGTTAGTGACACGCTGCTTATCTTCTCCGGCAATGCCCCAGACATGCTCATACATTACTTCCCCTTGTTCTACGATAGCTATAGCTGCTCCTGGTATCTTCTCTTGTTCAAAATAATTATCTGCGTAGTGCGTTAACTTTGACTCCATATTAGATGACGCTGCAACTGGGGAGGCAGAGAGAGCAAATAAAATGATAATAAGTGAAAAAACAAAGGATCTTTTCATCAAGATATAAATTTACCTTTTCTATAGATGGATAGAACTGTTAGAGACGTTATCGCTGCTGCAGAGATTAAACTGATGCTAATGAGCATGCTATTCCACCAGAGATTATCAGAAATGCTATAGAGTAAATTATAGTTAAAGTTTGTATGTTGATATGCTGGACTGAAGGTTTGGGTGAGACACATTGTTAAAATAAGCTGGGATAGCAGGTAAGTAACTGTAAAGGAAAAGAGTCCTATAAAATAATAACTTTTTGGAAATGAGGCTTTCTGAGGTGATACAAATTGTACTTCATTTAACTCGCAGTATTCTGTGACAAATTCAGCGGGTGTTTCCAAGTCGTCGAAAGGATCAATACCGTGTAAACGCGATTCTTCTATATGTTCCAATAGCTGCTGTTTGATAAAGAGAACTTGTTCCTTTTTCGCTTTCCTAGTAATTAGTTCACGAGATATGTCATCCAAGTACATCTTTTCTTTCTCTGTCAGTTCCATCCCCATTACAACTCCTCCTCATTATAGATGAGTAAAGCCTTTATATTGGTCTGTAGTTCTTTCCACTCTTTCATGATATTTTCTAGATGTTTTTCCCCTTGGTGATTAATCGTATAGTAGATGCGTGCTTTACCACTATCAGTGATTTCGCTGCTCACATCCACCCATCGTTGATCTTTTAATTTGGTGAGAATGGGATAGATGCTGCTTACTCCTTTCAGTTTTAAATCGTATTTCTCCAATTCTTTCATGATTTCATACCCATAGCTTTTGTGCTTCTTCAATATGGACAAGACACACATTTCTAAGTGACCTTTAAGCAAACTTGTTTTGTTCATAAAATAAGATTATTACAATTATATACTTGAATCAAGTATATAATTGTATATTTTTTTGAAAAAATTAAAATTAA
The DNA here is from genome assembly GCF_019056395.1 of Terribacillus sp. DMT04. Classification (NCBI taxonomy): domain Bacteria; kingdom Bacillati; phylum Bacillota; class Bacilli; order Caryophanales; family Bacillaceae; genus Terribacillus; species Terribacillus sp. DMT04. The sequence goes on from NZ_CP077639.1 coordinate 671,545, forward strand.
AGTATAATCATTTTTATAATAGAATTTACTTGCATCCATAAAATTTAGTTCATCAAATCTATTGAATGGAGAATTAGACATGAATCTAACTCGCTTTCAAGAAGAACATGCACACTTAATTGAGACGTATACATTGTCAGATGAGCAGCTGCGTTTTACTGGGCATCCAATTGAAAGTATCGCTTTGTGCCGAGCGGATCCGAATCGTCATGCTATCTTGGGTATTGAAGATGCTGTACTGGTGACTTATTTTGTTCTTCATGAGCAAGAGGGTGTGTGTTCAGCGCTTTTCGGCTAACCCTGCAGCTATCCTTTTGCGGACTTTTTCGACGGATTATCACTGCCTTGAAAAAGGATATGGAAAAGGAACGCTGGAACAATTGCCAGCGTTTGTGCGGGAAGCGTTTCCGCATATTGATGAGATTGTTTTAGCGGTGAATGAAGGAAATGCATTAGCCCGCAGGCTTTATGAAAAGGCAGGCTAACAGGATACTGGCCGCCGAGTGATGGGTAGTAAAGGAATGCTTGTTGTAATGAGCCACCCTGTATCCCACCCTGTATCATGTTTAACTCTGCAGGCAAAGGAAGAGGAAGAATAGTAAAGCCAGCCAAGCTGGCTTTTTTCTGTTTCTGCGTGTATGTTTTTCACTTAGACAGGCAAGTTAAAAAGAAAATAAGCTGCAGAAGGTGATTCAATTGGATTTAAATGTTATATGGAAATCTATCCTCATTATAATCGTCGGTATCTTGCTTATAAGGTTCTCTGGGAGAAGGTCTATCTCCCAAATGACAATATCCCAGACTGTTATCATGATCTCAATTGGGACATTACTCATCCAGCCAGTCAGCGGGAAAAATCTTTGGGGTACTTTTGCGATTGCTGCGCTTTTAATTGTAACGCTAATGATTCTGGAATTTGTTCAATTAAAATGGAATAAAGCAGAATCCTTCTTCACTGGCAAAGCTAAAATTGTCATTGAGAACGGACAGCTGGATATAAAAACCCTAAAAAAATTAAAACTATCTGTTGATAAGTTAGAAATGCGACTCCGGCAGCAAGGAATTGCATCCATTCAAGATTTAAAATGGGCTACCGTCGAGCCGAGCGGCCAACTGGGCTATATGCTGAAAGAAAACAAGCAGCCTGCAACAAAAGAGGATGTGGCTGCGTTGTATCAATTGATGAAAGGGATGCAAATTGGTGAACAAGCTGAGTCGGATTTAGCAAACGAACAACCTGCAGCTTCTAATTTGTTTTCCGAAATTGATGGTAGCCACCAGCCAGATCATTCTCAGCGCTTGAATTAAGTTGGCCACTCCCTGGCATTTAAATGGACTAACGAAAGAAGTTTTTTTCTATGATCAGATTGTTGTTGTTTTCCTTGCGCTTGTTGAACAGGTAAACCCTTTTCACGTAGGTCCGTTAAGTCAGGGGCAGGAGCTTCTTCAGTCTTATCAGAAACAGAAATTAAATCCAATGTGTCTAGAAATGTAAGAATAGACGAACGTGTCTGTTTTACAATGACGGGGTTTGGCAATGTCTCTTTTGGAAGGTGATGTTCCATCACTTGAAGTGCGTCATCCAAAGCTGCAATAGCCAAAGCAGCAGATTTGCTCGAATCTTTATTGAAGTAATAGTGCAGAATTGGATAAGCATTATACTGTGTACTTAATGTAGATAAATTAGAACTTATTATACTGAGCGGTTTATCTAAATGATGAAGATCATTCCCGTTCCAGGCTGTCAGAAGAATCTCGGTACCTGTCTGCCCGATACTTAACACATCTTGTGCGAAGCTTCGTTTGCTGCTCACCGCACTAACTACATTAATTAGATATGTTACAGCGAATGTAATGGAAATCATGCCAGATGCAGTTATGATAATTGCGATCACTTTCCATATATCACCACTGGGTGTCCAATTTCCGCTGCCTAAAGTAAAGAATGTATAACCAACATAATAGATTCGGTCGATAATGCCAGCATTTCCTTTATGCTGACTATTTGAAAGGATATCTGGATTACTGGTGATTAAGCAGAACCATCCTGCCAGGAACAGAAGAATCCAGCTCATTACAGTTGTAACGAGCAGCATTGGTCCAGCAAGACTCAGTACCGTTTTATTGCTTCTGCTCCCTTTTCTGAATAAAGTCCATATACTGCTTGTCAGCTTGCTCGTAATTGGACCTGCTCCGCCTTGTACCCAGAGAGTTGTCCAGACGAAATCTAAAATAACAAGTCCAATTAGGGCGATGCCTAGAATAATCAACAATACTTCCATTACCGTCATCTCCTTTTACTGCCTAATACCTGCTTGCATATACGTTTAAACATCTCTACATAAACTTGGCAGAACAGGTCATTCTAATAATGTGCAACAGAAAGGCGGCACTGAAAGATGAATATATTTAGGAGGATGACGATGGGAATCTTGAGTGGAAATCCGCAAGACGAGCCGTTGCATTACGGGGAAGTTTACGGACTATGGTCTTTCGTTTTGACAGGCAATAAGATGATTGCAAATCATCAAATGCTGTTAAACCATGTAGGCGATGACGACTTGAAAAAACTTATGGTAGAAGCAATTGACGGAGCAAAAGAAGAAGTAAAACAAGTATCGGAAATTTTGCGGGCGAATGGTATTGCCTTACCGCCGTCTGCACCTGAACCGCCAAAAGTGGAACTGGAATCTATTCCAGTTGGTGCACGATTTATTGATCCTGATGTAGCAGCAACTGCTTCAGCTGGTGCAGCTGCAGGTCTTGTGGCGTGCAGCACAATGATGGGACAATCTATTCGAGAAGATGTTGGTTTGATGTTCGGACAGTTCCATACAAATAAAGCAATGCTAGGTGCAAAATTCCTGAAGTTATTGAAGGAAAAAGGCTGGCTTATGCCACCGCCGCTGCATCAGCCAACTAAAGAAGGTTAACCAAAAAAGCAGCCACAAAGGCTGCTTTTTTGCTGTTATTCTCCAATAGTATCATTTAAGATACTATGCCACTTTTAAGTGCGTACTTGTTGTTTTAACTAAAAAACATAATAATAGGCACTAGGGGATTTAGGGGAATACGATTCCAGATTGAGATAATATGGAGGTTTTACAAATGAACGTATTAGTAGTTAAAGCAAATAATCGTCCAGCTTCTGAGGCGATTTCAAGTAAAATGTATGAAACATTCATGCAGGAAATAGAAGGTGCAGAAAATCTTTCTGTTACTACTTATGATGTATTCGCAGAAGATACACCATACTTCGGACAAGAATTGTTCGATGCTTTCGGTAAAGTACAAAACGGTGCTGAACTGAATGATACAGAGCAGCGTCTATTGGCTGCTAAGCAAAAAGCAATGGATTTGGTTACAGCGGCAGATGTTGTTGTATTCGCATTCCCACTATGGAACTTGACAATTCCTGCTAAATTGCAGACTTTCATCGATTATGTATATGCGGCAGGCTTTGCATTCAAATACAGTGCAGAAGGCAGCTTAATTCCATTGATGACAGACAAGAAAGCAATCTTCCTTAATGCACGCGGTGGCGTTTACTCTCTACCAGAAGCTGCACCAATGGAAATGTCTCTTAACTACATGCGCAACGTATTCGGCGGCGTTTTCGGTATGGAAATCATCGATGAAGTTGTAATCGAAGGCCATAACGCGTCTCCTAATCAAGCAGCTCAAATCATCGAAGATGGTCTTGGACAAGTAAAAGAAGCAGCAGCACGCTTGAAAAACTAAGTATAATAAAAAAAAGATGAACTGGAGACAGTTCATCTTTTTTTTATGCAGAGGAAATCAGTTGCTCTTTATCTTTTTATTTGGCTTCCGCTTGATTATTTCTTTTTGTTTGCTTATGAATTGTATGATTTGCTCCCCATACATGCATGGCATGCAAAATGGGCTCCAGGCTTGTGCCGTAATCTGTAATCGAATACTCCACTTTCGGAGGCACTTGAGCGTACACTTTGCGCTCGATAATGTCTTCTTCTTCTAGCTCACGAAGCTGGTTTGTCAGCATTTTCTGTGTGATTCCGGGTAAACTACGTTTCAGTTCATTAAAACGCTGCGTTCCATTCTTCAGCAGATGAAGCAAAATGACCGGCTTCCACTTTCCGACTAAAATGCCAAGTGCATCTGTCACTTTACACATTTCCGGTACAATTTCTTCATTATAATCGCTCATCTCTTATCCCCCGATTCTACAGTATCCTTTTCTATACTATACCACTTTTAAGTGCGTACTTTCCAATAAGTGAGCTTTGGTGGATAATGGCTGTAAGATAAAAATTAGGGAGACAGATTTTATGGAAAATTATCGTATTGATCCAAGTAAAGGTATAGAGTTTGGTATTTACACATTAGGTGATCATTTAGCCAATCCGCATACAGGAGAACGAATTTCTGCGCAAGAAAGGGTGCAGCAGTTGGTGCGCTTGGCTCAGTTAGCAGATCAAGCTGGTCTCGATTTCTTTAGTGTCGGGGAAAGCCATCAGCCCTATTTTGCATCGCAGGCGCACGCAGTTATATTGGCCGCAATTGCGCAAGCGACGGAGAAAATAAAAATCGGCAGTTCTTCAACAATTATTAGTACATCTGATCCAGTACGGGTATATGAGAATTTTGCTACGCTTGATTTGTTATCAGGCGGAAGAGCTGAAATTGTAGCTGGACGTGCTTCGCGTATCGGATTATTTGAATTGCTCGGTTATGATCTACATGATTACGAAGCACTGTTTGAAGAGAAATTCGACTTGCTATTGCAGATCAACCAGGAAGAGGTTGTAAATTGGCGCGGAGAATTCCGTAAACCATTGCGTAACGCACAAGTGCTTCCGCGTCCGGTGAATGGCTCATTGCCAATCTGGCGAGCAGTAGGGGGAACACCAGCGAGTGCGATCAAAGCTGGTTATGCCGGCGTACCAATGATCACTGCCATGCTTGGCGGACCTGCAAGTGTATTCAAGCGAACAATTGATGCATACCGCGAAGCATTAACAGCACGTGGATTTGACGCAACACAGATTCCAGTAGCAACAACAGGCTTCTTTTACGCAGCAGAAACAACACAAGAAGCTCTGCGTGACTATTATCCACACATCAATGAGGGTATGAAGAAAACAAACGGGCAAGGATTCCCGAAACAGTTATTTGCACAGGCGCAAGATCACCGCAGCATCATCAATGTCGGCAGCCCGCAGCAGATTATTGAGAAGATTCTTTATCAGCACGAGCAATTCGGTCATCAGCGCTATTTAGCACAGCTTGACTTCGGCGGCGTACCGTTTGAGAAGATGGAACGTAATATTGAGCTGATTGGAACGGAGATTTTGCCGGCAATTAAGAAATATACGAAGCAAGGAGGAGCAGATGCATGAAGGTAGTAGGCATAGCAGGGTCAATCGTCGGATCAAAAACCAAAGCAGCGATGTCATTACTTTGGGAAGAAATGCTCAAAGCTTATCCGGATGCAAACCATGAGCTATTAGATCTGGCGGATTATGAGCTTCAGTTTAGTGATGGAAGAAACTATTTAGAGTACACAGGTGACACGGCATATGTGACGCAAAAGCTGATGGAAGCAGATATTCTGTTTATTGGTACACCAATTTTCCAAGCTTCCATACCAGGGACATTGAAAAATGTATTTGATCTTTTGCCTACGCAGGCATTTCGCGACAAAGTAGCAGGTATTGTTGTTACGGCAGGCTCAGCAAAGCATTATCTTGTTGCAGAACAGCAGCTAAAACCAATTTTGTCTTATATGAAAGCACATATCGTAGCATCGTATGTATTTGTTGAAGAAAAGGACTTCCTGAATGGAAAGGTCATCAATGACGACGTACATCTCCGACTTCAGCGATTGGCAGAGGACGCGTTTGACTTAGCAGAAGCACAAGCAAGCGTGCGTGAGAAAAAAGAAGCAGCATATGATTTTTAAAGAAACTAGAAGAGGCAGCTGTCTGAAAAGATGGCTGCCTCTTTTTGTTGCTGCAGGTAGGTAATGCAACTTCGGACTTGTATATTGTTAAAAATAACCATATATGTATAAAGCAACTGCGTAGTTCTTTATAATGAAGGGAGGGGATTGTAGGTGGTCTATAGGTAGTCTAGAAATTATAAAGGAGCGGGTATCTTGAATACGTTTCTAAAGGTTATTCTTGGAATAATAATTGGGGCAGTTGTAATCATTGCTTTTCTGGCAGTTTCTTTTATAACCGAAATGTCTCCCGACAGTGAAAAAGAGGAAGCGATCAAGAATAAAGCCAGCGGTTATCTGAATGAGAACTTTAGCGAGGACTTTGAGATAGTTGACACTTTATATGATAATATGGGGAACTTTGAATTCGAATACGCCGCGAAAGCTCGTAGCACAAACAATGGCATAGAATTTTTCATATATGAAGACGATGACACCAGGAAGCTAATTGATACCTACGTGTCTGATAAATGGAGGGAAGAGCTGGAAAGTGATATTCGAGTCTATCTAGAAGAAAATTTTACAGATGTGCATGATTATTTCGCTCTGTTTGATAATGAGATAGGGAAAAAATTATCAATAAAATCTTCTGAACCGGGAAGCTATAAAGAGCATGAAGTCTCACCACTTATCCGTATAGATGTGGCGCGCGAGAAAGAAGAACAAGACGATGAGCATTTTAATGCGTTTGTCTCCTATTTAAAAGAGGAGGGTATTTTAGAACACGGTACCGTTATTTTTTCCTATGTAGCCGAAAGCGGGGCTATTCTGGAACAAGAAGACTGGAGAAAAGAGTTTTAAACACAGCGTAATCTTCTTTGCTGGTACATCATTAAGTGTTATCTGTCTTATTTTTTATTTGTCTTATCCTGATAGGATCAATACCAAAATGGTTCCTTCTTAGTTAACCCCACTAGGTTCTCTGTGGGGTTAATTAAGAGAAGGAACCACTGGTATATATCGGGAATATGGAAATGGAACAATTGTTGATACTCAAACCGAAGCGGCTACAGAAGTATTAAAATGTATACAATGCTAATTCTGCCAACCTGCTATATGTATCTTAATATGACGTATTTGTAATGAATGACAAATATAAGTGACGCAAAATCTACTATTATATGTAGGAGAAACATTTAGGAGTAGTAAAAATGAGAAAGCTCTAAGTGAGAAGCGGCAGCCAAATACAGGATAGTCGCACCGCCAGGATCACCTTTTCTGAATGGATACAGACTCGATATGTACTTCTGGAGTAATGTCATATTGTTCACCCTCTCGTCATGTACTTGTCTTGCTTTTATTGTAAGAAAATAGGGAGTGTGTTGGTAGAGGGGTATTTTGTAAGGTTTTGGTAGATTGTGTCGATTGCTGTCTGAAAAATAAAGCGTTATCTGCATTAATGGAAGAGAATTTTGACCAAAGGTGCGAGAAAAAATAGTCCAGCATCGGCGCTGGACTATGGTGAATTACAGCCTAACATTTGCTGCTGTAACACTGCGAATATGGCTGGGGTTATGTATGCTTGTTTTCGGGCTCCAGCAATATGACGTGTATTATGCCTACACAGCTTGGCTCTGCTGGGTTCCAAATCTGCTGTTTATCCTAGTATATCTTAAACGGAAAAAGAGTAATGTGTGCTAAGGTTTAGGTCGCTTTGATTTCTTACTAGGTACGAAATAGGAGCTGGCTCCAAGCAAAATAGCTCCGACCATTGCCATTCCAACACCAATAATTGTGTTCGTAAGTGATAAATAGATGCCGCCAATTAGAATAAAGGTGCCAACAAGATGCAAGAATATATGTTTTTCCATCATGATCTCCCTCTGTAGCAAGCTGCTATACCTCAAGATTACTAAATAGTTTGATAATAAGCAAATATGTGTTTAACCGTGTTGACTTTGGGTTATTTAATTAAGAAGGTAAAATCAAAGGAGGCACTATTCGTGCAGGAAAAGTTTGATGTAGAGTTTACATTTGTCGGCGGAGAGAAGTATACATTCACAGATTACCAGTCTGGTTCCTATGTGCATGTAGTGAACGAGATAAAAGCTAGTGAGAATGGCTGGTTCGGAGTAGCTGGCGAAGTTGTCAATCTAGCGAATGTGACATCTGCGAAAGTAATAGAAAAATAAATATGAAGGCATCTATCGAGGGGTAGATGTCTTTTTTATGGCCAAAAACTTATAAACATAAGGAAAAACAGCTGGCAATGACCTGGGAGGTGTACTATAATTCTATAAAATCTGATTATTTAGATAAAAGGGGAGAGGGCATGATGGCAGAACAGGTGAAACAGGTTACGAAAGAGCAGCTAGCAGCACAACTCCTAGAAGTGTATGAAACGAAGCAAGCGATCGATTTCTTTAGCAAAGTACATAATCTTTCAATTGAAGAATCGTATGCTGTACAGCACGTGTTTGCAGCTAAAAGAACAGAGCAGACTGGAAAAGAAATAAAGGGATATAAAATCAGCATGACAAGTCCTGGTACACAGGCTTTATTCAATGCAAGCGAACCGGCATTTGGAACATTATTTGAAGATACGTTATATAGAGGTGATACGGAGCTAGAGCTAGCTTCGATGCTTTCACCGCTGCTGGAGCCCGAGGTTGTATTCGTTCTGAAAGATGATTTAAGCATCGGAGCTAAGGAAGAAGAGATTTTGGAGAAAAGCATTCTTCATGCAGGGATAGAAATACCGGATTCCAGATTTGCTGATTGGTTCCCGAAATTTCAGTTGTCTGATTTAATTTGTGATAATGGTGTTACCGGAAAAGTTGTACTGGCCGCAGATGGAAGAGATGATCTGACACTAGAGGAAGCTGCGCAAATTAAGCTGACACTTACACAAGATGGGGAGCAAATTGATACGGGCTATGCAACAGAGGTAATGGGGAACCCAGTTTCATCCGTTGCGTGGCTGACGCAGAAACTGGCCGAAAAAAATCAATATTTAAAGAAAGGCATGGCAATAAGCTCCGGTACATTTCTATCTCCGATTCCATTAGCAAGAGGTATCTTTAAAGCTGATTTTAGTCTTATAGGTCAGATAAAATTGGAAATCAACTAATTTGTAAGATATATTGACAAGCTGTTCTGCGGCGCTTATAGTTAGGATTATTAATTTGGTCGAAATATTTTAACAAAAGCGACGAATGGGAGTAGTAGAGGAACAGACACAGCTGACAGAGAGCTGCGGATTGGTGGAACGCAGCCTGTGTTTTCCTCGAACTCACCCTGGAGCAGCAAAGCTAACGGTAAGATTCTTAGGTTTTGACGAGTTACCTTCGTTACAAGGTGAAAAGCGGGTTCTTTAGAACCAACGAGAGTGGTACCGCGGAAAGCACAAGAAGCCTTCCGTCTCTTTTCCATCATATATGGAGAAGAGACGGAAGGCTTTTTTTCGTTAGAAGCTGAAATGAATTTCTTAAATGGAGGTAAAGATGATGAAAAAAGAACAACATGGACTGAAGCGCACCATGACAGCGCGCCATATTATGATGATGGCATTAGGCGGTGCAATTGGTGCAGGGCTCTTCAAAGGCTCAAGCTCAGCTGTTGATTTGGCAGGACCTGCTGTTATATTTGCATATCTGCTAGGCGGCATTATTCTATTATTTGTTATGCAAGGTCTTGCTGAAATGGCAGTACAAAATAAAGATGCAAGAACATTTCGTGATCTGGTCCAATCCAGTATCGGTAAGTTTCCAGCTTTCTTCCTTGATTGGATTTACTGGAAGATGTGGGTATTAAATATTGCTGCTGAAGCTGTAGTTGCGGCAATCTTTCTGCAGTATTGGCTGCCAGATTACCCGGTTTGGCTTTTGACACTCATTGTCGCAGTGCTTGTGACAGCTGTTAATTTATTCTCTGTAAAAACATTTGCCGAGACAGAATACTGGCTGGCATTGATAAAGATAAGTGTTATTATTTTGTTCATCTTGGCTGGTATTGTATTGCTGCTTGTATCCTTCGGAGATCATACAGCACCCGGCTTTTCTAACCTGACAGCTCATGGCGGATTTCTGCCAAATGGAGCAGGCGGTTTGATTTCAGCGATGTTGGTCGTTATTTATTCATATGGCGGAACAGAAATTATTGGTGTCACATTAGCTGAAACAAAAAATCCGGAGAAAGTTGTACCAAAAGCAGTTCGCAGCACGTTAACACGTATTATTGCTTTTTATCTGTTTCCGTTTTTTATTATTGTAAGTCTAATTCCTTGGAATGAAGTGAACGAATCGGCAGTAAGTCCGTTCGTACTCGTCTTCCAGCTTGTCGGAATTCCCGGTGCGGATCATGTGATGAATGCTGTTATTCTTCTGGCAATTATTTCGTCCATGAACTCTGGTTTGTATGGTTCATCTCGCGTTCTTTACACGCAAGCATTGGACGGAAGGATTTCCAAACGTTTCGCTTGGCTTTCCCAACGGCAAGTACCGGTCGTTTCGATACTTGTTTGTACGTCTTTCTTATATGTAGGGGTTCTTATTTCACTCTTTATCGGCAGTAAGACGTTTGATTACTTGATGGGGTCCCTTGGGTACACCGTCTTGTTCATTTGGCTGATTATCTCTTTTGCACATTTGAAATCGAGAAAGAGCCAGCCTGATAAGCGCACCTATTATGTCAAAGCTTTTCCGGTGACAACGTGGCTTGCGATTATTGCGTTGCTGCTCATCTTAATAGGTGTGATTTGGACAACAGCGGTAGTTATTACTGGGATAACATTGGTTATTTATCTCATTATTATTGGGGCGTATGTCCTAAAGAGACGCAGAAATAAGATTTAATACACATACGATATAGTAAGGTTTAGAAATATTTGATTATTGCACCCCTCTAGCTGTTTCGATACTATATAATAGTATACTTATTTTGAGTCAGGGCTTTTTATATGTTCCATACTCGAAATGAAGAAGAGGGGAGCATAAACATGGCTGAAGAAAAACTAGCCAGAGGATTAAAGAATAGGCATGTTCAATTAATCGCAATTGGCGGTGCAATCGGAACGGGGTTGTTTCTAGGTGCCGGCAAATCGATTCATCTAACTGGACCATCTATTCTTTTTGCCTATCTGATTACCGGTATTTTCTGTTTTCTTATCATGCGAGCATTAGGAGAAATCTTGCTTAGTAATTTAGGATACGGATCTTTTGTGGACTTTGTCGGAGATTACTTTGGTGACAGAGCTGCCTTTGTCACTGGTTGGACATACTGGTTTTGTTGGGTTTCCATTGCAATGGCCGATTTAACAGCTGTTGGTATCTATACGAAGTTCTGGTTTCCAGGAGTACCGCAGTGGATGCCAGGATTAATCGCACTTGTCATTTTGCTGATTATGAACCTTGCGACAGTGAAATTATTTGGAGAAATGGAATTTTGGTTTGCTCTAATAAAAATTATCGCTATCTTGGCTTTGATTGTGGTTGGTGTGTATATGATTCTTCGTGGATTCTCCACTGACGCTGGTCCATCCAGCTTTTCGAACCTTTGGGATCATGGCGGCTTCTTCCCGAACGGCGTACATGGATTTATCCTGTCATTCCAAATGGTTGTGTTCGCCTTCGTCGGAATTGAACTTGTCGGGCTGACTGCGGGTGAAACAGAGAATCCGGAAAAAGTTATTCCAAAAGCAATTAACAATATTCCGATTCGAATTCTTGTCTTCTATATTGGGGCACTCATCGTCATTATGAGTATCTATCCGTGGGATGCAATCGATCCGGCCAAAAGTCCGTTTGTACAAGTATTTACAGCTGTTGGAATCGTAGCTGCGGCAGGTATTGTCAACTTTGTTGTGTTAACATCGGCTGCTTCCGCTTGTAATAGCGCCGTGTTCAGTACAAGCCGGATGGTATATTCACTGGCAAAAGAGGATCATGCACCGAAGCCATTTAAGAAATTGAACTTGCGAAAAGTACCTAGAAACGCGCTGTTCTTTTCTATGATTATCATTTTGATTGCAGTCGTGCTTAACTACATCATACCTGAAGGTGTTTTCACGCTGATCACGAGTATATCGACAGTTTGCTTCATCTTCATTTGGAGCATAACCGTGCTTGCTCATTTGAAATATCGCAAAACACGCCCGGAATTGGCGAAGAAAAGCAAGTTCAAAATGCCGTTATCACCCATTTCGAATTACTTAATCTTAGCTTTCTTAGCGTTCGTTGTCGTGGTGCTTGCCTTAGCTGAAGACACACGAATTGCTTTGTTTGTCACACCAGTGTGGTTTATTTTATTGCTGGTTGTTTATCAGATTCGAGTGAAGGCGAAACAATCATAAGATAAGCTAGAAGAAGCTCTCCTCGGAGGGCTTTTTTTAATGGAAGCAATGAGCAACATAATTGAATACTCACAAAAGCTTTTGCTACGATAGTAACAGATTAAAGTAGGAGGGACTATATATGAGTAAAAAGATTGCAGTTTTAGTAACCGACCAATTCGAAGATGTAGAGTATACTAGTCCGGTAAAAGCATACGAAGAAGCTGGGCACAGTGTGGTCAGCATTGACTTGGAAGCTGGCAAGGAAGTTACGGGCAAGCATGGTGAGAAAGTGAAGATTGACAAGGCGCTTTCTGATGTGGATGCAAGTGATTTTGATGCGCTGCTTATTCCTGGAGGCTTCTCTCCTGATTTGCTTCGTGCAGATGATCGTCCAGGTGAATTCGCAAAAGCTTTCGTAGAGAATGAGAAACCAGTTTTTGCTATTTGCCATGGTCCGCAAGTATTGATTGATACAGACTTGCTTAAAGGCAAAGACATTACAGGCTTCCGCAGTGTTCGTAAAGATTTAATCAACGCTGGTGCTAACTTCAAAGATGAAGAAGTGGTAGTAAGCCATAATATCGTAACAAGCAGAACGCCGGATGATTTGGAAGCATTCAACCGCGAATCTTTGAATCTATTGAAATAAGCGAAGAGCGCTAGACTTCGAGTCTAGCGCTCTTTTTTATGCTTTTTCTCCTACAACGGAGAAGCGTTCATTTGGATGAGCTGGTTTTTCAATTTCATCTAAGGCAGCTATCGCAAAGTCAGCATAGCTGATATAGCTCTCACCTTGATTATTCAATAGAAGGATGTCGCCGCCAGTTTGGTAGTTGCCAGTCCGTTTCCCATCTGCGTCAAAAATACTGGCTGGACTGATGAATGTCCATTGAATGTCGTTGCTGTCTTGCAATTCTTTTAGATTCTCAGCCATATTAGAAGCTGTCGGATAGAAACTTTCCGGGAAGTCTTCTGTCTCCAGAATACGAGTCGTTTTCTTTTCATCTGTGAACAAAGTTCCAGCACCGCCAACAACGAGGAGGCGAGTCGAAGGAGCACCTTTCAGTGCATGCATGAGTATGCGGCCTGCTTCTATATGCTGCTCTTCTTGACCAGAAGGTGCATTAAAGGCATTAACAATCACCTCGAAGTCATTAATATCCTCTGTTTTGATATCAAAAATATTCTTTTCTAATATGTTAATATCATCTTTTTGAACTTTAGCCGGGTTCCGTACAATAGCTGTTACTTCATGGCCGCGTTCCGCAGCTTCTTTTGTAATGAGGCTTCCGGCTTTTCCTGTTGCGCCAATGATTCCAATCTTCATTTGTATGTCTCCTTTATTTTTTGTTTGCAATCTAAAACTTGCCTGTACATACCTTTTACCCTATTCATTTCGCGTTATTCTATTTAGAAAGAATTTTTAAAGGAAGTCAGCTAGACGTTAAGTCATTAAACAGTCGCTTTACTGTTTGCGTATATTTTGGGGCGGAAAATATGGGAGAATAGAAAGAGGTCAACTAAAAAAGCGCATTGCCGATGATGAGGCAATGCGCTTTATTTGTGTTATTCTGCTTTCTCTAAGTCTGCTGCTGGTCCGAAAAATTCAAAATGAATCTGCTCTTTGCTGAAGCCAGTGCGAAAGAGTGTAGAGATGACGAATTCCATGAATCCAGCTGGACCACAGACATAAACATCACTATCTGCGTGGACCATATTTTGGAGCACCGTTTCGTTAATTCGATTTTCTTCGTAGTATGTTTGATAAGTTAAGTTGGGCATCTTCTCTTGAAGAGTTTGAATCTGCTTCGTAAAGGCAGCGTATGCTGGTGTGCGTGCTGCTTGCAGGAAGACAATTTCCCGAGTTGGCTCTTCTGCTGCGAGTGTTTCCATCATACTCATGATTGGTGTGATTCCGACACCGCCAGCGATGAATGTAATAGCATTATCTGACTTTTCGCTAAGCGTGAAGTCACCAGCAGGTGCACTTACTTCCAGTGTATCTCCTTCTTTTACTTGGGTATGCAAGTAGACAGAAACCTTACCGTCTGGATTGTTATCGTCTTCTTTTTTGACGGAAATACGGAACATATCTGATGACGGTGTTTTAGATAAACTGTATTGACGGATCATCATGTACTTCTCGCCAGGAATGGATACGCGTACGGAAATATACTGACCTGGTGCAAACGAAGGTACATGCGCTGCATCAGCAGGTTTCAAGTAGAAGGAAGTGATAACGTCACTTTCTGGAACGATTTTTTCAACAACAAAGTCTTTGAAATACGCCCAGCCGCCTTCTTTTTTCTCGTTTTCTTCATACATCGTGGCTTCTACACCAATGAACGCATCCGCGATAACACCGTATGCTTCTCCCCATGCATGAAGAATCTCTGGAGTTGCGTTATCTCCTAGTACCATCTTGATCGCTTTGAGTAAGTATTCGCCTACAATTGGGTAATGCTCTGGTTTAACACCAAGGCTTACATGTTTATGTGCTATTTGTACAACAGTCGGGAGAATTTGTTCTAGTTTATCAATATGCACAGCAGCAGCATAGACAGCATTCGCGAGTGCAGTCTGTTGTTTTCCTTGAGCTTGGTTAGCGTGGTTGAAAATGTTCAGCAGTTCTGGATGAGCTTTAAATAGTTCTTCATAAAAGACAGTCGTAATTTGGGTTCCGTGTACTTCTAGTACAGGTACAGTGCTTTTAATAATGTTAATCGTCTCTTTTGATAACATGGTTGATTCCTTCTTTCGTTGAATTACTTTTATCATAAAGCTAATTCTGGTTAAAAGATATATTTAGAATACCACTTTAACAAAAGTGTCACATTCTCTTTATGTCCAATCTCCAGGCTACTTGTGCTATAATCCTCAAGAAGAGGAGGAATAATAATGCGGTTAACAATGTATACAGATTTCTCCCTGCGGATCCTTCTATATCTGGGAACACAAGAAAAAGTCAAGCTGTCGACGATTCAGGAAATCGCGACTGCCTATAAAATATCTAAAAATCACTTGATGAAAGTGTCGCATGAACTGCGGCAAGCAGGTTATATAGAAGCAGTAAGAGGTCGGTCAGGAGGTATCAGGCTGGCTCGTGATCCAAAGGACATTAATGTAGGAGCTGTCGTACGGCAAATGGAAGATGATTTTCACTTGGTGGAGTGCTTTAATCGGGAAAATAATACGTGTCCGATTGCTTCTGTTTGTGGCCTAAGAGGGGTTCTTGGCAAGGCATTGCATGCATATTTGCAGGTGCTGGATGCTTATACGCTACAGGATTTATTGCAAAACGAAGCCGATTTGCGGATGCTGCTTCAATAATGAATAAGTAAGAAAACAGCCTTTCCCTAAGGGGAGAGGCTGTTTTTATTTGAAACGGTAATATTGTTGTCCATCCGTATTATATGTTGGAGGAGATATGTTCGGGTCTTGATAAGGTGAACTGTTTTCTAGAACAGTTCTTTGATTACATTCATCAGGCGGACCAATAACAATCGTTTGATTGTCAAGCGGTCTCAACGTTTCGCGCAGCTTCTTTTTATCGAGGCAATATGTTTGTGCCAATACTTCGACTGGCGTTTTAGCCAAGATGTCGGATCCGAAAATATATTCAGGGTAAGGTGCATCAAATATTGTCAGCAAGTGCGTTTCATCTTCAGCTGCTGTCTCCCAATGCCACCAGCCTTGCGGAATATTTGCTACCTGACCTGGTGTAATGGAGATAGACTCCACGTTATTGGTAAAAGGGTTAATAAGCGAAACGTGTGCGGAACCCTGAATTGCATAAATCAGCTCAGCTGCATTTTGGTGATAATGTGGTTCAACCGTCTTTCCCTTACTCAGGAAAATATCAAGCAAAGATACATTTCCTAATGTATTTAATACATCACGGCCAAGTCGGTTGATATAATTTTGGTTATTTCTGGTGAATAAACGATTTTTATTTACATCATTAAAATATTGCACATTGTTTTTGGTGTAGTCTATATATCCGTTATCTTTCCCCATGTGTACCCTCTTTTCTGGTGATATGTCCCGAAGTTAGCTTATGCAGCAAATCAAAGTTTGGATTTTACAAAAAAAGGTTCCGCATTTTATGAAAAACAGGTACGATATGGAGGCTGTATCGGTGGACACACAAAAAACATACTCGTGATTTAAAGTATATATACCAAATCGTCGTAAGAAATAAAGGAGTACAACATGAGAAAACGCGGCATTACTGTTAAGTTGTTTGCTGTGACAGCGCTGTTCTTTCTGGCTTTTTACGCCATGATTATGATCTTTCAGCTGTTGTTTTTTGATCGATTTTACGAGCACCATAAAACAAAAGAAGCTGCAGCGCATTTGCACCGGTTAGCAAATGGCTATGAAGATGATTCCTGGAGTGAGGAAGAACTGACAAAGCAGACGTTAGCTTATATGAGGGAAACAAAGAGTCCTTTAACAATCGTCGACAAAGATGGCTATCAGCTTGTGCGAGATCCGTTTAACATTATGATGAAGACAGAAAGTGGTGAAGAAGTGGAAGTAGCACTTTCTTTACTCGTAACAGATTATGGGAATGATTTGCGTACGCTGGACATCAAGAAGGGAGACACACTAACTGTCCAAGGAGAAACTGATGGAACAGTCACAACGGTGATGTATCCTTCTGTTATTACCAATGAAGATGCCAGTGTCGGTGAAGATTTAGTAGATAATGAAGTAACCATGCAAGGAACAGTAACAAGTATCTCGCTGCCCGAGTCAGGAATGTTGAATAAAGGAATAGGTTTGCTTTATGACGCTTTGCTGGAGTGGTTCCCATTAGAAAAAGCCGAGTTGAAAAAGCTATCCAAAGGAGAAAGTCTGCAGTTAGATTGGATAGAACCATGGAGCGGAAAACATAACCTTGTACTAATTGATCCCGTTGAAAAAGAAGGAGAAAAACAATACTTATTCTCTATAACGTCACTGCAGGAGATTAAGGATACAAATGAAGCATTGCAGTTGTTTTATTTTTATATCGGTATTGCTGGTTTGGTGCTAATTCTTTTGCTGTCTCTTATTTATTCCCGTCTTGTCAGCAGACCGCTGATCAAGCTAAATGAAATGGCCAAAAAGATGGTACATCTTGATTTTTCCTCAGCTAAGCCGATAAAACAAAAGGACGAGTTGGGGAGCCTTTCCAATAATATGCTGACAATGGCGCAAAACCTTGATGCTGCTTTGAGTGAATTAAAGCAAGCAAATGGACAGCTAAAGCAAGATATGGAGAAAAGAAAGCGGATGGAAAAGGCACAAAGGGAGTTTTTCGAGCATGCTTCACATGAGCTGAAAACACCGCTTAGTATTGTCAAAAGCTTTGCAGAAGGACTTCAGGATGGCGTTAGCCCTAATAAGCAAGATCATTATGTGCAAGTAATTATAGAAGAGTCAGATAAAATGGAAGTCCTGATTAAAGACATGCTGGATTTAGCAAAGCTGGAGAACGGTGTTATTAAGCTGCGCAAAACGTCTATTATGCTCAGTGAAATGATAGAAGAATTAGCTGCCAAGCTATTTAATATGGCAAAAGAGAAAAATGTGACAATAGAAATCATTCCGCAAAACGAACTGCCTATAACGGCCGATTATGAATGGATGGAACGCGTGATGCGGAATTTTCTTGTGAATGCTATCCGGCACAGCGAAGCTGATTCTGTCATTACCATAAGAATAGCGTCAGACCAGGAAACTGGCAGCAGTAACTTTAGCATTGAGAACAAAGGGCTGCATATACCGGAGGAGCAAATGAAGAAAATCTGGACACGATTTTATCGGACAGAAGCCTCACGCAGCCGCATGACAGGTGGTACCGGACTGGGATTAGCAATCATCCAGCAAATTCTCACGCTTCATCGATTTGATTACGGAGTGGAAAACACGACAGAAGGTGTCCGCTTCTTCGTTAAGTTTGATAAATAGTAGGATAAATTGCTTAGAGGACACATGAAAGACATACAAGCTTGTTAACTTATGTATATAGAGTGGAAGGAAGATTCACGATGGGGAAGAAAGTGTTGCTTGTCGAGGATGAAGTGAGAATCCGGGAAGTAGTAGCTGACTACTTCAAAAAAGACGACTGGGAAGTGTATGAAACGGATAATGGCAGCAGTGCTATTGATTGGTTTGATGCGGTTTATCCCGATTTAGTCATTCTCGATATTATGATGCCGCAAATGGATGGATTTGCTGTTACCAAGCAAGTTCGCATGAGGTCTGGTGTACCAATTATCTTGCTGACAGCGAAATCTAGTGATAATGATAAGATTCATGGATTTGAACTTGGTGCTGATGATTATGTTACCAAGCCATTTAGCCCAAAAGTGCTAGTAGCACGTGCCAATTCGTTAATGAAGCGGGCAACCGAACATTATTTGCCGACTGGTCATATGATCAGCTTCGGGCAAGCAATCGTTAATACAAAGTCTCATCAGCTTGAGCTCGATGGCCAGCAAGTCGAATTGACACCAAAAGAATATGAATTATTGGTGTTCCTGCTTCAACACAAAAATAACGTCCTTTCACGTGAAACAATTTTGAATCACGTGTGGGGGTTAGATTTTGATGGAGACAGTCGAGTAGTTGATACACATATAAAGAAGCTGCGCGCCAAATTAAACTGCGAATCCCATCATATTCGAACGGTTATTGGAACTGGCTACAAATTTGAATAGAAGGAAGAAAGAAAATGGATAAGCTTAAGCAGCTGTATACACACACAGGTGTCCGATTTGCTTTACATACTTGTTTTTATCTGGCAATCCTTGTCACCCTGTTTTTGATGTACGGATTCCACACGGCCAATACAGGCAACTATATTTATAATGATTTTTAAATGGAGAAGATAATAAGATGAGACTTTTAACACGCATTGCACAGCATGCAGCAAGCAACCCAGAGCAGGCAGCATTTCGGACAGACGACAACGTGCTGACTTACGGAGTGCTTTGGGACAGGGCAAGCAGACTGGCAAGTTTTATACACGCCGCGCAGCTTGGTCGGCAGACGCCAATTGTTGTGTATGGTCATATGGGAGCTGATATGCCGGTATCCTTCCTCGCCTGTGTACAGGCTGGCCACCCTTATATTCCGGTCGATACATCCATTCCAATGGAACGGATGCGTCTTATCGTGGAAAAATCCGGTGCACAATTAGTAATCAATACGACAGATAGCGTACTGGACCTGAATCATGTTGCTGTTTTACATATGCAGACACTGCATTTGGAAACAGAACAGTTTATCGGTGAAGAACACTGGGTGCAGCTAGATGAAGTGTTTTATATCATTTATACCTCCGGCAGTACCGGAAATCCAAAAGGCGTTCAAATAACTGCTGCAAATCTGCAGTCTTTCACAGATTGGATGACAGGTGACTTTCCATTACATCAAGGGAAAGTATTCTTGAATCAGGCACCATTTTCATTTGATTTGTCTGTCATGGATTTTTATCCTGCGCTGCAAAGCGGTGGAACTGTGCATGCATTGGAGAAAGAAGTAATCAATAAGCCTAAGCTTTTGTTTGAGAGCTTGAGTCATTCTAGCGTACAAGTATGGACATCGACTCCTTCTTTCGTACAAATGTGTCTCCCAAATCCGGATTTTAATGAAAAGATGCTTCCGAAGCTTGAGTTATTCCTGTTCTGCGGGGAAGTACTGCCGCTTGCGGTGGCCAAAGAACTGAAAAAACGTTTCCCAAGTGCAAGGATTTTTAATACGTATGGACCGACCGAAGCAACAGTTGCCGTGACATCTGTTGAGATTACCGGCGAATTTCTTGAAAAGAAAGCAGCACTGCCGGTTGGGTATGTGAAACCTGATATGCGTATTCTCGTTGTGGACGAAGCGGGTAATCCGCTGGCTGATGGCGAAAAAGGAGAGCTTATCCTTGCAGGTCCGAGTGTGTCAAAAGGCTATCTTGGAGAGCCGCTGCTGACGGAGAATGCATTTGGCATCATAAACGGAATGGCTGCCTATCGTACTGGAGATGCGGGCTTTATGCAGGACGGATTGGTGTACTGCCAAGGTCGGCTGGATTATCAAATCAAACTGCATGGCTATCGGATGGAGCTGGAAGAGATTGAGTTCCACCTGAATCAATCTGCGTACATAAAGGCTGCACTTATTATTCCGCATGCACCGAATGAGGAAATTGAATACTTGATTGCAGCAGTTGTACCAGCAGATCATAATTTTGAAAAAGAATACCAGCTGACAGCTGCTATTCGT
Organism: Terribacillus sp. DMT04; assembly: GCF_019056395.1. Lineage (NCBI taxonomy): Bacteria > Bacillati > Bacillota > Bacilli > Caryophanales > Bacillaceae > Terribacillus > Terribacillus sp. DMT04. The sequence continues at coordinate 692,061 of NZ_CP077639.1, forward strand.
AAGGATCTTGCCTTGCGTTTGCCAGCATACATGATTCCGCGGAAATTCACGTATCACACTGCAATTCCGATGACGATGAATGGAAAAGCAGACCGTAAGGGAATGAAGGAAGAGGTATTCGCATGACCCCGTATAGTTCCTTCTTTTTCTTTATTATTCTAGGTCTCTTGCTGCTGCCGACAATGATTCTCGGCATATTGGGCAAGCGCCTTCGGTATTACAATGTATTCGTCTCCATTATTGTATTGGCTATTATATTTTCAGAAGGAAGCGCAGGTTTTCTCTCGTTAGTTGCCTTTACAGCTCTGCAGCTGCTACTAATCAAAGGCTACATTGCTTATAGGCAGAAAAAGAATAGCAGTCTCGTATTCTATGTAATGAGTATGCTGTCCATCCTGCCATTGATCTTATCAAAGGTGTTACCGATATTGGCAGTGGATAATTGGGCGAGCTTCCTCGGTATCTCTTATCTTACATTTCGAGCTGTCCAAATCATTATCGAAACAAGAGATGGTTTAATGAAGCAGCAGCTGTCTATTTATCAGCTTGTTTATTTTATGCTGTTTTACCCGACCATCTCGTCAGGTCCGATTGACCGTTTCCGCCGCTTTCAGAAAGATGAAGAAATGCGCTGGACGCCGGAGGAATACAAGGAACTGCTCTATAAAGGAATTAACAAGATTTTCCTTGGATTTTTATATAAGTTCATTATTGGCTACAGCATCAATACGTACTTCATTATGAATCTTGATCAGATAGCAGATGGTAAGTTTACGTATCATTTGCTGTACATGTACAGCTACAGCTTGTACTTATTCTTCGACTTTGCCGGTTATACAGCGTTTGCAGTCGGAGTGAGCTATATAATGGGAATACGCTCGCCGGAGAACTTTAATAAGCCATTCATCAGCCGCAACATCAAAGATTTCTGGAACCGCTGGCATATGTCGCTTTCGTTCTGGTTTCGTGATTATGTGTTCATGCGCTTCGTCTTTTTGATGAAGAAGAAAAAATGGATACAAAACAAAATGCTCGTCTCGAATTTAGGGTATATCCTGCTGTTCCTGCTGATGGGAGTGTGGCATGGATTAGCCATTCAATACATCATCTATGGTGCATACCACGCCTTGATGATGACCGGTTTTAATTTCTTTGAGACTTGGAATAAAAAACATAAACGCTGGCCAACAGGCAGAATGATGACGGTTGTGTCAATCGTCATTACTTTTCATGTTGTCTGTTTCGGATTTTATCTGTTTTCGGGCAGACCATTTCAATAAAAGGGGAATAGAATGATGGAATTTAAAGAGAAAGTACTACAAGTGATTGCAGAAGTTTGTGAAGATGATGTGGTAAAAGAAGAGCATGATATGGATATCTTCGACGCAGGATTGATTGATTCCTTCGCGACAGTAGAATTACTTGTTCAATTTGAAGAGCAGCTAGCTATCAATGTACCAATTACTGAATTCGACCGAGATACATGGAACACACCAAATGCGATTGTAGATCGTTTAAATGAGCTGAAATAATGAAGAGGAAGTATCTTTTCGGACCAATCATTCTTGCATTGGTCCTGTTTGCCGGATTTGTGTTCGTACCGGCATCATGGCTGGCTAAGTTAGTTCCAGCAGATCGTTTGGAAGAAGCAGCTATCAATCTGGAGCCTGCTATGTTCCAGGGAACATATTTACAAAGTGAAATGCTTAAAGATGCATCATATGTGCCGATTTATGGTTCTTCTGAACTGTCGCGCTGGGACCCATTTCATCCATCGAATTATTTCGAAACAACTGATGCTGCCTTTACACCTTATTTAATAGGAAAAGGTGGAATGACTTCTATTATTCATGATGTGAACTTTGCAACACATGCTGATCAACTGAAAAACAAGCAGATAGTAATTATCGTATCACCGCAATGGTTTGTTAAACATGGTACAGACGAGCAGCATTTTGCACCAAACTATTCTTCGCTGCAGGCATTTCAGCTGCCTTTCAACAAGGATGTAGACGAGCAGGTGAAACGAAAGTTGATGGAGCGTTTGATGACATACGACGCAGTTAAAAACGACACGTTGCTATATCAGTTGTATGATGCGTATCTGAATGACAACAAAGTGTTGTTTACTAGTTTATCAGTTCCTGCAAAAGCGTATCTATCCATGCTTCAGAAAAAAGATTTGTATTTCACACTTCTAAAAGAGAAGCCAACCAATCGGCATCAGTCAGATACAGTGAAGAACAAGTCATGGGAAGAACTGCGAGCCCAAGCCGATATATATGGTGAGAAACGGACACAGCACTCCCAATTCTATATGGATGATAAGGTGTATAAGCATAAGCAGCACTACATCAAGAAGATGGAAGGAAAGAATAAAGGGCATTCCTATGCGGAGTCACTTGAATATGAGGACTTCCAGCTGATGCTGGATATTCTCCAACAAGCACAAGCGAAACCATTGTTTGTTGTGATTCCTGTAAACGGTGCATACTACGATTACACCGGTTTTCCAAAGCAAGGAAGAGAAGCCTACTATGACCGAATTAAAAAACAGATTTCAGATAGCGGGTTTACTTACGCCGATTATTCCGGTCACGAACATGATCCGTATTTTATGCGGGACACAATTCATATCGGCTGGAAAGGCTGGGTTTATTTAGATGAGGATATACAAGAGTTCCTCAACTAGCATGGAGACGATTCACTTGAGAGGTGAATCGTCTTTTTTGTATTTGCATTAAGAACTGCTTTGACTGGTTAGACTAAGGAAAAGAGTCAAAGGAGAGAGAATATGAAAAAAACAATTATTGCGTTAAGCATCTTATTTATCAGCTTTATGCTAGTCTCTTTTGTAATAGAAATTAAAAATGGAGACACAAACTCTTGGACAAAAGGCGGCGGCCGGGTAATTATGAGTGCTTTGCCATTAGGATTGCTGTTTCTCCAGCGTACGCCATTTCGTGTGCCGCATATTTTGGGCTATTACGCCTTGCTCGTTTGTACCTTTATTTTAGGAGCTATCTTTCATTTTTATGATACATACAAATGGTGGGATGTCACATTGCATGTTGTTGGCGCTATGTATGTTGCATGGCTCGGTCTGGCTATATACCGTTATAAAGTACTGCGGCCATCAGGAATTGAGATTTCACGGTGGATTATCTTTCTTTTTGTGTTAGGTATAGCTGCTCTAGGGAGTGCCATTTGGGAAAGTATTGAATTTATTGGAGATATGACGGTAACGAGTGTGATGCAGCGAAGCAGAAACAAAGATACAATGACCGATTTGATTGCAGGGCTGATAGGTGGCGTGATCGTAGGGATTTTGGCTTTGTTTCGGAATAAGCCGCTGGAGGGGAAGAAGGTTTAAATCTGCTAAGAGTGCAATCAGATTTTATATTGGTCAGATGAGTGAAAAGTCTTGCAATTAGAACATATGGCTTGTTTAAATAAAACTAGCAAATAAGTAAAGGCAGGTAACTCATTGAATACATACAAAGTCATTACAACGGAAGAAGATTTTGAGAAAGCAAAAGCGATGCGTACGGCAGTGTTTGTAGAAGAACAAGGTGTAGCGCATGAGGATGAATTTGATCAATTTGATGTGCTGGGCGGTGCTTGTCAGCATTTATTGGTTTTCCATGACGGAGAAGCTGTTGGAACAGGACGGCTTCGGTTTGTGGGAGATTTCGGAAAGCTGGAGCGTATTTGTATGCGGAAGGAATTTCGTAAGCATGGACTTGGACGCGTTATTATTGAGAGTCTAGAGGACCTTGTCCGTCAAGCTGGTAAAACAAAATTCAAGCTGCATGCACAAGTGCAGGCGAGCGGCTTTTACCGGAAGCTCGGTTATGTGGAAGCTTCCGAAGTTTTTGATGAAGACGGTATTCCACATGTGGTGATGGAGAAGCAGGAAAAAACGGCAACAATTCTATAAAATAGCAGCTAAAATGTCCAGTACAGCTGGACATTTTTTTGGTTTCGAGTTAAAACGCTTACAAAGAGAAGCTGCTTTGTTAGAATATAAGAATAGTCAGAAATATTGCGCTGATCATGGGCGCCAAATGAACCTGGAAAGGGGCAGTTGGGATGAAAGCTACAGATGCACAGCACTTGTTGCAGTTGACGGATCAGTTTGGGGCAAATAACTACCACCCGCTTCCTATCGTTATTTCGAAGGCAGAGGGCGTATGGGTGGAGGATACCGAGGGGAAGCGGTATATGGATATGCTGAGTGCCTATTCGGCAGTGAATCAAGGACACCGGCATCCGAAAGTCATCACAGCTCTGATCGAACAAGCGCAAAAGGTAACACTCACTTCCCGTGCCTTTCATAATGACCAGCTCGGGTTATGGTACGAAAAGATGGCAGCTTTCACTGAAAAAGAAATGATCTTACCAATGAATACTGGTGCCGAAGCAGTGGAGACAGCTGTTAAAGTTGCCAGGCGCTGGGGGTATGACGTCAAGGGCCTTGCGGACGACCAGGCAGAGATTATCGTCTGCAGCGGGAATTTCCATGGCCGGACAATGACGGCTGTGTCATTGTCTTCAGAATCTGCATATCGACGTGGATTTGGACCGATGCTGCCTGGTATTAAAATTATTCCTTACGGTGATTTGGAAAGCTTAAAGGCTGCCATCACGCCGAATACTGCAGCGTTCCTGCTGGAGCCGATTCAAGGAGAAGCGGGTATCATTATTCCGCCAGACGGCTATTTAAAAGCAGCTTCCGAGCTATGTAAAGAAGAAAATGTGTTGTTTATTGCGGATGAAATTCAAGTAGGTTTAGGACGTACAGGTATGCGGTTTGCCTGTGACTGGGAAGATGTTGTACCGGATGTATACATTCTAGGCAAAGCGCTTGGCGGCGGTGTGTTTCCTATTTCCTGTGTGGCGGGGGATAAGCAAGTGTTAGGGGTATTTAATCCTGGTTCGCACGGTTCTACGTTTGGCGGAAATCCGCTGGCATGTGCGGTATCCATTGCAGCACTGGACGTAATAGAACAGGAAGATCTTGCGGCGAGGTCCAATCGTCTTGGCACCTATCTTCAAGAACAGCTGCAGCAGCTGGCCTCGGACAAAATAAAAGAAGTTAGAGGAAGAGGCTTGTTTGTTGGAATAGAGCTAACCGAGCCTGCGCGACCGTACTGTGAACAACTCAAAGAACTAGGTGTGCTGTGCAAGGAAACACACGAAACTGTTATTCGAATCGCTCCGCCTCTAATTATCACCGAAGATGAGCTCGAATGGGCAATAGATAGATTGAAGCAAGTATTGCAGTAAAAGGAGGCACCACAATGAAATTAGGAGCAAGCAAACTTGAAACAGCTCCAATTGCGCTTGGCTGTATGCGAATGAAAGATCTAAATAAACAGGACGCTTTACGAGTAATTGAAACAAGTAAAGAGGCAGGCATCACTTTATATGATCACGCAGATATCTATGGTGCAGGATCATCAGAGGAAACATTTTCTGCGGCGCTGAAAGAAAGCGCGGTGAAGCGGGAGGATATTATTCTGCAATCGAAATGCGGCATTCGAAATGGTTTTTTTGATTTTTCGAAGCAGCATATCTTATCTAGTGTCGATGGAATACTGGAAAGGCTGCAGACAGACTATCTTGATGTACTTTTGCTGCATCGGCCAGATGCTTTAATGGAACCAGAAGAAGTAGCGGATGCGTTTGGGCAGCTGAAGGAAAGCGGAAAGGTAAGACATTTTGGTGTCAGCAATCATCAGCCCTATCAAATTGATCTGTTAAAGCAGTATATAAAAGAAGATCTTATTATCAATCAGCTGCAATTCAGTTTAATGCATACACCCCTGCTGGACGCCGGCTTGAATCTTAATATGCAAAACCGGGAATCAGTCGTGCGTGACGCTGGTGTACTGCCTTACAGCCAGCTGAATGAGATGACGGTGCAAGCTTGGTCGCCATTCCAATATGGCATGATTGAAGGCGTCTTTATCGATAACCCGGCATATCCAGGCGTCAACAAGGTATTGCAGGAGGTTGCTGAAACGTACAACGTTAGTAAATCGGCAATTGCTATTGCTTGGATATTGCGACATCCTGCCAAGATTCAAGCTGTTATTGGATCAATGAATCCAAATAGAATTCACGCCATTAGTGAAGCGCAGAACGTGAAGCTAACGAGGGAAGAATGGTACGGCCTTTACCGGGCTGCCGGCAATAATTTACCTTAATAGAAGAGGCAAAAACGGATTTCCTAGTGAATGGAAATCCGTTTTTTTAATGCATCAGTGGAACAGAGAGTGAATTGTATTGACATATGACACGGTGTCACATTATAATGAACATATCATCAATATGACACGTTGTCATATGTTAGGCAGGAGAGAAATGAAGGATGCCAAAACAAACGTTTCTTCAATTACCAGAAGAAAAACAACGAACATTAATAGATGCAGCTAAGAAAGAATTTTCACGTGTACCTCTCCACGAAGCATCTATCGCTAACATTATAAAAGGTGCGGGTATACCGAGAGGCAGCTTTTATCAATATTTTGAGGATAAGGAAGATCTTTATTATTTTCTGCTGAATCAGCTGTCTCAAGAGAATAATAAAAAGATAACAGCTATTCTGAAGGAGAAGAATGGCGACCTGCTAGGGACGTTGGAGGATGCATTCCGTCATATGATTTCTTTGCGTCATGACCCAGAACACGGCGAGCTGTTAAATCATGCTTTTCGTAACATGAACTATCGCAAAGAAAATACGATGGCCAACAGCATGTATAAAGAAAGCTTAAAAAATGAGCGATCTCAGACATTAGAATTGGTAGATACCTCTTATTTGAATATAAAAGATAAGCAGGAATTGTTGCATATCATCAAGATTGTCGGTGCAATTACGTTTCATAATCTTGTTCAGGTATTTGTTCATGATTTGACGGAAGAAGAGGCGATTGCGAATTATACGACGCAGATTGACTTAATAAAAAGAGGTCTGCAAAGAAAAGAGGATATGTGATGTATAGCAAGGTGATCAAGAAAAGCGACAAACTTATGAAGAAAGTAGTTGAGACACTGCAAAAACAAGGGATCAACGCTAGCCTTTGTAAACGGCCGTCTTTACAGCATTAAAATTATCTAAAGGGAGATAGAAAGTTGAACTCAGAAATATCACAACCAAGAAAAGTGCCATACTTGATGTTGGCGATTTTATTTGTCGGAGCGTTTGTTTCGTTTTTAAATAACTCTTTACTAAACGTCGCGCTGCCTTCCATCATGGTGGACTTAAATATCAAAGATTACTCGACTGTCCAATGGCTGGCAACTGGCTATATGCTGGTGAGCGGGGTCTTGATTCCTGCTTCGGCGTTCTTAGTCACACGTTTTTCTAACCGTATGTTATTTATTACGGCAATGGTTATTTTTACATTAGGTACTGCTTTGGCCGCCTTTGCGCCAAACTTCGGCCTATTGCTAACTGGTCGTATGATTCAGGCGGCTGGTTCCTCCGTTATGGGGCCACTGCTTATGAATATTATGCTTGTCAGCTTCCCGCGTGAAAAACGTGGTGCAGCGATGGGGATTTTTGGTCTGGTCATGATTACAGCGCCAGCTATCGGACCGACTTTGTCTGGTTATATCGTGGAATATTATGACTGGCGTGTATTGTTTGAAATGATTCTTCCATTGGCAGTAATCAGTGTCTTGCTGGCTGTCTGGAAACTAAAAAATGTCATGCCGCAAAATAAAGAAGCAACACTAGATTATTTATCAATTGTATTGTCTTCCATCGGTTTTGGCGGCTTGCTTTACGGCTTTAGTTCTGCAAGCTCTGATGGCTGGACTGATCCAGTTGTGTTGACAACTTTGATTGCAGGAGCGATTGCACTCGTTATTTTTGTTTTACGTCAATTGCGAATAGCGAAACCTTTGCTGGACCTTCGCGTTTATAAACATCCAATGTTTGCGCTAGGTTCTGTCATTTCAATTGTAAATGCCGTGGCGATGTTTTCCGGTATGATTTTAACACCAGCATATGTACAGAACGTACGTGGTATTTCACCGTTGGATTCCGGCTTAATGATGCTGCCTGGTGCGATTATTATGGGGCTGATGATGCCAATTACTGGTCGTCTTTTTGATAAATTCGGACCGCGTATCCTAGCAGCTGTCGGCTTAACAATTACGGCTGTTTCCACTTATATGCTGGCGAATCTGCAGCTCGATTCCAGCTATGCTTACATTATCGTTGTTTATACATTACGTATGTTCGGTATGTCTATGGTGATGATGCCAATTATGACAAATGGGTTGAATCAACTGCCAACTGCTTTGAACCCACACGGTACAGCGGTGAATAACACAGCACAGCAAGTATCTGGTTCCATCGGTACTGCCGTTCTTGTTACCATCATGAACTCTGTAACCAAGGACGAGGCGACAAACTTGATGGCAGGCGTAGATCCAGCAACTCTGACAGAAACAGCAACTGCTTTAATGACACAAAAAGCATTGCTTGCTGGTATTCATGCTTCCTTCTACGTAGCACTTGGTATTAACATCTTGGCATTGGTGCTTGCATTGTTTGTGAAGCGAGTAGATACAAGCAGTGAAGCTGTTGCAAAAATTGAAAAGCAAGACGTTGGTCAGGTCAAGCCTGCAAACTAACAAGAATGGATTCGGTTTTTACCGGGTCCATTCTTTTTTTGTATTTCTAGTATTTTAAATAATTGCAGGTCCTCTCTACCTTCCTATACCCACGATAACCCTCATTTACTTATTTTTAACAGAAAATCTATTGCCTGCTTGCTCCGCGAATTGTACTATTAGATTCGTACAATTTTGAAACCATTATAACTAGTACACGTAAATAACAGAAATAGAGATAAAGTGGGGGAGTATATGGAGACACAAGTAAAAGAACCGAAATTTAAACTGCCCAAAGAATCATTGCGGGTCGGAATTATAGGTGACATTATTTTTGAGGCGATTATTCTGCTCATTTTTGCGGGTTTATTTGTTTTTGATTATCTATTTGAGTGGCCAGCCTGGATAGGGACAGTGCTCATAATCCTGCTAATTGCTTCTGTGCCGTTTGGTATTATCGGCTATTTCGCAACGGTCATTGATCATCGTAATTGGCGCTACGACATAGATGAAGAATATGTCCAGCTGCGACAGGGAGCTTGGTTCCAAAAGGATCAGCTTATTCCCGTGACGAAGATTCAGTCAGTTGAAACAAAGCAAGGCCCATTGCTAAGGAAATATAAACTTCGGGAAGTTGAAATAGAGACGATGGCAGGCGAGTATAGTATTCCAGGGCTGCCAGAGAAGGAAGCATATGCATTGCGAAATGAAATCGCAGCGTACGCCAAAGCAAAGGAAGAGGATGACTAATGGAGACAAAACGTTATCATCCGGCCATTATGCTGTTTGGTATTGCAAAGGTGATAAAGGCTTGGATTGTTCCGCTTATAATTGTCACAGTTTTTAATAGTGCGGATAACTGGTGGGGGAAATATGCCGGTTATATCGTGTTGGCTATTATACTGCTATCCATTGTTCATGATATCTTAAAATGGTTTTTTGAGAAATATGCAACGGATGATTATGCATTTCATTTATACAGCGGAATCTTTACTAAATCAAGTCGCACTGTACCATATGAGAAGATCCAGAATGTAACGAAACATAAAAAAATGCTGCATCGATTGTTAGGCTTGGCTGCAATAAAGTTTGAGACAGGGTCGCAGGAGCAAGCAGTTGAATTTCAAGTGCTTCGAAAAGCAGAGGCGGATCGCCTGGAGCAGCTGGCAAATCAGGAAACTGTTCCAACTCAGGAGGCAGCAGTAATAGAAGAAGAGTCGGATGAATTTGCGGTTGAAGCACCCCAGCCTAAGGTCAAAGAGCGATTCATCCATTTCAAACCAACCAAAAAAGAGCTGATAAAGGCTTCGTTTACATCGTTAAGCTTCCTAATTATACCTCCGTTACTTGTATCCTTTATATTAAAGGCAGACATTTTCTTTGATTGGGATGATGTTCGTCAGTATTTACCATTATTGAAGGTGTGGTGGATTACAGCGATTGGACTTGTCATTCTGCTTGTACTGTCCATGCTGATTGGGATGTGGCGAGTACTGCAGAAATATGGCAACTATGAATTAGCAACAGACGATAACCATATCTACATACGCACCGGGCTTCTGGATGAATCATCGTTTTCCATTCGCAAAGATCGCGTGCAGGGAATTGAAATAGCCCAACCGCTTTTGCATCGTCTCCTCGGGTTAGCTAAAATAAAGCTGATTACTACAGGTGCATTGGATTTAAGCGAAGACACAGAAGAGATTAATTCCTTGTATCCTTATTTCCCTTTAAAACGGGCATACGCGATGCTCGCAGAGATACTTCCAGAATACGAAGTAAAGCGAAACATGTCTAAATTAGAGCCAAAAGTTCTTGTTTACCGCATGCTGCAGCCAAGCATCATCTGGCTGATTGTTACCATCACGCTGTTTTTCTGGCGGCCGGATGTGCTGGGTTTTGAAATCAAATGGTGGATCGCAGCCATAGTACTGTTCTGTTTTATCGAGCTATATCGATATCTAGACTTTAAGCATACGCAGTATGTAATTAGTGAGAAGTTCTTCCAAATAAAATCAGGCGCGTTTACGACAAAGACATTTGTTACAAAGCGAAATAAAATGATTGAGATTGCCAGTATGCAAAATCCATTGCAGCGCTGGCTCGGGTTAGCTACCATTACATCCATTAACCGTGCAAAACCTGTTTTGCATAATAAGATTAAAGATATACCTGCAGCAGAAGCAGCGCGATTCTACGCATGGTTTTACCAGCGAACAGAGGATGTTCGCAAGCAATAACAGCATACAACGAGTCTGGGACATAACTGTTTAAGCTATATAAAAATCCAAACAATACTGCAATTAACAGCAGCGTTGTTTGGATTATTTGCATTGGGAATTTAGATGAACGCATCGCTTCAGAAATACACTCCGCTTTCCTGCGGGCGGCTGGGGAGCCTCCTCGTGCAAAAAGCGCACTGCGGGGTCTACCCTAGCCTTCCTCCCGCGGGAGTCTCCGTGTATTTCCTACGCTGATTCTTGTTATGAGGACCCTTACTAGTATAGAAAGAATACGTAGACTCCTCGAAAATAAAAAGCGATTTTCTTGTCGGAATCTACTTCAAAAGCCATTCTTGTCCGACGATAACAGCTAGATTTGGAAAGCAGCAACTGTCAGAGGGCTGCATGAAAAAGTATGGATCTAGTCATTGTTCGCTTTTAGGATGAATTAATCTTGTTTTGTCCCAGCCTCATACAACAGGACAGCTCACAAGTGGGCTGTCCTGTTTGTTTGTTCAGAATCCTTCTCGTGGGATTTCTTTTCCTTGTTTGTTTTTTAGGGAACCATCCTTAGTTACATTATCAATATGCCCGTCAATTGTACCTTCTGTGTACGTGTCTGTTACTTGTTCGTGCGTCACGGCTGTTCCTTGATCAATCTCGCTAGTCGCTCCATAGTCTGAAGGATCGTATTGCTTTTCTGCAACTTTATTTGCATTCTCTTGCGCTCGTTTTTTTGATTTTGCCATTTTGTATGCCTCCTTCCAATTAAGCCTTAGTTTCTCAAAAGTGTGCACAGAATATGCCACACTCTTTCATTTGAAGAATTTCCCTGTAATACACAGCAAAACTCCTGTTTATTAATTGAAGTGTTTATAACAAAACCTCATTGGGAAAAATATAAATATGAAGGTGGATATTGAAGAAATTTAGCAAGTGAAATATATTGCAATGTAAACGCTTTCAATATAAAATGTATGTAAGCAGGAAGCTATTCTACATCCTCACAATAGAAGGAGTGGACGTGACATGAAAAAGAATGACAATAATTTTTTCGTCGGATTATTATATGGTACAGGCCTAAGTATTCCGTTATGGGTTACCTTTATTGCAGTTGCGAAGGGGATATCAGAAGCGGTATCCTAACGGAGCAGAAAAGCGTCAGCAGAAGCTGGCGCTTTTTTCGTGTATACTAATAAGAAAAAGGAAGTATTCTAATGGAGGATTTTCAATCTGTTTACAACTTAATGCAGCGTTCTTTTCCACAGGCGGAATATCGAAATTTTGAAGATCAGCTGGCACTTCTGGAAAGAGAAGATTATCATATTCATACATATGAAAAAAACAACAGCTTAGCAGCGTTCTATGCACGGTATATACTGGCTGAACTAACTTTCATTGAACATATAGCAGTGGATGAGCGTTATCGGGGGCAAGGGCTGGGCAGTCAAATCATGCGTGAAGTAATAGCTGGAACAGAGCAGCGTATTGTATTAGAAGTAGAACCAACCGCTGACTCGATAAACGCAGCCCGGCGTGTGCGCTTTTATGAGCAGCTAGGTTTTCATCTGAACGATTACTCTTATGAGCAGCCAGCTCTGCGACCAGGAAGCTCTGCTGTGCCTTTGCAGCTGATGAGCTACCCGCGGTCTCTTGATGCTAAGAATTTTAGTCAAGTGAAACAAAGTATATTCGAGCACGTTTATGGTACTTAAAAGAACGCCAAAATTGGCGTTCAGCTTTGTCAGCGATAATCATGCTTGTCTTTCCGGTAGGCGCGGAAAGCAGTTCGAAGCGCAGCATAACTGCCAATGGCGGCATAACCATAAAAATATCCCATAAAAATCGCTGCTATCAAGTTGTGAGGATGACTGAAAAGAAAAGACAATAGCAAGCCGCTCAGCAAGGCAATTGTAGGTGTATACTTGCCGGGGAGCGGAAGCAAATGCTTTACAATCTGAGTAAATATGAGAACGATGGGGACCCCAAGCACAGCATCCCAGAAGTTCGTCATAATCATAGGAAATTCCAACGTCCCTACCTCCTTTGTATAGCGTATGCTTGGTTGTCCCAACATATTAAACTTGAAAATAAATTTCATGCTTTAAAGAAAACGGTTTAATGAAACGGATTACCAGGGTAACAGATTATTAAGAAAACTAGCAATATAGCAGAATAGGATTTTTACAATTGACCTGCATATATGGGATGGTGTATAGTGTACGTACACTAGATATTGTGTTACGGAGGCCGGTAATATGCAAAGATACTTATTCGAGTACAAAATTCTGCCAACTGGCGAAAAGAGCGAATTCAGCTATGTAGCTGAATCTGAAGAAGAAGCTCGCCAGTCCATTAAGGAACGTGTGGCAGATTTGGAATTCGTAGAACCAGAAGAAGTCGAAATCGGCAGCTTGCTTCGCACCTTGGATGCGAGCAAACAATACTACGAATGTGAAGGCTGTACCTGATTTAAAAAGGCCCGAAGCTCCTCAGCTTCGGGTCTTTTTTTTATAGTTTGAAAACAGCGATTGATTCATTCAACTGTCTGCTAATATGTGTCAGCTCCTCAGCTGATGTGGCAATATTGGCGACTGCTTGAATTTGATCTGCAATAGATGCAGCAATTTCTTCGACGCTGGCAGCCGTTTCTTCGGAGACGCTAGATGCATTTTGGATGCTGTCTGTTATGCCATTCGTTTGGGATGTGACTTGCTTAATTTCGTCAATAAGTTTATTACCTGCATTTTTCGTAGCTTCTGCAGCAGCTTCAATGCTTGCAAATTCAGCTGCTGTGGAAATGACGGAACGATTCAGTTGTTCTGCTTGTTGTTTGTTTGATTCAATTAGGGCAACGTTCTCTGCTGCTTCTTTCGTAATAGAAGAGATCATTTGCTGAATTTCTTTTGTGGCAGCATTGGATTGATCTGCAAGTTTTCGAACTTCACTCGCAACCACAGCAAAGCCCTTTCCATGCTCTCCAGCACGCGCTGCTTCAATACTTGCATTCAATGCAAGTAAGTTAGTTTCCTCGGTAATATTTTCAATAACATCTGTAATTTTAACAATTTGCTGCAGATTGTTATCTAGTTCTCTCATACCATCAGAAATGGCTTCAACTTTTTGCATAGAGGCATCGTTTGCTGATTGCAAATCAAACATCATCGTGCTGCCTTTCGTCGTCGCATCACTTGTTTGAAGTGCTGCTTGGGCAATCGCATCACTTTGAGCGGTCATCATCCGAATCGAGTTATTGAATCCGCTCAAATGGTGTGCTGTTGTTTCCAAGTCAGCTGCTTGGGAACTTGCTCCGTTGGCGATATCATCAACTGCTACACCAACTTGTTCACTGCTGGCAGAAGTTTCTTCACTCACTGCAGACAGCTCGGATGCTGCGTCCGATACTTTGTCGCTGGATTGAATAATACTTTGCACCAATAGGCGCAGCTCGCCAGCCATTTTAGTGAATGCATGGCTCAATACACCAATCTCATCTTTTGATTCTTTCAGCTGCTGTTCACGGAAGTCACCAGCAGCAAGCTGTGTTGCTGCATCTGTAACCGACTTAAGCTGTATGAGTTTTGGTCGGATAATAAAGTAAAACAGAACAAGACTGAGAAGTGTAATGCCAACAGTAACACCAATAATGATCCATTTTACCGTTTGCAGGTCTGCGTAGAAGAGGTCCGTGTAGACGGTAATACCAACTGTCCAATTCCAAGGCTCAAAATAGTTTGCATACGCCATTTTCTCCCGGACTTCACCTGTTTTCTCATCGGTATCATCGTAGCTTAAGAAACTATCTGCATCGTCCTCTGATTGTGCTAAATTGATCATGTCTTCCCGGTTTTTCTTGGTACTTTCATCTGTTGCAGCTGAGTTAATCTCTTCTCGAGGATGAAGCACCATATTAGCTTGATCATCATAAGCCAGAATGTAACCGGCACCATTTTTATAATTGAAATTTGATTGCGATAAATCATGCTCGCCAGTCTCGATAGGACCATTCAAGATAACGCGAGCTTCTTCTTGCGCTTCTTCTAACGTAAGTTCCCCATTTTCCACCTGCTCATTGAGAAGCATTAATACACTAGTGGCACTGTTGGCCATATGCTGTAAGTCCATTTTTCCAGCTTCAATCAGCTGATTTTTAGCTGTTAAGTAGCTGATTGTACCAACAGCTGCCCCGCAAATAATCGTAATCAATGCAACAGCAACCATTAATTTTCCTGCTAATCCATGTCTTTTTTTCATGGTCATCCCCCTTTGAACGTAGAACTGTTCACCTATATAATCGGTGTTTAAAATCAATTGTGAAGTGAAATAGGTATAGGATATTAATTTTTTGTAAGAAACAGCTAAATAGGGGGAGGGGAATAGGGTATGGCGGCAATTACGCACATTGGTTTGACGGTATCGGATTTAAATGCAGCGGTGAATTTTTATAAGGAGGCGCTTGGATTCCGAATCATTGCAGGTCCATTTGATATGAAACCAGAAGCAGGGGATATGACCCGAGACTTGCAAGGTGACCAAGTAAAACATATTCGCAATGTTCACATGAGTGCGGCAAATCAAGTTGGTATTGAATTGTTTGAATTTATGGAACCTAAAACAATTGGGAAGACCGAAAGACACCCATGGGACCCGGGTATGTTTCATCTTTGTGTAGTAGCGGAAGATGGAGATGTACATCGCTTGGCGAAGAAAATTGAAAAGACCGGGGGAAAGATTATTAGTCAATTTTGGCCATTAAACGAAGACAGCGACTACTATCTCGTCTACTGCCAGGATCCTTTTGGAAATATTATTGAAGTGTATTCTCACAGTACCGAACAAATCTTTGCGAATCGATAATACAGCTTGTGGCTGTTTCGTAATGGGCAGAAGGTTAGGAATTAGGAGAGGTGTCTGGAAAAACAAGTCTATCACCTAGAGCGTCCGAACCTTTTCTGCGAATGGGTCTACCTGCTGTTCGGCATGTCTTCTATAATTGTGACAACATTCGATTTTTTGTCAGTATAGGAGGGCATGTATGATCAGAAATAGACAGCTTTTGATAAGAATATGCATTATTTTCACAGCCATCGTACTGTACCCGACAGTAAGTTTTGCTCAAAGCGGTACGGTGGATGTGGATACCACATTGAATATACGGCAAGCGCCATCCACCTCAGCAGCTATCATCGGCAGCTTATATCCAGGGGAAATAGTCGAATTGAAGGAAGTTGCCAATAATTGGGGGAGCATTACCTATAAGGGCGGGACAGGTTATGTGAGCATGAATTACATACATACAGGCGCAAGTGAGTTGGCAGGAAAAGTGATTGCAATTGACGCCGGCCATGGCGGGAAAGACAGTGGTGCTATCGCTAATGGCGCGTTAGAGAAGCAAGTTGTGCTGCCAATTGCACAGAAAACGCAAGCCAAACTTCAAGCGGAAGGCGCAGAAGTAATCATGACGAGAACAAGTGATTCTTATATTGAATTGGAAGACAGAGCAAGGAGAGCAAACGCAGCCGGAGCAGATGTGTTTGTCAGTATTCATGCGAATGCAGCCTCAGCAGCTGCGGCAAACGGAACAGAAGTATTCTATTATCCGGGCTCATCAAGCGGCTATGCTTTATCTGCTGCTGTACAGACTGGATTAATAAATCAGCTTGACTCACATAACCGCGGTGTCAAGAGCGCTGACTTCAATGTGCTCCGCAATACAAGCATGCCAGCTGTATTGGCTGAAATAGGTTTTTTGACAAATGCGCAAGAAGCACAGAAACTAGCATCTGCTGCATATCAGGAAAAAGCGGCAGCCGGACTTGTGCAAGGTGTACGTGACTATATGGATTAACAATTGTAATGATGCAAATAGAAGCAGCAAATCTTGTATTTTGCTGCTTTTTGGCTAGAAAACTTGTTCAAGAGAGACAAGAATAATAAGGAATTTTAGAATCGACACATACTGTCAATTAATTGGTAAGACTATTAGACTATTCAATGGCAAGATATTCATCTATAATAATGGCGAATCTACAAAATTCTACAATGTGAAGGGAGAATCGTATGCTAGATAAACATCTATTCCGTCGCTCATGCTTGGTTGTTATTATTGCACTTATTGCAGCTGTAGCATTTTTACCAGCAGCGAGCTATGCGGCAAGTGGAACAATCGATGTATCGACGTCTCTGAATGTACGCGCTGAGCCTTCGAATAATGCGGAAGTAATCGGCAAACTTCAAGGTGGACAGGCAGTTGAAATCCTGGAAGTAGCACACGACTGGGGTAAAATCGACTATTATGGGCAAGAAGGATACATAAGTATGGTATTTGTCAGCGGTGTTCAAGAATCCGCGACGGCAGCTCCGGACGTACAGCAAACAGCGGCTCCGTCTCATGCTGCAACGAAAGGATATGTTCAAGTTGCCACTTCGCTGAATGTCAGGTCAGCACCGAATATGTCTGCTGCTGTTACAGATAGCTTGTACAATGGAGAAGCAGTCTCTATTGTTTCTATTCAAGATAACTGGGCACAAGTTGAGCATGATGGTAATACGGGTTATGTGAGTATGGATTATATTACTACTAGTGAGAATGAAGCGAGTTATAGCTTGTCACCGTTGAAAGGGAAAACGATTGTAATTGATGCAGGTCATGGCGGAAAAGACAGCGGAGCAGTTGGAGATTACTTTTATGAGAAATCTGCTGTTCTATCTATTGCTTTAAAAGCCCAGGCGCAACTGGAAAATCTCGGAGCAGATGTCATTATGACACGAGATGATGATACATTCGTTGAACTAGAGACCCGGGCAGCTATGTCAAATGCTGCTCATGCCTCCATGTTCGTCAGCATTCATTTAAATGCAACATCCGAAGAATATGTGAATGGGACAGAAGTATATTATTATCCGGATGGTGATACAAGTGTGCAGCTTGCCTCTACTGTGCAGGAGAACTTAATATCCCAGCTCGGTTCCGTTGATCGCGGCACGCAAGCAGCTGATTTTAGTGTGCTGCGCAATACACAGGCACCAGCAATCTTGGCCGAAATCGGTTATATTACGAACTCAGCTGAAGCTGCCAACCTGTTAACAGACAGCTACCAGCAAAAAGCTGCCACTGGAATCGTGAAAGGGCTCGAGACTTATTATCAATGAATTATAGAAAACGATGCGGAAATTCCGCATCGTTTTTATTTTGTTAAATCTACATCAGCGACGTAATAGGATGAATCATCTGCTCGTTCCTTATACATCTCGATGTAAATTTGATTTATTTCCTGACCTTCTTTGTTGATGACATTACGCCAATCTTGTCGAATCTGACCTTTATTGGAAGAAGAAGTCCTCTTTGAATAGAGTCGGTGTGCATCTGGGATAATCTCCTTCACATAATTGGAAATACTCCGCTCCAGCTCGTGCCGGACAACTGCTTCTTTCCCTGCAGTATATGCGTATCGAAATTGCATCTGGCTGCCAGTCCTCCTGTTGTTTGGTGAAAAAAACAAGAACATTAGTTCCTATTTTGAGTATACTGGAATTGCTGCAGTATGGCTAGTAAAATGCCAATCTCAGCAAAAAAATGTGTCAGAAATTTGAATAGATGAGCAGAAAAATCACAGAAATGTAACCCCTTACTTGTGAAAAGGAGGTACGTTTAGTAAACTATACTTGTAAGGAAAGTAAAGAATGTAAGGAATATCTGAAAGAAGGGCGAAATCATGGAATTAGCAAAGCTTAGCTCAAAAGGGCAAATTACAGTGCCGAAGCACATTCGGGAGGTACTGGATGTCGGGGAAGGGGACCATGTGGCATTTGTAGAAGAAGGCGGGATTGTGTTCATGTCAAAAGCTGATCTTAATTCTATTCATGGCCTGCAGGAAATTCTAAGTGACAGCAAATTCAAGGAAGTCGTCCAGAAAGCTAAATCACTAAAATAGGAGGTACATAGATGAATATTCGAGAATCAGATCTACCTGGTATTGGAAAGAAGTTTGAGCTGATGACGGACAATGACGATAAAGTTGTGGTGGTTATTCATGATGACGGCCGCAGAGAAGTATACCACTATGACGATGATGATTTGGAAGAAAGCATTTCCGGTGTGACGTTTACAGATTCCGAAGCAAGGCAGCTCGCTTCCATTATCGGCGGCATGACGTATAAGCCAAAAGCGGTGGAAACGATTGAAGTTGCATTTGATGACTTGGTAATTGAATGGTATAAGCTTGGGCCAAGCGCGCCAATTGTCGGGAAGACAATCGGAGAAATCGGCATCCGTCAAAATTATAATATCAATATTATTGGTATTATTCGTAAAGATCACTCCAAGCAGCTTAATCCTGGTGTTGATTCTGTATTCAAGAGCGGTGACACCCTTGTCATTTCTGGTGAGCGTGCAGATTTGAAACGCGCCAACAATGAGCTATTTTTAAGGGAAAGGGGATAAGCGATGGATCATTTAGTGTTTGAAGTAGGAACTGCGCTTGTTTTAGTCGCAATCGCAGCCATTTTAGCCAACAAGTTGAACTTTTCCATCATTCCATTTCTCATTATTATTGGGATGCTGGTCGGACCGCATGCACCTAGTATTGGCATTATCAACCTCCAATTTGTTCACAGTGAGGATATCATTGCATTCCTTGGAAGGATTGGTGTCCTATTCCTCCTATTTTATCTGGGCCTTGAATTCTCGATTGGGAAGTTAATTAAATCTGGTAAATCGATTGTCGTTGGCGGCAGTATTTACATCGGAATTAACTTTGCATTAGGCTTTCTTTATCCATTCCTGCTCGGATTTCCAATTAAAGAGACCTTAATCATCGCAGGTATTATCACAATCAGTTCCAGTGCAATTGTAGCTAAAGTGCTCGTTGATCTGCGGCGTACTGGTAATACCGAGACGGAGCTGATTTTAGGTATCATCATGTTTGAAGATATCTTCCTCGCTGTTTATTTATCCACTGTATCAGGCCTAGTTTTAGGAGACTCCAACTCATTAGGCGGAACAATTCTATCTATTCTAATTGCACTTGGTTATATGCTGCTGTTTTTTGTTATCGCACGAAAGGCGGCGCCTCTATTAAGCAAACTTCTGCGTATATCCTCTAATGAGGTATTTATTATTGTCATTTTCGCATCTCTATTCTTTATTGCCGGATTCTCGGAAACTATTCATGTGGCCGAAGCAATCGGTGCCCTCTTACTCGGACTAGTATTCTCGGAAACAGATCAAGGAGAACGGATCGAACATATGGTAGTTCCATTCCGAGATTTCTTTGGAGCCATTTTCTTCTTTAGTTTTGGTTTGAGTATTGATCCAACAACACTTGGTGATGCGGTATGGCTTGCGCTAGGGGCAGTGGTTATCACCATTATCGGAAACTTTGTTGCCGGCATGATTGCAGGACGCCGCGCGGGCTTATCTCACAAAGCATCCACAAATATTGGCTTAACCATCGTATCTCGAGGTGAATTTTCCATCATTATGGCGAACTTAGGTATGGCCGGCGGATTAATGGGTGTGCTGCAGCCATTCTCAGCTTTATATGTACTGATTCTCGCCATTCTTGGTCCTTTGCTAACGAAGGAATCAAAGTGGATTTTCCTCTTCTTGAACAAGATATTCAAATGGCAGGAAATGAAGCCGAAGAGAGTTCGTGAATCATAAATCTTTTAAGAGGCTGGGACATAACTGTTTAAGCCATATAAAAATCCAAACAATACTGCAATTAACAGCAGCATTGTTTGGATTTTTGCATGGGAAACGAAGCTGAGAGCATCGCTTCGGCAATACACTCCGCTTTCCTGCGGGCGGCTGGTGAGCCTCCTCGTGCAAAAAGCGCACTGCGGGGTCTAACCTAGCCTTCCTCCCGCGGGAGTCTCCGTGTATTTCCTACGCTGATTTTTGTTATAGGAAATCTTCACTCGTGTAGGCATAGTACGTAGACTCCTCGAAAAAGATAGCGATTTTCTTGTCGGTGTCTACTTCAAAAGCCATTCTTGTCTGACGATAACAGCTAAAGTTGGAAAGCAGCAGTCGTCAGAGAGCTACATTAAAAAGTACGGATCTAGTTATTGTTCGCTTTTAGGATGAATTAACCTTGTTATGTCCCGCTCTCTTTACATTCTTGCATTAATTTTACATGTATATAGCTTGCCGATGCCTCCTATGGCAGGTAACATAAAAGGAACACTTGTCCAAAATTTTCTGTCGAATTTAACTTGGAAGGGAATGCTTTTATGACGAAGCTATCAACCTATCATCCCGCTGTTACGCGGATAATAGAGAATATCAATAAAGTAATCATCGGGAAAGAAGAACCGATTATCCTTAGTCTGACAGCTTTGCTGGCGGGCGGTCACGTTTTGCTGGAGGATGTACCTGGAGTCGGTAAAACGATGCTTGTCCGCTCTCTGGCGCGCTCTGTTGATTGTGACTTTAAACGTATTCAATTTACACCTGATTTATTGCCGTCTGATGTAACAGGTGTTTCTATTTATAATCCAAAGACGCTTGAATTTGAATTCCGTCCAGGTCCAATTCTTGGCAATATCGTCTTAGCAGATGAAATCAATCGTACATCACCGAAAACGCAGTCCTCTTTGCTGGAGGCGATGGAAGAAAAGAACATTACAGTGGAGGGCAATGCATTGCCGCTTGCGGATCCATTTTTTGTTATGGCAACACAAAACCCGGTTGATTATGAAGGAACTTATCCGCTGCCAGAAGCACAGCTGGATCGCTTTCTGCTGAAAATACAGATGGGTTATCCGAATGCTGCCGAGGAACTTCGTATGCTGGCATCAGTTGGCGAGAACCATCCGATTACGCGAGTGGAGCCTGTTATGACAAAGAATGAGCTCGTCCAGATGCAAAAGGATGTAACAAATGTATACATGGACCAGCAAATACAGCAATATATCGTGAATTTGGCTCAAGCATCACGCAAACATCCAGATGTATATCTTGGCCTTAGTCCGCGCGGCTCTATTGCATTGGTTCGGGCGGCGAAAGCTTATGCGTATATCCATTATCGCGACTACGTTATTCCAGATGATGTGCAAACGCTGGCACCTTACGTGATTGGTCACCGTGTTCTGCTTCGTTCGGAAGCACGTTATGATGGGCTGACATCGGAGAAACTGATACAGCGTTTGTTAGCAGCAGTGGAGGTACCGGTGGAGAAGGAATCTGTACATGAAAGGTAGATTGCGTTTTGCTATGAAGTTAGGAAGCCTAATCCTGCTTGCAGGCATCCTGTTTTCTTATAGTATGTTTCAAGGCGGATTTGTCAGCTGGTTTCTGTTTTACGCCTATATGCCAATTCTGCTTTATGTGCTCCTTTTGCTTTTTTACCCAATAGGAAGCTGGCAGATTGATCGCGCGCTGTCTAAGACTTACGTGAAAAGCGGCGATGAAGTAAAAGTGGAGCTTTCTTTGCGACGGCGATTTCCATTCCCGCTTGCATATGTGCAAATAGAAGATTTGTTTGACAAGTCGCTTTTAAAACTGACAAATCCGGATGGGACGATGCTGCCGGCACAATCGCGTCAAGTAAAACAGCATATTCTTTTCCCAGTGTTCCGTAAACAGCTGCAGGTGGAATACGTGCTGGACAAGCTTCCTCGTGGCGAGCATCATTTGTATCGCGTGCGTATTCGTACAGGTGATCCATTTCAGCTAATTGTAAAAGAGGCAGTCTTTAGTTTTCCTCAGCAGCTGAATGTGTATCCTGCACCAAGAGAGATCACGCTCAGCAACCCGCCAAGTGTGTTTGAGGAAGGAGCTGCTGTTGCATTCACTCCTCGTTCGAAACAAACGAATGTTGTCTCCGGCATCCGTGAATATACGCCAGGTGACCGTTTCAGCTGGATTGACTGGAAAGCATCGGCGCGCAAACAAGATATGATGACTAAGGAATTTGAGCAAGAAAAAAGTGCGGATGTGCTGATTGCCTTGGATCGAAGAACAGCGGCGCATTCGGAGGATCTTTTCGAACACAGCA
Organism: Terribacillus sp. DMT04; assembly: GCF_019056395.1. Lineage (NCBI taxonomy): Bacteria > Bacillati > Bacillota > Bacilli > Caryophanales > Bacillaceae > Terribacillus > Terribacillus sp. DMT04. The sequence continues at coordinate 714,913 of NZ_CP077639.1, forward strand.
TTGTAATTGTCTATTCTGTTTATCAGCAGCTTAAGCGACGCAATGAACAAGTTGGTTTCTTAAGTGTTGGCAAAGAAGTCAAATGGCTGCCAGCAACAATGGGCAGTGCACAGATACAGCGTGTGCAGCAGCATTTGACCACAGTCCGTTACGAGCAAGCACCTAGTCGGCTACAATCGCTTGCTGCAGAGCTGTCCAAGCAGCCGAAGGGTTCTACGGTTTATTATGTGACAACACAGCTGGATATCGGAGATTTTCCGGTATTGCGTGCACTTAGACAAAGCGGTTATTTGCTTGTTGTTTTGTATATTTGCCGTCAAGTTGAAGCGGATAGCAGCTTAATCAGCGGTATTCGTCAGCTTGGACACAATATAGAGATTTATCCGATACAAGAAACGGCTGACAGGTCGGAGGTGCGGCAAAATGCCTAAAAAAGACAAGCAATTGCAAGTCCTTCGCTACCTTGTCTATTTATGTGGATTTCTCTTATTTTGGGAGTGGCTTCGTCCGCTGGAAGAGATTAGTGATACAGGCAGTTTGCCAATGTTCGTGCTGTTTACAGCGGGTTGTTTTCTGCTGTCGGCGCTAAAACTGCGCTGGTGGCTTAGCTTCCTGTTAAAGCTCGTGCTTACTGCAGTTGTACTGCAAGTGATTTTAGCAGAAGAGAACTTGGTATTCGGAAGCTGGGTAGCGTTGTTCCAAGACGAGATTCAAACTAATCTGCAGCTGCTGTTTACGGGAGAGTTCGCGTTACTGACGCCATTTTTCCGAACATTGCTGTTTTTAATCCTTTTATGGCTGATGAGCTATCTTCTGTATTATTGGTTTATAATTGCCAATCGAATTTTCTTCTTTATTATCATGACGTTCGTTTACATTGCTGTACTGGATACGTTTACGCCATACGATGGCAGCGGTCCAATTGTCCGTGTCTTTGTACTTAGCTTCTTTGCGATGGGAATCGCTGCTTTTACTAGAATTTATCAGAGTGGTGAAAAGCAGCAGCTTCCAAAGCGATTGCTGCTCTGGAGCGGCCCACTGCTAGCTTTGCTCGTTTTGTCAGCAGCAGTTGGTTATACAGCGCCGAAGCTACCGCCGCAATGGGCAGATCCCGTGCCTTTCATTCAGAAAATGTCGGGGACGGATAACGAAGAATCAGGCAGCGGAGGTGTTCGAAAAGTTGGCTTTGGTGAAGACGATTCCCAGCTTGGCGGACCATTTGTGCAAGATAATTCGGTTGCTTTTTGGGCAGCCACCGAAGCTAGCGGTTATTGGCGAGCAGACAGCAAAGATGTTTACACCGGGAAAGGCTGGGAACGCTCAAGGCAAGTGCAGCCGCAAAACTTCCGAAGCGGAGAATCACTAAACTTAGACCTTTACGAAGAAGATGTAGTGACGGAGCCGCGAGAAGCCATTGTGTATCCGAATGTCAATGAAGTGCTGGATCGACTTCTGTATCCTTATGGCACGCAAACATTTTTCAGTGATCCTGTTTCGGCAGCTGTGGATGCAGAGTTTGGTGTAGTAGAAACATTTAATCGATCACAATACCCGGCTGAACCATATACGATTGCTGTTAACGAGCCGCAATATAATATCGAGGATCTGCAGCGGGATCCTGGTATTGAGGATCAAAACACACATAACCGCTATACACAGCTGCCTGAAACATTGCCAGATCGGGTTAGAGAGCTGGCAGCGGAAATAACAGGCTCTGAAGCTACGCGTTACGATAAAGCAAAAGCGGTCGAGCAGTACTTTAATCAAAATGGATTCCAGTACCGGACGCAAGATGTACCGGTACCGGAAGAGAATCAGGATTATGTTGATCAATTCTTATTTGAGTCAAAGATTGGCTATTGCGATAACTTTTCGTCTGCGATGGTCGTACTGCTGCGGGCAGCAGACATTCCTGCGCGGTGGGTGAAAGGATTTACCGAAGGCCAGCCAGGTTCCAATCCGAATGTTTCTACCCCTGATAATATGGATTCCTATGTTGTAACAAATGCCAATGCACATTCGTGGGTAGAAGTGTATTTTCCGGAGACCGGCTGGGTTCCGTTCGAGCCAACGCAAGGCTTTAGCAATCCAGCAGAATTCACAACCGAGGACGATGCAGCTCCGGAAACGCCACAAGCAGAAACACCTGAACCAGAGCAAGAAGAGGAAGCAGCTGCACCACAACAGGAAGAGCAGCAGCAAGCGGAAGAAGCAGAAAATGAAACAGCGCAATCAGAAACAAGCGCAGCTGTCTCCCCGTTATATTGGATTATTCCAGTCGCTGTAATTGTGCTTGCGGCATTGCTTCTGTACGTAACTCGCTACAAATGGCTGACAGCTTATTACGTTCGCAAGTATGGAAAAGAACGTTCGGAGGAAACATACGAAAAAGCATATGACTACTTGTTACGTCTGCTGGCTCATAAAGGCTATAAGCGGCAATCCGGGCAAACATTGCGAGAATATGCGCAGACAATTGACAAAGCGTACGGCAATACGCGGATGTCCGAATTAACAGCCGCGTATGAGCGAATTCTCTACCGAAACGAAAAAAGCGAACCTTTGTGGGAAAATGCCGTCGAATTGTGGGAAAATTTAATTAAACAAGCGGCATCTTGACCCCATTTAGGCTCATTGATAGAATAAGAGGCAATAAGCACCTTCAGACACGTGCAGATTCGCTGCTGATGTTGGTGAAGGCTTGAGCCGACAGCGTTACCTTTGCTGGATTCCGCCTTACTAGATGGCGCGGATTCAGCTTCTGTTTTTTCACAACGTGATAAAGGTAAAATGTGGTGCTTGCACCCGACCTGCTTATATCTAGAGAACGAACTATGAAGGAGTGGACAGACTTGGATATCGATACAGATATGATATTAGTACTGGACTTTGGCAGCCAGTACAATCAATTAATCACACGGAGAATCCGGGAGTTCGGCGTGTACAGTGAATTGCATTCCCACAGACTCACAGCAGATGAGATTCGTAAGATGAACCCGAAAGGCATCATCCTTTCTGGCGGACCGCACAGTGTTTATGATGAAAATAGTTTCCGCTGTGACGAAGAAATCTTCGAGCTAGGTATTCCGGTATTGGGTATCTGCTACGGCATGCAGCTAATGACGCAGCATTTCGGCGGAAATGTACAGCGTGCAGACAGCCGGGAATACGGCCGTGCAGAGATTACGCTAACGAATCCTTCTGTTATCTTTAAAGATTCACCGGAAACACAGCTTGTTTGGATGAGCCACGGTGATAAAGTGCTTGATCCGGCACCTGGTTTCAGCGTTGATGCGACAAGCCCGTCCACCCCAGTTGCAGCAATCAGCAACAAAGAGCGCAATCTTTACGGTGTGCAGTACCACCCAGAAGTGCGCCATTCTGAATACGGCAACCATATGCTGAAGCAGTTCGTATTTGACGTTTGTCATGCAAAAGCAGAATGGACGATGGAGAACTTCATCGAAATGGAAACAGAAAAAATCCGTCAGCAAGTCGGCGATCGTAATGTACTATGTGCATTGAGCGGCGGTGTGGATTCTTCTGTTGTAGCTGCCTTGATTCATAAAGCAATCGGTGATCAGCTAACATGTATTTTTGTTGATCACGGTTTGCTGCGTAAAAACGAAGGTGCAATGGTCGAGAAAACATTCCGCGATGAATTTAAAATTAATTTAATTGCTGTGCCTGCACAAGAGCGTTTCTTGAGCAAGCTTGAAGGTGTTTCTGATCCGGAACAAAAACGTAAAATCATCGGTAATGAATTCATCTACGTATTTGATGATGAAGCGTCTAAGCTAGAAAACATGGACTTCCTTGCACAAGGTACCCTTTATACAGATATTGTGGAAAGTGGTACAGAAACAGCACAGACAATCAAATCTCACCATAACGTGGGCGGACTGCCAGAAGACATGCAATTCGAATTGATTGAACCGCTAAAAACATTGTTCAAAGATGAAGTACGTGAACTTGGAACAGAACTTGGCTTGCCAGATGCTATCGTGCATCGTCAGCCATTCCCTGGACCAGGACTGGCTATCCGTGTGATCGGCGAAATCACGGAAGAGAAGCTGGAAATTGTACGTGAATCAGACGCTATCCTGCAAGAAGAAATCGTAAAAGCGGGACTAGACCGTGATATTTGGCAGTACTTCACCGTTCTTCCAGGCTTCAAGAGTGTCGGCGTTATGGGAGATGCCCGTACGTACGACTACACACTAGGTATCCGTGCGGTAACAAGCATCGACGGCATGACATCCGACTGGGCCCGTATCCCATGGGATGTACTAGAGCGTATCTCCGTGCGCTTCGTAAATGAAGTAAACCACGTGAACCGTGTTGTGTATGATATTACAAGTAAGCCACCTGCTACTATTGAGTGGGAATAATAGAGAAAAAGGCCGTGCTATCAATCCGATAGCACGGCCTTTTTTTGTGGCAAATGCGTATTTCCGCTTTGCTGCTCTTCAATCAGCTGGTTGATCGACAATAGTTCATACAAGTAAATGCTTTCAATAGGAAAATACACTTCTTCTGGATTTTCTGGTATTTCAATACTCCAATACAGCTGGAACAAATCCTCAAATGGTTTTTTATTTATTGCGCAATCTGTACTTGTCCAGCGAAGTAGGTTTTGCTGCACAGCTTCAGCAGCTAATATATAGTGATGACGCTGTTCGTCATTCCAATGCAGCTGTTTGCCGCTTCGGCCAGCGTGGATCAAGTTCCACAGATGATAGTGAATGAGTGTCAGCTGTCGTGCTTCGGCAGCTTCTTCTTCCAGAATTGCTTTGGTTTCAGAGTTAGGAAGATGATAGCGCATTTCACTTTGCTGTTGCTGAATATATTGCTCCAAACGCAGCCGTTCTTTTGTCAGCTTTTGAAAGGATTTTGTAAGCACAGGCGCAGGATGACTGCCTTCTGTTTGTTTAATTCTGATGTCTATAAAATCGTTTAAAAGCTGATTGGTATAGGTAATGACCACTTCCAGCTGCTGGTGTGATTTTTTAAGATAGTCAGGCGGCAATATCATCATATTTACGAGAGTCGAAATAACAATACCAATCACACTGCCTCCTAGCCGCGCTAAGAAGTCTATCCATAGACTAGTGTGGGTTACGTCAATCATGGCAACAGCAGTTATGGTCGCTACAATTAAGCCAGCATGCAGCTTCAACTTGTAACAGACGACAATCGTCAAAAAAGCCGCTGCCGTATAGGTCAGCGGAGAGGAGCCGAATAGATAGATGGATAATATGGCAAATGCTGCTCCAATCATACTGGCAGGTAAACGGATCAATCCTTTTTGAATAGATGCATGAATCGTTGGTTCAATCGTAACAATCGCGGCAACAACTGCAAAAGCAGGCGTTATATGCACAAACTCACATATTAATGCAGTAAAAAATACGGCAATGCCCGTCTTAATGACGCGGTTGCCGATAATAGGCTTCTTCACTTTCTGTCAACACCTTTAAACTAACATGTTTACATTAAAACAAAATCGAGAAGGCAAGACAATGGGCAGAACTGGTAAATCTATAGGACTTGCTGCGTGATTTTCGTGTACATAGTATAAGTGTCCTGCATTTCGGGTAAACAAAGAAAACACTTTGACCGGAAATATAGGGGGTAGCCATGATAATCAACATGATGAAACAAAATAAAGTTCATTTTAAGCGCATTTATGGTGCGTCTAGTACAATTGCCAATCTAGTGCGTTTTGATTCACGTCAGGTCACAAACAATGATGTGTTTGTATGTGTGACAGGTACGAATCATGATGGACACGCTTATATAGAGGAGGCGCTTGCGCAAGGCGCGTCTGTGATTGTCGGCACCGATGAAAATCTCTTAAAGGCGCACTACCTTCAGCATGAAAACCGGACATTTCTAGCTGTAGAAGATGCCAGGCTGGCTATGGCTCAGATGGCTGTGCTGCTGTCTGATAATGTTTGGGAAAAGCTCACGACAATTGGTGTGACCGGGACAAATGGCAAGACAACAGTCGCAGCTTATGTGCATTCCTTGCTAAATCAGCTCCATTTAAAGACAACTTCCATTGGAACCTGCGGCATCATTACCTCAAAAGAAAAAATTGATTTCTTTAAAAGCACACCAACGACGCCTGAATCAGCTGATTTGCATGCGTTGTTCCAAAAGCTTGAGACAGATGGAGAAAAAGCTGTTGTGATGGAGGCGACTTCCATTGCACTCGATCAAAAGCGCACAGCTGCCATGACATTTGATGTGGCAATTCATACGAACCTGTCACCTGAACATCTGGAGTTTCATGAAACATTCGAAAATTATAAACGCGCAAAACTAAAGCTGTTCCAGCAAGCAAAAAGCGCAGTGGTAAATCTGGACGATGAGGGGATGGCTCAAGATATCTTGAACTGCTATCCAGGTGACTTGATGACCTACAGCTTGAATCCAGCAAGTAAGGCAGATGTAATTGCACAGCAGCTTCACACAGATGCGCATGGCACGCATTTCGAGCTGGTGATAAGCGGAAAAGTGTACCCAGCGCACGCGCCGATTTTCGGTGAATACAATGTCGCCAACCTGCTGTCTGCAATATGCACAGCTATCCAGCTTGGATACGATATCGAAGCTATTATAAGTACATTGAAGACAATCGAAAGCCCTGAAGGACGATTTGAAATGATGGAGGAGTATGGCGAAAGAAAAATTATCCTCGACTACGCGCATACACCGGTGGCTTTGGATCAATTGCTCACCGCTGTAACTGCAATACCGCATCGACGTCTGATTGTCATGATTATGGGAATCGGCATTAGAGACTTTGGTAAAATGCCAAAAATGGCGCAGACAGTCGAAGGCAGAGCCGATGAAATTGTCGTGTCTGTTGATCACCCAGGCTATAATAATCCAAAAGATGTTATAAAAGCAGTTTGCGACGGGTTTTCTAGCATGCAACCTGTATCTACCGCAGAAACAAGAGAAGAAGCAGTGCGACTTGCGCTGGATCTTAGCGGAGAAGGTGACATTGTACTTTTAACAAGCGGACAAATCAACGGTGCCCAGCTCGTAAAAGGGAAAGCAATTCCGCATTCGGATCATGCTATTATTCAAGATTATTTTACAAACACCACTCCGGTAAAAATGCAATCAACAATCAGCTGAATAATTTGGAAACGATTACTAATACTATATTTAGTTCCAATTACCGAAAAAACATTGACGAATCGCGTAAGTTGCTTTTATAGTGAAATAGTAATAATACTTATATTTTTCGTCTTCGTATAATTTTGGGAATATGGCCCATGAGTTTCTACCAGGTTACCGTCATTAACCTGACTACGCTGACATTTCGATCTGAGTTACATACGCAGATGTGGTGTAGATAAGAAACGCTTCTTGCTCTTTGGGCAGAAGTGTTTTTTATTTGAAAGCTTATCCTGCCCCAACGAAGCAACAGGAGGAGTAACAAGCTATGAGACGTTTTTTCCGCTTTGACGAATTGAACACTTCTTACCGGACGGAGATTATTGCCGGCGTAACAACATTTTTAGCGATGGCATATATTTTGTTCGTTAACCCAAATGTTCTTTCTTTACAAGGCATTCCAGATAATGCACTGCCTGGTTCAGGCCGTATGGACCCGGGTGCAATTTTTACTGCAACAGCGATTGCTTCAGCCGTTGGTACGCTGATTATGGGCTTATTCGCTAAATTGCCGATTGCATTGGCACCTGGTATGGGATTGAATGCTTTCTTCGCATTCACGGTGGTCCTAACTTATCAAATCCCTTGGGAAACTGCATTGGCTGGTGTGTTTGCCTCCGGTGTGATTTTCATGATTCTGTCTCTTTCCGGATTGCGTGAATTGCTCATCAATGCAATCCCGCCGAACTTAAAATTAGCGATGGGTGCAGGTATTGGTCTTTTTATCGCTTTCATTGGCTTGAAAAATGCGAACTTAGTAGTTGCAAGTGAGGATACAGTTGTAGCGCTTGGCGATATTACAAGCGGACCTGTTCTGCTGACGGTCTTTGGTGTTTTTGTTACAGCTCTTTTACTAGTAAAAGGACTACGTGCAGCAATCTTCATCGGTATGCTGATTACAGCTGCTGCTGGTATGATCTTTGGTTTGATTGCTCCGCCAACGGCAGTGACTGATGTTGTCGGAAGCGTACCTAGCCTAGCACCGACATTCGGTGCAGCATTCGATCATTTTGGTGATATCTTCACCATCCAGATGCTGACGGTTATCCTGACATTCTTGTTTGTCGACTTCTTTGATACTGCTGGTACGTTAGTGGCAGTAGCTACAAAAGCAGGGTTAATGAAAGATGGCAAGCTGCCGAATCCAGGAAAAGCATTGCTGGCTGATTCTGGTGCCACCGTTGCTGGTGCGATCATCGGTACATCCAATACAACGGCATATGTAGAATCCACAACAGGCGTAGGTGCTGGCGGTAGAAGTGGGTTCACAGCTGTTGTCACTGCTATCTGTTTCTTATTGGCATTGTTCTTCAGCCCGCTGTTATCTGTCATCACGAACGAAGTAACAGCACCTGCTCTAATTGTTGTTGGCGTGTTAATGTGTACTTCACTAAAAGAGATTGAATGGGATAAAATAGAGTTTGCTGTACCAGCATTCTTCACGATCCTTATGATGCCGCTGACAGCAAGTATCGCAAGTGGTATTGCAATTGGATTTATCTTCTACCCGCTGACATTGCTTGTCAAAGGTCGTGTGAAAGAAGTTCATCCGGTCATGTGGTTCCTGTTCGTAATATTCATTTTGTATTTCATTTATTTGGCCTAAACAAAAGCCGTCCTACTTGGGGCGGCTTTTCTTATAGCGAAATAGGACAATTCTCTAGGCGGATTTTCCCTTTATGCGTTGTTTGCGAGGCTTGAGGGTATAATTGTATTATACTAACGAGAGATTATAATCGTCTGTTTGGGCGAGGAGGAGGAAATTTACATGAGTAACCGCTCTGTTAAGCTGGCTTGGATCAGCTTACTTGCATTCATCGCAGTGATCGTCGTCAATTACCTGTCCAATGCCTTGCCGCTTGGAGGCAAAACGACCCAGCAATTATCAGACCAGCTTGGTGTGCTGTTTCAGCCAGCAGGTTATGCTTTTAGTATATGGGGTATTATTTATCTGTTTGTTTTCATTTGGATAATCCGCCTGTTTTTCCGGTCGACACGAGAAAAGGAGTGGTATGGAAAAGCAGCAAGTGCATTTGTCGCCAGCTGTATCTTCAACATTGCTTGGCTGTTCAGTTTCCATTATCAGCTATTCAGCCTTTCCATTATCCCAATGGCTGCACTTCTCATTTCGTTGATTATCTTATATCAGTCTGTCTCAACATCCTCAGATCGCGGAAAGTTTGATTTATTTCCGTTTTCCATTTATATTGGCTGGGTATCTATTGCAACTATCTTAAATGTAGGTATTCTATTTGTGTCACTTGGTGTCGATAATGTAGAGGGGTGGCTGTTGTCCGGCGAGGTTTGGACAATTATTCTGCTCATTATTGGAGCTATCTTAGCAATTAGCTTTATGCATATATTCCGTGACAGTATTTATCCGCTCGTGTTCATTTGGGCATATGTAGCTATTGCTGTTGCCAGGGCAGAGGATTTCTCGGCCATTACAGCTGTCGCAAGCATTATGGCACTGGTTATTCTTATCACCATTCCGATTCATTTGTTTCGGCGTAAGCGCAAGCAATACGGCTATTGATTACAGTATGTGATAGCTTTTAAGGAGGAAGTAATTTGTTAGAAATACCACTCGTCATGGTGCTTATCATCTTTGTTGTAAACATCGTTTATGTTACCCTCAATACTTTGCGTGTTATCTTGACATTAAAAGGACGGCGCTATATTTCAGCAACAGTCAGTGTGTTTGAGGTTACAATCTATACAGTCGGTCTGGGACTAGTGCTGAATAACCTCGATCAAATTCAGAATTTGATTGCTTATGCGCTCGGATTCGGTATTGGTGTTGTACTCGGCTCGAAAATTGAAGAAAAGCTGGCATTAGGTTATATAACCGCCAACGTTATTTCCTCCGATCCGAGTATTGAGTTTACGAAAAAACTTCGTGAAAAAGGATACGGCGTTACGAGCTGGTTCGCATATGGCATGGAAGGCGACCGACTGGCGATGCAAATCCTGACACCGCGAAAATATGAACTGAAGCTTTATGAAACAATTCAGGAGATTGATCCAAAAGCATTTATCATCTCTTACGAACCGCGGCAAATCTCAGGCGGTTTCTGGGTTAAAAGTGTAAAAAGGGAGCGAATTCGTCGAAATGGCAAACCAAAAAAAGCTGACAAAGAAACGGTTTGAGCTCGGTGAGAATGAAACAATCGATGCTTGCCTTGCCCGTATAAAAGCGGAGGGCTATATGCCGGTTCGAAAAGTAGAAGAACCAATCTTCCGGGAAACAACCGAGAACGGCATAAAGAAGGTAGAGCCGATTGGAAAGAGTGTCATGTTTGACGCGAAGCTCCTAAAAACCGAACAATAAATATAACGATATGATCATCGTTCGATTTTTTCATTGACGATATGTATCAAAATTGTTATCATAATACATGCATGAAAGACACGGCTAGATTTGATAATATCGTACAGTAGCTCGCTGTACTTATAGATCGCACCTCATATATTTCCGGAAATACGGTCCGGAAGTCTCTACCTGCTACCGTAAATGGCGGACTATGAGGGAAGATGGAACAGCCGAATTCCGGCTGGACGTGTGCATGATTATGAGCTTACAGCAATGTTAGCCTATTCATCTTCTCTCTGATTTTACGGGAGGGATGAATAGGCTTTTTTTACGGCAAAAAAGAGGAAAGAGGGATTGGATTGGCGGAGATTGGAATCATCATGGGCAGCATCTCAGATTGGGAGACGATGGAGCATACGTGCAAGCTATTGGAAGAGCTGAATATACCTTATGAAAAAGAAGTTATTTCAGCGCACCGTACGCCTGAGGATATGTTCGAGTATGCGGCATCGGCTAGAGACAGAGGACTGAAAGTAATCATTGCCGGAGCTGGCGGGGCAGCACATTTGCCAGGAATGGTGGCCAGCAAGACTACCTTGCCGGTAATAGGTGTACCAGTCCAGACAAAAGCGCTCGATGGCATGGACTCCCTCCTCTCGATTGTCCAAATGCCTAGCGGCGTACCTGTTGCGACCGTAGCAATTGGGAAGGCAGGAGCAAAGAATGCAGGCATCCTAGCCGCACAGATGCTCGGTATCCATGATTTGCAAATAGCCGAGCGACTAGCTGCTTACCAAGAAAATATGAAGAAACAAGTTGCAGAAATGAGGAATCAGCTTGCGACCAAATAATTATAAAACAATCGGCATTCTTGGCGGAGGTCAGCTTGGGCGGATGATGGCCACAGCTGCTAAACATATGGGATATCGAATCGTTGTTCTCGATCCAACGCCTGATTGTCCGGCAGCACAAGTTGCAGACACCCATATTGAAGCGGCTTATGATGATTTAACAGCCATCCGAGAACTAGCAAGCGTTAGTGATGTTGTCACCTATGAATTCGAAAATGTAGATTTGGAAGCAGCCAGATTACTTGAAGAAGCGGAGAAGCTTCCGCAAGGTTCCCTGCTTTTAGAAATCAGCCGGGACCGAGCAAATGAAAAGAATCTTATGAAAGAGCTTCATCTGCCAGCAGCATCCTTCGCGATTGTGAATGATGAAAAAGAATTGCTGACTGAAATTAGAAGCATCGGTTTTCCGGCTGTCGTGAAAACATGCCGCGGCGGATACGATGGCAAAGGACAGCTTAAACTGAATAAGAAGGATGATCTGCAAGAAGCAGCCGAATTTGTCCGTAAAAACGGACGCTGCATACTTGAATCATGGCTGACATTCGATAGAGAAATATCGATTGTACTCACAAGAGGTGCAGATGGAGCGATCACGTATTTTCCAGTAGCTGAGAATGAGCACCGTGACCACATCTTGTCTCGAACAGTTGTGCCAGCCGCTATACCAGAACAAGTAGCAGAGCAAGCGCGCACAGCAGCTGGCAAGCTCGCTGAGGCGGCCGGAGTTGTTGGTACATTCACCGTTGAAATGTTTGTTGCTGGCAATCAGCTGTATATGAATGAAGTGGCACCTCGCCCGCATAATTCCGGTCATTATACAATTGAAGCGTGCACGGTATCGCAATTTGAGCAGCATATTCGCGCTATTTGCGGACTGCCGCTTTTGCCGGTCCATTTTATTGGGGCTGCTGTTATGATAAATTTATTAGGAGAAGCGCTGGACCAGTATTGGGAAGCCCCTGACAAACCGCTTGCGCATCTTCATGATTACGGCAAACAAGAAGCGAAGCCAAAACGGAAGATGGGACATTTCACAATGGTTGGTACGTCAAGAGAAGCTTTACTGGATGCAACCGACGCCTTTACACAATCATTAGGAGGAAACAAGGCATGATTGAACGTTATACAAGAGAAGAAATGGGCAAGATTTGGACAGATGAAAATAAATACCGTGCATGGCTCGAGGTAGAAATCTTAGCATGTGAAGCTTGGAGTGATCTTGGCATTATCCCAGAGGCGGACGTCAAAGCATTACGCAAGAACGCATCCTTTGATATCAACCGTATTTTAGAGATTGAGCAAGAAACACGTCATGATGTAGTTGCCTTCACACGTGCTGTCTCTGAGACGCTTGGTGAAGAGCGCAAATGGGTGCATTATGGGCTGACGTCCACAGATGTTGTCGACACAGCACTTTCTTATATATTGCTGCAAGCCAACGAGATCATCCGTAAAGGCATTGTTAACTTTATCGATATTTTGGAAGCAAAAGCAAAAGAACATAAGCATACCGTCATGATGGGACGTACTCATGGGGTGCACGCAGAGCCGACAACATTCGGTTTGAAACTGGCATTGTGGTACGAAGAAATGAAACGTAACTTGGAGCGTTTCGATGCAGCAGCTGATACGATTCAATACGGCAAACTTTCCGGTGCGGTCGGTACATATGCAAACATCGATCCGTATGTAGAGAAATATGTGACGAAAAAGCTAGGCTTAAAGCCAGCGCCAGTATCTACACAAACATTGCAACGTGACCGTCATGCACAATATATGAGCACACTGGCATTGATTGCAACAAGCATTGAAAAATTTGCAACTGAGATTCGCGGTCTGCAAAAGACGGAAACGCGTGAAGTAGAGGAATTCTTCGCTAAAGGGCAAAAAGGATCCTCGGCAATGCCGCATAAGCGCAATCCAATCGGTTCAGAGAACATGGTCGGCATGTCTCGTCTGATTCGCGGACATATGGTAACAGCTTACGAGAACGTTGCACTTTGGCATGAAAGAGATATCTCTCATTCTTCTGCAGAGCGTGTGATTTTACCAGATGCAACAATTGCACTGGATTACATGCTGAGCCGTTTCTCTAACATTGTGAAGAACTTGACGGTTTTCCCGGAAAACATGAAGCGCAATATTGATCGCACGTACGGCGTTATCTTCTCACAGCGTGTGCTATTAACACTTATCGACAAAGGCATGAGCCGCGAGCAAGCTTATGATATTGTACAGCCGAAAGCGATGGAGGCATGGGAAACAGAGACACACTTCAAACAGCTGATTGAAGCAGAAACAGAAATCGCTGCTTTCCTTAGCCAGGAAGAGATTGACGACTGCTTCGACTATACGTATCACTTGAAAAACGTAGATCAGATCTTCCATAAAATCGGCTTAGAATAATACTTTGACAAACGGGGTGGAGAACGTGAAAGGCAAATTGCTTTATGAAGGAAAAGCCAAACAAGTATTTCAATCCATGGAGGACGAGCAGCAGCTCGTGCTCTCCTATAAGAATGATGCGACAGCGTTCAATGGCAAGAAGAAAGCAAGCTTCGAAGGAAAAGGCCGTTACAATAATCTTATTTCTGCTCATATTTTTGACTATTTAAAAGAGAAAGGTATTACGTCACACTTTATTAAGTCACTTAATGAGACAGAGCAGTTAGTGCGTCAGACGTCAATCATACCGCTCGAAGTAGTTGTTCGAAATGTCGCAGCAGGAAGCATTACGAGAAGACTTGGTATTCCTGAAAAGACCGTTTTTCAACCCGTTTTGACAGAGTTTTACTACAAAGATGACAGCTTGGATGATCCGATTATCAATGACGCGCACGCGCTTTTGCTGACGGATCTGAATGAAGAGGAGCTTGTTTTCATAAAGCAAGCAGCATTGGAAGTCAACCAGCATTTGCAGGCGTTCTTCGACAGAGTCGGCCTGCAGCTGGTCGATTTTAAACTGGAATTCGGCCGTGATCAGAATGGCTCTATTCTTCTGTCAGATGAGATTTCACCTGACACATGCCGGCTTTGGGATAAAGAGAGCGGAAGCAAGATGGATAAAGATGTGTTCCGTGAAGACATTGGGAATTTGATTGATGTGTATGATGCAATTTTAAATCGACTGGAGGCAGCAAAATGAAAAAAGTCAGAATCTTCATCACGCTGAAAGAAGGGGTTTTAGACCCACAAGGTAAGGCTGTACAAGAAGCATTGCAGGCAAATGGTTTTCCGGAAGTAGCGGATACGCGTGTCGGAAAATATATCGAAATGAGCTTGCCGGATAATGCCGATGTAGCACAAGAAGTGCAGCGTATGTGTGATAAGCTGCTAGCTAACCCTGTGATGGAAGAATACAGCTATACAGTCGAGGAGGGCATCAAGTCGTGAAATTCGCTGTCATCGTTTTTCCAGGCTCCAACTGTGACCGAGACATGTATCATGCGGTCCGGGACGGTTTAGGAGAAGAAGCTGATCTTGTATGGTATGAAAATGCGAATCTAGCAGACTATGACGCTATTTTGCTGCCAGGCGGCTTTAGTTATGGTGATTATCTTCGCTCCGGGGCTATCGCGTCGGTATCAAACGTTTTAAATCAGATTAAACAAAAAGCTGAAACAGGTACACCTGTCCTTGGTGTTTGCAACGGATTCCAGATTCTTTTGGAAACAGGATTGCTGCCAGGAGCTATGCTGCGAAATGAAAAACTGAAATTTATGTGCCATTACGAAACATTAGTAGTTGAGCGTAACGATACACTATTTACGAGCGGATATGAAAAGGGACAGGAAATTCAAATTCCCATCGCGCATGGAGAAGGTAATTACTATTGTGACGATGAAACGTTGGAGACGTTACAGCGAAATAATCAGATTGTTTTCACTTACAAAAATAATCCGAACGGTTCTCGTGCTGATATTGCCGGGATCGCCAACAAAGCCGGAAACGTACTCGGCATGATGCCGCATCCGGAACGAGCGATGGAGGATCTGCTTGGTTCAAAAGACGGTTTAGCACTATTCCAATCTGTATTACACCACTGGAGGGAAATGTATGTTACAACAAGCTGAAATCAGCCCAGAAAAAATCGAACAAGACCGTCTGTATCGCGATATGGGTATGACAGATGAAGAGTTCCAATCTGTTAAAAACATTTTAGGCAGACAGCCAAACTTCACCGAAACAGGCATTTTCTCCGTTATGTGGTCCGAGCATTGCAGCTATAAAACATCCAAGCCATTATTGCGTAAATTTCCGACCAAGGGACCGCATGTGTTGCAAGGACCCGGTGAAGGAGCCGGCATTGTTGATATTGGCGATGACAAGGCAGTCGTGTTCAAGATCGAGAGTCATAACCATCCGTCCGCGGTCGAGCCTTACCAAGGTGCTGCGACAGGTGTCGGTGGTATTATCCGTGATGTTTTTTCCATGGGAGCGCGCCCAATTGCGCTGTTGAATTCCTTGCGCTTTGGCAATCTGACAACACCTCGTGTGAAATATTTACTAGAGGAAGTTGTTCATGGTATTGCAGGGTACGGCAACTGTGTTGGTGTACCAACCGTCGGCGGTGAAATTCAATTCGATACAAGTTATGAAGGCAATCCACTAGTGAATGCCATGTGTGTCGGCTTGATTGACCAGAAGGATATTCAAAAAGGAATCGCGGCCGGCGTTGGCAATACGGTTATTTACGCTGGTGCTCCAACTGGTCGTGATGGAATTCATGGCGCGACCTTCGCTTCAGAGGATTTAAGCGAAGAGTCCGAATCAAAACGTCCGTCCGTGCAAGTTGGCGATCCGTTTATGGAAAAACTGCTGATCGAAGCTTGTTTGGAAGTTATCCAGCATGAAGCGCTTGTTGGTATGCAGGACATGGGTGCTGCTGGTTTAACATCCAGTGCGAGTGAGATGGCAAGTAAAGCTGGCATGGGAATGGAGATGAATTTGGATCTTGTACCGCAGCGAGAGCTGCATATGACACCTTACGAATTGATGCTGTCTGAATCACAAGAGCGCATGCTGCTCGTGGTGAAAAAAGGACAGGAACAAGGCATTATTGATGTATTTGAGAAATACGGCTTACAAGCTGTGGCAGTTGGTAAAGTGACGGACGATAAGCAGTTCCGCTTGCTGCATCATGGAGAAGTTGCTGCTGAAATACCAGTTGATAGTTTGGCAGAAGATGCACCAGTTTACTATAAAGATTCCAAAGTACCGGATTATTTCACAGAGTTCCAAACAATTGATTACAAGCCAGCTATTTCAAATTATGCGGAAACGCTCAAACAACTGCTGCAGCAGCCGACTATTGCCAGCAAAGAATGGGTGTACGATCAATATGACAGCATGGTTGGAGCGGATACAGTTGTCGCACCAGGAAGCGACGCAGCGATCGTTCGCGTTCGCGGCACACAAAAAGCCATTGCCATGACGACTGACTGTAATTCTCGTTATATTTACCTCGATCCGGAAACAGGCGGGAAAATTGCAGTAGCAGAAGCAGCTAGAAACATCATTAGTTCTGGTGCCAAGCCGCTAGCTCTGACGGATGGCTTGAACTTTGGTAATCCAGATAAGCCGGAGAATTTCTGGCAGATGGAGAAAAGTGTCGAAGGCATGAGTGCTGCTTGTCTTGCATTGGAAACGCCAGTTATCAGCGGAAATGTATCACTTTACAACGAATCGAACCAACAGTCTATTTTCCCAACACCAATCGTCGGTATGGTTGGCTTAGTGGAAGACATCGCACATGTAACAACGAGCACATTCAAGCAAGCTGGCGATGCGATCTATCTAGTAGGCGAAACAAAAGCAGAGTTCGGCGGCAGTGAGCTGCAAAATCTGCTTGAAGGACGCTACTACGGAAAAGCTCCAGCTATTGATCTTGATATCGAAGCGAGCAATCAGCAAGCCGTTCTAACTAGCATCCAGCAAGGGCTAACAGCATCCGCACATGATCTTGCCGAAGGTGGTTTGGCTGTCGCATTAGCAGAAAGCTTGTTTGGTACAAGGCTTGGGGCGCAAGTGACAGTAGAGGAAGATGTAATGGCAGCACTTTTCAGTGAATCACAATCACGTTTCCTTGTATCTGTTTCACCTGAAAAACAAGCAGCTTTTGAAGAAGCAGTACCAGCGGCAGCGCAAATCGGCGTCGTGACAGATACAGCGGAACTTACAGTTGTCCGAGGAGACAAGACAATCATCGCAGAAGCAGTACCAACACTTGAGGGACTTTGGAAAGGAGCTATTCCATGCTTGCTGAAATCAAAGGCTTGAACGAGGAATGCGGTGTCTTTGCGATTTGGGGTCACGAAAAAGCAGCAGAAGTAACGTATTACGGTCTTCATGCGTTGCAGCATCGAGGACAGGAAGGTGCCGGCGTTGTAACAACAGACCGAGAAAATCTGCATTTGCATAAAGGACTTGGCTTGATTAATGAGGTGTTTGCTGGTAGTGCGTTTAATAAGCTGAACGGCAATGCCGCGATTGGTCATGTTCGCTATGCAACTGCGGGCGGCGGTGGCTATGAAAACGTGCAGCCATTGCTGTTTCGTTCCCAAAAAGACAGTCTCGCAATTGCCCATAACGGCAACCTTGTTAATGCATACGGATTAAAACAGCAGCTGGAAGCACAAGGCAGCATCTTGCAAACTTCTTCTGATACAGAAGTGATTGCGCATTTGATCAAGCGCAGCGGTCAAATTGAACTGGATGAAGCGATCAAATCTGCACTCAGCATGGTCAAAGGTGCGTACAGCTTGACGATTCTTACTGAAACGCAAATGTTCGTTGCAGTAGATCCGAAAGGCTTGCGTCCCTTATCGCTCGGTAAACTCGGAGATGCCTGGGTTGTATCTTCGGAAACATGTGCTTTTGATGTAACAGGAGCGGAATATGTACGTGAAGTAGAGCCAGGCGAATTGATTACAATCAGCGATACTGGCCTGCATTCGCAACGCTTTTCCTCCACGTTGGAGCGGTCCCTTTGTTCCATGGAGTATGTCTATTTCTCTCGTCCGGATTCCGATTTGAACGGTCAGAATGTGCATGCTTCTCGTAAAAAAATGGGCAAAGTGCTCGCGCAGGAAGCGCCAATTGAAGCAGATGTTGTCACAGGAGTACCGGATTCTAGTATTTCTGCTGCCATCGGATTTTCCGAAGCGAGCGGCATTCCATATGAGCTTGGATTGATTAAAAATCGTTATGTTGGCCGAACGTTTATCCAGCCGTCTCAAGAGCTGCGGGAGCAAGGCGTGAAGATGAAATTGTCTGCTGTACGCGGAATCGTGAAAGGCAAGCGTGTCGTAATGGTCGATGACTCTATCGTTCGCGGTACGACGAGCAAGCGGATTGTCCGCATGCTGAAAGAAGCCGGAGCAACAGAAGTACATGTGCGAATTGCATCACCGCCAATTCAGAATCCGTGTTTCTACGGCATTGATACGTCGACAACTTCAGAGCTGATTGCAGCGAATCACAGCATCGAAGAAATGCGCGAACTGATTGAAGCAGATTCCCTTTCTTTCCTTAGCGTCGATGGTCTGCAAGATTGCATTGTTGGCGATAACGACGTCATGACACATGGCATCTGCAAAGCATGCTTTACAGGGAATTACCCAACTGAGATCTACCCGGATACTGTACTTCCGGCATACAAGTGTTAGGAGGCCAAGCATGAGTGAACTTTACAAGCAAGCCGGCGTCGATGTGGAAGCAGGCTATCGCGCAGTGGACTTAATGAAAAAGCATATTAAACGAACGAACCGCCCCGAGGTCATCGGCGGTGTCGGAGCGTTTGCTGGACTGTTTGATTTATCGTCGTTTTCTTATAAAGAGCCGGTACTTGTTTCTGGAACAGATGGAGTGGGCACAAAGCTGAAGCTGGCATTTGATATGAATCAGCATGATACTGTTGGCATTGACTTGGTTGCGATGTGCGTGAATGACATTATCGCCCAAGGCGCACAGGCATTATTTTTCCTTGATTATATTGCTTGCGGAAAAAATGAACCGGAGAAAATTGAGCAGATTGTGAAAGGAATTTCGGATGGCTGTGTTGAAGCAGGCGCTGCGTTAATTGGCGGTGAGACAGCGGAAATGCCTGGCATGTATGCGGAAGACGAATATGATTTGGCTGGTTTTGTTGTTGGTATCGGCGAAAAGTCGAAGCTCATCAGCGGAGATGCTGTGCAAGCTGGGGACACGATCATTGGCATTGCATCCAGCGGTTTGCATTCCAATGGCTTTTCATTAGTTCGCCGATTGCTGGAGAAACACAATCTATCGCTAGATAACGTATATGCACCGTTTGACCGTCCTTTAGGAGAGGTTTTGCTGGAGCCAACGAAAATTTATGCAAAAGCTGTCCGCGCTGTTCAAGAAAAAATAGATATTCACGGTATTTCTCATATTACCGGCGGCGGCTTTCATGAGAATCTGCCTCGCGCAGTGCCAGAGCACCTAGGTGTACGCATTCAGACAGATAGCTGGGAGCTTCCCGCTGTTTATGAATTTTTAATGGACAAAGCAGAAATTGCTTTTGACGATATGCTTGGCGTATTTAATACCGGTATCGGCATGGCGCTGATTGTATCACAAGAAGATGCCGAGCAGTGTCTGAGCTTGCTTCAAGATGCTGGCGAAAGAGCCTGGATTATCGGTGAAGTGACAGAGCAAAACGGCGTGGAGTTTCAAGCATGATTGCAGCTGCTGTCTTTGCTTCTGGCAGCGGCAGTAATGCAGAGGCGATTGTGCAAGCTTCCGCATTACCATGTGCTGTTCGCCTGCTTGTTTGTGATAAACCCGAAGCTCCAGTTATCCAAAAAGCAGCCCGCTGGGATGTAGAAGTCTTAGTTTGCGATCCAAAAACGTTCCCAGATAAGCAAGCTTATGAACAAGCAATTTTAACGAAATTGCAGGATATGCAAATTGAGTGGATTTTCTTGGCGGGCTATATGCGCTTAATTGGATCTACTTTGCTAGACGCATTTGCAAATCGGATTATAAATATTCACCCGTCCTTATTGCCTGCATTCGCCGGTAAAGATGCCATCGGACAAGCGTTGGCCGCTGGAGTAAAAGTGAGCGGAGTGACGATTCATTTTGTCGATAGCGGCATGGACACAGGCACCATCATTGCTCAAGAAGCAGTTCCTGTGCAACTAGGAGATACGCATGAAACCTTGCATCAGCGGATCCAGCAAATTGAGCACCGCTTATATCCAGAAACAATTCATTACATACTTACACGAGAAGGAAAGGAATGACAGCTAATGCCACGTGCGTTAATCAGCGTTTCAGATAAAACAGGAATCATCCCATTTGCCAAGGAGTTGGCGGCGATGGATTATGACATCATCTCTACTGGGGGAACGCTTAAGCAGCTGCAGGAAGCAGGAATTCCAGCTGCAGCAGTAGCTGACGTGACGAAATTTGATGAAATTATGGACGGACGTGTGAAAACATTGCACCCAGCCATTCATGGCGGTTTATTGGCTAGAAGAGATAATGACAGCCATATGCAGCAGCTGAAAGAACGTGACATCACACCAATCGATTTGGTCGTTGTCAATCTGTATCCTTTCAAAAATACAATCGAGAAGCCAGATGTAACAGAAGCCGATGCAATTGAAAACATTGATATTGGCGGGCCGACAATGCTTCGTTCTGCAGCAAAAAACTTTGCTGGCGTCACCGTTTTGGTCGACCCAGCTGATTATGATACAACACTAGCGGCTTTGCGAGAAGGAGAGCTTTCTTATGAAGCAAAACGTCGCTTGGCTGGGAAAGTGTTCCGTCATACAGCTAACTATGATGCGATGATTGCTGGTTACATGGCAGAATTGAATGACGAGCAGGATAATGAAACACTGACGCTTACGTACGAAAAGGTGCAATCCTTACGTTATGGCGAAAACCCGCACCAAGCAGCCGCATTTTATAAAGACCCGATCGTAAAAGGAGCTTCGATTGCGAATGCAAAACAGCTGCACGGAAAAGAGCTTTCTTATAATAATATCCAAGATGCTAACGCAGCGCTGGAGATCGTAATGGAATTCCAAGAAGCTGCTGCGGTGGCAGTTAAGCATATGAATCCATGCGGTGTCGGAATCGGGGGAACAATTTCGGATGCTTTCCGCAAAGCATTTGAAGCAGACTCTACTTCAATCTTTGGCGGGATTGTAGCTTTGAACCGAGAGGTAGACAAAGACACAGCCTTACAGCTGAAAGAAATCTTCTTAGAAATTGTAATTGCCCCAAGTTTCACAGAAGAAGCACTTGCACTGCTTACCGAGAAGAAAAACATTCGTTTGCTAAAGCTTGCTGCCGATAAAATAGAGCAGCCGAAAAAAGTTGTCAGCGTTAGCGGCGGATTGCTTGTACAGGACTATGATACGGGAGCAGTTACAGAAGCAGATCTTACCGTGGCGACCGACCGTAAGCCAACAGAAGAAGAATTAAAGAATTTGCTTTTCGCTTGGAAAGTCGTGAAGCATGTGAAATCTAATGCGATTGTCGTAGCAAAAGATGATCAAACAATCGGTGTTGGTGCAGGCCAGATGAACCGTGTCGGTGCGGCGAAAATTGCACTAGAGCAAGCTAGTGAAAAAGCAGCAGGAAGTGTTCTTGCATCGGATGCATTCTTCCCAATGCCAGACACAGTGGAAGCAGCGATTCAAGCTGGCGTGACGGCAATCATTCAGCCTGGCGGATCAAAACGAGATGAAGAGTCTATCGCTGTGTGTAATGCGCATAATATTGCCATGGTCTTTACAGAAATGCGTCACTTTAAGCATTAATTGTCAGGGGGAGTACATGTGAAAGTTCTTGTAATCGGCAGCGGCGGCCGGGAGCATAGTATCGTTGCGAAGCTAGCTTCAAGTACGAAAATAACCGCGATATACGCAGCGCCAGGAAATGGCGGAATAGCTGATTTGGCTACCTGTGTGCCAATTGATGTAACAGCGGTGGATGACCTGGTAAGTTTTGCAAAAGAAGAGCAAATTGACTGGACATTCGTCGGACCGGAAATTCCATTGCTGGCTGGTGTTGTCAATGCTTTTCAGCAGGCAGGATTACATGTGTTTGGACCGACAAAAGAAGCAGCTTTAATTGAGGGAAGTAAAGATTACGCTAAACAATTTATGCAAGCACATCACATTCCTACAGCTGCAAGTCAGACCTTCACAGATGCAGCGAAAGCAAAAGCGTATATTGCTGAAAAAGGTGCACCAATTGTTGTGAAAGCAGACGGCTTAGCGGCAGGAAAAGGTGTTGTTGTGGCGCAAACAGTAGATCAAGCGAATGAGGCTGTAGAAAGCATGCTTGTAGGAAATCAATTCGGTGAGGCTGGCAGTCTGGTTGTTATTGAGGACTTCTTGGATGGCAAAGAATTTTCACTTATGGCTTTTGTAAACGGAAAAAGTGTGTACCCGCTTGTTCCTGCTCGTGACCATAAGCGCGTTTATGATCATGATCAAGGGCCGAATACGGGAGGCATGGGGGCGTATGCTCCTATTCCGGATTTGCAGCAAGCAGTTATTGATGAAGCAATCGAGCATATTCTCATCCCAGCAGCAGCTGGTTTAGTTAAGGAAGGGCGTTCTTTCACAGGTGTTCTATACGCAGGTTTAATTGAAACAACGGACGGACCAAAAGTAATTGAATTTAATGCACGTTTCGGAGATCCGGAAACACAAGTTATTTTGCCGTTATTGGAAAATGACTTGCTGCAAGTGATGCAGGATGTAACTGCTGGTAAAGATCCACTGCTGAAGTGGAAAGATGCCTACGCAACCGGCACTGTGATTGCAGCCAGCGGGTATCCTGGAAGTTACCAAAAACAGCTTCCTATTCCAGATTTGTCTTCTTTGCCGCAAGATGTTTACTGCATCCATGCTGGATCAGAAAAAACTGCAGATGGCTATGTTTCCAATGGCGGACGTATTTTGTTCATTGGCGCTGTACATCAAAATCGGTCTGACGCTGTAAAAAGTGTCAAAGAAGGGCTGAAAATATTTGAGGGTAATACCCATTTCCATTATCGAACTGACATTGGGTTCGGGGAATAACAAGCAATAGGCTATGGCATGAATAATCCAAACAATACTGCAATTAACAGCAGCGTTGTTTGGATTTTTTGCATTGAAAATGAAGGTGAGAGCATCGCTTCGGAAATACACTCCGCTTTCCTGCGGGCGGCTGGTGAGCCTCCTTGTGCGAAAAACGCACTGCGGGGGTCTCCCCTAGCCTTCCTCTCGCGGGAGTCTCCGTGTATTTCCTGCGCTGATTTGTATATGGAAACCTTCACGAGTGTAGGCAGAAATACGTAGACTCCTCGAAAATAAGAAGCAATTTTCTTGTCGGTGCCTACCTCAAAAGCCATTCTTGTCTGACGATAACAGCAGCTGTCAGAGGGCTGCATTAAAAAGTATAGATGACTTAATTTTGTTTTGTCTCAGGTCCTTTATTCATGATTCCTCTGATTCTGATTCTTCTTTATGCCGGAATTGATTGATCAATGCCATGCTTGGGCAGTAACGCACAATCCCTTCAGCAATTTTAATTGCACCAGCTAGCAGTGTTAAGTGGGCAGTGAGCTGCTTCGGTTTAGTGACGAGAGCAGCTGTCGCATAACCGACCATGCTGACGCCAGCGGCAATCCGGATGAAAGCCTGGACAATCCCGATATTCGGTTTCAGCATTTGTGGCACCTCTTTTCTTTTGACCTTATTTTCCCTCTGCGCGAGCTGTCTATGCGAGTATAAAAATTCCATTGCACGCATATGACGCAAAAATGCTTCAGATGATGTATGATAAAGGATAAGGTAACAAGCACAATCGTGCGTATGGGGAGGGAAGCTGTATGCAGCTTGACAAGCTCCGTGGTGAGCATTTAGATGAATTGTTCGAGGCAATTCTGACACTGAAAGATAAGGAAGATTGCTATCGCTTCTTCGATGATATTGCGACAATCAGTGAAATACAATCACTAACACAACGCCTGCAAGTGGCGAAAATGCTGCGTGAAGGTGCAACGTATCACGCAATTGTTCAAGAAACAAGTGCGTCTACAACGACAATTTCACGTGTGAAGCGTTGCTTGAATTATGGGAACGATGGTTATAACACTGTTTTGGAACGTTTGGAAGATAAAAAAGAGGATTAAGGAGCTGACGTGGATGGTGCGCTTTGGAGTAATCGGAACGAACTGGATAACGGAATCTTTTTTGGAAGCAGGAAGAAAGGTTGAAGGATTTGAACTGACAACTGTGTATTCTCGACATGCTGAGCGAGCTGAAGCATTCGCAGAGAAGCAAGGCGCTGTACATACGTTCACCGACATGGAGGAGATGGCGAAAAGCGGGAAAGTGGACGCTGTTTATATTGCCAGCCCGAATGCACTGCACGCAAGCCAAGCGAAGATCTTTATGCAGCATGGCGTACATGTATTGTGTGAAAAACCGCTTGCATCCAATGCTGCAGAAGTGAAAGACTTGATTGAAACCGCTAAACAGCATGATGTGCTGTTAATGGAAGCGTTGAAGACAACATTTTTGCCGAACTACCGAATCTTACAGCAGCATTTGGATAAGATTGGGCCAGTTCGCCGTTATGTAGCACAGCTTTGCCAATATTCTTCTCGTTATGATGCTTACAGGCAAGGGGAGATACTAAACGCCTTCAATCCAGAGCTCAGTAACGGAGCCACAATGGATATTGGTATTTATTGTTTGTATCCACTTATTGCGTTGTTCGGTAAACCGCAGGAGATAAAAGCGAGCGGGACGTTGCTCGAATCAGGCGTGGACGGACAAGCAACCATTACGCTATCGTATGAAGGAATGGAAGCAGTCGTTTATTATTCCAAAATTACCAGCTCCACGCAGCCTTCTGAAATACAAGGGGAAGATGCAACAATTAAGATTGACCATATCGGCCATTTTGAAGATGTCACCATTCAATATCATGACAGCACCGAAAAAAACATTAGCGGACCGCAAGATAATGAGCACCGCATGGTATATGAAATAGAGGAATTTGTAAACTTAATTCAATCCGGTAAACGAGAATCTAGTACGAATACACATGAATTGGCGCTTGCTGTAGCAGAAATTATGGATAAAGCACGCAGCCAAATCGGCTTAGTATTCCCTGCTGATCGAATCCAATGAACAAGAAAAGCCTGGCAATCTGTTGCCAGGCTTTCTTCGTTCGTCAACTGTTCGTATTTTCCTCTAGCAACCACTAAATTATCCCGTCGATTTTTGCTATAATGTACGTTATGGAAGCAAGTAATGGAGGACGTACACGTGTATAACATGAAAGAGTGGAAACATATATTCAAGCTTGATCCGGCCAAAGATATTGGCGATGAGGAGTTAGAGCAAATCTGTGAGTCTGGTACGGATGCGATTATTGTCGGAGGCACGGACAATGTGACACTGGATGGTGTACTTGATTTGCTTGCGCGGATTCGCCGACATACCGTTCCGGTTATCCTGGAGATTAGCAATATGGAGGCAATTACGCCAGGTTTTGATTACTATTATGTGCCAATGGTGATGAATAGTAAGGATAAGCAATGGATTATGGGGCTGCACCATGAAGCAGTAAAGGCTTACCGGGATATGATGCATTGGGACGAGATTGTCATGGAAGGGTATTGTGTTATCAATCCGGATGCAAAAGTGTTTACACATACGCAATGCGACATGCCATCTGAGGACGATACAATCGCTTATGCTTATATGGCCGAGCATATGTACAAGCTCCCCGTTTTTTATTTAGAAAACAGCGGAGCCTATGCGGAACCGGCGCTCGTACAGAAAGTGAAAAAACAGCTGTCTAATACGCTGTTATTTTACGGAGGAGGCATTACGTCAGCCGAACAAGCAGCAGAGATGAAGCAGCATGCGGATGTGATTATTGTCGGAAACCACGTGTATGATAATATAAAAGCTGCTCTGAAGACAGTCAAAGCAGTAAAAGGATAGAAATAAAGGCGGTGCAAACATGAGCCAATTGGCGAATGATTTAATAAATGGTTTAAATAAAGAGCAAGCAGAAGCTGTGCAGCATACAGAAGGACCGCTTTTAATTATGGCAGGTGCCGGAAGCGGGAAGACCCGCGTGCTGACAAACCGAATTGCTTATTTGCTTGGAGAGAAAGAAGTATCGCCGCGCAGTATATTGGCGATTACATTCACAAACAAAGCAGCTCGTGAAATGCGGGAACGTGTGCACAAATTAGTCGGAGAAGAAGGTGCTCAAATTTGGGTTTCCACTTTCCACTCCATGTGTGTGCGCATTTTACGTCGCGATATAGACAGAATAGGATACAACAGCAACTTTTCTATTTTAGATACAAGTGACCAGCTGTCTGTTATTAAGCAGGCACTAAAACGGCTTAATCTCGATCCAAAACAATATGATCCGCGTGCCATGCTAGGCGCTATCAGTTCATCAAAAAACGAATTGATTACACCGGAAGAGTACCTCAAAGAAGCTGGTAGCTTGTATGAAAAGAAAGTGGCCGAAGTATTTGATTTGTACCAGAAAACACTGCGCCGCAACCAGTCACTCGATTTTGATGACTTGATCATGCAAACAATCCAGCTGTTCGACCGCGTACCGGAAGTATTGCAATACTACCAGCGCCGTTTCCAATACATTCATGTGGATGAGTACCAAGATACCAACCACGCGCAGTATCGCCTGGTAAATCAGCTGGCATCTCGTTATAAAAACCTTTGTGTAGTAGGAGACTCCGACCAATCGATTTATCGCTGGCGCGGAGCTGATATTGCGAATATCCTCTCCTTTGAAAAGGATTATCCAAATGCAAAGGTCGTTATGCTCGAACAAAATTACCGCTCGACGAAGACGATTCTTGATGCAGCCAACAAAGTAATTGGCAACAATACAGGACGAAAGCCGAAAAATTTGTGGACGGATAACATGGATGGTTCTAAGCTGCGTTATTACGAAGCAGCGACAGAGCGAGACGAAGCTTTATATGTAACAGAGAAGATTGAAGAGATGGTTATTACCGAAAAGAAAAAACATTATCGCGATATTGCAATTTTGTACCGCACAAATGCCCAATCTCGTTCTATTGAGGAAACGTTTGTAAAAGCAGGCGTTCCGTATCAAATGATAGGCGGCACGAAGTTCTATGACCGCAAAGAAATCAAAGATATGCTCGCTTATCTTCGCTTAATTGCCAACCCAGATGATGACATCAGCTTTGAGCGTGTCGTTAACGAACCAAAACGCGGTATTGGCAAAACTTCTATCGAGAAATTGCAAGCTTATGCAAATATGCATGAGATATCTTTATTCGATACATTAAAAGAAGTCGATTTCACTGGTGTCAGTGCAAAAGCTGCCAATGCATTAAGTGAATTCGGAACGATGATTAGCAACTGGACGAAGCAAGTTGAATTTTTAACAGCGACAGATATGGTGCAGCAAGTGCTGGAGGGATCCGGCTATGAAGACATGCTGCGCGCGGAGAAAAGCATCGAATCACAAAGTCGGCTGGAGAACTTAGAAGAGTTCAAGACAGTAACGAAAAACTTTGAGCAAACGAGTGAGGACAAGTCATTGATTGCCTTCCTGACTGACCTTGCCTTAATTGCAGATATTGATTCGATGGATGAAGATCCAGCCAGCGACGACAAAGTCATCTTAATGACATTGCATGGTGCAAAAGGACTGGAGTTTCCAGTTGTGTTTCTTATCGGCATGGAAGAGAATGTCTTCCCGCACAGCCGGTCACAAATGGACGAAACAGAGATGGAGGAAGAGCGCCGTCTTGCGTATGTTGGAATTACCCGCGCAGAAGAAGAGCTCTATCTGACTCGTGCAAAGATGCGGACATTGTTTGGCCGAACAAACATGAACGCTGTCAGCCGCTTTATTAGTGAGATTCCAAGTGAACTGCTGGAAGGGATGCAGGAAACCAAACAAAATCCATTTGGCCAAAGCAGCAGACAAGCGGCAGCTCAAAAGCAAGCTCCTAAGCGTGTTGTACGCAAGCCAAAGCCAAAATCAGGTGCCGATGCTCTTGGATGGGGGCTTGGTGATAAGGCTGTTCATAAGAAATGGGGAGAAGGAACAGTCGTAAAAGTGAACGGTGAAGGAGAAGCGATGGAGCTTGATATTGCTTTCCCGGCACCAGTTGGAATTAAGCGGCTGCTCGCGACATTCGCACCGATTACAAAAGCTTAACTGAGGTGGCACAGCATGAAAAAAGAAGAAGTAATGCAAGAGCTTGCTGATTTGCGCAAAAAGCTCAATCAATATAATTATGATTATCATGTGCTTGATAATCCGCAAGTGTCTGATTATGAATATGATCAGACACTAAAGCGGCTTTTAGACATAGAAGCAGAATTTCCTGACCTAGTTACGAGTGATTCGCCTTCCCAACGTGTAGGCGGGGCACCGCTTGAAGGTTTTCAGAAGGTGGAGCACCGCGTCCCGATGCTTTCGCTTGGCAATGCCTTTAATGAAGAGGATCTGCGAAGCTTTGACAAGCGAGTCAGAAATGGGCTGGAGACGGAGGAGTATTCGTATATATGCGAATTGAAAATTGACGGTCTTGCTGTATCTCTGCGCTATGAGAATGGTGAATTTGTTCAAGGCGCGACTCGCGGAGACGGAACGACAGGTGAAGACATTACCCAAAATCTGCGGACAATCCGCAGCATTCCGCTTCGAATTGATTTAGAGGAAGCAATCGAAGTGCGCGGCGAAGCTTTTATGCCGCAAAAATCATTTGCTGCTCTAAATGCACAAAAGGAAGAAAACGGCGAAGCGCCGTTTGCAAATCCGCGTAATGCAGCGGCTGGTTCTCTACGTCAGCTAGATCCGAAAATTGCTGCCAGCCGTAACTTAGATGTCTTCTTGTATGGTTCTGGTCAATGGGAGACAAACAATTTGGATTCCCATAGCGGTCTGCTTGATTATTTGGAACAGCAAGGCTTTAAGACAAATAAAGAACGCCGCCGCTGCGAAAAGATCGAAGAAGTGCTAGCTTTCGTGGAAGAGTGGAGCGCGAAACGTGCTGATCTTCGCTACGAGATTGATGGCATTGTTATCAAAGTGGACAAGCGTGAGCAGCAAGATGAACTTGGCTTTACAGCACGAACACCACGCTGGGCAATTGCATATAAATTTCCAGCCGAGGAAGTGACAACCAAGCTGTATGATATCGAGCTGAACGTCGGACGTACTGGCGTTATTACACCAACAGCGCTGCTGGAGCCGGTCCGAGTAGCGGGCACAACTGTGCAGCGCGCTACGTTGCATAACGAAGATCTTATTCGCGAGAAAGATATTCGTATTGGCGATACAGTTGTCATCAAAAAAGCTGGCGACATTATTCCGGAAGTTGTCCGTGTCGTAACCGATGCTCGCACTGGAGATGAGCAGGAATTTCATATGCCAGCGCATTGTCCGGAATGCGGCAGTGAAACGGTCCGCTTGGAAGATGAAGTTGCGCTGCGCTGTATCAATCCAAGCTGTCCGGCACAGCTTGTAGAAGGATTGATTCACTTCGTTTCCCGAAATGCCATGAATATCGATGGCTTAGGTGAAAAAGTCATTATGCAGCTGTACAAAGCTGCATTGGTGCACACGATTGATGACTTGTACAAATTACAGCGAGACAAGCTGCTCGATCTGGAGCGCATGGGCGAGAAGTCTGCGGATAATATGCTGCAATCCATTGAAGCATCCAAAGAAAATTCACTGGAGCGTCTATTGTTTGGATTGGGTATCCGTTTTGTTGGATCCAAGGCAGCTAAAACATTAGCACAAGCTTTTGAAACAATCGACAGACTGCAGCAGGCAACCGTGGAAGAGCTTGTTGCAATTGATGAGATTGGCGAAAAAATGGCCGATTCTATTTATCAGCATTTCCAAGAGGATAAAGTAATCCAATTGATTGAAGAGCTGAAAACAGTCGGCGTAAATATGACGTACAAAGGCATCAAGCCGCAAGAAGTAACAGCTGATAGTGTATTTACTGGAAAGACGATTGTACTGACTGGTAAAATGGAGGCTCTCTCACGCCCGCAAGCGAAAGAGAAAATCGAAGCGCTGGGCGGTATTGTCACAGGCAGTGTAAGCAAGAAGACAGATTTATTGATTGCCGGTGAAGATGCTGGATCAAAATATGATAAAGCAGAGAAGCTCGGGATAGAGATATGGGATGAAGCACGTTTGATCGAAGCGTTACAGGAATAGAGAGGAGAAACACATGAAAAAAATAGCAGGTGTTCTTGGTATAGGAGCACTCTTTTTGCTGGCAAGCTGCGGCCCGGTAGGCAACGGTGAAGAAGAAGTGAAGCAGGAAACAGCAGACGGCGGGGAAAAAACGTCGGTTGTTTCCAGCTATAATTATTCAGATGAAGAATACAAAGTGCTGCTTCCGTATGAAAAAAGCAAAGCTAAAGGTGTTGTGAATTACGAAACGAGTGCAGCACGTGGCGTAATCATCAATCAGATTGCCAACCGATTGGATATTAGTGAAGTCGAGGAAGGACTGCGTAATCATTCCAAGGATGTATTTAGTCCGGATGATTATTATTTCCGTGAAGGGCAAATGCTCAGCAGCGACATCCTGTACAGCTGGCTGAGCCGTTATGCAAAAGCACAAAAAGATGATAAAGGAAAAATCTCTGAAGAAGAAGAAGCAAAAGAACTTGGTCTGAATCCGGAGCTGAATGAAGAAGAAGCTTCAGTAGAAGATTTTCGTAATAACCCGAAATATCTATCTCACATTCTCGAGCAGGATTATATGACAGAGGATGACAACGGCGACATTAAGCTAGGCGGAGTTTCCATTGCGCTTGCGATGAAGTCGGAATACCAATTCACAACAGGCGGTAAAGGTCCTTACCGTGAAGAAATTTCACAAGATGAAATGTTATCGCAAGCCAATGAAATGGCAAAGAAAATTGTGGAAAGAATGCGTGAAGAAGAAGGACTTGGACAAGTGCCAATTCATATTGCTATCTACCGTGAAGCCAAGAAAGAATCTGTTGTACCAGGTAACTTCGTTGCAGAAACGACAGTGGAAAAAGGCAGCAGTTCAGTAGGAGATTGGAAGAAGATTAAGGAAGATAATGTTTTATTCCCATCTGATGAGGCGGAAGAAAACTATCCTGATGAGAGCCAATACATTACCGCTTTTGAAACAAAAGTAGCAAGCTTCTTCCCGAACTATACAGGCATGGTCGGCAGAGGTTTTTACCAGGATGGCGAGCTGAAAAAGCTGATAATTGACATACCAATTCAATTTGAAGGAAATGCCGAAGTCGTTGCATTTTCGCAGTATGCATACGGACAGATTATGGATATCTTTCCAAACTATTATGATTTGGAAATGAACATCACATCCAATGATCAAACCGAAGCGCTCATCACAAGAGAACACGATACAAAAGAACCAAAAGTTTATATTCTTAATTAAAGCAGCCAATATTAAAAGACAAAATCATACAATAGTAGACAAGACCAGGAAAGTATCCCCTGAAAATAGGTAGAGAAGCATACGCTTTAATCCCTACTTTCCCAATATACGATAGACTGGGATGTGTTAAAATGGAAACAGGAACACATTCCAGCAATGGTCTTGGGCACAAGCTCTTACGCAGAAAGAAAAAAATGTTTCGAGGTGTAGCCCAAATGGAAATAGGCCCTTTAATTAAACTACATAGAATCAAGCAAAATATGACACAAGAAGACCTTGCAGCGGGCATTGTTTCAGAATCCTATCTGTCCAAAATCGAAAACCAAAAAACCGACGCCAGCCCCGAAGTCATCAGCCTCCTCTGTGAACGACTCGGTATCCAGCTGAACGCAGAGAATGAAGATATGATTAAGGAGAAGGCAGAGGAATGGTACAGCATGCTGTACGAGGTACACAACGCCGACGAAAGAAGACAGCGATTCGAGGAACTTGAAGTTCTGTTTAAAGCAAATAATTCCGACCATGAAATGTTGTTCGAGATTCAGAAGATCAGGTTTTATTTGGTGGAAGGCAGAGTTGAGGAAGCAAAGGAACAGATTGAGCGTTTGGATCAAGTTCAAAACTCTTTCACTTCATTACAAGCTTTTTACTGGAACAAGTTTGTTGGTAACTATTATCATATGGAATTGGCTGAATTCACCAAGGCGCTTAAACTCTATCAAGAAGCAGAGTCTATTATGGACAAATTAGATTTATTAGATGATGAGAAGGCAGACCTTTTATATGTAATTAGTATCTTACACAGTAAATTGGTGAATGATCTCAGCGCTTTAGAGTATGCAAACAGAGCATTAGCTATCTTTAGAAATAGTTATAAATTTGTACGTTGTGCACAGTGCCATATAATATTGGGGATTTCTTACAGAAGATTGCATATGCTTGAAGAAGCAATCAAGCAGTACAATTTAGCAAAGCACTTGGGTGATATAACAGATAGTAATGATGTTATACAACTTACAAATCATAATCTAGGATATTTGCATTCTCGAGCGGGGAATTCTACTGAGGCTATTGAATTTTACAAGACAGCTTTTAATCTAGAGAATGTACCATTAAACTATAAACTTACTACCGTAACTTCTCTCATACGGGAATATATTCTTATAAAAGACTATGTGTCGGCTGAAACTTATATAGTTAAAGCAGAGCAAATTATGGATAATTTTTCAATAGGGAGTAAGCTATCAGAGTTGGAAATAAGTGTATTTAAGGCAGTGTTAAGTCAAGATTATGCGCTTTATGAAGACCTGGTTACAAATCAGTTAATACCATATTTGCTGGATCAAGAGAATAAAGTTTATACAATTATTTATTCAAATATGATTGCAGCTCATTATGAGGATATAAAGAAATATAAGAATTCTGCACACTATTATAAATTAGCAAGTAAATCTTATGAAGGCTTGCTAAAAATCTAAGGAGGAAATTAAATGAAGAAATTAGTTATGGGTATTGTTGCTGTAGTTGTAATTGGGGCAGGTGTATTCTTCTCTTCCTCTAACGAGATTGATACTGCTGATAATCAGCCGAGTGCATACACTATCATAAATCTACCATTCTAAAAATGTAGCCTTTTGGCTGCATTTTTTCTTTTTCCTAGAAGGAGATTCCAAACCTTCACCGAATATATACAACATGTACTATTTCCCTTAAGTAAGACCCTCAATTGCTCGCTTTATTCTCGAATAAGGCGGGCTTTTTCTTTTTGTGGTGCTGGACTTCGTTTGTTGATTAAAACGTGCTAAAATAGTTATATGTTATAGTCTGGTTGCTTTACGGCAGCTCCTTTTGCTATGATCATTTTTATATACATGTATGGTGAATTCCGGAGGTGACAGTATGTCAGAGATTACGAAAGAACAGGTTTTGCATGTTGCGCATTTGGCGCGTCTTGCCATTACTGATGAAGAAGCAGAGAAAATGACGAAGGAACTCGATGCGATTATTGGGTATGCTGAGCTTTTGAATGAGCTTGATACGGATAACGTGGAGCCTACGACACACGTGCTTGATTTGAAGAACGTTATGCGTGAGGATGAACCGCGTAAATGGATCGACCGGGAGGATGCATTGAAGAATGCACCGGATGAGAAGAATGGCCAGTTCCGTGTGCCGTCGATTTTGGACTAAGGAGGAAGATTATGTCTTTGTTTGATTATACATTGAAAGAATTACAAGAGAAGCTACATAACAAAGAGATCACGGTTACGGATCTCGTCGATGCTTCCTATGATCGTATTAAGGAAGTGGATGATGAAGTAAAAGCTTTCTTGACACTTGATGAAGAAAAGGCGCGTGCTCATGCGAAGGAATTGGACGAGCAGGGCGGCGACAATCCGCTATTCGGTATCCCGATTGGTATTAAAGATAATATCGTAACGAAAGGTCTTCGTACTACTTGTGCGAGTAAGTTTTTGGATAACTTCACAGACCCGCTTTACGATGCAACAGTTGTTTCTAAGCTAAAAGAGAAAAACACGGTAACGATTGGTAAGCTGAACATGGATGAATTCGCGATGGGTTCTTCGAATGAGAACTCTGCTTATTTCACAACACGCAACCCATGGAATACAGATTATGTACCAGGCGGATCCAGTGGTGCATCTGCTGCAGCTGTAGCAGCAGGAGAGGTTTTCTTCTCCCTAGGTTCTGATACAGGCGGTTCTATTCGTGAACCAGCAGCATTCTGCGGCGTTGTCGGCTTGAAGCCTACATATGGTCTTGTTTCCCGTTTCGGTTTAGTTGCATTTGCATCTTCTCTTGACCAAATCGGACCGATGACACGTACAGTAGAAGATAATGCACACTTGCTTCAAGCAATCGTAGGTCATGACGAAATGGACACGACAAGTGCTGATGTGGAAATTCCCAATTACACAGAAGCATTGAAGCAAGATGTGAAAGGTCTTCGCATCGCGGTTCCTTCTGAATACCTTGGTGAAGGTGTATCCGATGAAGTACGTGAATCCATCAAAGCTGCATTAAAAGTGTATGAAGACTTGGGCGCAACTTGGGAAGAAGTTTCCTTGCCGCACTCTCGTTACGCAGTAGCAGCATACTACTTGCTGTCTTCTTCAGAAGCATCGGCAAACCTTGCACGCTTTGACGGTGTACGTTATGGCGTACGTTCTACACAAGCTGAGAACATGGTGGATGTGTTCAAATATTCCCGTCGTGATGGATTCGGTGAGGAAGTAAAACGCCGTATCATGCTTGGTACATTTGCACTTAGCTCTGGTTACTACGATGCATATTATAAGAAAGCTCAAAAAGCTCGTACATTGATTAAAAATGACTTCGATAAAGTGTTCGAAGACTATGACGTCATCGTTGGACCAACTACACCAACTCCTGCTTTCAAAGTGGGCGAAAAAGTGGAAGATCCATTGACAATGTATGCAACTGATATCCTGACTATCCCTGTAAACCTTGCAGGTGTTCCAGGAATCTCCCTGCCATGCGGATTCTCAAGTGAAGGGCTGCCGATTGGCTTGCAAATCATCGGTAAGCATTTTGATGAGGCGACGATCTACCGTGCTGCTCATGCGTTCGAGCAAGCGACAGATCACCATAAACAGAAACCGGCATTGGGAGGCGTAAAAGGATGAATTTCGAAACTATTATCGGACTCGAAGTACACGTAGAGCTGAAGACAAAATCTAAAATCTTCAGCCCGAGCCCAAATGCATTCGGTGCCGAACCAAATGAAAACACAAACCCAATCGATCTTGGGTACCCAGGTGTGCTTCCAGTTTTAAATAAAGAAGCAGTCAACTTTGCGATGAAAGCTGCGATGGCACTGAACTGTGAAATTGCAACACATACTAAATTTGACCGAAAAAACTACTTCTATCCAGATAACCCGAAAGCCTATCAAATCTCACAATTTGATCAGCCAATCGGTGAAAACGGCTGGATTGAAATTGAAGTAGACGGTTATACAAAGAAAATCGGTATAACACGTATCCACATGGAAGAAGATGCTGGTAAACTGTCGCACACAGGCGATGGCTATTCTCTTGTTGATTACAACCGTCAAGGTACGCCTCTAATTGAGATCGTATCAGAGCCAGACCTTCGTACACCTGCAGAAGCATACGCGTACTTGGAGAAGCTTCGCAACATTATCCAGTACACGGGCGTTTCTGATGTGAAGATGGAAGAAGGTTCCTTGCGCTGTGATGCCAATATTTCACTTCGTCCAATTGGACAAGAGAAATTCGGTACAAAAGCAGAGCTGAAGAACTTAAACAGCTTCACATTCGTTCAAAAAGGGCTTGAATTCGAAGAAAAACGCCAGCAGAAAGTATTGCTTGCCGGCGGTGAAATCCTTCAAGAAACACGCCGTTACGATGAGTCCACAAAAGAGACGATTTTAATGCGTATTAAAGAAGGCGCTGACGATTACCGTTACTTCCCAGAACCAGACCTTGTGCCATTGTACATCGACGACGCTTGGAAAGAGCGCATTCGCGCATCAATTCCTGAGCTTCCGGATGCTCGTAAAGAACGCTATATAAATGAGCTTGGCTTGCCAGCATATGATGCAATGGTATTGACGCTTAGCGTACAAATGTCCGACTTCTTCGAGGCAACCTTGAAAGCTGGTGCGGATGCAAAAGGAGCTTCCAACTGGCTAATGGGTGAGGTTTCTGCTTACTTGAACAAACAGCAGAAAGACCTTGCTGAAGTCGCTTTGACACCAGAAGGACTTGCCAAGATGATTACTTTGATTGAAGATGGCACGCTTTCTTCTAAGATGGCGAAGAAAGTATTCGCTGAACTTATCGAAAATGGTGGCGATCCAGAACAGATCATCAAAGATAAAGGACTTGTTCAAATCTCTGATGAAGGACAGCTGACCGAAATCATCACAGCAATCCTTGACCAGAACGAACAATCTATTATTGACTTCAAGAACGGGAAAGACCGTGCCCTCGGCTTCCTAGTTGGTCAAGTTATGAAACAGACAAAAGGCCAAGCCAACCCACCGATGGTAAACAAAATCCTCGTTGCGGAAATGAATAAACGCTAAAAATGAAGATCCTGTCTTGTGACAGGGTCTTTTTTTGTATAGAAGGTTTTTATACATTCTGCTTGCCGCTTTGATATTTGATAGACTAGAAGCAGAGTGAAATGGAACAGGGGGATTAACATGAGGAAAAGAGAGAAAGCACAACTCCCTTATCACATGTATAATGGTTCGGACACAGAAGCACCGATTCTTTTTATTTATCACGGCTGGGGAGGAAGTACAGCTGGCTATGATGACCTGGCTCTAGAGTTGCAGGAAGAAGGGTATACAGTAGTCTTACCGGATATTATTCACCATGACAGCAGAAATCCGATAGCTAATCATTTTGATGGCAAATCACGACAGCAATTGTTTTGGAGCACAGTGTTCCAAACAATCGATGAATTCGAAAGCCTAATAGCTGACTTACATATGGCTAAGAAACACATACTCGTCATAGGCAGCTCTATGGGCGGCTTTATCGCCAGTGGCATCTTCGCTAGGTATGAAGAAATACAAGGTTTGGTGAATGTGAATGGATCAGGTGCTTTTACCCTATTAGAAGAATTATTTCGACAGGAAGATGGAAGAGGCGCCTTAACAGAAGAAGAGATAGAGCGATTAAAAGATTATGATCCTGTAGAGCGGAAGTACAGCGGAGCACCAGTCTTGCTTATGCACGGTGACAAGGACACAATCATAAATGTGGAAGGTCAGTATGCGTATGCTGCTCATTGTAATAGCTCGAAGGTTATATTTGAAATTTATAAGGATGTGAATCATCAGTTTACAGCTGATATGGTTGAAGGTCTGAAGAGTTGGCTGAATGCGCAATTTTAGAGGGATCGAGCAGGAAAAGAATAAGATATCAATTTAGAAACGGGGAATACAAATGAAACCATACATACTCGATCAGCTCGAAGCTTCCTATAACAAAACTACTTGGTTTGTGCCGTTAAAAATAGCAATCGAGGGACTGTCGGCAGAGCAAGCGGCGTGGATACAGGCAGAAGAGACGAATTCCATTCACGACATTATCAGCATTTGCTTTTCTACAAAGCTGATTATTTGAAGCAGTTTACAGATAGTAAGGAGAGAACAGAGGTTACCGAAATTCAGCAAACATTTGCGGGAGAAGAAAGCTGGGAGAAAACGGTACAGCAGCTATTTGTCATCATGGATAGCTGGCTTCAGGCAGTAGAGGAAGCGGATGAAGAAAAGCTCCAGACATGGGCAAAAGAGATAGCTCATATTTGCCAGCATATCACGTATCATACAGGTCAAATCGTTCATATTCGCAAAGTGCAGGGATCTTGGCGAAAAGAGCAGGGAATTTCCTGAAAACGGATTAAATAGAGCTTGTATTTCCTATACTGTGTGTAGACAGGCTTCCTGCGGTGGCAAAGACCTTTTCAAAATAGGAAAAAAAAGCTATGATAGAGCATGGACAATGTGAACGTAAGGTTTGGTAGGAGGCAATACGATGAAACGCGCTCGGATCATTTATAATCCAACTTCAGGTAAAGAAGCGTTCAGACGGGAGCTCCCGGATGTACTTGAAATCTTTGAAAAAGCAGGCTATGAAACGTCCGCACACGCGACCACCTGTGAAGGCGACGCAAAGGAAGCAGCACGCTTGGCAGTAGAGCGAGGCTACGAGCTTGTCGTGGCATGCGGCGGAGACGGTACGGTGAATGAAGTCGTCTCTGGTTTAGCTGAACAGCCAAACCGCCCGAAACTAGGCATTATTCCGGTCGGAACGACGAATGACTTGGCTCGTGCATTAAATATTCCCCGCAATATCAAACGAGCAGCGGAGATTATAGTAGAAGGCAAGACACGCAAACTTGATATTGGGAAAGTAAACGACCAGTACTTTATGAATATTGCTGGAGGCGGAAAGCTGACAGAGCTTACTTATGACGTGCCCAGCAAAACAAAGACGATGCTCGGTCAGATGGCATATTACCTGAAAGGTATTGAGATGTTGCCATCACTTCGCCCAATCAAGGTGGAAATTGAGTATGACGGCAAATGGTTTGAAGATGAGATCATGCTCTTCCTCGTATCCAATACAAACTCTGTCGGCGGCTTCGAAAAACTAGCTCCAGATGCTTTGCTGGACGATGGTTTGTTCGATTTGGTTATTTTACGGAAGACAAATATTGCAGAATTCATTCGTGTTGTTTCCTTAGCCATTCGAGGAGCACACTTGGATCATGATCTGATCTTCTATACAAGAGCTAACCGGATTAAAGTAAAACCAGCTGATAAGATGCAGCTGAATATTGACGGCGAATACGGCGGCTCACTGCCAGGTGAATTCGTCAATCTGCATCAGCACATTGAATACTTCGTAACAGATGAATTCATAAAGAAACAAGATAGCTTGCAAAAATAAGCTGTCTTGTTTCTTTTTTCGACATATTTCCCGGGCAATAGACCTGTATTTCGGATTTTAGTCACAATGTGATACACTCATGAAAGCAAACACAAAAAGGACGATGAAAATGGCAAAAACGACGCCACCAGTTGAAAAGAATCAGACAATTGAGCTCACTTTCGAAGATCTTACCCATGACGGGGACGGTGTAGGAAAAGTAAACGGCTATCCATTGTTTGTTCCATATGCGCTGCCAGGTGAGACAGCGCAAGTAAAAGTAATTAAAACGAAAAAGAACTTCGGATTTGGTAAGCTGCTTGAAGTAACCAAGCCAAGTGAACATCGAGTAGAACCGCCATGTGATGTGTACATCCAATGCGGCGGCTGTCAGCTGCAGCATATGAGCTATACGATGCAGCTGGACATGAAGCAAAGACAAGTGAAGAACGCAATGAAGAAAATTGGCCATTTAGAGCATGTACCTGTACACCCATCTCTTGGCATGGATGATCCGTGGCGCTATCGTAACAAAATTCAAATCCCAGCAGCCGAACGCAATGGAGAGATGATTACCGGTTTCTATCGTAAACGAAGCCACGATATCATTGATGACATGGAAACTTGCGTTATACAAGACGAGGTCAATGACCGCATGGTCGAAGCAGTTCGTCGTATTGCCAGCCGTCTTGGCATTCCGGCTTATAACGAAGAGCAGCACCGCGGCGTGTTACGTCACATCATGGTCCGTACTGGCCAACAGACAAATGAAACGATGATTGTGCTCGTTACACGTACCAATGAACTGCCATATGCGAAAGAGCTTGTAGCCGAGCTGCATGAAACGTACCCGCATATCAAATCAATCGTGCAAAATATCAACAAAGAACGCACAAACGTCATACTTGGCCGGAAGACAAAGCTTCTATGGGGAGAAGAGTACATCTACGATACAATCGGAGATATCAAATTCGCCATCTCAGCGCAGTCCTTCTATCAAGTGAACCCAGCCCAAACAAAGGTGCTGTATGACCAAGCATTAAAATACGCAAACTTAAGCGGTAATGAAACAGTCATCGACGCTTACTCTGGTATTGGAACTATCTCTTTGTTCCTAGCACAAAAAGCCAAAAAAGTTTACGGAGTCGAAATCGTACCGCAAGCAGTATCTGACGCTAAAATGAACGCCAAGCTGAACTACATGGACAACGCTGAATTCTACGTCGGCAAAGCCGAAGAAGTAATGCCATGGTGGAAAGCACAAGGCCTCAACCCAGATGTTATCGTCGTTGATCCCCCACGCAAAGGCTGCGACGAAGAACTGCTGCAAGCCATGATCGATATGAAACCAAAACGCATCGTCTACGTAAGCTGCAACCCAAGCACACTAGCCCGTGACCTGCGCTTCCTAGAAGACGGCGGATTCGAGACAAAACAAGTACAGCCAGTCGACATGTTCCCACAGACGGGGCATATTGAATGTGTGGCGGAGATTGAGTTGAAGGTGTCTAACTAATTTAAACATTTCCCAGTAAAAATAAACTTTTCCTAATAAGACCTGGATTTCGGTAAAATAAACAATTCCGATTTCCGGGTCTTTTTCATGCGAAGCCCTGTCCTTCTAGGATTTTCTTGATATTCTCATCCTTCTTTTATCGGAGATCTTTATTTTAACTCGAACGTTCGAATGCGGTAGCGGTCTTATTTAGAAAATGCTTATTATTGTTGTACAGAAGACGTCTAACTAAAATTCTCCAGTAAAAATAGACTTTTCCTTATAGGACCTGGATTTAGGTAGAATAAACAATTCCGATTTCCAGGTCTTTATCATGCGCAGCCCATGTCCTTCCAGGCTTTTCTCGATTTTCTGTACCTTCTTTTATCGGAGATATTTATTTTAATTGAGGAAAAAAGATGAAAAATTGCTGGAGCTGTTTTGCGGTGTCGGAACATTCTCCTTGCCATTTGTTAGCAGAGTGGAAAAGCTTGCCGGTATTGAGATTGTTGAAAATTCCATAGAATCGGCACTGAACTCCTTAGAAAAAGAGCCTTTGGGCTCTTTTCTCGTTACCGACTGTACTTGCTTTGGAAATCCAATAAAGATTGACAGATCAAATCTTGGATTTTGAATTGAGGGTAATATTCCTCGCAGAATATCTTGAATTCATCATATAGCTCTTTGTTCATTTTGAGGCTTTTGTTTTCATACTTAGCTTCCTTACTGTAAATCCTTTCATCTAGCACCAATAATCTATTAGATTGGTACAATTGGACCAAACTTTTTAAAGCATCACAGTGTTCCGTTAGAAAGGATAGTTCGTCTGATTTGTCCTTCTGATCTGCTTTAATACGTTCGTCTTCTGACTTCACGAATGGGTAATACTGCTTGTCCGACTGATGATAAAAATAATCACCAACTCTCATTTCTTTTGTGAAAGTGCTGTATGGGATACCGACGATTTCGGCTACTTTCTTCAAGTCATACTTTTTTTAGTTGATTTACCTCTTTGACTCGAATAGATGGTTTCATTGTAAAGAATATGTCTTTGTTCATAGGCACACCCCCTTTCTTTTTGTGAAGTTATAGTATTATAGAAAGAAAGAGATTCTTTTATTCCATATGAGAAGGAAATGCATTAAAAAAACTGAGAGAGAATTTGTATTACCTATTACTACCTATCTAAACTAAATGATTGTTATTGACTAATTAGTAGTAATAGAGGATGGTTTTGCACAAGCAACTAATTTAAACCTCTCAACTATAAAAGGTAGCACGATAACTGGAAGTGTTGAAGGTGGATCTGGAAAGTAAAAGGTACGCAGAAAAATTAAAAGAGGTGTTTCTCATGTTGGAAAATAATGTAGTTGAATGTATAAAGGAAATCACAGAATCCTCAAGAAATGGAAAACTTGTCTTTTTTGTTGGTGCGGGAGTTTCAACACTTTCGGATTATCCTCAATGGTGGAGGTTGGTAGATAAGTATCATGAAGAGCTCTATGGGAGTCCAAAGAAAGGAAACTATTCTTCTGATGAATATCTTCGAATTCCTCAAATATTTTATAATGTCAAAGGTGAAATGGCATTTGATAGTATACTAAAAGATTTTTTTCAGGTAGATAAGCCTACGAATCCGATACATGACAAGATATTAGCTATGAATCCAGCACATGTAATTACAACTAATTATGATAATTTGATTGATACTGCATGTTGGAAGAGAGGGAGATATTTTAGTGTAATAAGTGCTGAAGAAGACGTTGCTAATGCTAATTCATCAAGGTATTTACTAAAGGTTCATGGGGATTTTAGACGGGGCTATAAAGGGGGAAATGTAGTTTTAAAGGAAGATGACTATCTAAATTATGATCAGAATTATCCTCTTATCAGTAATCTTATGAAGACAATAATTGCAACGCATACCATTGTTTTCATAGGTTATGGTTTAGGAGATTATAATATTAATATGTTGTTAAATTGGGTAAGAAATTTACAAAAGGACAGTTTTCATAAACCGTTTTTTATTAGAACAGATCCTTCGCCCATTGAAAATGAGACTTCAATCTATTACGAAAATAAAGGTTTACGAATAATTGATGCAGCTAGTTTGATAGATAGTAATAAATATGATTATTTAGAACGTTATTCAGCAGTAATGGATCTTCTTATTGAATCAAAAGAAAATAAATTTATCACTAAAGATGACGAAGTAATTGATTATATATACGGAAAAATAAGCCCACTATTTGCCCTTCAGTATATTCGTAAAATTGATCTCAAACATGTCTTTGAATACGACTATCACTTTGAAGTCAATGGTACTGTTGTTCGTCATAAGAATAAGGGATTTGGTTACATGGAGCGTTTTTTTGAATTAAGAGAGAGCTGCGATGAGAGAAGTAAACTTTCCGAAAAACAATGTGAAAGGTTTAATGCTCTTTCTATTTTCTTTGAGAAGAATGGCGTTATCTGTATGGCGAAAGATGCAGGTACTCTGAATACTTCAATAGAGATTAATAGTTTGGCGTATCACGGCAAATATGATGAGATGAAGAAATTTATTGAAGAACAATCGGTAAGTATTGAGGATGATTATAAAAAAGCATTTTTTCTTGCGTGTTTAGGTAGGTGGGAAGAATCCTATGACCTTTATTCAAATATCATCTTAAATTCTATAGATGAGTCAAATTGGTGTGTACATTATCTATCACAAATAAATAGATATAGGATCTATCAATCAATAACACAAGCTGTAACGCAGTTCAATGGTCTTGGTTTATTAACATTTGGTAGGCATTATAAACCATTTACTGATGAATTTCTTGCTAGGATTGAAAGGGAAATGACAAATTTTAGTATTGATGATTTATTTAATGGTATGCCATTTGAGTTTCAAAAGAAATATAAGATACTTGAGTTTTTAAGTGATAATCAGTTTTTATATGATGATACCGTAAAACTTTTTGAGTTGACTAATAAAGTGCGTTCTGAAATGAGTAAAGGATCTTATTCTTTTGGAATGTCATCTGATATTGTTGTTCTTCTTCGACTTTATGATAATTTACGGTTT
Source organism: Terribacillus sp. DMT04 (assembly GCF_019056395.1). Classification (NCBI taxonomy): domain Bacteria; kingdom Bacillati; phylum Bacillota; class Bacilli; order Caryophanales; family Bacillaceae; genus Terribacillus; species Terribacillus sp. DMT04. The sequence goes on from NZ_CP077639.1 coordinate 758,781, forward strand.
TTATATGATAATTGCTTATGGTCTGTTTCTTTTCATGAATTTCATCAATATATGCGAAACTCAATGAGCCTACTAATTGAAAAGGCTGAATATGAGCGGACGAGGGATATAGATGAATTTGGATTCTCTTTTGGGGGAAGAAAAACAGATTTTTTTATTGATTATTACGGTTTTGTTAATATATCGAGAAACTTTAAAATTGATGATATAAAGAACCTTGAGAGAAGTTGCTCTATTGATAAAATTAGGTTTGTTGATCAGGAAAAAACAGAAGAATACTTAGTTGGTATAGCAGAAGAAATTACTAAGGAATTTTCTGCTAATGGAATGAACGTCGTTTTTTATACTCAGTTTATTTCGGAAGCAAAGGCAGCACTCTACCTTGCTAAATATGTAAAACTATCTGAAGAGGGGCTTGGGAAAATAGTGAAAGCATTGTTGTTTTATTTTCCTGAGAGAGATCTGGATATAGGAAAACGCTATGTATGGTTAGAGAGATTAACTAAATGTAATAGATTACCCAAGTCGATAATTTCAATTATTGATGATTTTCTAGTGTTACAGGCAGAAAAACATATTGATCAGAATTATTCCGAGGTATCATCAAATGGTTTACATTCCAGGGACTATGGTGCTTTAATTAAGCATTTTGAGAAGAATTTCACTTCAAAGAGACTATCAGAAATCACTTTATGTTTAAAACAAGATAAGCAAAAACAAATTGATTTTTTGTTTAAATTATTACCCTTACTATCCACCAATGCAAAAAATCATCTATTTAATTTTAAAAAAGTTGAAAATATAAATGATTTAATGAATGGAATTAGAATAGGCTTAATTGATGAGTTCAATCCAGAGCATGAAGAATTAATTATTGAATATCTTGAGACACGAAAGGTAGATTATATTGTTGAGAAGGAAAAGGCAATACAAACTTTTTCTTCTAACGACTATATGAGTACCTTTGGTATCTGGTATTTTATTGAAGAAATAAATAATTCAAAAATGGAAGAGTTTATAGGAATGGATGATCAGTATGACTTTTTTGTAGACCCTGAGAGTTTTGATTACAAAAAGTTTATACCATCGTGGCTAAAAAATTATAATGATAAATTACTTGGTAAAATTGCTGGAAATAAACATATGAAACATCATGTGATTGAGGTACTAAAAGAAAGAGTTGAAAACTCAAATGATAAGAGGTATTTGGAAATTTTAATGAACCACTTTATCTAAAACTCGTTAAATCTTTACTAAAGGTGATTCCACTGCTCAAGAAAATTTGCTATGGTTTGTCTACACCTAGCACTCTACACATATTGAGTGTGTGTCGGAGATTGAGTTGAAGGTGTCTAACTAAAATAAACACTTCCCAGTAAAAATAAACTTTTCCTAATAAGACCTGGATTTCGGTAAAATAAACAATTCCGATTTCTGGGTCTTTTTCATGAGCAGCCTTGTCCTTACTGGTTTTCCTCGAGATTCTCTTCATTCTTTTTTTGGAGATCTTTATTTTAAATCAAGAAAATATAATAGTATCGGCTTTTGTATTAGTTGTAAAAGAATGGGTAGCATTTTATACCTACGCCTAAAGAAGTGTTTTTGGAAAATTAATCTAAACAACTGGGATCTAATAACTCATTTTTGTATACTCTTAGGGACAATAGCTATCCATTATTGGAGGTAAGGCTAGATGAGACTAAAGACGGTCATCGTAATAATCGTAATAATATTAATTGTAGGAGGGTGCGGAATGAATAACGAAAGTAATTCGGTGTCTCCATCTGAGATGAATGCAAATGATCTGCCAGATGTGCCGGCGTTTAAGGATGAATTTACTCGTGACTTTCTGCAATCCGCAGAACAGGTCAAAGATGGATTTTATCCATTTGTATCAGGTTCAGGTAGTTTTACTATGAACTTTCCTCAAGATATGAAGGTAAATAAAAGGAGTTATGAAATAGGCACTGAGAATGAAAGTGAGTTTATCAGCATTTCGCATAGTGATGAACAAAAAGATGGTTTTATCAATCAGAAAATCAGCTATATCAGTTTTATGTCCGATCCTGAAAATGGAAAAGAGCGTATGAGAAGCAGTTCTAAAAGAGAATTGGACTTCAAAGTGATAGAAACAGAGCATAAGGGTCAAAAGCTAGAGATATCTGAATATGAAAGCGATCCTTTTAGTGTAGTAGCTGCATTTATATGGAACGACAATAATCAAGGTATAACCATATTCAGCCATATTGATTGTAAAGAGGATTTAACTAAGCAACAGTGCGCAACAGCAAAGTCTTCTGAAAAGGAAACAATCATGGAAATGCTGAAATCAATAGAATTCACGGCGAAAGAAAGTGAGTGATTGTATTGAGTATGGAATTTTTAGAGTCTCCAGAAATTAAAGCACGATTGATTGATATTGAATACGAGGATCTAGAGCCGCAAGAATTAGAAAATAGACTAAAACAGTTGTATCTAGAGGAAACTGGAGAGTTGTTCGAAGGTGAAATAGATATTTTACATTCCTCAGAAACAAAAAATGAAACTATAACTAGTTCCAATTATGATGGTACAGCTATTCATATTAGTAATGACGGTCATGAGGAAATGTATGTTATCTCTCAAGGTACTCAAGGAGGAGAGGATTGGCTGTATAACCTCAAATCAATGCTGGCAGGTCAAACAGCTCTGCAGGCTGAAGCAACAAATGAATTTGTAATGGAAGCAAAACAGCATCTAGAAGTAGATGAAGATACGAAAACATACGGATTATCACATTCGTTAGGGCATAACAATAATACGGTATCATACCTTGCTTTTGGAACATTTGATGAAGTTTTTAGTATTAATGGAGCTCAGCCTAATTATTACGAGCTATTTAAAGTAGATATTCCTTTTTATGAGGCGGTTAGAAAAGAATTTGCTATAAGAGAAGATATGGATGTCTATGATATTGAACCGCAGAAGTTAAATGACTTCGCAATACAATACTATCAAGATAAATCCGATAACATCCACCAAATCATCTCAAAAGACGATCCGCTTTACGCAGCAAGCGCGGTTCGCGGTTTCTTTACCTTAGGCAATGTGACGATGGTAGATACCAATCCTGATACACCAGGCCTTCGTGAATTGATGGAATATATCCCCGATGATGTAGTAAAGAATTTTCAGGATCTGGCTATTGATTTTGCTGTGGGGTCTGAGAGAGATGGTACGTACGGTGGGGTTGAAGCATTAATAGGAGTGGACTTAAAGGAATTCGAGGGTATCGACGGTTTCTGGAGTGGCGTAGGCTTTTATTTCACTCATTCATCTGAAATAGATACTATGATTAGATCCTTAGAAGAAAAGGTCCCTACCCTTTTGGATAAGTTAACGCCCATAACAGAAAATGCGGAGCAAATCTTCAGCAGCTTATATGAAGCAGAATATATCACGAAAGAACAGAAAGATGTCATGGTTGAGGAGATAGCCATAATTGAACAAGAACTGCAAAAAATAAACGAGGCTATCGGGAGAAATGTAGACATCCGTGATTTAGGAAACCCTAACGCTGGATTCGGCGGAGACATAGGGGCGGGATTGAAAATTTATCTTGATCATGTAAAAGCTATCATGGAGAGTGTTGATCGCATAAAAGAAAGCGGAATTCTAGACAATCTGAGTGCCATTACAGACAGCCACAGCATCTCAGAATTGCTTTCTGTCATGTCAGACGGCAAGAAAGGCTACTTAGGCACCGATATGGTGTACAATGCAACAAAAGGCGATGGCGAGCCTATCAAAGTAAACATCTCCGCGGCACTCCGAATGTATCAGCACTCTATCCCTATCTTAGAGGCAAAAGCAGCAAAGATCAGTGAACTGGAACAGGCCATTCATGATGAATTGGATACGTCTTACAAAGATGAAGAACGAAAAGTACGAGACGAAATTGATCAAATGGAAGGCAGTCCGGGTACTTACAAATTTCTGCTGAGTAAGCATGGCTATTATCCAACGTTTATGAAAGAGATGAAGAAGATATCTGTACATGAGATCTTCCCACCGCTTGAAAATAATGATTTTGAAGAACAGCTGGCAGAGCTTACAAAAACGGTAGAAACGGGATATGCTTATATCGAGAATTACCGTAAATCCATACAGGACTTGTTTGAAGAAGAAGAAGAACTGTCGCAATTATTCGATTTATCGAGGAGGATATAGATGCCGCAGTTTACATTTACTGTCACAGAGCAGATGATTCCGTATGAAGATTATACGTATAAAAAGCAGACCTTGCGAAAACTTGTGGAAGATATCCAAGGTAACGATGATGAGTTTTATACATTAGTCAACAATATCATCGTTGGAGAAGATCAAAAAGGTAAAATCATCGAAGCAATGAAAAAAGAGACGAATCAGCGCAAGGATCACAGCGAGGAACTTTTTAAAGATGTGTTCGAAAAAATAAATAAAGCTGTCAACTCTTTTAATGAGCAAGTGGAAGAGATGAAGAAACAGCGTCTATCGGTAACCTATGAGGATCACACAGGAGAAAAAGACTTTGCGCTCTAAAAAGATGCAAAGCCTTTTTTTGCGTTGAAAACATTTATTGTCGTTTTAGCTTTCTATTTCGTCTTCTGTCATCACATTATCGGATCTATCAGGCAGCGCATGCGAAGTTTTTGATATGCCAAGATGTATTTCCATATGCTTGCAAGTCATATAGTAAAAAATTAAGTGAAAAGATTTATTTTTTAAAATGAAGTAGATATTTAGAAACATTTTAAGGAAAGGTCACAAATTTTTTTATTCAACGAGGGGGCATTGTATTCTACGAGGTGAATGTTTTTGAAGAGCCGGAAAGCATAGGAGACTATTTATTCAAATATATTGCCATTATGACATCTGAGATTAATTACTATATTCAAGTCATATTCAGAAGACTCCCTTTTATTATAATTAAATTAGCGTCCATTTTATTTTTGATTTTTCTGGTTTTAGTAGGATCTATGCTGACTTTTATATTTACATACTGATAGTATAAGAATTCATATTCAGCATTAACTTTTAAATACTTTCTAAAAGATAGTCTACTTGGACCTGGGTAGAAAGTACACCAGTTGTTTAGTAATATAGCATTGTGTAGGACTCGTATTCTAATCAAATGGATGCGGGTCTATTTTATTCTATTCAGCTTTCGCTTCTCTTAATTTAACGCAACCACTTGTACAAACGTTAGCTTAAGTGAAAATCAGGAATTGGTATTAAAACGCTTTCAATTCTGTATAATGGAATATAGGATTATGAATCCTGTTCATCTAATTTGAGGTGTACTTCGAATGAAAAGGTCACCGATATTAATTATAAAGGGAAGGATTTAATGAACAACTGCTATTACTTTAATAGAGGAACAAGGATCAATTCAGACTTACTTTCCAATCCAATAGTAAACTGTATAAGTATCTTAGAGCGAGATATGGAAAAGAGATTCAATGAGGCAAAGCTAATGGAGAATAAAATTGACTTAGTGCATGATTCTGAGCTTAATCAAGAAGAATATAAGATTGTATTTTCCGCTCCAGACGCTATGGAGATAAGAGCCTCCGATGATTTAGGATTTGTGTATGCATTACTTTACTTAAGTAATGAATTTCTGAAGATTAAGCCATTCTGGTTTTGGATGGATCAAGAAATCGAGTCTGTGGATTATATTGAAATTCCTATACAGACATATACCTCTCCAAGGAAGGCAGTAAAATACAGAGGCTGGTTTATTAATGATGAGGTTTTAATTGATTATATGTGTGAGAAAAATCAATCGGAAGAATTGTGGGATATGGCTTTTGAGGCGTTGCTTAGGTGCGGGGGGAATATGGTTATTCCAGGGACAGATCGGAATTCGAGGAAGTTTCGGCAAAAAGCTGTGGATACTGGACTTTGGATAACGCATCATCATGCGGAGCCTTTGGGTGCGGAAATGTTTACACGAGAATATCCTCGTTTAGAGGCGTCTTATAAGAAGTATCCTGAACTTTTTCATGCGTTATGGGAAGAGGGCATAGCGGAGCAGAAGGGTCATAAGACGATTTTTAATTTAGGGTTTCGAGGACAAGGGGATTATCCTTTTTGGGCAGAGGATTCGGCATATGATACTCCTCAAAAAAGAGGCGCGTTAATTAGCGAATTAATCAATATTCAGTATGAGCTGGTCGAAAAATATGTAGATAATCCTGTTTGCTGTACAAATTTATATGGCGAGGTTATGGAACTTTACAATGAAGGTCATATTCAGCTGAATCCAGAAATCATAAAGATATGGGCGGATAATGGGTACGGTAAAATGGTTTCTAGAAGGCAAGAAAGCACTAACTTGAGAGTACCAGCTCTGCCAACTAATAAAGGACGTCATGGAATTTATTATCATGTGTCCTTTTATGATCTGCAAGCAGCAAACCATATTACGATGCTTCCAAACTCTATCGACTTTGTTAACCAGGAATTGCATCATGCATTCACAAAAGGTGTAGATGATTTCCTAATCGTAAATTGCTCTAATATACGGCCGCATGTGTTTTATTTAGATGCTATTAAAAAGATTTGGGAAGGAAAAGAGATTGATAGTACGGGCCATGCACAAGTATTTGTTTCAGAATATTTTGGTGATTTTGGAGATGTTGCGGCTTGTTTTTCAGATTACGCGAAATGTACGGTGAAGTATGGCAATCATGAAGATGACCACGCTGGTGAGCAATTTTATAATTACGGTGTAAGAGTGCTGGCTACGCAATGGATGAAGGATAACAACAATCATTCACCAGATTTTGCATGGGCAGCGGGAAATGGATCACTTGGCAGACAAGTAGCCTTTCTTGAAAATACTTGTACAAAGGGATTGAATTCTTTTTCTGATTTGGTCAGTAAATGCGAGAAAGTTAGCAATGCACTGCCAGAGCCACAAAAAAAGGTGTTTGATTTTACCATATATATGCAGTCAAAGTTGCATTTGTATTGTATACAGGGCGTATTAGATTTTTGCGATGCTTATGAGGATTTTACGGGTGAAAGATATATGCGTGCTTTTTACAAGGCTGGCAGGGCTTCTGAAAAGTTCCAAGCAGCAAATGCAGAAATGAGAAATAGTGAATACGGCGTCTGGAACGGGTTTTATGAAAATGATTGCTTAAGTAATTGTAAGTTTACTGCCTATATCCTCAAAAATCTGATGAGCTACATACGCATGATTGGCGAGGGACCAAGATTTTTTGACTGGCAGCGAGAACTCATGTATGCAGAAGAAGATAGAAGAATTATGCTGCTGACCAATTTGCGTAACCACATGACGGACGACGAGCTTTTTTATGCGATGAAAGAAAAAAACATCTATTAAGGAACAGGTCTATTGGAATCTGTTTATCTCGCAGGAGGAAAGACAGAATGTTAAACGCTGTTAAAAATAATCTCATCGTATCTTGCCAAGCTTTACCCGACGAAGCCTTGCATAGCTCCTTTATTATGTCGAAAATGGCATTAGCTGCAAAGCAGGGCGGCGCAAAAGGGATACGGGCAAATTCCAAGACAGATATTATAGAAATAAAAAAAGATGTAAGCTTGCCAGTTATAGGAATAGTGAAGCGTGACTATAAAGATTCCTCTGTGTTCATCACAGCCACTTATCGAGAAATGGATGAACTGCTAGAAAGTGGCTGTGAGATGATTGCCATGGATGCGACAGCACGGAGAAGACCTGAAAATATTGCATTAAGTGAACTAGTAGCGTATGTTCGAGAAAAAGATGCAGCGGTGCAATTGATGGCGGATATTGCTACCCTAGAAGAAGCTATACAAGCGGAACAACTTAATTTTGACTGTGTCTCTACTACATTGTACGGCTACACAGAGGAAACAAATAAGCAGAAGCTTTACGATTATGATTTTAAATTTTTAAGACAAGTAATTGAACATGTTCGTATACCTGTCATTGCTGAAGGAAATGTAGTGACGCCGGAAATGGCTAAACGATGCTTACAGATTGGTGCGCATGCCGTGGTGGTTGGTGGTGCAATTACTAGGCCGCAGCAGATTACGGAAAGGTTTGTGGAGACTATAAATTGATTGTTAAGCTCTTCGTGAAATATAAATACAAACAATATATAGGCCTGGATCCCGGTAAAGTAAATAACTCCGGTTTTCAGGTTTTTTTTTCTAGTGTACTCATCCTTGGACTTAGTTACCTTTGCACTTTCTATTGGTTAGTAGTAAAATAAAATGTTGTAATTTTGCTGTAGTTATATACATCATGCTTCAGCATGTGATAAGTAAAAGAAATAGAGGCATTGCTCTTAAATATATATCTAATTTGGTAACTAAAACGAGAGGGTTTTATATATGAAAGAAAATTTCTGGCGTGATTTACCGCGTCCATTTTTTGTGTTGGCTCCTATGGAGGATGTGACGGATGTTGTTTTTCGTCATGTAGTGAGTGAAGCTGCTAGACCTGATGTGTTCTTCACAGAATTTACGAACTCGGAGAGCTATTGTCATCCTGATGGGAAGGATAGCGTGCGCGGTCGTTTGACTTTTACAGAAGATGAACAGCCAATGGTTGCGCATATATGGGGAGATCGTCCGGAGAACTTTCGGGAGATGAGTATTGGTATGGCGGAACAAGGCTTTAAGGGTGTGGATCTCAATATGGGCTGTCCTGTCCCCAATGTAGCTGGGAATGGGAAAGGAAGCGGCCTGATTTGTCGTCCCGAAGTTGCGGCTGAATTAATTCAAGCTGCAAAAGCAGGTGGCTTGCCTGTAAGTGTGAAGACAAGACTTGGATACACGGATATTGAAGAGTGGCGTGACTGGCTAACACACGTGCTGAAGCAAGACATCGCAAATCTTTCCATTCATTTGCGTACAAGAGCAGAGATGAGTAAAGTAGACGCACATTGGGAGCTAATTCCCGAAATTAAGAAACTTCGTGATGAAATAGCACCAGACACGCTCCTAACAATCAATGGCGATATTCCAGATCGTAAAACTGGGTTAGAACTCGTTGAAAAATACGGTGTTGACGGAGTTATGATTGGGCGCGGAATTTTCACAAATCCATTCGCCTTCGAAAAAGAGCCGAAAGAACATACTAGCAAGGAATTGCTGGATCTTCTAAGGCTGCATCTGGATTTTCACGATAAATACTCACAAGAAGTAAAACGCCCATTCAAGCCGCTACCACGTTTCTTTAAGATATATGTGAAAGGTTTCAAAGGGGCAAGTAAATTAAGAAATGAATTGATGAATACAAAGTCAACCAATGAAGCAAGAGAATTGTTGGATGAGTTTGAGGCGGAATTTCTTACTGTGGTGGAAGGACAATAAGGAACAAGCCGAAGATATTATAATAATAGAAACTTTCCATTAGACCTGGATTTCGGTAAATAAACATTTCCGAAATTCGGGTCTCTTTCATGTGGAGAGTTGATACATTTCACCATGAGAATTATATGTGAATAGCAGGGATTAAAGCAAAGCGCCAACCTATGGCGATTACGTTATTCTAATCTCCCTATTTGTTCTTTTTGTTTCTGTATATGATCTAAAAGGAAGGCGTGGCATCTGTTGTGCAGATGTCACGCCTTCCTTTATTACGAGTTAATGTTTTTCACTAAATAACTGCTTCTTGTTCCATTTGCCCCATTTATAATAGGAAAAAGAAAAGATACTGCTTAGGATAAAACTAATTCCCATCCCTAAAGCGATTCCGTTCTGCTCGATAAGAGCCGAACAAACGTAGGTGAGTGGGTATCGCAGCAGCCAAAAGGATATGATGTTCAAGATTAGGACTTGGTACATCGCGCCTGAACTTCGGACAATACCGTTTAAGATAAAATTAAGGCCGATAAATGGATAGAAGAAGGCGATGATTTTTAAATAATCCGTACCAAATGCGTGGGCTGGCTTTTCTTCAATAAACAGACTGGTTAGAGGTTCTGCTAATAAAAAGACGAGAACCGCAATGACGAACATGATTCCTAGATTGTAGAGGGCGCCATATTTAGCAATTTCCTTGACCCGGTCCCAGCGGCCAATCCCGATATTTTGGCCGGCCATGCTGTTCACCGCTGTTCCTAAGGCCATGGCAGGCAGTGTAATTAAGCTGTCGATTCGCTGTGATGCGCCGAATCCAGCTGTAACGGCTCCGCCGAAAGAATTGACGACACTCATAATCGCCGTTACGCCAGCGTAGATCACCATCATTTGCAGTCCGGATGGAATACCAAGCTTTAGAATCAGCCACACTTGCTCTTTCTTTGGTAAGAAGGGATAGAAAATGGAGCGAGGCGGTGGCGGAGAATATAACCTAGTCCTAACAAAAATGCCACTGCTTGCGATAAGATAGTCGCATATGCTGCTCCTTGAATTCCCCAGTCAAAGACTGAAATAAATAGCGGATCTAGTACGAAATTCAAAAGAACAGCCACAAAAACAAATTTTAACGGTGTTTTACTATCTCCTAAAGCTCTTAAAACAGTGCCGATAAAGTTATAACCCATTAAAAATAAAACGCCTAGAAAGTTAACCTGCAAATATGTCTGTGCTTGCTCGACCATGCCTGCCGGTGTGTTAAGCAGACTCAGCATTTGTCGGGAGAACAACAATCCAATGATGCCCACGAGTATGGATAGCAAACCTAGCACAATAACAAAGGCGTTTAAATACGCCTTCAGTCCACGTTTGTCTCCGCTGCCGCTTTGCTGAGAAAGAATCGTCAGTGTAGTGTTATTAATTCCGATAATAAACGCCAGAATCGTTAACACGATGGTCGAAGAAATAGTTACCGCGCCAAGTGCATTTGCGCCTAAAAGGTTACCAACCCAAAGGCTATCAATGAATTGATAAGAAACTTGCAATAAATTTGTAAGCATTATTGGGCCAGCAAACGTAATTAGCTGCCTCATAATCGGGCCTTTTGTAAAATCCTGCTGTGCCAAGGGGATGAACACTCCTGTCTATGTATAGATACAAGTAATAAAGGTAGAAGTTTATACACTAAATATGGTTATAACACACAGCAGAAGGCTGCACAAATTAGAGAACTCTCTAATTCACGCGTCTTTATATGTGCTAAAGAGATGCAAAATGTTATCTATATATATCGATGTCACATATAATTGACACCAATTATGAATGTCATATATAATGTACACGAGAAGCGAAAAGGGTGATGACTTGAATAAAGTCCAAGCGTTTAGAAAGCAGCAAGGCTTAACGCAAATTGAATTGGCAAGAAAGGTTGGGGTTGCAAGACAAACCATCAATCTGATTGAAAATGGCAAATACAATCCATCCTTATCCTTGTGTATTTCATTAGCCAGAGAATTAGAAACAGATTTAAATGCTTTGTTTTGGGAGGAGAAAGAATGAAGAACAAAATATTGAATCATTTTGTAGGAGTCATGGATGATAGAGATGAATATCAGCAGCAGGAGATACATAAAGAATTAGCTTTTTCCGGTATATTGTTGTGGTGTTTATCTATACTGGTAATGTTTGTGGCTCTTGTTGTTGATACAGTTAAAGATAGTGTATCTTTTACTACCGTCTGCCTTTTTATCATAAATATGGTCTATGCAGGATTGATGACGACAAGAATCAGAAAGAAAAGTCTTGATGAGACGGATTGTGTTACAGAAGAAGAATATGAAGAGAGAAAAGCAAGACTCAAAAAATCTGCAACTTTTATGGGTATATTCTGGGGCGGAGCCATGCTTGTTACAATGGATTATATTTTTCCATTCTTCTCGAACGAAGAAGTAGACATAAGTTGGGGATCAATAGCTTGGGTTATCGGTGGTATATTCTTTGGTATGACCATGTATTCCTTTTCAAAAATGAAATTAAAAAAACACTTTTAATCCTACATATCGATTTGCATAACCCACCTTCTTCCGGAAATCCTAACTCTGTACGATTACGATAAGAGGAGGGACATTCCATGGTAAAAGATTCTTATGCACCTCGGGAAAAGAAAAATGGTGAAGGTAAGCGTCCAGACGAACAAAGAAGAGGGAAAGCGAAATCAAACTCTCGGGGCGGAAGAAACTAATCTGCTCATGCAGCGAGTCAATGTAAACTGAATTAGTATTCCTTAGTAAGACCTAGTAGTGGTGAGAAGACTTTACCATATGCTGGGTCTTTTTTATGGATTAATTTGCTTTAAGAACTAGGTTTTTTACCTATTTCAATCACAGGAACTCTTGTCTATACTTAGGGTGTATTTTTACGCAATTGTTTGAATCTTTATTTATAGGAGGTAAAGTGCATGGAGAATTCTCAGAAGACTGGTTTCATTATGCGCGCTTTGAATGGTATCGAACGAGTCGGTAATAAGCTTCCGCATCCTGTTACATTATTTTTTATTTTTGCTGCAGCTGTGGTTATTTTATCAGCCATCTTTTCTGCTATCGGACTAAGTGTAGAAGATCCAATTAACGATGGAGAGACGATTGCAGTAAAGAATCTGCTTAGCTCAGAAGGCATTCTTTATCTTTTTGAGAGTGCTGTTACCAACTTTACAAATTTTGCGCCGCTCGGAACTGTCTTGGTCACGATGCTTGGTATTGGAATTGCGGAACGGTCTGGATTAATTAGTGCATCCTTACGTGGGCTCGTTACTTCTGTTCCTCGTACATTGATGACAGCAGCTTTAGTATTCGGCGGTGTTATGTCCAGTATGGCGGCAGATGCCGGCTACGTTGTGCTAACACCGTTAGGAGCAGTGTTGTTTGCTGGCCTTGGACGACATCCATTAGCAGGTCTGGCTGCCGCATTTGCGGGGGTATCTGGTGGATTTAGTGCAAACCTTTTGCTCACATCACTTGATCCGCTTCTTGGCGGTTTAACAAAAGATGCTGCTGCCATTATTAATCCCGCCTATGCGGAAGGTATCAACTATGCGATGAACTATTACTTTATGTTTGTCTCCGTATTCCTGCTTACAATCCTAGGCACACTGGTCACAGATAAGATAGTGGAACCACGCCTCGGAACATACCAGGGAAGTGTGAAAGAAGATGTGAATTACTTGAGACCAGAGGAAAAGAGAGGCTTGTGGGGAGCACTTATTGCATTTCTCATAACGATTGCTGGTATGGCAATACTGGTTCTGCCTTCTTGGGGCCCATTACGTGCGGGGCATGCAAACCTGATTGATGCACCTTTCTTTGGAACACTTGTGCCTGTAATTCTAATCATATTTTTCATACCTGGATTAGTGTATGGACTTATCACAAAAGAAATTAAGAATGATAAAGACGTTGCTAACCAACTATCGGAAACAATGGCTACGATGGGTTCATATATCGTGCTGGCCTTTGCGGCAGCCCAATTCGTCGCTTACTTTAGCGAATCCAATTTAGGAACTGTGCTTGCTGTGAAAGGTGCAGCGTTTATTGATGCCACAGGTTTTAAAGGAATTCCGCTAATCCTCACTTTTATCGCTGTATCTGGCTTCATTAACTTATTTATTGGAAGTGCATCTGCTAAATGGGCTATCATGGCTCCGGTTTTTGTGCCGATGATGATGCTGTCAGGCTATTCACCTGAGTTCACACAGCTCGTATACAGGATAGCAGATTCCACTACAAATGTTATCTCTCCGCTCATGCCGTATTTTGCCATTGTCATCGCCTTCGCTCAGAAGTATGACAAAAAGGTGGGAATTGGAACACTAATTTCCACGATGCTTCCTTACTCGATTGTTTTTACGATTGGCTGGGTGGCGATGCTGTTAATTTGGATGCTGATAGGGCTTCCAATAGGTCCTGGAACTCCTACTGTATACACGCAGTAATCTGTATGAAAAGCTAGACTCGATTCTTTTAAGGATCGAGTCTTTTTCTTATGTAACGAGACTTTTGCAATTTTAGCTAGCATCAAACCGCAAAACATGATAAAAAAGTATAGGAATCCTTTTTATAAATTACCTTTCATTTAGATAATAGATTAAAGATTCCAGTAAGAAAGGAGGAAGAATAATGCCAAAAGCAAAACGCATTGAATTGGATCCAGAGTTAATGGAACTAGAAATTAACCAGTTAGATCATAAAGGGGCTGGCCAAGCAGTTGTTCGGTATGAACACGAATTGGTCAAGACTCATAACATAAAAGTAACCATCCCAAAAACACTGCCAGGTGAAAAGGTGCGCGCCACTGTAGCTTGGCCGCATGCGAAAAGATCGAAAGCCGATTTAGAGGAAATAGTTGAGGCACATCCAGAGCGTGTTACGGCACCATGTCCGCATTTTGACTTATGCGGGGGGTGCGTGTGGCAGCATTGGCAGTATGAGGGCCAGCTAAAACAAAAGACAAATTTTGTGAAGAATTCACTTATCAGCCAAGGTTTTGATCCAGAGCTTGTGAAGGATACAATCGGCATGGAGGAAGACCCGTGGCATTATCGCAATAAGATGGAGTTCACATTCGCAGCTGATGGTTCCATGGGACTTCATGAGCAAGGCAACTTCCGCAATATTATCCCGCTTGAGACATGTTTGATTGCCGGGGGAGATATGAAGAATGCTGCGATGGAGATTTCTGCTTGGGTAAAAGAGTATGAGCTAAGCGGTTATAACAAAGATACGCATGAAGGATTGCTTCGCCATTTAATGGTAAGACAGTCTTTCGTAACAGACGAAATCATGTTAGGTCTTTTCGCCACAAAAGCACCAGATGCGGACTTGGCAGATGCTGTTGAACAGCTGAAAGAGCGTATTGAACAGAACTACCCGAAAGTAAAGAGCTTCATGTGGTTCGTCAATACAGACTTGGCAGACCGTACACAAGCAGAGGACATGCATCTCTTGTCTGGACGCGACTTCATTTATGATGAAATCAGCGGCTACCGTTATCGTCTATGGTTTGACACCTTCTTCCAGACGAATCCGGTACAAGCACAAAAGCTAATCGACCTAGCGCTTGAAATGGCCAATCCACAAGGCACGGAAAATATGCTGGAGCTATTCTGCGGCGTTGGAACCTTCTCCCTGCCATTTGCCAGCCGAGTGAAAAAACTTGCTGGTATTGAGATAGTAGAAAGTTCAATTGAATCTGCCAAACGAAATGCATCTGATAATGGCATTTCTAACACGTATTTCCTTGCTGAAAATGCAAGACACGGAATTGACCAAGTTCTAGAGCACTTTGGCACACCAGACTTGCTGCTGCTTGACCCGCCACGCGCAGGTGCAGGCGGCAAAGTGATGCGTAAAATCGGACGTTCTGAACCGAAGAAAGTCATTTACGTTTCTTGTAATCCAGAAACATTTGCAGAAGATATCAAAGAGCTTGAGCAATTCGGCTACCGCCTTGATCAAGTGCAGCCAGTTGATTTGTTCCCGCATACGGTACACGTTGAGTGTGTTGCAATGCTGGAGAAGATAGAATCTAACTAAACATTTTCAATTATGGCCCTGATCTCGTGAGAATAATATTCCGACCTCAGGGTCTTTTTCTATGTGTACTGGTAAAAAAGGGAGAGACCTTCTTGGTTTCTCCCTCTCTTAGTTATTTAGATGAAACTTAGAACAACCTAAAACCAGATCTCCCGTTTAATGGAGGGATACTTTGCGGGTAGTTAAATACATTATTTGGATCATATTTTGTTTTTACTTGCCGGAGTCTGTCAAAGTTTGCTCCATAATAAGCACTTCCAAAGTTGCTTATATTAAAGTCAGGCACGTTTACATAAGAGCCTTTAGAGAATGGCGCTAACATCTGGCGTGTTCTTTCTACTACAGCAATGTTTCTTTGCGCGTCAGAAGATTTTTTCCAGGTTGCACTCCATTCAAAGTAAAACGCTGGATCACGCCAGAAGAATGCTGTTGCTTCAGGCGGAACGCTGCTTACGGCGCCTCCCCAATTTAGGAAGAAGAAGTTAGAATCGGTGCCGGTTGCATTTTCGAGAAAATAGCGCATGGCTTTGATTGCTTCATCAGGGAATGGCTGAAAACCATAGGATGAAGAAAATTTGTTTGCCGCGTCTGTCGGTATTTGGTCAGGCTGCAGGCGATTCTCAACGACAGCTGGCCAAGGTAACGTTTGGATGTTAACCTCTGTCGGCGTACCTGTTGTTAACAATGGTTCCAACAAATCAGTTAACTCTTCTTTTGGTCCGAGAAACAGTCCTGTTGCTTGCAGTAACCCATTTGTTCTCGTATAAACCTCTAAACTAGTGCCTAATCTGTAATCAACAGAAGGAGACCATCTTTGCCAAGCTTTCACTACGTCTTCGAATTGCCCCCACGGCCAATTGATATCGAATACTGTTGCGCTTTCAGGGGCACGGTGTACCTTGAATTTGTATTCTGTAGCGATGCCAAAATTCCCTCCGCCTCCGCCACGCGAAGCCCACAGAAGGTCAGAATTGTTATTTTCATCAGCTATGATAGTTCTTCCCTCAGCATCAACCATTTTCACACCAATCAAATTATCACTAGCAAGGCCAATTGTACGTTGGAGCGGCCCAATTCCTCCGCCTAATGTAAGACCAGCAATCCCGACGGTAGGACTATCTCCAAAGGGAGACATAAAGCCTCTTGCAGCTAATGAACTGACAAGCGGACCTACATCAATGCCGGTTTCGATAAGCGCTATTTCTTTCTTACTATTTAATCGAACTCGAGTCATTTCGCTGACGTCGATGACGATACCATCTTTCACAACAGACATACTTCTTTCCAATGCGTGGCGTCCGCCCCGAGCACGAAGAGGAACATTATTTTCTCGTGCCCATTTTATTGCATGAACCACATCATCATGCTCTTGTGCGAACACAATAACGAGGGGATATGTGTTCGTGTACGGATTCCAATTTAGCCGTGCCTCTTCATAACCAGGTTCGCCTCTGAAAATAACACGACCGGTTAATTTCGTTTCTGATGCGATGACTAACACCTCCATAATTAAATGTAATGCTTAAGGAAACTTGTAACAGAATATTGTATGTAGAGGTGATAAAAGTGCATGGGTAAAGGTATAGAGGGGGGAGAACTACTATTTGTCTGGGTAAATATAGCAACCAGCGCCGCTCCCAAAGAAAAAACAGTCGTATTTCATAGTTAGTCCTAGCAGAATCTATCGAATATCTTAATTCTTAACCAACATTTAACTAAATCACTTAATGACTTTATGATTGTAAATTATATACCGATATTACTAGTGTTCATTCTCAAATTGGTTAACACATATACAGGTAATCCTATTTTTAGTTGTACATGAAGAAATGACAGCAAGATAAAAAGAGAGATTAAGAAGGTGGAGGAACATTAGTGCAGTATAGTTTAAATCAAGATAAATTGTTTACAGCTATTGAGCGTTCGATAGCAATGATCTTATTTGACGCACAAGGAAATATTTTGTGGGCAAATGCTATTTTCGCTGAAGTAATTGGATACGAGATTAACGAGCTGCAAGACATGAATCACCGGCAGTTGTGTTTGCAAGCATATACACAGCGTGAAGAATACACAGATTTTTGGAATAACCTGCGTAATAATAAGATGTATAATGATAAGGTGCAAAGAGTTAAGAAAGATGGAAGCAGTTTATGGCTGGATGCCTTTTATACACCAGTAGTAAATGAAGATGGCAAAGTAGACAGTATTCTTAAAATTGCAACGGATGTAACGAATCAGGAGAACCTTTTAAAGCAAAGCTCTAGAGAATTCATGACTTTAGTGGAAGAAATGAATAGCAGCACAAATGAAGTGCATCAATCATCTCAGCTGGCTGTAACAGATATGGACAAACTAATCGGCGAATTTCAGGTTGTAAAAGAAAATATCGATAAAATTAAAAACATCTCCGACACAGTAAAAGGGATAGCAGATCAATCCAATCTTTTAGGTCTGAATGCCAGCATTGAAGCGGCAAGAGCGGGGGAGCACGGACGAGGTTTTACCGTGGTGGCAAGTGAAGTTCGTAAAATGGCAGACACGAGTAAACATTCAGTTGAGGATATTTCGAACCAGTTAAATCAGATTACCAAATCAGTAGCAGTTATGTCAGAAATGGTAAACAAAGTAATGAATAGCATTGAGAAGAATTACGGATCTATTGGAGAGCTGAAAGGTTCCTATGAACGAATAGCAGCTACAGCAGAGAGATTATCAGATATAACTTAATTTCAACGAGCGCGCAAGAAGCAGCAATTATACATTCCTAATCAAGAAGAAAAGGCTTTGCCCCTTACTAGATGAGCAAAGCCTTTTGTATTTATTGCAAATACGAATTCCAATCATCATTTTCTCGCCAATTCTTCTCTTCTTCCTCCGTCATCACATCGTCAAGGTCAATCAAGCCAGTCATCTCAAATCTGGCTTCATTATCGTTGGAAACGAGTTTGGCTTTAACGTTTCCGCCATAATAATCTCCATTAGCGCCTTGTCCCATCGTCATAATAATTTGGTCTCCATCTTGTTCTGCAGATTCCATTGTAGTAAAGACCTCACTGTATATGCCAGGCAAGTCAACTTGGAATGGCTGCCAGCTTACTCCTCCATCGGTTGTGCGATAATATTCTGCTTGTCCGGTCAAAGCAAAGCTCATAAAGCCTAAATCTTTGGAAACGAAAGTTCCGCTTTGGACAATCCTTGTAGTTGGTGCACTTCCCATCAGTTTCCACGTCTCGCCGCCATCGGTTGTTTGGTAGATTTGATTTCCTTCTGCAGACATTGTTCTGCCACCAGACAAAATGATGAAACCATTCTTCTCGCTGGTAAATCCGATGTTTCGGAATCGTATGCCTTCTATTGCATCTGGCAGTACTGCCGTTTCCCATGTTTTTCCTTGGTCCGTAGAAGATAAGACAGATGTTTCTTCAAATCCTCCAACAATAAAAGCGAATCTGTCTTCGGTTAAAACATAACTTTGATCAATTAACTCTGTCTCTGATCCTTGATGTTCTCCACCAAAAAGTTTGTTAACTTCTACAGGGACTTTATTCCAGTCCTGTCCACTGTTCGCAGTCACTTGCAAGCCTGACTGGTCAATCTTATATGCTATAGCAGGCCCGGCAGGTTCTGGTTTTTCCTCGGGCTTTTCAGCTTCTTCTTCTTTTTGACAGCCTGTGAGCAGAAGTAAACAGAGACAAAAACCAACAATATAACGCATTTTATACTCCCTTTCTACTGTTCTATTTTATGAGAACTAGGGAGAGGGTACAACCTGATTTTGGTAATTTTTCTTATGGGGAAATAAGTAGAAGTCCTCTAAAAAGAGGCTCTATACTTAAAGCTTAACAGATAAGTTGTGGGAAACTGTATTTCCGTCGACCCAATAGGATAAAAATAGGCATGCAAATCCACCGGAAGATAGTAACCTATATCATGCAGGCTATGGCTTACATGAACGCGGCACAAATCTTGGATGGAAACAGAAAAGCAGTATCGTCGTCAAAGCTGGTAAACATCTAGTTATAACAAGAGTCTTGACAAAAATGATGGGAAAAGACTATTGAAGCATGCTTAAGTCAGAACGAGAAAATAATTACGCTAGAAGTATCATCTGCCAAATATAAAAATCGTCAAAAATTCTTGTAATCCCTTCTAATTAGCTCTATAATTGTTCTTATTATAAAGACAGTTGTATTTATAGAGAGGACAAAAGATGCTTTTCTTTAGCAGCTTGTGTGAACATTAGAGTGGGGGTATTTGATGAAGAACGTACTTAAGCAGTGGAATCGGTTTAGTTTAGTGCAGCAAATTATTATTGGTCTTATTATCGGTATCATCTTTGCACTGACAATTCCCGATGCAGGAACACCTATTACGATTTTTGGAACACTGTTCGTCGGTGCATTAAAAGCAATCGCGCCTTTGCTTGTTCTTTTCTTAGTGATGGCAGCTATATCACAGCATAAAAAAGGACAGCAAACCAATATGAAATCAGTTATTACACTGTATCTTCTCGGTACTTTTGCTGCTGCGGTTGTCGGGGTAGTAGCAAGTTTTCTATTCCCAGTCAGTATATCGTTAGCTGATCCTCCGGAAGATACTGCGGCGCCAGGCGGTCTTGGAGAAGTGCTGCAGACATTATTACTTAATGTTGTTGACAACCCAGTTAGTGCACTTGTTAATTCTAACTTCATTGGGATCCTCGCGTGGTCAGTGCTGTTTGGCCTAGCACTGCGGAGTGCCCCGGATACAACGAAGACGATGATTGCAGGTGTATCTGATGCAATAACGAAAGTAATCACTTGGGTCATAAAATTCGCTCCTCTAGGAATTATGGGACTGGTCTACCAGTCAATTTCAGAGAATGGTTTGTCTTCATTGGCGAGTTATGGGCAGGTACTGGCTCTCCTGTTAGGAAGTATGGTATTTGTTGCGCTTGTCGTTAATCCGCTAATTGCTTTTATATATATTAGGCAGAATCCCTATCCGCTTGTGTTTACATGTCTGAAGGAAAGTGGCATTACGGCCTTCTTTACCCGTAGCTCGGCAGCCAACATTCCTGTTAATATGAAGCTAAGTGAGAAGCTTGGATTGAATAAGGATAGCTATTCTGTGTCTATTCCGTTAGGTGCGACAATCAATATGGCTGGTGCTGCCATTACAATATCTGTTT
This sequence comes from Terribacillus sp. DMT04, assembly GCF_019056395.1. NCBI lineage: Bacteria > Bacillati > Bacillota > Bacilli > Caryophanales > Bacillaceae > Terribacillus > Terribacillus sp. DMT04. The sequence goes on from NZ_CP077639.1 coordinate 779,385, forward strand.
TAACTTTAGCCACTGTCCACACATTAAATATTGAAGTGAACTTTGTTACAGCTCTGCTATTGAGTGTCTTAGCAGCTATAAGTGCATGTGGTGCATCTGGTGTAGCCGGCGGTTCTCTGCTATTGATCCCGCTAGCGAGCAGCCTGTTCGGCGTCCCAGCCGATGTTGCCATGCAAGTAGTCGGAATCGGCTTTATCATCGGTGTCGTGCAAGACTCCACTGAAACGGCACTCAATTCTTCCACTGATGTCTTATTTACAGCTGTTGCTGAATTTAAGGATAGGCGAAAAGCAGGAGAGAAGATATCTATCTCGAATAAAACAGCATAAAGGTAAAGGACTGCACCTGACACAGGTGCAGTCCTTTTTGTTGAAAAAGAGAAGTTATAAAAGAGGAAAATGAAATTCAAGCAGCTAACTATTACTGGAGAGGCGGTATATTAGGAAGCAAAATCTCCTTTCAATCAGCATACGTAGAGTGCAGCGCCACCGTTTATGGAATTAAATAAGAAAGCAACCGGAAAAGCGAGGGAAAGACTGAGAAAGCTGCAAATGGATTATATACAAGCCTTTACGTTTCAAAAGTAGAGGTATAGCCCGCATTTCATAGCTTAAAGCAGTGATTTAGCAAGAGTTGTTGCCTCTTTAAAAGGAACAGCCAGACTAAACTCCTTGCTAGTACCCTGCTAGGTGCGAATCAAAAACTGTTCGTCAATGAAATATTTTATATGGAAACAATTGATAAGACAGGGATGGTTCCCACAGGATCTCTTAAAGGACCATTCGCCATATTAAATGCAGAAGGTTCTATAAGTATTCGAATTTAAGTTTTGAAAGTGATAATTTTCTAAGTTAAGTATAGTTAATTAATAAGGAAATGAAACCTCCAAGAACAGCTGTATTGGCAGCACTAGGAGGTTGTTTAGTACAAATAAAAAGCGATACTACATTCCATGATGTTTATTTAGAAATTATGTTTATGTTAGAAGGTAAAGTTCAGCATTACCTTGGGTACATCCTCATTAACCATCTTAGACAATACTTCTGCTTCATTTTGGAGGTTTGGATCCGTACTGAATTCAAGTGGCATTTCCATTATAGTTCCGTAAGTAAAAACTTTTCTATCTTTTGTTGCTATATAGGTTTCAAGTGGACCTTCCATATAATCTTCTTCCTCGTATACGTAGATAGTAAATATATTACATATGACCGCATCGTCTATTTTAAAATTGAAGTTATAACTCGTATCCGTGATTTGAGAAACGCTTTTTTCAACTGTGAATTTATTTTTCCAAGAAGATGGAAGTTCCAATTCGAAGCCATATTCTTTATTAGTGTAAGTGATCATTCCATTTGCAGTCGATTCTTTCTCCAACTCTTTTGTTCGCTTTTTCAAATCTTCCCATTTTACTTCAATATCTACAATCCCTGTAGCCATCGGAAAGATATAATAATAATCATTATAAATAGTGATTGAGTTTTCAGTTACTTTAAAATTCTTGTAGTTTTCGGGTACTGGTGTGGTGGATTTCATAGCATACTGTTTATAGCGCTCGGATACGGGAGATTCTCGATATTCACTAAATCTCGCATCGGTAATGAGTGCATTTGAAACAAAATCCGATAATGCCCTGAATGAAACATCATGTTTCTTTAAAACTTCATCAATGGTTAGAGCTCGATTTTCCTTTAGATCAAAATATAGGCTTTCGGAACTTGGCGAACCATGGGCACCACCTGCATAGATGTAATTATTATAATGAATTGATACAAATTCATCTGAAATGATAGGCTCATCAAACTCGCTCGTATAGGTATAGATCATGTTGGGCAGGAGTTGGTAATATCCTTCATCATTTTTCTCTGTCTTGTGGTGCTCGAATAAATTAGTGGCATTTGGTTCAATAAGTTTATCCAAAGGTTCATAATCGAACTTTGGATATGCTATTTGGATATCGCTTCGTTCTGTTTTATCTTTTAACTCAACAGTTTCATAGTTTAATAGCTTCTTAGCTATCATTTCTTCCTTCTCTGGATTATCTTTTAGTTCAGAAGCAGACCCCTTGGATGTAGAAGTACTGCACCCTGCCAATAAAATAAATATTAGTACGATAGTCACAGGTTGTTTCCAAAATTTCATGTGCGTTCATCCTTCCCTTTTACTAGAAATATAAATAAATTGTACCATTTTTGAATAGGGATAATGTAAGTAATTTAGTTTGCCACTCTATCCACGGTGAAGAGTTATATAAAGTATTGGTACAAAAAATCTATTGTCGATAGATTAATAATATGGATTAGAAATTTACCAACTATCTTTAAATGAAACAACTAATAGATTAGATAAAGGAGACATAACTTTGTACCTACAAGGCAAACTAAACAAAAAGACATACCTCATATCACTAATCGAGAATCTATTTTTCGATAGTATATACACCTGTTTCTTGCTGATGTTTTATTGGTTTGCATGGCGTTTAGCCGATACAATTATGTTTATTGGGTAGCTCCGGACCAATATACCGCTGTTAGCAGGGTGCGGTATTGTATTAATTTGTCTTGTAGCAAGAGTCTATTGGATTTACCGTAAGCAGCTAATACAACGATATTTAAATGAATCAGTTTAAGGCATGAATATTTCGTAGGAGAAGCTATCGATTGCTAGGAAGGAGTTTCTGCTAACTAAATTGAAGTATATTTGTACTTATGTTATTAAACCTTATCGATATATACCTTACGAGCAATAGATATATCGAAATCTATCGCATGGAGGAGACAGAATGGCCAAGCAAGGCTCTCTAATTCTTGTTTTGTTGCTATTGTTTTTGACTGGATGTGCCCAAGGAAGCTACGATGATGAAATGGACATGGTGTTTGCCCAGGAAAAAGCTTATTTAAAAGAAGGCAGCTCCTTAGAACTAAACAATATGGACTCCGAAGTGACTGTTTATAAAGGTGGTAAGTACATTTCAGTCAAGTACGAATCTGGTATCGGCTTGTACCGTAAAAGCTCGGACGGAGATTATAAGCGGCAAGCGGATTCAAATGGATTTGAAGATTCAGATCCAGTAATTACTAGAGCAGTGAATGTTGATTGAAAAAAATAAATAAAGAAGCAAACATAAAGCCACCAAAATCTGCTTAGATTTGGTGGCTTTATGTTTGAGTGAAATTAAGTTATACGCAGCATCTGTCTTAGTTCATCCCATGCGCTTACGCTAAACGAATCTCCCATCTGTTCTAATTTACGATTGATCTCATGCCATTCTGCTAAAAGGATAGGATGCACTTCTGTCGTATCGGCGATGTTGTAGATAATGAGCAGGAAGTCGAGTGTTTCATTAACTAGATACGTATCCTTCACATGCAGTAAAACATCGAGAACAGCTGGAATGGCATCATATGCATCTGAAGAAGAAAGATTTTCAGTCAGTTCATCGTAGCAATCACTGAAATACCATTCGTTTTTGTCTAACTCTATTTCCCAGTTTTCGTAAATCTTCCATAAGCGATCTTTCATCTTACAGCGAATGCCCCGTAGATTGGAAAAAGAACTGTGACTGCTGGTAGTTATATGTGACCTTGGAAAAGTCGAATGGCACCCCATTATTGAGATAAAATATTGTCTCGACAAATAGCTTTGGATCACCTTTGTTTAGCTGTAATTGTTGTGCTTCCTCTTGGTCCAGTTTTTGAATGTGGAAATATAAATCGGAAAAGCCAATTTTTGCACCTAACGCATTACTAATATAGTCAAAAATGGAGCCGGTAGCGATTTCAGTATTCAAGTACGTAACAATAGACTTGTTGTAATAGGATTCTTCTAAGCAAAGTGTCTGGCCGTTAATATAGCGAATACGTTTTACGTAATAAACATCTTCTTCTGGATTGATTTTGAGATTAAATGCTGCATCTTCAGGAGGTTTGCGAATATCAAGCTCCACTACATGCGCCGTAATATCGAATTCACTCAATTCGTCACTAAAGCCTTGATTGGAGAAGCCAATATAGCCTTTGCGGTTTCGGCGGCGAACGAAAATGCCGCTGCCGCGCACTTGATAAACAAGTCCTTTTCGCTCGAGCAGACTAAGTGCTTTAATAACCGTACTTTTACTCGTTTTGTATTTGGACATAAATGTTTCCAGTACAGGCAGCTTGGTACCCTGTGCAAGGTCATCCTTTTCGATATCCTGTTGAATCTCGTTTGCGATTTGCTGGTATTTTAGCATAGTTACATTCCTTATTTGTTTAGATAGGGCGATTTTAGCACAGCAAAGCGTTAACGAAAACCCTCTTTTAAAACTATAGCTTATCAATAAAATTAGATTATACTTGATAAATTATAACGGTATAATTATAATGTAAGCGTATACTAAATAAAAAAGAGGTGTTAATATGGCTGAGAAGGTAAGAGATTATTCAAAACTTGCTCGTGATATATTAGACGCGGTTGGCGGCGAAGAAAATGTCGTCAGTGCTACCCGATGTGCAACACGCTTACGTTTAGTACTAAAAAACTCCAATTCGGCTGCGAAACAAGAGGTGAACAATCTGCCAGGTGTTATTACAGTAGTTGAAAATGGCGGACAGTTCCAAGTTGTTATTGGACAGCATGTTGGAGAAGTGTACGAAGAGTTTGCCAAACTGGTGAACGTAGATACAGAGAATGAAGACTATGAGAATAAAGGTTCAATTTTGAACCGAGTTATTGCAACCATGTCGGCAGTTTTTGCGCCGTTCATCTATATACTTGCTGCTGCTGGTATATTGCAAGGTGTATTGATTCTGCTAAAAATGCTATTTTCAAACTTTGAAAATACAAGTACGTTTGCAGTCTTGGATTTTATGTCTTGGGCACCGTTTACATTCTTGCCTATCTTTATCGCCATTACAGCATCCAAGCATTTTAAGACAAATACGTATATTGCGGTAGCAGCCACAGCGGCTCTTGTAAGTCCGGAGTGGACAGCAATGGCTGAAAGTATTGGGAATGGCAGCAGTTTGAACTTCTTAGGGCTGCCACTGACAGAAACAACCTATACATCATCCGTTTTACCGCCATTATTTCTAGTGTGGATTCTCTCTTACTTGGAACGCTTCTTAAACAAGAGCATTCATGAAGTTGTCCGTCCTATCTTTGTGCCATTTCTAAGTATCTTAATTATCGTTCCGTTGACATTAGTCATTATTGGACCGATTACAACACTTGGTGCGAATGGAATTGCAAACGGATACAATATACTGGCTGATAATGTACCTTGGCTCGCAGCAGCTATTATTGGTGCCTTTTGGCAGGTAATTGTTATCTTTGGTGTTCATTGGGGTATTACGCCGCTTTCTCTAGCAAACTATGAACAATATGGTATGGATTCCTTCCAGGCATACCAAACGATTGCGGTTATTGCGCAAGTTGGAGCGGTTGTCGGCGTAATCATCAAAGCAAAAAGCAAGGAAACAAAGAGAATCGGTATATCCGCTGGTACGACTGGCATATTTGGTATTACCGAGCCAGCCATTTACGGCGTAACATTACGTTTTAAGAAACCATTTATTATTGGATGTATTTCAGGTGCGATTGGAGCAATTACAGCAAGCTTTTTCAATCCATATTACTTTGCTTACGCCGGATTGCCGGGCCCGCTGACAATTGTAAACGGTATCAACGCTGACTATCCTACAAGCGTATGGGGCATCTTAATCGGTTCTGTCATTGCAATTGTGCTGCCAATCATTTTGATTCAGATCTTCGGATTTGGCGAAGATACAGCCAAACAAGCCGATGAAGACTTGGCAAAAGGGAAAGATGCAGTCACTACGGAAGACAGCAAAGCAGAAGCATCCGCTGCACAAACTAGTGAAGACACGATTCACGCGCCATTGAGCGGAAAACTGATGTCGCTGGAAACAGTACCTGATGAGGTATTCAGCTCAGGAGCAATGGGAATGGGTCTGGCAATCGAGCCGAATGAAAATAAGGTTTACGCCCCATTTGATGGGAAAGTTGTCATGATTGCACCGACGAAACATGCGATTGGTCTGCAGTCCGACAATGGTGTAGAGGTATTAATACATGTTGGTCTTGATACAGTCAAACTGGATGGTGAGCCTTTTACGCTTCGTGTGAAAGAAGGAGACAGTGTCAAACAAGGGGATGTTATCAATGAGTTTGATGCAGAAGCCATTAAGTCCGCGGGCGTGCAAACGATTACCCCAATTATTGTGACGAATCCAGCTAACTATACGGAGATTACGATTGATGAAACAGAGATGACAGCGCACGGCAATAACTTAATGACAGCTATTAAATAGGAGGAGATAGAAATGAAAACATTACCGAAAGACTTTTTATGGGGCGGCGCACTTGCCGCGCATCAATTCGAGGGTGGCTGGAATCAGGACGGTAAAGGGCCAAGCGTCATTGATGTGATGACAGCAGGTGCACATGGTGTACCAAGAGAGATTACAGAGACAATCGAGGAAGATAAGTTTTATCCAAACCATGAAGCGATTGATTTTTACAATCGCTATAAAGAAGATGTAGCGCTATTTGCAGAAATGGGCCTAAAATGTTTGCGTACATCAATTGGCTGGACGCGAATCTTCCCGAAAGGTGACGAAGCAGAACCGAATGAAGCTGGCTTGCAGTTCTATGATGATCTATTTGATGAGCTGCTGAAGCATAATATTCAGCCGGTTATCACGCTGTCCCACTTTGAGATGCCTTTGCATTTAGCACGCGAATATGGCGGATTCCGCAATCGTGAAGTCGTGCAGCATTTCGTTCGATTCGCTGAAGTCGTGTTCCGCCGCTATAAAGATAAGGTCAAATACTGGATGACATTTAACGAAATCAATAACAAAATGGACACAGACAATCCGTTATTCCTCTGGACTAATTCCGGTGTAACAGTTGAGGAAGGGGAAAACGCGCGCGAAGTTATGTACCAAGCAGGACATCATGAGCTGATTGCCAGTGCGCGCGCTGTGCGTAAGGGGAAGGAGATTAATCCAGATTTCCAGATTGGTGCGATGGTATCACATGTCCCTGTATATCCTTACTCCTCCAACCCAGCTGACGTGATGCTTGCTGAGGAACTAATGCGTGAACGGTATTTCTTCCCAGATGTCCATGTCCGCGGCTATTACCCAAGCTACGTGTTACAAGAATTCAAACGGGAAGGCTATAACATTGTTTTTGAAGAAGGCGATGACGAAATCCTCCGTAACGGAACAGTGGACTATCTAGGGTTTAGCTACTATATGAGTACAACTGTTAAAAGTGATAAAGAAATTGAACAGAATATCAATATTACAAACGGGGGCATGGCGCAAAGTGTAGAAAATCCATATATCAAAGCGAGCGATTGGGGCTGGTCGATTGATCCAGTCGGTCTGCGCTATACGTTAAACCGATTCTATGATCGTTACCAAATTCCTTTGTTTATCGTGGAGAACGGATTCGGCGCCGTCGACCACATAGAAGAAGACGGTTCCATCCATGACCCGCAGCGAATCGACTATTTGCGATCCCATGTCGAAGAGTTGAAAAAAGCCGTTACCTATGATGGCGTAGACCTGCTCGGCTACACACCATGGGGTATCATTGACATCGTCTCCTTCACCACAGGCGAAATGAAGAAACGCTATGGCATGATTCACGTCGACCGTGATAATGAAGGGACTGGATCAATGAAACGGTCGAAGAAAGACTCGTTTGCGTGGTATCAAAATGTGATTGCTTCAGATGGAGAAGAGCTTTAAGTTAAAAGACCTTGAAAGGGACAATCCTTTCAAGGTCTTCTTAATGAATGGTAGAGAGTAGAAGTATAAACTAAGAAAATATCTGTGATAAAATTAAGCTAAATAGAATAAACAGCATTACATAGCCACCAAATTTCTGGCGTTTTTTCAGCTTGTTCCTATGCTCAATTAGTGCGTATAGTTGTAAAACGAATGCAAACGCACAAACTAGACTTAACCAATATTCCAGCGGCATGACTCACGCTCCTCAATACATGCTTTCTATTCACATCATAGCAGAATTCCGCATGCACGGCTTTTTATCTTACCGCCTTCCAAATCGTCCACCTATCTTTTTCCACAATATCCCTTTCTGTTGTGATACAATCGTTCATATATAAAACCAACTCTTCAAGCTCATCATCTCTTAACGTATGCAGGATGCTCCTCCCCAGTCTGGAGCGCAGGTCGGCCAGCAGTTTTTCTTTTGTTTCATGTACGTGACGAACTTCCCATATTGTATGTTGTTCTAATGTGTGAAATCCGCAACTTTTTAACTTCTCAAATACGTGTTCAGCAGTATGCCTTCTGCTAATTTCTATCTCCGCAAGCTTCGGAAAACAGGTGAAGAAATAGCCTCTTATGTGCTCGGGACTTCCAGGCAGAAGACAGTCTTCCGGTGTGCGATCTTGGAGCAACAGCGTGCCGCCAGGACGCAGCAGCCGGTATGCTTCCGAGAAACAAGGCTGCAGGCTTGGCAGATGATGAACCAAGGCGCGTTCCAGAATTAAATCACAGCTAGCGTTTTCCAAACCGGTTGCCAGGGCGTCTCCTTTATGGAATTGAACCCCTTGCTCCTTCTGACAATTTTCAGCTGCTGCCTCGAGCATAACAGCTGAAGAATCTACACCTGTGACGAGCGGTATACCTAGCTCTGCTAGTGCCTTTGTATAAATACCGCCGCCACAGCCAATGTCGACTGCATGGTTTATTTGCTGGTAAGGAACTATTATTCTCATAAAGTCCATCCATGCAGGAGCAGCTTGCCTGGATGAATACGTGTACTTATTTTGCTGCGCTTTGAAATCCATAACCTATCTCCTTTGTTGATTAATATTATATATCTTCCACATAAGTGATGGAATGTCCTGTCCAACAGGAGGGAGGGACAATATGCTTGTCCAGACAATGACTTGTTTTCTGCATATGGAAAAGCAAGCAGATGGAACAAGCAGCACTCCATTGTTACAAAAAATCGGCTTCTCTAAAGTAAAACTACTAGCGGCACATAGCGATAGTCATCTAGTACATTTGTTGGTTAATGGAATGGAGGGGAAATATCTTTGAGGGTAAAGTTACGTGAACTAAAGAACGAGGATTGGCTTGCAGTCCATGCATATGCCTCTCAAGAAATAGTTTGCCAGTATCAGGCCTGGGGGCCAAACACCGAGGTAGAGTCCAAACAGTACGTGGAGGAAGTCTTGCGGGACGCGCAGGAAGAGCCGCGAGTACGATATGTTTATGCTGTCATTCTTTAAAGGGAAATGATAGGTTCTGCGCAATTACAGATCATTAGCCAACAGAATCAGGAAGGGATGATCAGTTATATCATCCATCCCGATTATTGGAACAAAGGCTTCGCGACCGAGACTGCTCAAGCTGTCTTATCCATTGGTTTTCATAAGTTTGGACTGCATCGAATCAGTGCAACTTGTGCTCCGTCTAATCTAGCTTCTGCTGCTGTATTAAACAAGATAGGCATGTCTAAAGAAGGTCATCTGCGGGAGCATATCCAGATGGAATCAGGATGGCGAGATTCCTTTCTTTATAGCATTCTGGAAAATGAGCATGCTCAAAAATGATAACCGTACGTGTAAGAGAACAACCAATAACAAACCGCCAGCAGTGCGGCGAGCGGAAAAATAACACCTAAAATGTTCGATCGTTTCCACGGGCCTTTCGGGTCTGTATAGCCTTTGTAAAGCAAATAGATTAGCAATCCTATTATCGGTACAAATAGAAAGTGACGGATATCGGCAACCCATTCATTATTTACGAGCCAGTAAGCATTTGGCGTTTGGGAGGAAACTTCATATTTGTTATTGATACGTTCCTTGACAATAACAAATAAAGTACCAAGCGCAAGATAGTATACGACAAATAGACCTTTTATTGGTTTGTTTAAGTAGCGGGTGAAGAGAATGACCGCTAAGAATAAGATAATCATAATAGCAAACAGCGTGTATTCGCGCATGACTATATTCTCCTTTCTAGAAATAAAACATCTAGCTATAAAGACAGGTGAAATCATATGAAATTGGATGAGAAGAACCAGTATGTGAGACAAATGAGTGTGAAAGAAAAATCGCCACTTCCTAATCATTTCCCGTTCACGCTGCCGATAATCCAAAATCTCGGCAAACTCTCGTTTCACCCTAATGTAACTTATATCATTGGAGAAAATGGTATGGGAAAATCAACGCTGCTTGAAGCGCTGGCTGTTGCGCTTGGATTTAACCCTGAAGGCGGGTCAAAGAATTTCTCGTTTTCGAGTTATGCCTCGCATTCCGATTTACATGAATTTATGCGGATTGTCCGCGGTGGTAACCGGCCCCAGGATGGTTACTTTTTTCGAGCAGAGACATTTTATAATGTAGCAACGCATATTGAGATGTTGGACCAGGAGCCTGGAAGCGGGCGAAAAGTGATTGACTCTTACGGGGGTACTTCGTTACACGAACAATCTCATGGGGAGGCATTTTTTGCTGCTTTTATGGAACGTTTCGGCGGAAATGGTCTCTACATACTTGATGAACCAGAAGCGGCATTATCACCCATACGCCAATTGTCCATGCTTGCCCGGATTGATGAGCTAGTTGAACAAGGCTCGCAGTTCATTATCTCAACGCATGCTCCGCTTTTAATGGGCTATCCTGATGCAAAGATTTTTGAGCTGGATTCAGATGGTGTTGCCGTTACGAAGCTGGAAGAGACACAACATTATAAAATTATGAAACAGTTCTTTGAGGACAGAGGCAGACTGTTACATCATTTATTTCAAAGATAAGGAATTGTGATAAACAAGAAGAGCTGAATAGATAAATTAGTAAATTAAAGTTAATAGATCACTTGAAGAGGTGAAAATATGGCGATAACAAAAGCAACTCTGCAAGACGTAAACCAAACAGCAGCATTATTTGAACAGTATCGCCAGTTCTATAATCAATCTTCTAACCTGAACGGGGCAGAGGCTTACTTAACAGAAAGACTGGAAAAAGAGGAATCTGTTATATTCCTAGCAAAAGATGAAGAGAGATGTGTTGGTTTTGTTCAGCTTTATATGACTTATTCTTCGATTAGCATAAAGCGGGCTTGGATATTAAACGATTTATTTGTAGCTGAAAGCAGCCGGAAACAAGGCGTAGGAGATAAACTGCTTGATGCAGCTGAGGCTTTGGCGCTGGAAACGGGTGCTGCTAGCATCGCGCTTAGTACAGCTCCAGATAATGAAAAGGCGCAACGTCTGTATGAACGGAAAGGTTATGTTCGCGATCAGCAATTTTATCATTATGAGCTGAGCTTAAATTAGGAGGAAGCAGATGCTAATTGATGTACTGCAGCACGTTTCGTTTGAGGGGCTTGCTGCTATAGAAGATTAGGGACAAAATCGGGGGCATCAATTTCGTATTCATCATTTGTACGAGGAGCCGGTACTGCCAGCTTCAATAGATGTAAGCATGCTCATTATCTTAGGTGGACCGATGAGCGCAAATGATACCGAGGATTGGTTAGAAGCGGAACGTGATCTAATTCGAGAGTTAATCACAAAACGGCAGCCGATGTTTGGTATCTGTCTAGGAGCCCAGCAAATAGCCAAAGCATTAGGAGCAGACATTTTTCAGGGAGAATATAAGGAAGTAGGATGGTATCCAATTCAAACTGTCACCCAGCATTTTTCTTCTTTCCTGCCTGATCAGATGACAGCTTTTCATTGGCATGGAGAGCAATTCTTCTTACCTGACGAAGCAATTAGACTTTTTGGTAATACAGTATGTGAGAATCAAGGTTTTATCTATAAAGAATTTGTAATAGGGTTGCAATTCCACTTGGAAATGACAGTGGAAAGCATAACCAAGTTAATTACGCATGATCAAGATTATATTGATCATGGCAATTATGTTCAAAATGCGCAGACTATGCTGTCTGCCCATATCCCGAAAAATAATAAAGAGGTGCTCTACCAGCTGTTGGATTCCCTCGTACAACAGCAAGAAAGGAAGTAAAAGCAGATGGCGTGCAGTTGTGGAAAAACATCAAATTTATTAATAGAAGCGGATTTTGGTGATGCAGTGTGGTGTGCAGTATGTAAAGTGAACTTGGAAGTGGATGAGTTGCCTATATCTGGAGAACTGAAACAACAGTTAGACGATTGGACTAGAGGCTTTGGTAAGTGGATTGACTGGGATAGTGATCGACTCACATGTGATGCAGAAAAAACAGAAGAAGTTTTTAACCAAAAAGGGGAAGTGCTAGTTGCCAAATTGCAAGAAGCATTACCTTCGTTTGCGATAACCTATCAGCCGTCAAAGCTATGTTTATTGTATGGAGCTGCCGGCCGGTAAAGCTGGCAGCTTTTAATGGGAAGCAATAAAGAAGGGGCATGCATTATGCGACAATTCGGCAAGAAAGTATTAGGCGCACAATACATAGAACGAAAAGCTGTATACGGAATCGTACAACAAAAAACAGGTGATAAAATAGGTGTCATCCGTTTAAAAACAAACGGATTGCTCGTACTCCCTGGCGGCGGAATGGAGAAGGGGGAGGACAAGTTATCGTGTTTGGAAAGGGAAGTAATGGAGGAAACGGGTTATTCAATTAGCCAACCAGTATACGTCTGCAAAGGAGCACAATACTTCCAATCTAGGGGCAGAAGCGCGTATATACAAAATGTTGCTGACTTTTATAGCAGTTTTGTCGGAGCTAGAATATGTGACCCCATAGAAGCAGATCATGAACTACTTTGGATGTCACCAGAAGAAGCAGCAGCTAATTTATTTCATGAACATCAGACATGGGCAATTCGGTGCTATTTTGGACTGTCCGCCAGAGTGAGATGAGTATACCGTTGTTGGGATTCCAAACAGGCTATAGTATACTGTAGGAAATCGTTTCCATCATACATAGTCAAGGGGGAGTAAATTTGTTTGAACAAGAGATACAGTACACGGCAAAGGATTTAGCTGCTTCATTAGAAGTGACAACTTCGACATTACGGCGATGGGCCATTGCATTGGAAAGCGCTCATTACCCGTTCAAGCGGAATAGCAAAGGGCAGCGGATTTATGCAGAGAGAGATCTTGCGACGTTAGAAGAATTAAAGAGATTACTAGCAGAGAAGCACGCTTTTGCAGACGCAATTCAGCAGTTGACGGGATATGACAAATCGACAGAACAACCGGCCAAGGAATCAGAAGCTCCGGCATTGGCGTCCAATGAATCGGAGAAGATTGATTATCAAGTATTAAAAGCAGATGAATTAGAGAAGATTGTCTCTCATGCAGTAAAACAAGCAGTAAAGAAAGAACAGGAAAAGCTGTTCAAACAGCTGAAGAAACAAATGAAAAAAGAGATGAAGAAGCTTAAAAAGAAGAAGGCTTAAGCAGGTCACGCAGGTGATTGTTTTCTTTACCGTAAAGAAGGTTCACCTCAATCTTAGAGAAAAAATTCAGAATTATGAAACTTGTAATTTTATTTGATACGAAAATAAATGTGTATTCGATTTTAGATGAGGAGGCGTTATATGAACCAGAATATTTATGATAATGCGATCTTCTTTGCGCATTACAAAGCGTTGCGTGAGAATCCAGTCAACTACAATGAACTCATGGAACAGCCGCAGATGAAAAGTATGCTGCCAGATTTAAAAGGCAAGCATGTATTGGATATTGGCTGCGGAATGGGCAATCTGGCTATGTATTGCGCGGAAAAGGGCGCGGCTAGCGTTACCGCAATTGACCCGTCTTCAAACATGCTGCAAGAAGCGAAAACGAGGAACGCGCATCCAGCTATTGATTATGTGCAGACATCATTGGAGGATGCTGTGTTGGCCAAAGCACATTACGATATTGCCGTTAGTTCCCTCGTTATGCATTATGTAGCCAACTACGATAAAGTCATTAACTCCATACAGTCAGCCTTAAAAGAGGATGGCGTTTTATTGTTTTCGTCAGAACATCCAATTGTAACAGCCCGAAAAGCAGGGAAGAAGTGGATTGAGGATGAAGAAGGGAACCGACTTCACTTTGCGATAGATGATTATCAGGAAGAAGGCAGGCGTGAGGCAGATTGGTTTGTAGATGATGTTGTTTATTACCACCGATCGTTTTCTGCGCTATGCAACGGATTGATGCATAATGGTTTCAGCCTGCTTGAAGTCAATGAGCCAATTCCAGATGTCCATGCTATCGCGCAGTTACCGCGGATTGCACATGAACTGCGCCGCCCTTCCTTTATTATTTTAAAAGCGAAGAAAACAGCTCGTCTTTACTAGACGAGCTCCATCTCTATCCATCCTCGTACACTGTTAATCAGCCAAATACGAGAAGCAGCTTTCAGGGCTTTCTTTGTCAAAATAACTTCTTCGATTTTACCGTTCTCCAGCAATTCTTCCCGGAAGGTACCGGGCAGAAGACCACTTGCAACTGGTGGTGTAAGCAATCTGCCATCCTGTTCGATGACAAGGTTGCCGATGGTGAATTCAGTCAGTTCGTCAGCTTCATTCCAAAGCAGTGTATCAAACAGTTGATGTTGATCTATTTTGTGCATAGCATAAATATCCCGGTAAGTTGTCTTATGATAATAAAATCGATTGTTCCGATCAATTGGGGTGGCTGCTAGCTTAAATGGCTGCTTTGTAAGTATCGGTTCGGGCATTTCACTATACGTAAGTTTCAATTTTCCGGTTTGATCCGCTAATAGGCGAATTCGCTGGGACTCACCAGGGTGCTTTAACTGGTGTTCCTGCAAAAGCTGCCGCACGTCCGCTTCTTGCAGCTGTATGTTGAAATAATCAGCAGACTGCAGGAACCGCTGGATATGTTTTGCTAGTATAGTGTAATTGCCGTCTTCGTATTTGATTGTTTCCAAGAGATTGAATATTGGAAGCTCTTCCTGCAGTATAGAGGATTTTGCAAGTGCCTCCTCATATTCTCCATTGCTAGTCGAGTCCCATGTGATGCCCCCGCCAACACTATAAGTTGCTTGTTTCTGTTTCTGATTAACGATGGCTGTACGAATTGGGACATTAAAGACTGCTTCTCCACCGGGTGTTATATAACCAATAGCACCGCAATATACTTCACGAGGTTCCCGTTCAAGGTCGTTTATGACTTTCATCGTACTTGCTTTCGGAGCACCAGTAATTGATCCGCAAGGGAAAAGGGCGCGCATAATATCGGTAATCGTTATTCCTGGCGCCGTATCTGCTGTTACCGTTGATGTCATCTGGTAGACAGTTGGATACTTTTCAATAGTATACAGAGCGGGAACCTGTACTGTGCCCAGCTTGGCAACCCGGCTGATATCATTACGCAACAAATCTACAATCATGACATTCTCGGCGCGATCTTTTACCGATTGTATGAGTGTTTCCCGATTCTTGAGATCTTCAGCATATGTACGGCCCCGTTTAATCGTTCCTTTCATCGGCTTTGTGCGTATTTGTTTACCATCCCAACGGAAAAACAACTCTGGAGAAGCCGATAAAATAGCGTGATCTGCCCACGCCAGGTAGGCAGTGTAGTCAGCACGCTGCGCTCGCTGCATTTGGCGAAATAAAGCTGCAGGGTCGCCTGTAAACGGCGTGCGCAAACGCATTGTATAATTAGTTTGATACGTATTTCCTGCAGCAATTTCTTCCTTAATGGTTTGAATAGCTTTTTCGTATGCTGCCTTTTCTATTGCCGGCTGCCAGTTTAGTTTTTTTGTTGCAGAATCTAGAGTTTCTGGCTGCGCAGCGATAAAATGCTTATAAATGCCAAATTGTAATAGAGGAAGCTGGGAGCCAGGGATTGTTAGATAACTGGAATCAAAAGCTCCAGCCGCTTCATAAGAAAGAAATCCTGCAGCGTAATACCCGCGTTCTGTATATGCTTGCACCTGCTCTAAGCAAGGAATAACTTCATCAATTGTATGAGCTGTTAACAACGTATACTGCTCTATGAATTGCCGATGCTGGGTCTGACCAGCTGCATCAGCAAAATTAAAGTAAGCGTACATAAACATCTCCTTTCTTGCTGTATTAGTATCTCATAAGAGGGACTCTAGTAAACTTATTTTTAACGAAAAATGTCGATGCAGGTCGCTCATTTCTGCATTGCTGACCATAAGGAGTGATTGATTTGATTCAGAAAGTTATTAAAGAAGTAAGAACAACTGATCAAATACTTCAAGCATATCCGATAATGAACCAATTACGAACGCACTTGGATGAAGACACTTACCTTGATTTAGTAGCAGAAGCGCAAGAAAAAGAGCGATATAAACTATTTGCATTGTATGATGATGGCATGATTGCGGCGGTAGTTGGCTTTAAACCAATGGTTACCTTGTATTATGGCCGATTTGTATGGGTGTGTGATCTTGTTACTGACAACCAAAAACGATCGAAAGGTTATGGAGAGAAATTGCTCACCTTTGTTCAAGAATGGGCGGCGCAAAACAACTATCAAACTGTATCATTATCTTCCGGTTTGCAACGTGAGGGAGCACATCGTTTTTATCAAGAGAAGATGGGCTACGATAAAGTGAGTTATGTCTTTAAAAGAAATTTATAGTAGTCTGGGTGCGTTTGCATCTAAATGGTTGTGTAACAGGTGTATCATAACGACAAAAAATGTTGCAATAATTGGAACTTTTTCCATTAATCCTCCGTATGAAAATGTATAACCTTTTAGGAGGAGTTACACCGTGCGGACAATTCAAGTATTGAAAGAAGTAGGGTTTTGGGTATTTTCATGCATTTATTTGATTGGTATTCGGTTACATATAGACGGGTATGTGTTGTGGATATCTGATTTGCTCATCTGTGCAGCAATAGTACTTTCTTTGACGATGTATGTACTTCGTTTTAGTCGTAAAAGTGAGTACTAGCAAGCTGTATCGTTTGCATCGGAGGAACTATTAAATGTATTCTTACACATTTCGACATGTTCAATCGACAAAGCCGGCAGCAATTTATGATGGTGCAAATAACATTGTGGGCTATATAAGCAGGGTTTATCCTACTCTTTTCCATCGTATCTTTGATTATTGGCAAGAGGGGCTCGTATCCTCCATTTACCAAGTGAAAGATAAGGATGGTAAGATCGTATTCCAAGCGAAGGAACAATTCCGCTTATTGCGAAGAACATTTACCATAAAGTATCGGACGGCTTCAGATGTCCATGAACTGCAAATAAAAGAAGACACAAAATTGCACTCAATGAAAAAGACTTCTTTTTCGTTACATAATGATGTATATGTCATTCTGAAGAAGATCGGAGACTGGGCTGTCATTCAGAGAAATGGAAAAGAGGTTGCTCGCTGGAAGCATACTGTCAAAATTCCCCCTTCGAAAGTGAATATAGAACTAACTGATCCAGAAGCAGAACAGCATCTTCTGCTGTGGATTGGCTTGTTTCATACTTTTTTTCATAATCCGTGATGGAGGCGAAATCAGATGACAATCGAATTACAGAAAGCGACAATGGCAGATGCCGAAGAGATACACGCATGTCAAGTAGCTGCGTTTCAGCCGCTGCTGTTTAAGTATCAAGATACAGATTCAAACCCTGCCAATGAGCCGCTTGCACGTACAATAACTCGTATTAACAGAACAGACGGCGGCTTTTATAAAATTATGAAGGACAACAAAGTATTTGTCGGCGCTATCTGCCTCTTTACAAAGGAGCCAGGAATCTACTGGATCAGCCCTATGTTTGTTTATCCATCTTTTCAAGGGAAAGGCTATGCTCAAGAAACCTTAAAGCAGGTTGAGATTATTTTTGCAGATGCAAAAGCTTGGCGGTTGGCAACAATAGAGGAAGAACAAGGAAATTGCTACTTATACGAAAAGGCAGGCTATCAGAGGACTGGCAAGAGCCAAGTACTGAATGCGCGTGCTACGTTAGTGTATTATGAAAAGCGGATGTAATTAGAGGTGCTAATCATTAGCTTTACTAGTAAGAATGATTCTATCGCATTATAGATAAGTAGAAAGGGGAAAGTGGCAGGATCATCAAACTCTTGCTATGATTAACCCTCGAGACCTCATGTGAAGGAGAGGGTATAAAATGAATAAGGGTTTTATGATAACCGCTGTACTATTGGAGATTATCGGTATCCTCTTAATTCTGTTTTGGGATATTAATGATAAGGTTGCTGTTATATCGGGGATAGCTATTATCGTAATAGGTGTCGTCTTATTCCAGGTTGGATACTGGCGTATGGTGAGGGCGCGTGAAAGAAGAAAGAACAGAAGATAGATAAGGGAGCCGGCTGATGGGAGGAATACCAATCAGCTGGCTTTTTTTATGTTTTGCTGATAGACGGTCATTCGTTAAAAGATAGGCTATCCCTTTCTTTTATGAATCTTTATTCCTATTAAAGTTGAATCTTATCTGTACCTTTTCTACCATATCACTTTACAAATTGGAGAAAATGTCTATATATAGTAATAGTGTTAAAAACTATGAACAGGAGAATGATGCCATGAGTATACAACTACATGAACAGACGGAGCAGGCATTACATCCGATGTTGGACGCCTTTGTAAGAGTGGGCCCTTTTTTACAGGACCTAATTAACGAAGATGTCACCATTGGTATTTATAATACAGAAAAACTAATCATCAATTTCCCAGCTAAGACCTTTTCATTGAATGTTACACCTGGTGATCCTTTAGTAGATGGAGACATCGTAGCAGCAGCAATTCGTCAGAATAAGAATCAATCTGCTGTCGTGCCAGAAGGGCTTTTTGGTGTGAGCAT
This sequence comes from Terribacillus sp. DMT04, assembly GCF_019056395.1. NCBI lineage: Bacteria > Bacillati > Bacillota > Bacilli > Caryophanales > Bacillaceae > Terribacillus > Terribacillus sp. DMT04. The sequence goes on from NZ_CP077639.1 coordinate 798,154, forward strand.
TATTGCACGTGCTATTCCGCTTCATGATGAAGCAGGCAATGTCATTGGCGGTGTTGGTGTTGGTTTGAGTATAGAGAGTGCCAACCAGCTGTCTTCTATTGCTACGAACTTATCGAGCGTAATCGGTGATGTGACTGCTACGATTCAAGAGATGGCGAAATCTATTTCTGGTTTGGCAGAAGGTATGACATACATATCCAAGAAAGCTTCAGAAGTAACGGAGAGTGTAGACACAATTGAAGAAGTGTCCAACGTGGTAAAGGGCATTGCTGATCAGAGCAACTTGCTTGGCTTGAACGCTGCCATTGAGTCAGCACGCGCCGGCGAGCATGGCCGAGGCTTCAGTGTTGTTGCCGATGAGATACGTAAGATGGCGGCTGGATCTAAGGATCAAGTAACTGAAATTCACCAAATTACGGAACAAATCAAGGCGCATATTGCGAAGCTCAGCAATTCCATTCAAGAAGCAAATGCTGAATCTGATACGCAATCTGCAGCGATTGAAGAACTGACAGCTACGATGGAAGAAATCAATGGAAATGTACACATTCTTGCACAATTAGCAAAAGATAATATTTCAATCAAAGACTAATAGAGGTGACCAGCATGGATAATTTCAAGCATTTGAACAGTCAATATATTAACGGTGAATGGCGTGAAGGGCAGAGCAGTGTGAAAATGGAGAATCGCAATCCATATAACGGTGATATTATCGCTACGTATCAAGCAGCCAGCTTGGGAGATTTAAACGAAGCATATGAAGCATCTGCTCGAGTACAAAAAGAATGGGCGAAAACAAATCCAGTTGCACAGCGAGCTGTCTTCGAGAAGGCTGTCGCCTATATCGAAGCAAATCATGAAGCGTTCGTTGCAACAATTATCGAAGAAATCGGCGGCACAAGGCTAAAAGCGGAATTCGAAATCGGTCTTGTAACAAATATTATAAAAGAAGCTTCCACCTTCCCATTCCGCATGAATGGCCAAATTCTTCCGTCGCCAATTGATGGCAAAGAGAATCGTGTCTACCGTGTACCAGTGGGTGTTGTCGGTGTAATCAGTCCTTTTAACTTCCCATTCTTCCTATCTATGAAATCAGTAGCAACCGCACTGGCTGCTGGGAATGGTGTTGTGCTAAAACCGCATGAACATACGGCTATTACCGGCGGAACAATGATTGCAAAGCTTTTCGAAGAAGCAGGTCTTCCGAAAGGGCTGTTGAATGTCATCGTGACAGAAATTAGTGAAATTGGCGACAACTTTGTGGAGCATAAAATACCGCGTGCTGTTTCCTTCACAGGCTCTACTAAGGTAGGGAAGCATATTGGAATGGTAGCTGGTAAGAATTTAAAAGAGGCGCATCTGGAGCTAGGCGGCAACAGTGCCTTAGTTGTTTTAGAAGATGCAGATATGGAACTTGCGGTAAGTGCAGCTGTGTTCAGCCGCTTTACACATCAAGGTCAAATCTGTATGTCTGCTAATCGTTTACTTGTACATGAAGACGTGTACGATGAATTTGTTGAAAAATATATAGCGAAGGTTTCCACGCTCACATGCGGTGATCCAAAAGATCCAAGCACGATTATCGGACCGCTAATTAATGAGCAGCAAGTGAAAACGACAGTAGCTTTGATTGAGAAAGGCATCGAAGAAGGCGCAACACCGCTGATTAAAGGAAAAGTGGAAGGCAACATTGTGGAACCAGTAGTATTTGGTGATGTTACACCTGATATGACGCTTGCGAATGAAGAATTATTTGCACCTGTTGTATCCATTATGAAAGTAAGTAGTGATGAAGAAGTACTAGCTTATGCGAATACCAGTGACTATGGTCTAAGTGGTGCTATTCACACAAGAGATGTTGAGCGCGGCGCAGAGCTTGCCAAGCAGATGGATACAGGCATGATTCATATTAATGATGGTACGATTAATGACGAACCAAATGTAGCATTTGGCGGTGTGAAAAATTCTGGTCTTGGCCGCTTGAATGGCGAGTGGAGTCTGGATGCATTTACAACGACGAAATGGATCAGCATTCAGCATGACCGCAGACAATATCCATATAGCTAATGAACGTCAGACCAACAGCTTGAAGGCTGTTGGTCTTTTGCGTTCTTCCTGTTATTCAGCAGCTATGGCGTCTTGTTTGGTAGGATGAGTCGTTCCATAGGGATGCTCTGGCGGCGCGTAAATCGTGTAAAGTTTTAACGGCGTATGACCAGTATTGGTTAGATTGTGCCACATGCCGGCAGGGACAAGAATAGCGTAGTCATCTTGGACATATTGCTGATAATCCAAGTGCTCTCTTTTTGTTCCCATCTGAACGAGTCCATGACCAGATTCGACACGAAGAAATTGGTCGGTATTTGGGTGCTTTTCCAAACCGATATCTTCACCAGGGAGGATGGTCATCACTGTTAATTGCAAGTGTTTTCCTGTCCATAAGGCTGTTCGATAGAGAGGGTTTTGTGCAGTTGCTTGTTCAATATTGATAACATATGGTGAATTACCATAATCATGTGCAGCGTACGGCCATTGCTGTCGCTTATAATTAACAGAAGCAGGCTGCCAAGGATAATAATTGCTGTAAAACATTTTTTAGCTCCTTTCCTGCTGTTTTTATTATCCTATGTGAATGTCAGCGTCGAGTTCTGCTTTAAAAAGGCAAATAGAAAGCGCACAGAATCTGATTCTGTGCGCTCATTGCAATTATTTAGCTTTTACAACCTCGATTCGAGGCATTTCGGGCTGTTTCATATTATTTCCCAAGAAATAACTTGTGTGTGGCGGCTGGTTATAGGCAACGTTCTGCCATGCAACGCCTAATCGATACACAGGGTCATGCATCAGTGTTGGCAGTCTTTGTTCCGTCATGTCAGTTGTGGTGTATAGCACAAGTGCGCTGCTATCTTCTGTTCGCCAAATTGCTTCTTCCCGCCAATCACCAATCAAATCTGCTTGCAGGGTAGGAGTTCCTTTTGTGCCGTTGTTAGAGTACGTGCCTTCAGCATCCAGCAATGTATCAACTTTCTCGGTTTTCGGATTCCACTTACCGATCAATCCTGTGCCTGTTTGGATAGATTCGTCAAAAGTGTGGTCTAGGATTTCCCGAGACAGGTCGCCGTCCCACCATATAGCAAAATTGGCTGGAGGAATATTAGTTGAGATTTTCTCACCTGAAGCTGCATATAGTCCGCCTGTCGGACTGTTCCACGCACCGTCAACGGCCCACATTTCAGCCCCAGGATAGCGTGGGTCAATATCAGCAGAGAGACCGCGGCCGATGTCTCTGTTTGTCGGAATCCCCCACAGCAGTTCGCCAGTACGGGCATCATGTAATTCAATGCCGGCTTTATTAGGAGAAGACTCATGCACTTGGAAAACCTCTAAGCCAGGACGACTTGGATCTAAATCACTCACATGCATAGCATCACCATGTCCGAGTCCTGTCGAGTAAAGGCCTGTACCGTCATGGTCAAGCGCCATGGAGCCATAAATGATTTCATCTTTTCCATCTGCATCGACATCCGCGATGCTCAAGTTATGATTCCCTTGTTGTGCATATGCTTCATTACCGTCGGTCTCACTATTAAACAGCCATTGCTTGTTTAGCTTGCCATCTTTATAGGTGTAAGCTGCAATCGTTGTTTTTTCATAATAGCCTCGGGCTTCAATGATACTCGGTGTTTTGCCGTCCAAATACGCAACGCCGGCTAAGAATCGATCACCGCGGTTTCCGTAACAGTCACCCCAGTCGCAAATATTGCCGCGGGCTGGTTCATAATTCACGGTTTCTTTCAGTTTACCTGTATTCCCTTCAAAAACACTTAAATACTCAGGTCCTTCGAGAATATAGCCGGAGCTGTTACGGTAATCTGCATTTTTATCGCCAATGACTTTTCCTTTTGCGTCCGTCGTGCCGTCTGCTGTTTTTACAACTAATTCTGATTTGCCGTTGCCATCAAAATCATAGACGAGCATTTGTGTGTAATGGGCACCTGCACGAATGTTATGACCGAGGTCAATACGCCATTTATGAGTACCATCCATTTCATAAGCATCAATAAATACATTTCCTGTATAGCCGGATCGTGAGTTATCTTGGGCGTTAGATGGATCCCATTTCAAAATAATTTCCCATTCTCCGTCACCATCCAGATCGCCGACACTTGCATCATTGGCATTATACGTATAGGACTTCCCATCTGGTGTTTTGCCATCAGCTGGTTTTTGAAGCGGGATGTGCAACTGATTGTTCTGCCACACTTTGATGTCATCTTGGTCCGCACCTTTTCCGATAGCTTCTACTCGGTAAACGCTGTCCGCGGTGCCGGCTTCATCTAAGTAGTTCGTGCCATGTTTCACTGGTTTTCTTGTGATTTTCTTCCCATCACGGTAAATATGGAATGAAGTCTTTTTCTTGTCGTTGCCGAGGAATCGCCAGCTTAAAAAGATACCGTCCTCTGTTTCGACAGCAACAGCGCCTCGATCCAAATACTCCATTTGCCTTTTGGGGAGTTTTTTTGCATCAGCAGAGAAGGGGACAGCAAGTGTCAGAAGCAAAGCTAGCAAAATTACCAGACATTTCTTCAATATAATCAATCCTCCTTATATTTTTAAAGCGCTTACATTCATAGAATAAAGCAGAAGGAAGAGCAAATCTTATTAGACAGAGCCGTAACTTCTCAAATGTGGTTGTAAATATTTTGAAAGTAACCTGAGACAGAACAAGACTAATATATCCTAAAAGCGAAAGATGACTAGATTTATACTTTTTAATGCAGCTCAGACGGCTGCTGCCTCTCCAACTTTAGCTGCTATGTGGGACAAGAATTGCTTTTGAAGTAGAGACCGACAAGAAAATAACTTCTTATTTTCGAGGAGTCAACATATTATTCCTAAATCTGTGAAGGTTTCCTATAACAAAAATCAGCGGAGTGTATTTCCGAAGCGATGCTCTCATCTCCGTTTCCTATGCAAAAATTCCAAACAATTCTGCAGTTAATTGCAGTATTGTTTGGAATTATATAGCTTAAACAAGTTACGTCCTACCTCTTCATGCGTGTGGTTATATGTCCGTCTTGCCTAACGTATGGATGACAGAGGCGGTGCAGCAAATACCATTCAAGAAGTATTCGACATCCAGATTCTCATTCGGTGAATGATTGTGCTGGTCAAAATTCGCGTAAGGAACAATAACAGATGGAAGACCGAGTATTTTCGTCCATACATAATCGGGGAGTGATCCGCCCATGCTTGGCTGGATGAGCGGCTCTGTTTGATAAGCTGCCTCCACAGCACTGACGACTTTTTGGACGATTGGCAGCTCGGCCTTTGTGCGGGAAGGCTGCATGCTGCCAAGATAGTTGACTTCTACATCTGGTGCATATGTTTCAACATGCTTTTTAATTTTTTCCAAGATAGCAAGCGGATCTTGATCGACAACGAGCCGAATATCCATTTTGATTTTTGCAGTAGATGGTATGATCGTTTTCGTTCCTTCACCTGTATAACCGCTTTCCATTCCATAAATATTAAATGTCGGTTCACCAGTCATCTTCTGATAATAAGAGAGTCCGTTCATGGAAAGCGCTGGATAGCCAATTTTCTTTCCTAATGAATCCTTGTCATAAGGCAGTTTCATGAGCAGTTGTTCTTCATAAGGTGTGAAAGCTCGTATATTATCATAAAATCCTTCGACTTTCACGTGACCGTTTGCATCGCGCATCGTGTGCATGAGCTCAATCAGCTTCCAGGCAGGATTCGGCACGATATTCCCTGTATTACCAGAATGGTTATCGCGATCAGCACCTTTCGCGTGGAATTCAATAGAGAGCATTCCTCGTACGCCAAGCAGTACTAGCGGAGAGGTGCTGTTATGAGATGGGCCGTCAGATGTGTAAACAAGATCAGCCTGCAGCAGTTCTTTGTGTTCCTCCACAAATGCAGCAAGATTGGTGCTTCCTTTTTCTTCTTCACCCTCAAAGACAAACTTAATATTAATTGGCAAGTTCCCGACCGTTTCCTGGTAGCTTTTCACGCCAAAAAGCTGTGCCATCAGCTGGCCTTTATTATCACCGACACCACGTGCATAAATTTTGCCATTGCGTATTTCAGGCTCGAAGGGGGGAGATTCCCATGCTTCATAAGGTTCTGGCGGCTGTACATCATAGTGACCGTAAATGAGCAGGGTGAAAGCATTCGGATCTTGTATTAATTCCCCATAGACGACGGGATGACCGGCTGTTGGAAGAATCTTTGTATCAATGCCAATTTCCTGCATCATTCCTTGCAGGAGAGCTGCGCATTCTGCTATCCCATCATTTTGTGTACTAATACTCCGCTGGCGAAGAAGGGTAAAAAGCTGATCCAAAAATTGCTGTTTATTTGTTTGAATATAGTCTTTCATTCTGGCAGTATCCATCAAATTCTCCTTTATTGCTTAGTTCAATGTACCGATTAATACTGTAGCGATCAAAATGGAGCATGTTGTGACAGTTGTAAATCCGCCCATGAGCATTGGTGTTACAATCTCGTTCATGATTGCTTCTCGCTCTTCTTCTGTTTCTCCTACTTCACGGCTGATTTCTTCACACAGAATATAATCAGCAGGAAACCCGAAGAGTGCGGTAAGTGCAACTGGCATGCCAAGATATTTACCAACTCCAAGCAGTTTTGAGGCAAGCAGTCCTCCTAAGGTGACACCTGAAGTTCCTAATGCGCAAATGAGCAGGATTTCAGGGATATAACTAACCAAGGCAGCCGGTGTAACGTCGTCCATAGAGGATATGACAATAAAGATAACGGCAATCATGGCAAAGCCGGTCGCATTTGCTTTTTCCATCGACTTTGGCGGATAAAAGCCGATATAAGCTCCAATTACACCAATAATCAAACAGAAGATGGTGTAGTTGACACCAGTAAGTGCATCAAGCAAAACAGCAATACCACTGCCCAAATAAAGCTGCAGAATAAGAATAAGCGATGTTTGATATTTTTTGGGCAAAAGTAATTTCCGTTCATTCTGAGCTTTGGTCAATGTATTCGGACGAGCTTCTGCAGCTGCTTCTTTTTCAAGAGCGGCACCGCTGTGGAAACGAGATTGTACTTGCTGTTTGACAGAAAGCGCATGCCGCTTTAAGAAGAAAGAAGCGAGCGGAATACCGAACAGTTTGTGGATGCTGAGCACTAATGCAGGAATAATTACTAAGCTGGATAATCCTAGTTCTGTCAGCTTTTCACTCGTAACCAGATAGGCTACAATACCGCCTACAACAGGACCTGCACCAGCAACTGCTGTCTGGTAGTCGAAAAACAACGGAACCACTGCTAAAACGAGGAGTACAGCAGTGAGGGAACCGGCCAAAGCGATAAGAATCGGCTTAAGCTGTCCTCGAATTAATGAAAAAGGGACAAGCGTTCCAAGGTGAACAATAAACGGAGCGACAATTAAGGAACCGAATGCCGTCACAACAGAATCTGACATAAGTCCATTCGGAATAATTCCGGTCCACAGCAGGCAGATATAAAGCAGCAAGGCCGCCAGCAGCATAGGAATACGTGCTTTTGTCCAGATGGAGATGAGCTCTCCTAAACCTAATACAGCAATCAGCAAAAGTGTAATCATGACAGGGTTGCTACTAATCTCACTCCACATTTACGCTCGCCTCCATCGTACATAATAAGAATATTAATAAAAATTAAACCATATTCAGAAAATTGTCAACATAATATACAATTAATATCTTTATCGAAGCTAGGCTGGAAGAGGACTTTTTTGTATAATAAGCACAGTTACAGAGAATCGAGGAGAAAAATGGGGATTATGCAAGCCTTTACGCTGCCGCCTGCCACAAAGGAAAACAAGCAGAAACTTCGTGAGTTGATTCTGCAAGAGAACTGGAAGCGGACAAAACTATTTGCCGTCATCATTATGTTCTTTGAAGCGATTTTGACGATCATGCAGCTGCCTGAAGGGTGGGACTTTTATATAGTAATGTATATTGGTCTTTTTCTCGCGGCTGGTATATATTTAATCGTTGGAAATCTAATGGAAAGAAAACACGCTTCTATACGGAGCCGAATGCAGTTCATGCATTTCTTTGTGTTTCTGTTTCTCGTATGGGGAACGATGATTACCTTACAAGATCAGCTGCATTACGGGCACGTGATGGCATTTGTAGTTAATTACATGTGCGTTTCTGCTTTGTTTTTGACCGAGCGAAAGCGGTATATATTGATTGCTTTGCCAAGTGTGGCGCTGCTTTACGTTGGGCTGCCTATTTATCAGGTTGAAGCCGGTATGCTGTTTGGTCACTACGTCAATGTCAGTGTGTTTATTTTCTTTTGCTGGCTTGCATCACAGCTCCTTTATAACGGGTTTGCGGCAAATTTTTATAATAAGCTGCTGCTTACCGATATGAATAAAGCACTGGAGGTACAGATTCAGCAAAACGAGGTTATGAATGACAAGCTGAAGAAACAAGCCACGATGGATGAATTGACAGGTATCTTAAACAGAAGAGGTTTCCAAAGTTATATTTATACTATGTTGGCAGACGGGTCAAAAAGAGAGCTGTCACTATTCCTGCTTGATGTGGATGCTTTTAAATCGTATAACGATCATTATGGACATCTGCGCGGGGATGAGGTGCTGCGGTCAATCGCGCAAAGTGTGCATCAAGAGGCTGCTATTCCAACAGCAGGCTGGGCTAGATATGGCGGTGAGGAATTTGTACTGGCCATCTTTGATCATCCCGATGAGAAGCTAAAGGAGACTGCTGAAGCGATTCGCCGGTCTGTTATTTCCTTACATATTGACCATGCCTATTCTCCAGCAGCGGAGAACGTTACGGTGAGCATTGGCGTCTACAGCGCATCTATATCGGATTATGAGCAGCTATCTCACTTTCTTGGACAAGCTGATGAAGCTTTATATGAAGCAAAGCGTGCTGGACGAAATACAGTCAAGCACAAAGAAGAGCTAAGCGGATCATATGCTTAGCTCTTCTTCTTTGTACATCACTTTTACATAGCGCTGCAATTCCTGTTTGAGTTGGCCAATGACCTCTTGAAAGTGGCTGTCTTCCCGATACGCAAAGCAGACAGGGGCTGTGAGGTCGATATCTTCTATAGGTGTTATCGCAATATTAGCCATTCTGGGGAAATTCATATGGTAAAGAATAGACCGAGGTAACATCGTGAAGCCGTATCCGCTTTGGACAAACGCCAGCATATTCTGTACGTCATCTACCATCTGATAATCGGAATCCTGCAATTTGTTAAGTACGGAACTGACCTTCTCCAAATTGTTTGTCAGTGCAGCGTGCTCGAAGACTATGAATTTTTTATCGAGCTTGCTGGCATTTGCTAGTTTGCTATCCAGAAGTGAGGTATCATTTTTATGACAAAGGAAAACCACTTCATCTTGAAGAAGTTGCTCACATAAATAAGACGTCTTCGCTAAGTTCTCGAAATGAATGGAAAAGTGAATGCTCTCGTACTCCATTAGCTTCTTCAATACATTGGTAGGCCTTGTAATAAACTTGAACGAATTATGCGGAAAATGAGTTTGCATATACGGGATAATGACATGGTTGAACACAGGCGCCAGCCAAATGTTAATGCCGATGCGCAGTTCGTTTTTACTGTTGGCGATACGGCTAAGAAGCTGATTGCTAATCTTATTGTCTCCAGTTAGAGCAAACGCTGCATCCTGCAAATCTCCTAATAGTTCAACTGCATAAGGAAGGAAAAAGTGTCCTTCTTCGGTAAGTTCAATACCGCCCCAACTCCGATTTAATAAGACAAACTCAAGTTCTTCTTCCAGTTTCCGAATTCTTGTACTCAAAGTTGGCTGCGTAATATGTAAAGCTTTTGATGCTTTGGATATACTTTTATTAGCGACAACTGCTAAAAAGGACTCCAATCCGTCTCTATTCATGGTTCTTCACTCCTGCCATTCTGTCGAGTCTATATTATATTTTTTAAGGAAAAAAGTATAGATATTTCTAGAATATTCCTGAAGCCATTTGGAGCAAAGCTTGTGTTTCCTTCCAATAACAATTATGATGAAAAGATGCAGCAATGATGCCATGTGAATGGTACAGAAAGGATTCAACTATGAAAAATAAACGACCGCGTACTCGTGGGTTCCAGCCTGCGAAGCCGAAAGAATATAATGTAACAGAAGCGGAAGAGCTATTGCCTTTTTTGATCAAAGTCGTAAATAAAAGCCGAAACTCCGTTAAATCTATCTTATCAAGAGGACAGGTAGCCATTGACGGCCGTGTTTCTACACAGTTTAATGACAAACTTCAGCCGGGGCAGAAAGTAACCATCCGGACCGATATGGTAACCGAAGCCCCGCCAATGTCAGGTATTACGATTCTTCATGAAGATGATGCCATTATTGTTATTGAAAAAGCTTCCGGATTGCTTTCTATTGCTTCCGATAATGAAAAGTCGAATACAGCTTATCGTCAGCTGTCTGACTATGTGAAAGCACAGCACAGTGACAATAAGATCTTTGTCGTTCACCGTTTGGATCGGGATACATCTGGCGTTATGGTTTTCGCCAGATCGGAAGAAATCAAACAAAAAATGCAGCAAGAATGGACAACTACAAAAGAGCGAGCTTATGTAGCGCTTGTTGAAGGAAGTGTATCCAAGCCAGAAGGCACGATCACTTCGTGGCTGAAGGAAACGAGCACGCATAAGATGTTTTCCAGCAAGTACGAGAATGATGGACAAAAGGCGATCACGCATTATAAAGTTGTGCAAGGAAATAACAACTTTACCCTAATGGAGCTCAGTCTGGACACAGGACGGAAAAACCAAATTCGTGTTCATATGCATGACATCGGTCACCCAATCGCAGGAGATCGAAAATATGGAGCGGGTGATCGCTCGATAAAACGGCTTTGCCTGCACGCGCGCAAGCTGAACTTCAGCCATCCGGTTACAGGGCTAGCACTTCGATTTGTGACGGACATTCCCAATCTATTCAAATCTAAATCAAGATAAGGAAAAGCAGAGCAGCGCGCTCTGCTTTTTTCTATGCACGATACGACTCTTTTTCTGCTTCTTTTAACTTTTTCTCCGTTAAAGCAAAGACAGAGCTCCACATACCAATCACCCATAGCAGTTCAAAGAACAAATAATACTCGTTTTTGTAAGGAAAAAAGCGAGTGACAATAACAATCAGGCCTCCAATAAAGCTATTCGCTATCCCGGTAAACAACATGATTTTAGCTGCATATACTTGCGAAATCTCCCACAATACTCGGTTCTTCATTGAACGTTTTGTCCGATAACCAAACACCTTATTTATGTGATCATGTGCAGAAGCTCGAAGCATAAAACTGCCGATTATCGCTCCAATTCCGCAAATTAGAATCAACATACGTGTCACCTCAATTCACATTAAAAAAGGAACACTTATAGTATAAAAAGAATTTATACCCATTGCCAGCAAATTCCATATCCTTTACTATATCCATAAGTGATATATCAAAAACGGATATAAGGGAGAACAGTTATGGCAAAAGGAAAATCCTTAGAGGAATTAACAGACCCTGTTTTCTATATATTAACAGCTCTTGTCGAACCCAGGCACGGGTATGCAATCATGCAAAATGTGGAGGAAGAAACACAAGGGACGTTCAAGATAGGACCGGCGACACTTTATACCATTATTAAGAAACTAGTAGGCGCTGGACTAATTGAAGCAGAACCAGAAAGCGACCCCAGGCGGAAAACATATGCCGCGACAGCTGCCGGTATAACCAAGCTGGAAGAAGAAGTGGAAAGGCGAAAGCGAATGGTCGACTTAGGTATGTCTGTACTGCAGGGAAAAGGGAGGAAGAGTTAATGAGGAAGAAAAAGTATATAACTTCTGGCGGACTAGCTTTTAGTGAAAAACAAGATATGCGCAAGCTTTCCCAGCAGGCAGCGAGGGGCTGGCATCTGCAGGATTTTGCTTTTATGGGTTACCGGCTCGTTCGAGGGGAGCCCAAGCACGTACAATACATGATTGACTATCGGACGCTGGACACAGCGGAAGAGCAAGAGTATATAGGAATGTTTGAAGAATCAGGCTGGACACTCGTTTGCAATTCTTACGGGATGTATATTTTCCAGGCTTCGATAGATACTGCACCAATTTATACCGATACCGATACAAAACAAGATAAATTGAAGCGCGCTAGCTCGTTTATACCGAAGTCAGCATTGATATGGACTGCGCTTACTGTCATAGCATTCTTGATTATGGATCCTGCTGATAGTTGGATGGCTACTATCATATGCACGATACTACTCATACTTGCAATTTGTAGTGTTGCTATGACACTTGCTTTCTACTATCGCACCATTAAGCTAATCCGGAAGGGTGACGATTAATGGTGAGACGACCACTCTTCGGATCTATTTTGGCCGTTTGTCTTCTGGCAGGAGTATATTTCCTTCTTCCTAATCTGCAGGCGGACATTCTCTTATTGATTCAGCTCGGCATGGCGGCTTTTTTGGCAATCGCACTGCACGAATTGGGTCATGTTATCGGCGGTAAGCTGATGGGCATGAATTTTGGGTATTTTGTTGTTGGTCCGTTTTATGTTGAAAAAGGACGAAAGAGAATAAGGGTGCGGGAAAACCGTAGCTGGGGGTTGTTTGGCGGAGTAGCTTTAATGCTGCCTGCTCCAGGCAGGACGGAAGAGAGACACAGAAAAGACTTAGCGATGATGACGATTAGCGGACCAATTATGAGTCTGTTGCTCAGCTTATTAACACTGGCAATCTGGCAGCTTACAACTATTGATTTCTTCAGGACTTGTAGTTTATTTCATGCAGTCATTCTTTTAGCTACTATTCTGCCACTGCCAAACGGTCCGTTTCAAACAGATGGGGTTGCCTGTTATCATTTATTTAGAAAGACAAAAATAGGCATGTACAAGATTCAAACTGCTAGTTTAATGGGCGAAATGTATGGCTCGAAGCGCCCCGCGCATTGGTCCGATTCTATGTATAAGACATGCCGCAAGAAAATGGAGGATGCAGCTGAACTGAAAGATATTTTTATTGAAGCGATGTTTGTGTTCTATGTGGAAGCTGATAAGGAAGGGATAAAGCCAGCGATTGAACGATTGTTTGAGCAATTTGAGATGAAGCCTAATAAACAGCTTTCCGTTTATTACGGACCATTTTTAGAATGGCGAATGCTGGCTGATGTGCTGAATGGTTCTGTGAATGAGAAGAAGCTTCAGCAGTATGCTGCGGGTGTATCAAGCCTCAGTGAGGGGACATACAGCCGAATGCAGGCGATGCTGGTATGTTCAAAGCCTAAAGAAGCAATGATATATACAAAAGATGCGTTTAAAGCATATAAAACATTGGACGGGTTCGGTGTTTTAGAACGGGAATGGACTCGAATGCTTGCAAACAGAATTCGAAAATCAGCTGAACAGGCTGTTTCGTGAAAGGTTTCCTTTTTAGGAAGCCTTTTTTAGTGCAGCTGATATAGAAGAAATTACTGGAAATTTTCTAGGCATCGGTACTCCATCTTTCGTCTCTTGTGCATAGTTCATATGATTAATACAATAAAAATATTCACTCATATAAAATAAATGTTCGAACAGGAGAATTGTAATGAAGATGAAACAGGTTACTTTGGAAGCCACAGACTTACACAAACAGCATCTTATAAATTGGAGAAGACATTTACACGCGAATCCGGAACTTTCATTCCAGGAAGAGCAAACCTCCCAATTTGTCTACGATACGCTAGCTAGTTTCGGCAACCTGGAGTTAAGCCGGCCGACAAAAACAAGTGTGATGGCAAAATTGAAAGGTGCAAAGCAAGGAAAGGTAATTGCATTCCGTGCTGATATGGATGCTTTGCCAATCCAAGAAGAAACAGACCTGTCGTTTGCTTCCACAGTTGATGGCGTTATGCATGCATGCGGTCATGATGCGCATACAGCTATCCTGTTAACAGTGGCGGAGATTTTAAGTGCTAAGCAGGCAGACATAAGCGGGGAAATTCGATTTTTATTTCAGCACGCAGAAGAGCTGCTTCCTGGCGGTGCGAAAGAGATGGTAGAAGCAGGCGTTACCGATGGAGTTGATATGGTATATGGTCTGCATGTTGCATCACAGCTGCCTAGCGGCAAAGTGGGTGTTATTTACGGACCTGCTACGTCCAATTCCGATCAGTTTCATGTGACAGTAAAAGGAAAAGGGGGACATTCCTCGCAGCCTGACAAAACGGTCGATCCGATTGTCATCGGTGCGCAAATTATAAGTAATATGCAGTCGGTTGTTTCTCGCATGACAAGTCCGAATGAAGAACTAGTCGTCTCCATCACTACATTACAGGCGGGAGAGGCAGTAAATGTTATTCCGAATGAAGTGCAGATTGGAGCTTCCATGCGTTCCTTGAAACAGGACGTACGGAATAATGCCATTCAAGCAATTGAGCGGATGGTAAAAGGAATAACCGAAGCAAATGGCGCCAGCTACGATTTTAACGTTATCTATGGATATGATTCTGTTTTCAATGAAGAGGCAGCAACAGCTGTTGCGGAACGCGCTATCCAGCGGCGGCTTGGTGAGGATGCAGTACTTCGAGGCAGTGCGATTATGGGTGGCGAAGACTTTTCATCTTTCACCAACGCTGTTCCAGGCTGCTTTGTATTTGTCGGCGCCAAAGAAGCAGACAATCCAACTCCAGCCCCTCATCATCATCCGCATTTCCGGATAGATGAGGCAGGTATGGAAGATGGCGTTAATCTATTTTTAGGTATTGCCGAGGAGCTTGTTTTTTAAAGCGAAATTAGAGTTACACAAAATTAATTACGATTTGTAGCGAGGAAATCTTCCTCGCTTCTTTTTTTAGCACAAATAGTTGACGAGCAAGCTTAAGTCGAATAGTCTTAAGTTATATTTTTTGTAAGCGTTTTATTTTAAGGAGGGATTGGATGAAAAATAGTATGTCAGCTGTATGGAATGAATTATGGAACGCCCATGACAAAACGAAACAGTTACTTCGATTTGCTGTACCTACCTCAGGAAATGCGGAGCGTGCGCAGGCTTCGGAGCAGTCTGGAACTGCCAAAAAAGCACCTCGATCGTACAAACGTCCCCAATTGATTGGCTTATTGTTAGGTCCGCTGTTTTTCTTCGCTGTTATTTTCTTTTATTATCCAGAAGGATTAAGTTATGAAGGACGTATGGTATTAGCAACAACTTTGTGGGTAGCCACTTGGTGGATTACTGAGGCAATACCAATTCCAGCAACATCCTTGCTGCCGCTCATTTTGCTGCCTCTCACGCAAGGGCTGGATGGGGAGACGGCAGCATCCAGCTATGGAGATCCGATTGTATTTCTGTTTCTAGGCGGATTCTTAATTGCGATGGCGATGGAGAAGTGGGATTTGCATAAGCGGATCGCATTGAATATTATCAGTGTGGTCGGAACAAGTACGTCGCGAATTGTGTTAGGGTTCATGATTGCCACAGCTTTCTTATCCATGTGGGTATCCAACACAGCAGCAGTTATGATGATGCTGCCAATCGGTACTGCTATTATTTATCAAGCAACTCAAGCTGTTAAGGCGAGTAAGCAGGGCATGGGAGCAGACAGCAAGAAATTTGAGAAAACACTCGTATTTGCCATAGGTTATGCAGGAACTATCGGCGGACTTGGTACACTAATCGGGACACCGCCGAATATCATTCTGGCGGCGATGGCGAGCAGTTTGTTTGGTGTCGAAATTTCTTTCGGTGGCTGGATGCTCGTAGCGGTTCCGCTTGTTGTTATCCTGTTATTCTCGGCTTGGATATATCTGACGAAGATAATCTTTCGAATTAATATGAAGGAACTTCCGGGAGGAAAGGATTTAATCCTCCAGGAAAAAAGAAAGTTAGGCAAAATGTCCTTTGAAGAAAAAGCTGTACTCATAATCTTTAGTTTTGCAGCTTTTATGTGGGTAAGTCGTACATTCTTATGGCAAGCTGATGCTGTGTGGGAGATTATTGCGATACCAGGGTTAAGTGATACGATGATTGCCGTGCTTGCAGGTGTGCTGCTTTTCCTTATACCGAGTTTAAGTAAGAAAGGGGAAAGGCTGCTGACTTGGGAAGTGTCGAAAGATCTGCCATGGGGTGTACTGCTTCTGTTCGGAGGCGGCTTGGCAATTGCAGCCGGGTTTACGAGCTCCGGTTTATCCCAATGGATTGGTGATCAGCTTACAGTACTCGAAGGATTTAACATCATCCTTATTATTATCATTTCGACAACACTGGTGCTGTTCCTAACTGAAATCACCTCCAATACAGCAACGGCTACGATGATACTTCCGGTGATGGCTTCCTTGGCATTAGCACTGAACATACATCCTTATGCCATTATGGTGCCAGCGGCAATGGCAGCCAATTGTGCATTCATGCTGCCGGTTGGTACACCTCCTAACGCTATTATCTTTGCTACAGGTAAAATTTCCATTGCTGATATGGTCAAAACGGGCTTTGCTTTGAATATCTTTACACTTCTGCTTCTTATTCTTGGTGTCTTCACATTAGTTGGTCCAATATGGGGACTGGATTTGAGTGTGTATCCTGAATCATGGAAGTAGAATACGAGGAGCCTGCCTACTGCAGGCTCCTTTCTGCTTGAAAGGAGCATTTTATGAGTCACTTTTTAGTAATTGTCGGGACGGGTATGCTGGAGGATGCTGTATTGACTTGGAATCAACAAGGCCATACGGTAACCGTAGTGGCCAGGAAAAAAGAAAAGCTAAAGCGATTAGTAAGCCGGGCGGATTTTCCTAAAAGACTTCACATAGTGCAATCGGACTATCTTCAATTGGAGAAATTTAAGAACCAACTAGCGCAGCTTTCTGCGCCGGATGTGATTGTCAGCTGGATTCATCGCAGCGGCAATGATGCAATTCAATGGCTTTGCAATCATTATAAGGTGTCAGACACTAGAATAGCTTTTTTTCATATTAAAGGGAGCAGTGCGCATAATCCAAAGCAAAACTTCATTCCGCCATATTCGAATTCTATCATCTATCATGAAGTGATTCTCGGATTTCAGCTGGATAGCGGTGTTTCCAGGTGGCTCACGAACACCGAAATAGCCGCGGGTGTTGTGCATGCAGCAGAACAAAAGCCGCCCCAATATGTTGTCGGTACCGTTGAACCATGGGATAAACGCCCCTGATTATAAAAGTAGATGACATGGAAAAAAGTTTAATTTTTTCCTTTTTACAGTTCACATAAAGTGTATTATTCCGATAATAAACATGTGCAACTAGTAAAATAGTTCTAGTCTTGCTCAATGATTGAGCGGAGGGTTACCCATGAAGGAAGCGAAAGATCAAGGTTGGGCGTTAGTGGCCAAGCTGATGAAGGAAGAGGAGAATCTCGTCGCGGAAAGCGGACAGTCAGAATACAGGGGACTTAATGGCAGATTTCTATCTTTGCTGAATATCGCTGTATTTCTTACAAATGGAGATGAGCGGTCGCTTCGTCAGCAATTTGAAGCTGCTCTTCTATCCGGTATTTCTGTTCATGAGATTATGGAGACAATCCAACATTGTGCATTATTAAATGGGTTTCCGCCTTCGCTAAAAGCTATGTCACTGCTTAAAGAAGTAGTAGACGACCAATGAAAAATGCGTGCAGATCAAGTCTGCACGCATTTTGTCATTTAAAGATATTGAACCAGCCTTTTCGTTTGAAGCGCCATAGCATAACAAGCGCAATGACACCCATCAGAAACATTGCAGCTGGATAACCATATTCCCAGCGCAGTTCCGGCATATTCGTAAAGTTCATGCCGTACACACCTGCTATGAACGTAAGCGGAATAAAAATCGTGGATACAATTGTCAAAGTCATCATAATCGAATTCATCCGATTTGAATTGATCGACTCGTAGCTGTCTCGCATATCAGATGTGAGCTCGCGGTTGGAATCAACAATTTCAGTCAGCTTTAATAAATGATCGTAAATATCATTAAAATAGGCTTTCTGCTTTTGCACAAAATCAAATTTCTGAATGCCTAGTAAACGGTAAATCAAATCCCGCATCGGTGCAATCGTACGCCTTGCCCGCAGCAAATCACTGCGTATATCAAATACTTCATTAATCACTGTTTGCGGTGATTTGTGACTCTCCTCGTCTTCAATTTCATTCAATCGATCCTCCATTTTGTATAAAGGAGGGAAATAGTCATCTACCAATTTATCAATAAGATGGTAAACAATTTTAGAAGGGCTATGTTCAGCTGCACCTTCCTCCATCACGCGCTTCCAGACATGATCTGCTGCCATTGATTCCGTCAAATGAAAGGTAACGATATAACGGTCAGAATGAAAGATATCCAACTCATCTGAAACGAAAGTGTCGTGATTCAGCTCGTGGAGGACAAGGAACTGATAGCCGTCGTATTCATCAAGTTTCGGCCGCTGCAAAAAATGAAAACAATCCTCAATTGCCAAAGGGTGAAAATGAAAGACTTCGCTAAGCTTCTTTGATTCAGCCTCTGTCGGCATGCTGAAATCCACCCAATACCAGATAATTTCCGGGCTGTTCAATTCCTGGAACGGCAGGTCGGTACGTATTTTGTTGTCACGTGTTATCGCTATGCTGCGTATCATGGTACAACCTCCTGCAATATGTAGCCACATTATATCGCATTCAACTGCAGAGAGAAAACGATTCGCAGCAGCAAGATTAACAAAACGTCATACGGGGTATAAAATGAATAGACAGGTAAGCATTATAACTGTTATTAAGGCAGCAATAGACCTTTTGTCTGAATATTTTAAAATTTATCATGCGAAAGTATTGCGCTTTTGGAGTGAATCTTTTATAGTATTCTTCAACCTACAACAATCACCATTGCTTAGCCAGCCGGTTAAGCTGAAGGAGGACAATGATATGTCTGATAATCAAAGTTTTGTAACTGTTGGTGACTGGGTAACTGGACATTCGATAAATGATGAATTATTTACTGGTTTCGTAGAAGCAGTAAATGCAAAATTAAATACCGTAAAAGTATATGTAACAGAAAGTGATCATAAAAATACAATCGGGAAAACGATTGAGACGTTCCAAAGTAAAATCAAATTCTTCCCGCCAGTGGAGGAACAGAGCCGTGCGCATCTGTTGAACTTAATTGACCTTTCCTTGATGTCTGGTGATAAGGATTGGTTCCTGCACTTGACGGAGGATTTGAAAGTGCTGGATGAGTTGGAAGCAGCGTCTGATTCACAATATATTCCACATTAAGAAGATCGAGCAGAAATTGCTCGGTCTTTATTTTTTATTGCAGGATTGGTAAAGGAGTTTCTCTTGGTTGTGGAGAAATAGTGCATAACACTTTCGCTGTTCCAAGAGGAGGCAATACGAATGAAAAAACTGATTATCAACGCCGATGATTTTGGGTATTCGCGCGCAGTCAATTATGGAATTATCGATTGCCTGGAAGATGGCGTTTTAACATCGGCTACGATGATGCCGAATATGCCAGGTGCTGAGCATGCTGCTGTTCTAGCAAAAGCGCATAAGCAGTTAGGTGTAGGTATCCACTTAGTGCTTACATGCGGTAAGCCGCTTCTCCCAACGCATAACACGATTGTAGATAGTCATGGTTTGTTTCGGAACTTAGCCTTTTATCAAGGCTCGTATACGATTGATGCTGATGAAGTAGAAGCAGAATGGGAGGCGCAAATCGAGCGTTTTCTATCTTTCGGTTTAACTCCTACGCATTTGGATAGCCATCATCATATTAATACGTATAACGGCATCAACAAGGTGTTCTTGCGGCTGGCTAAGAAATATGATCTGCCAGTTCGCCATAATATGCAGCTTCCTTCGGGACAGATAGCGACTGATAAATTTGAGCCGTCTCTCGAAAAAGCATTGGCAAATGAAGAAGCGCTGCTTGCGATCTTCGGAGATGCCGAGACCTTGGAAGTCATGTCCCATCCTGGCTATTTAGATAAAGCAATTTATACTGGATCTGCTTATAACTACGCGCGGCTAGATGAAGTGGAACTGCTCACATCTAAGCGAGTCATCGATTGGCTTACGCATAGTCAGGAAGTAGAACTTGTATCGTTTGCCCATGTGGGTCACCGTTCGCGCACTTGAATCCCAAACAGATCTTCTATCTTTTCATTCATAAACTGATAAGATGCTTCAATTCCGGCATTATAAAAGATAGGTGCTAGTTCTTCCAGGATGAAGTCGAGCGCAGCCCTGCGGCCAGGTCGCCTAGCTGCTCGTCTTTTTCTTGTTCGAAATAAGTCTTTAGTGATTGCAGCATATCGTTTCGCTGCACGTCGTTTAGTTGAATTGGCTGTTGCATAGTATATCCCTCCATAAAGCTCTGTTTTCGTTTTATTATAGCAAAAAGTTCTGCTAGACTTTAGAAAAGGGAAAAGGTGGGAGTGCAAATGGCGGAATTGTCATATGAAATTGTTAAAGAACTAGGCGTACTTTCGGTATCTCCGAAAGGCTGGCAGAAGGAACTTAACATGATCAGCTGGAATGGACGGGAACCGAAATATGACATTCGGGATTGGGCGCCGAACCATGAGAAGATGGGTAAAGGTGTAACGTTATCAGTCGAAGAAGCTAATGAACTGCGTAAGCTGCTCTTGGAGCAAAAATAGCATGCTTCCAGAAGCATTAGTGCAGCTGGCAAAAGAAAGAATGGCTCCTTATCCGTGCGAAGGTTTTCTGCCAGGCAGAGGACCGAAACATCCCGTGTTGTTTTTTGTCGGAGAAGCACCAGGTGAGACGGAAATACATACGCACGTACCGTTCAGCGGCAGAGCCGGTAAGGAACTGGATTTATTTCTCGAGCGAGCCGGAGTTAAAAGAGATGAAATATTTATTTCCAGCTCTGTCCGAAGCAGACCTTATCAGTACAAGACGAAGCAGATTCGCGGAGAAACGATTACGAAGAAATACAACCGAACGCCAACAAAAGCTGAAGTTTTAGCTCATGCTCCTGTATTGGATTATGAAATTGCCCAAGCTGAACCAGAAATGCTTATAACGCTAGGCAGAATTGGCTGGGAGCGGTTAACTGGCTCCAAGGAGAAAATCACACATGTTGCTGGAAAAATTATTGAACAGCCGATTCAGCAGTTAAAAAGTTTGGAGGATAATGCGTTTATCTTTTCTGAGAAAATGTATCGTATCTTCCCGACTTACCATCCAGCGTCCGTCTTTTACAATCCGGGACTGCGGCCGGTCATTGAAGAACATGCCTATACAATACGTGAACTCTTAAATCGATAGGAGCGGGAACATGATAAAAGGAAAAGTGATTGGTTTTGAACTAAATAGCCAAGAACCGGAAAAAGCAGTCAGCTTTTATTCCAACGTCTTTGGCTGGGAGGTCATGGAACCGAATTGGGGTTATCATGATGTAACAACAGATGGACCAATTAATGGGGGAATTAGTAAGGGACCGCATGATTTTCCCCATGGAACACGTATACAGATTCAAGTAGAGAATCTGGATCAGGCGATAGAGGATGCTAAGGCAGAGGGAGCAGTTGTTGTTCGTGAAAAAATGGACTTTGAGCGATTCTATCTTGCTTATTTAATCGACCCAGTTGGCGTTGGTATTGGGTTGGTAGAATACAAAGAAACAGGCGTATCAGCTGACTGATACGCCTGTTGTTTATTTGGCTGCTTTTTGCAGTTTCGTAATCATTTGCAAGGCACGGCCTGTACCGATTGCAACAGATTCTAAAGGATTAGGTGCTAGGTGAACAGGGACAGAGATCTCAGAAGCCAGCCATTGCTGCATGCCTTTTAGCAGTGCGCCGCCGCCTGTTAAAATAACACCATGGTCTACGATGTCGCCGCTTAACTCTGGCGGGCAGTCTTCTAGGGTCATGCGGATTGTCTCAAGAATCTGTTCTAATGATTCTTTTAGTGCCACTTGCACTTCTTTGGAGGAGATTTGAATTGTCTTCGGCAAACCGGTCACCATATCACGACCGCGAACATCCATTGTCATCTCATCATGATCGATTAAAGCAAAGCCAATTTCCATTTTAATCTGCTCTGCAGTTCTTTCACCGATTAGGATATTGTACTGCTTGCGGATATACTGCACAATTTCTTCATCCATTGAATCTCCGCCGATACGGACAGAACGACAGGAAACAACGCCGCCGAATGAAATAATGCCAACTTCGCTTGTTCCGCCGCCAATATCCACAATCACATTCGCAACTGGCTCATCAACGGGCAGATCAGCGCCGATTGCTGCTGCAATCGGTTCTTCAATCAAGTGGACATTTTTCGCGCCATAAGATTTAACTGCATTATGGATAGCGCGTCTTTCAACAGAAGTACTGCCAGACGGTGTGCAGACAACAATGGTTGGTTTGCGAAGGGAAGACCCCATCACTTTGCTTACTTTTTTAAGTATTTCTTTCAGTAATTGAGCGGTAACATCATAATCAGCAATTACACCATCTTTTAATGGACGGATTGGAACAATATTTTGCGGTGTCTTTCCGACCATTTCCTTCGCTTCTGCACCTACAGCAACGACATTCTTCGTTTCTAAGTCAATTGCCACAACAGATGGCTCATTCAATACAATTCCTTTTTGTTTCGTATATACAAGAATATTTGCGGTACCAAGGTCTATTCCGATTTCGGGGTTAGCGAACATTGTATTTCCTCCAATAATGACATATTTCTACTATATTCATTCTCTAAAGACTGAAGCTTTGTGGGGGTGTGTCGATGAAAGAGCTAAAAAGCTGCTACGATTCAACATATTTCATTCTATCACCTGGTATAAAAGCATTAAAGAGATACCTTTATCCTAATTTGGCAGATAAAACTAATAGACTTAGGAGAAAAGGATTATAAGGAAGGAATAAAAGAAAGTCAATTTACAGGTAGATTACAAATAATGAGGGATTGTTACAGAAACTAGGAATAAAAAAGTCTGTCAATCACTATTTTCATCCAAAAACTAGCATACAAGATTGATTTTGCTAGTTTCTTCATCTGTTAATCGGGTAGTATTCCGCATAAAGTCTGGCTTCGTATGTTTTAGACCAGAGGAACGGCACTGTTGGTAATTCTAGGCTGAAATATTACACAAAAACCTATGCTATGATGTTGCTGCAACAAGAAAAACACATCCTTGAAAGGAGCAACATACATGTTTAAGAAAGTACTCGTAACAACATTATCTACAGCTATCCTAGCCGGAGGTGCTTTGGCAGGAACAGCAGATGCTGCTTCAGCTCACCCAGTAAAAGCAGAGGCACAAGTGCATGTCGTAAAAGGATCTTTCTCTTCTATTGAAGATTTAAATACCTTGGTGAATAACTACCTATCACCTTATAAAATTCAAGTTAATCTTAATAGCTTGCTAGCAGGTTATGGTATACAGCAGCTAGAACAAGCACAAACTCCAGCACAAGAAACAACGGAGCAGAAACAAGTACAAACTCCAGCAACAGAGCAAACAGGAGTAAAAGCTCCAGCACAAGAAGCACCTAAGCAAGAAGAAGTACAAACACCAGCACAGGAAGCACCTAAGCAGGAAGAAACAAAAACTCCAGCACAACAAGCACCTGAGGCAGAAGAAGTAACAGCTCCAGCAGCACCGAAGCAAGAAGAAGCAGCTGTACCACAAAAAGAAGAGCAAGCAACAGAAGAGCAAGCACAGGCTCCAGCTCAAAAGCAGCAACCTGCAGCTGACAACAAGCAAACAGAAGAAAAGCAAGCAGCAGAAGGCCTAAGTGCTTTTGAACAACAAGTAGTAGAACTAACAAACCAAGAGCGTGCAAAGAATGGTCTTAGTCCTTTAAAAGCAGATGTTGAACTAAGCAAAGTAGCACGTGCAAAATCACAGGACATGGCTGACAATGGTTACTTTGACCACAACAGCCCAACTTACGGTTCTCCGTTTGACATGATGAAATCTTTCGGTATCTCTTATAAAACTGCAGGTGAAAACATCGCCCAAGGTCAAAAGACACCAGAAGAAGTAGTACAAGCATGGATGAACAGCCAAGGTCACCGCGAAAACATTATGAACCCTGATTACACAAACATCGGAGTCGGATATGTCGAAAACGGTAACTACTGGACACAGCAATTTATTGGCAAATAATTCTGATTACTATATAATGAAAAGCAGCCGTAGTTATTGCGGCTGCTTTTCTTGTATGTAGGAGGGGAAATCATGGATCTGATATCCTTGCTTGCAGAAGAAAAAATCAAGCAAGCAGAAGCCAATGGTGAATTTCGCAACCTGCCTGGCGCGGGTAAACCATTGGAATTAGAGGATTTGTCTGGGGTGCCGGAAGATATGCGGATGAGCTATAAAATCTTGAAAAACGCAGGATATATCCCGCCAGAGATGCAGCTGCAAAAAGAGATTATGAGCATGCGTGATCTGCTTCGATCTTGCATCGATGACGGGGAACGAGCAGCTTATCGAAAAAGGATCAGCGAGAAGGAAATCCAATATGAAGCGCTGCTTGAGAAGCTTCGTCAGCACGCACCAGGTGCCCTCAGGCAATACCAAGACCAAATAGAACATAAACTAACCTAATTATATGGTACTTTCTTATCATGAGAGGTGGAGGGACTGGCCCTTTGAAGCTTCGGCAGCAGGCAGTAATGCACTGTGCCAATTCCAGCAGACGATATGTCTGGCAGATAAGAGGAGCGATTTACCTTGGATAAGGAGCCTCTTCTGTTAAGCAGAAGAGGCTTTTTTACATAGAAAAGAGGAGCTGAACAAAATGCGTAAACAAATCATTCTGCAAGCTTTTGATATGACAGCCGCCATGCATAATGCGCATGGTCTATGGAAACACCCGGAAAGCAGAAGGCACCGCGAGTATAAATCGCTCGACTATTGGATTGAGCTAGCGCGGCTTTTAGAGAAAGGGAAGTTTGATGCGGTGTTTTTTGCCGATGTTCTAGGGGTTTATGATGTGTATGGAGGAGATGAGGCAGCAGCCTTGCGCGATGGTGTGCAAGTGCCGCTCAATGATCCAGCTTTTGTCATACCGGCAATGGCTGCCGTAACAAAGCACTTGTCTTTCGCTGTTACGGTAAGCACTTCGTATGAACAGCCGTTCCATAATGCCCGTAAGTTTTCGACACTTGATCATTTGACCAACGGACGTATTGCATGGAATATTGTTACGTCGTATTTACCGAATGCAGCCCAAAATTTTGGCTTGGAAAAAATGGTCAAGCACGATGAACGTTATCAAATTGCCGATGAATTTTTAGAGGTTTCTTATAAGCTGCTTGAAGATAGCTGGGAGGAGGATGCTGTCATTGCAGACCCGGAAAGCGGTGTGCTTGTTGATGCTGCAAAAGTCCATCGCATCAAGCATAAAGGCAGTTATTTCTCCGTGGAAGGACCGCATGTGAGTGAGCCTTCTCCGCAGCGAACGCCAGTGCTTTACCAAGCTGGCACTTCAGAGAAGGGCAGGGATTTTGCTGCAAAACATGCGGAATGTGTTTTTGTAGGGGGACCGACACCGGAAAAAATTAAGTATTATATAGAGGATATTAAGTCGCGGGCAGAAGCTTACGGCAGAAGGAAGGACGAGATTAAAGCATTCACCTTCCTGCAGGTCGTAGTAGCTGAAACGGAAGAAAAAGCTTACAGCAAGTATGAGGAAATAAAAAAATACTGGAGTGCCGATGCAGCTAAGGCGCAATATGGCGGTTCAACGGGGTATGATCTGGCTGCTTATGAGAATGAAGAAGATTTATTCACATATAAGCATACTGAACAAGGACAATCTCGAGCGGCATATCTGACAAAAGACGCTGCACGACCATTTACGGTTAAAGAGATTCAGGAAAAATTCAGTAAACCTGCTGAGATGGACATTTTTGTCGGCAGTCCGGAACAAGTAGCAGATCAAATAGAAGAATTCTTTGTTCGCAGCGGAGTAGATGGATTCAACCTGACACATTATATTACACCAAAAGATTTGCAAGATTTTGTCGAGTTAGTTGTTCCAATTCTGCAGGAGCGCGGGTTATATAAAAAAGCGTACAAAGAGGGTACTTTTCGAGAGAAACTATACAACCACCCGTACCTCCAGTCTGGACACCCAGCAAAACAAAGGAAGAGGAGCTGATAGTCAGCCCCTCTTTTTTCTATTCCAGATAAGTCAATGTGCCGCTGCCGTCTTGGTAAGAGATGGTGGCCAGCGCACCATTGATCATTGTCAGCTGGGGCGGCATATGGCCAATATCGGCATCATAAATAATAGGTAGTTCAAGTTCGGCTGCAAATTCATGAATCATTTGTTCAATTGTATAGTCTTCCGTAGAGGTGCTTCTGGCAGGTCGTCCGAATATAGCACCGCTTGCCCCCTCAAACCAGCCTAATTCTCGTAAATGCCAAAGATTTCGATAAACTTCAGCTGTCCCCCAGTCGCCCCATTCCAAATAAACAATGGTGTTCTCTGTAAAACCATTCCGCCATTTTTCAATTGGTGCATATTGCGTCCCGGCAATGGCGGTTAATGTATTCAAACATCCGCCAATCAACCGGCCGGTAAAGGACACGGAATTACCAGTTGTGGATTTCCATTCTGTTTTGCTGTCCAAATCAAAGCCCGACGCGTCATCTTGTTCAAAAAGAGCATCCCAGGAAGATTGATAAAGAGAAGATGAATGCTGAACGAAATTTTCGCGAGATGGAGCAGACAGCAAGTTATGCCACTGCTTTGTTGTCTGATCGAGCTTGTCCATATGTAAGTCGAAAAAGTTAGTAGCGTGGGCGCTGGCGATATTGGTTTGGAGTGTATAGCTGCAAAGCAATGTGCTTGTATCAGAATAGCCGATGAGCCAAGTTGGCTTGCTTTTAGCTAGCTTCTCCCAATCAAGCTTTGGTAATACTTGTACAAGCAATTCTCCGCCCCAAGGCGGCATCACAGCATCGATAGCAGGATCTGTCATAAAGCGCATTAGTTCTTTTGCGCGGATCTCAGCCGGGCAGCTTCGTGCGGCTTTTTGAGTCCAGACAGTTTCTCCGATAATGACATGGTTACAAACTTGCTCCAGCTGCTTTTTAGCTTTATGTACGCGCATATGAAGGTGTTCGGGTACGCCGCTGGATGGAGCGGTCACGGCGAAAGTAGAGGTGGCTGTTAAAGCTGCCGGAAACGTTATTGTCATTACTATCATTCCTTTCTTTTCCATATTATAGCATGGAAGATTGACTGTTTGAACTTAGGTTTCCGAGGGAAAGGGATAGCAGGCATTCGAATTTATCTGTTTTGATAAAATGAAGGGTTTGCGTGCATCATAAATATGTTGTTTATTGTACGCATGCGCGAGCTAGGCGGGCGGCGCTGTTAGCAATAAAACAACAGATACAGGAAGGGAGCCGGTTTGATGAAAAGTAAATTTACGTTAGGTTTAACGATAGGTGCTACAGTCGGCGGCTTGATTTCGTTATATGATGCACAAACGAGGCACCATGTGCGAGGCAGCATGATGCGTGTCGGATCTGAGACGATGTTCTACCTTCGCAACCCCGGTGTATTTGTGGATGATGTGAAAACTTCTTATGCAAAAGTTGCGACCAGTTTGTCCACAACAGCAGACAAAGGGTTAAGAGGCGTAGAAGAAGTGCAGCATGCTTTGCAGAAGGTAAGTAAGCTGGACGACCAGCTGGAACTGCCGGCAGGAAATCAAACAAAGCAGCTGGCAGGTGCAGCATCAGCTAGATAAAGACAAAGCGTGTGTCTACTTGAGAGAGAAGAAGGAGGAGAAGACATGGGGAGTTTTCTTAAACAGCTTGGGCAGCGGGTCGGAAACGATGAAGTGACCGGTTTGTCTGCCCAGCTGGCTTATTTTTTACTGCTATCACTATTTCCATTTATTATCTTCCTTGTATCCCTGATTGCATTTTTGCCAATCAGTCAGGAAGATATTATGAACACTGTATCATCATTTGCGCCAGACTCAACGATGCAGTTGCTGGAGGAGAATATATCCAGTATAGTCAGTAATCACAATGGCGGATTATTATCCATTGGTATTTTGGCAACTCTGTGGTCAGCTTCTAACGGTGTCAATGCCATTATTCGTGCATTAAACAAGGCTTACAATGTAGATGAGGAACGCTCATTTATTGTTGCCAGAGCTGTAGCTGTTGTTTTAACGATTGCGATGGTTCTTGTTATAGCAGTAGCATTTCTATTGCCGATTTTCGGAAAATCAATCGGTCTTTATATTTTTTCCATTTTTGGATTGGATGAAGGCTTTCTTACTGTTTGGGGAGCTTTACGCTGGGTTATCTCATTAATCATATTCTTCATTGTACTGCTTGCACTTTATGTGCTGGCGCCAAGTAAGAAGATTTCTATTAAAGAATCAATGGCAGGAGCTGCTTTTGCTGCCGTCTTCTGGATGATCGCATCCTGGTTATTCTCGTTTTATGTAAATAACTTCGGTAACTATTCAGCTACGTACGGATCACTTGGTGCAGTCATCGTTCTGATGATTTGGTTCTACTTATCGGGCATAATTATTATTACCGGCGGCGAAATTAACGCTATGCTGGATGAAAGAAAAAAAGGCAAGAAGGCTTCCTAATGAGAAAGCCTTCTTTTTTTATCGCAATAATCGTAATCCGTTTAAAATAACAAGGATTGTACTGCCTTCGTGTCCTATCACGCCAAGCGGTAAGTCGAGAGATTGACTGCCGTTCGCTAGGATGAGCAGCACAATCACTGCAACGGAAAAGACAATATTTTGTTTATTAGCTCGGTGCATTCTTCGAGATAATTCCGAAGCACCTGTAAATTTACCTAAGTCATTTTTAATTATCACCATATCCGCCCTTTCCAGTGCAGCATCTGTTCCATTCCCCATGGCAATTCCAATTTGAGCAGTGGCAAGTGCAGGGGCATCGTTAATGCCATCGCCAACCATGGCGATTGTCCCGTAACGGCTTTCCAATTCTTTAATAGCGGCAGCTTTTTCTTCTGGCATGCAGTTTGAACGGTATGTTGTAATACCAGCTTCCTTAGCTATTGCTTGTGCTGTTTGTGCATTATCACCTGTAAGCATGATGGTAGCGATCCCTTGCTTGGATAACGCGCGGATGGCAGCTTCTGCTTCTGGACGAATTGTATCTTGCAGTGCGAACACGGTGGCTACTGCTTCTTCATTCTCCACATATACAAGGGATTTCCCCCGGCAAGTTTTCTCGACCTTTCCGCAAAATAGTCTTCAATTGCATGATGCATAAAAGAAGCACTGCCAAGACGAAATAATCGGCGGAATGAGAAAAAGCAGCAAAACGAGAAGCAAATGTGAGTATCTAACTAAAATCAATTTAAAAAAGAAGCTATTCTAATCAGAAGTGAAACAGATGATGAAAAAAAGTGAAACAGTTAAGAATAATGTTGAAATAGTGGTAATTACCTGTTATCTTTTAAAATATATTCAAATATAACAAGAGGAGAGTGTATTGTCATTTTGAAGAAGAGATTAGTTATTATAGGATCTTTATTTGTGATTATGCTTCTTTTAGCTGCTTGTGGGACCAATTCAGATGGCGCTTCTGAAAGCGCTGACAGTGACGCGGCATGGGAAAGAATTCAAGATGCGGGCAAGCTAGTAGTCGGAACATCCGGAACATTGTATCCTGCTTCGTACTATCCAGAAGGCTCGGATGAGCTTACTGGATATGATGTGGAAGTCATCAAAGAGATTGCCAAGCGACTGGACTTAGAAGTAGAATTCAAAACGTCTGATTTTAGTAATGCGATGACATCTGTTCAGAATGGAAGGGTCGATATTGCGGCGAATGATATAGAAATAACAGAAGAAAGAAAAGAGCAGTTTTCCTTTACAGAACCATATAAGTATTCGTTCACTTCAATGATTGTTCGTAAAGATGATATGTCAGGCATTCATAGCCTGGAGGATCTTAAAGGAAAACGTGCGGGCGGAGAAGCGGCAACAAATCATAGTAAAATAGCAGAGCAGCTGGGTGCTGAAGTTGTTGCTTACAATAATGCAGCAAATGATGTATATCTGCGTGATGTAGATAATGGCCGTACAGATTTGATTATCAATGATTATTATCTGCAGTCCTTAGCACTCGAAGCTTTTTCTGATTTCAACATCACAATTCACCCCGATTTCAAATTTGATCAAATTACGCAGGGAGCATTGCTGCCAAAAGATGCGACTGAACTAAAGAAACAAATGGACAGTGCGTTAAATGAGATGCGCGAAGATGGAACCTTAACGAAGCTGTCTGAGGAGTTCTTCGGCGGAGCGGATGTGTCCAAGGAACCAGCAGAAGATTTGCCAACAGTGAAGGAATTGCTTGAAGAACAAAAATAAGGATATAGAAAAGGAGAAACTTCACGATGAAAAAGCGCGTTTTTATTCTATGCAGTTTGCTATTCGTCCTAGTGTTAAGTGCATGTGGTGCTTCTGACGATAAAGAAAGTGATCAGCAAGCTGCTGATGATAAGGTTTGGGAAAATATTAAAGAAACAGGCAAGATAACTGTCGGAACTTCCGGCACCTTATATCCAGCAAGTTATTATCCAGAGGGATCGGATGAAATTTCAGGATATGATGTAGAAGTAGTAAAAGAAATTGCCAAGCGTTTGGATTTGGAAGTTGAATTCAAAACGTCTGATTTCAACAATATGCTTGCTTCTGTACAAAATGGACGCGTGGATATGGCAGCCAATGATATTGGCATCACAGATGAGCGCAAAGAAAAGTTTGCATATAGTGAACCGTATAAATACTCCTACACAACGATGATTGTACGAAAAGATGATTTGTCAGGTATTGAAAGTTTGTCTGACCTGAAAGGTAAAAAAGCGGGCGGAGAAGCAACAACTGGGTACAGTAAAATCGCCGAACGTTTAGGTGCCGAGGTTGTAGCTTATGGTAATACAACCAATGATGTGTATTTGCGTGATGTTGATAACGGCCGTACTGATCTAATCATCAATGATTATTACTTACAATCATTAGCGCTGCAGGCATTCCCAGACTTCAATATTACGATTCATCCTGATTTCAAATTTGACGGATCTGCAAACGCAGTGATTATGTCGAACGATGCAGCTGAATTGAAAGCGCAAGTGGACAAGGTGCTTGGTGAAATGAAAGAAGACGGAACACTAACGGAGCTCTCGAAAAAGTTCTTTGATGGCGCGGACGTATCAAAGGAGCCGGAAGAAGACATTCCTTCCATCGATGAATTAGTGAAACAGCAGGAAGACGAAGCAAAATGATGCCATTTGAGCTAATGGATATAGGGAAGTTTTTTGATCCAACATTAGCTTGGGAGAACCTTCCTTTCATTTTAGAAGGTTTGCCAATGACAATAGCTGTTGCTTTTGCTGCGATGGCAATCGGGCTGCTCCTAGGCTTCTTTTTGGCAATAGGCCGCAGCTCTAGATTCTTTTTCTTACGGTGGCCAACGAGATTCTATATTTCCTTTATGCGAGGAACACCGATTCTCGTTTTCTTATTCATCCTGTATCAAGGACTGCCTGTCGTCAAAATTCAACTAGATGCTTTTACGTGTGCCGTACTCGCATTTGGTTTAAACAGCGCTGCATACATTGCGGAGGTTAATCGCGGAGCGCTGAGCAGCATTTCTTATGGACAATGGGAATCTTCGTATGCCCTTGGACTGAATTACTGGCAGACGCTGACGCGTGTCATTACACCGCAAGCTATACGGGTCGCCATGCCGCCACTGACAAATGTGTTTCTTGATTTAGTGAAAGCGACAAGTTTGGCGGCGGTTATAACAGTGCCCGAAATGTTTCAAAAGGCACAGATCGTTGCTGGACGGACATTTGACTCCATGACGATGTACATTACCGTGGCGCTGGTTTATTGGCCGCTTTGTATTATTATTTCTTATTTTCAGGAGCGGCTGGAAAAGCGCTTTTCACGCTATATTAATTAAAGAAAAGGGGATGCGCCCGATTGGGTGCATCCCCTTTTAATACTGCTGTGAAGCTGCAACACGTCTGGAAAAAATAGCATGTACAAGTAGAGTAATAAAGATGCCTGCAAAAATGACTGTCATAATAAGAAAAAAGCTGACATGCGGCAGTTCCTCAATAAATACCCCGCTAAGATACGGTCCGCCGAGACTGCCAAGACTAAATGTAATGCTGCAGAGCAGATTGCCAGTAGGCAGCAAATGACGCGGTGTTAAGTCTGTCATATAGCTGATTCCTAGTGAAAAAGTGGATCCCAGCATCATTCCAGCAGCGAATAAGCAAACCATTAAGGCAGCGTAATGAGCTTCCAAGATGCCGGCAGCACCGAAACAGATTGTTCCTAGGAGTATGACAGTGAGCAGCGTATATTTGCGGCCAAATTTATCACTTAGCATACCAAGCGGAATTTGAAATACGATGCCTCCAATTGCAAAGCTCGTGAGCAAAATAGACACCTCAGCAACGCCAATTTCCTGGCGCAGCCCGTAGATAGGGAAACTGCCATTGAGAGAAGACTCTAAAAAGCCATACCCAAGGGGCGGCAAAAACGCGACCCATGCATACTTCAGAGTTGATCCAAACCGCTGCACAAGTCCTTGCTGATTTGCAGCTTGCGTATTTTCGGACTCAGGAAACTCGTTGCGCAGCTGGAAGAGGGTAAACCATGCAACCAAGCAAAGGGCACCAGATAAGATAAATGGCAAGGATTCTGATACCTTAACCAATGACGTCATTAATGGACCGACTGCAAAACCAATTCCGAAAAATAAACCATAAATAGAGATATTTCTTCCTCGCGCCGCTTCTGGTGAAGAGGAAGTAATCCATGTCTGCGTACCGAAATGCAGTGCATTATCTCCAATCCCGATTAATAAGCGCAGCACAAACCAAAACCAGAAGGATTTCCACAATGGAAAAGCAAACAAAGCGACGGCAACAAGTAGTCCTCCTGTTATAATAACCGGCCGATAACCAAACTTACGCAATGGTGCCTCCATAAACGGTGATATTGCTAGGATCCCGATGTAAATAGCGATGGCGTTCAGTCCATTCAAGGAAGATGACAGACCATCTTGTTCAAAGATGATGGCAATCAATGGGAGAAGAAGCCCTTGACTGAAGCCGGAGATCGCAACAATACTGACAAGGATCCAAAAACTATAAGCATTTCTCATATTGTCATTACCCCTGTATGTAAGATAAATTCCCATTTCTACTGTATAGTTTTTCCTTTACATGGTCAATGAAGCTAGTAGGTTAGAACTGCTTCAAAAGGGGAATATATGCTTTAGAAAGTGAAGAAGAGGTGAGGGAAATGAAGTTAACGATGAAGCAGCATGGTTTTCGAATTGATCTGCCCCATCAGACGTTGGATATCGATGGAGATGAGACATTTGGTATCAGACCCTATCAGTTAATGGTGTCCTCCATAGCAGGCTGCAGCGCGTCTGTTTTTCGTAAAGTTATGGAAAAGCAGCGCTTGGAAATAGATGATATGGAAGTTCTGACAGAAGTCGAGCGAGATGAACAAGCTGCAAACCGCATTACCAAAATTACACTAACTTACATTGTGCGCGGTTTTCATTTAGACAAAGGACAGCTGGAGAAAAACCTTCAGCTTGCACATAAAAACTGTTCAATGGTCCAAACAGTTAAGGACAGTATTGATATTGAAGAACGACTGGAAGTCATCCATTTGAACCATTATTAAAATGTATAGGAAAGCTCCTGTCTTCAGATACTAGGAAAAAATCTGAAAGGCAGGGGCTTTTCTTTATGAAATTCACGAGAATCTTAATTGCAATGATGGCACTGCTCATGCTGACACTTTCTTTTTCAGCCACAGGAAAGGCAGATAATGTACAAAAGAAGGATATTACTGAAATTCCGAACCACGTTTTAAATATCTCCAAAGAAAATACCTATCCGAATTCGAATAAAGATCAAATTGTTTTGGAGCCAAGTGAGCTAGTAAAAGAACTGACAGAAGAAAGCAACATTGCAATTCAAAATCCAGAGCTTATTCGAATACTGAATGAATCTTCTCTGAAACCATCACCATTGGCTATCGGCTACCGAGGTATGATATTTATGGGGCACTGGCCGCTGGAATATACGTCTGAAGAAACAAATATCAATTGGCAATATCAAAAAGTGAATTCCAATCAAGTGAGCAATGCAGGCGGCGAATCTGCTAAGCAAATGAATTACGAGCAGCAGGAAGAACGCTATGTAAAAGGCGGTCTGACAGCCGAAATTGACAATCCAAAAGATATCAAGCTCATGATGCTGCAACAAGCACAAAAGAATACCAAGCTTCCGTTATCGTTCCAGACAGTCATAGGAAAAGGAACAAATAAAGAGAATGAATACGGTGTTCCATTGAATAAAGCGGGCATTCTTACTGCTTATGCACCTGCTGTCAATGAAAAGGGGACGATCACGTTTGGTGAAGTGTATGTGGAATTAAAAGGGTCTAAGAAACGAATTATTATTAAAAATGTTACAAAACAGGGAATTGGTGCATGGATTCCAATTCAAGATCATCTATCCTTCACCTTCAACGTTCAATAAAATGTACGGGTATGCTATAATGATGTATACACTGCATGATAAACAGACGATACGTTAAAGGAGTTTTAGCCTTGACAATTCCAACGCATAAAGTAGATGACTTGAAGCAGCGGCTCGCTGCATTCATGGACTATCTTGACAATATTGAACCGGAACAGACATCTCTAGATGAGATTGACGAAATGCTCCGGATGCTTGACGACATGGAGAATAGATTCAAGTAAGAGGCTGGGACATAACTGTTTAAGCTATATAAAAATCCAAACAATATTGCATTGTTTGGATTTTTTGCATTGGAAATGAAGGGGAGAGCATCGCTTCGGAAATACACTCCGCTTTCCTCGGGAGTCTACTTCAAAAAACATTCTTGTCTGGCGATAACAGCTAAAGCTGGAAAGCAGCAGCCATCAGAGGGCTGCTTTGAAAAGTATGGATTAGTCCTCGTTCACTTTTAGGATGAATTAATATTGTTCTGTCCCAGGCCCTTTGCTATTTTTTACGTCGCATACTTGCCTTCTGATTAGCGCACGCTAGGAGTAAGGAGCGTGTGACAAATGCGATATAAATCAATTATGTTAATTCTCGTCATGCTGCTGGGTGCACCAACATATACAGCAGCTGAAAGCTCTGTCAGCTACGGATGGGGATTTGTAAAAAGTAAGAATGGCAGCATCCCGGAAATAGGGAAGTATCAACAGCTGTTGGATAAATACCATAGCTATTATTTGGATGCTTCTGGAGATAAAACAGTTTATATTACGTTTGATAATGGTTATGAACAAGGCTACACAGATGACATCTTGGACGTGCTTCAAAAGCATGAAGTACCAGCTGCCTTTTTCATAACTGGTCACTATGTAGATTCTGCGCCAGAATTGGTCAAACGAATGGTGGATGAAGGTCATATTATTGGCAATCACTCTTATCATCATCCTGACTTAACCAAGGTTTCCAAAGAGAAAATGCAGAAGGAGCTCGACATGCTGGAGACTGCGGTAGCAGACTTAACGGAACAGGATGAGATGCATTATCTCCGGGCGCCTCGCGGTACTTTCAGTGCGCGTTCTCTGAAGTGGTCGGAAGACATGGGCTACACCAATGTATTTTGGTCGCTTGCTTATGCCGATTGGAAGACGGGCGAGCAAAAAGGCTGGCAGCATGCGTATGAGCAAGTAATAACGCAAATGCATCCAGGAGCAGTCGTGCTGCTGCATAGCGTTTCTGAAGACAATGCTGTAGCTCTGGAGAAATTAATCATTGAACTTAAAAAGCAAGGTTATTCCTTCCGTACACTTGACGACTTAGTGAAGCAGGATATCCTGCCAAAAGCTGTTACGCAATTTTAAGCTGATCCGTTCAGGGGATCAGCTTTTATTTATGTTCGCTCGACACTACTTCTGTGACTATTGATCCGATAAACACAATCGCATCTTTTCTAACTTCTAATGAAAAAGTGTATACTTCAACCATATATAGGACTCATTAGTATGCGATACATTCATACATCAGCTTACCACCAAGTTCCTACTTCCAAGACAAGTTGCCACAAGTTATGCGGATACAATTGAATTTGTTATAAATCAAGCGGGATAGGAGAGGCTATTTTTGTGGGAAAAAGACCTTATCGGAAAGCATACATACGATTATCATTATTTAATGAAAAGATGGAAAATGGATGCATTAAATGTTGTTGACGCGGATGAACATCTTATAAAGCTTCCGGTTGTTTTAGAAGATGGATCACGACATATGGTTCTGTTGCAATTCAGTGGACCGATTACAGCGCCTGCTGTGCGGGTGTCTTCTGCAGATACAGCCAAAAGTGAAGAGATTATCGATTGGGTGCAAAACTGGCTGCAATGGGACAGAGATTTGGCGGAGGTTGCCGCCCATTTTGTTGAATCAGATTTGGAACAGCTTTTTTTCGCGCACGCAGGTACACCAATCGTAAAAGATACAAACCTCTATTATTGTTTAATGAAGACAATCATTCATCAGCAATTGAATTTGAAATTCGCTTATACACTTACTAATCGTTTTGTAGAAGCGTATGGAACGTATGAGGAAGGTGTCAGGTTTTATCCGTCGCCGGAAAGAGTTGCTTCCTTATCATATGAAGACTTACGCAGCATGCAGTTTTCCCAGCGAAAAGCGGAGTATGTAATTGATACAAGTCGTCTTATTGCAGAAGGGAAGCTGGATCTTGAATTATTATCAACTGAATCAAATGCGACAATTGCAGCAGAACTGACAAAAATTCGCGGTCTGGGGAGCTGGTCTGCTCAGAACTGGATGCTCTCTGGGTTAGGGCGTCCAGACTTATTACCAGCTGCTGATATCGGAATACAAAAGGCGTTGAAGTTTTATGAAGATTTGCCTGAAAAACCAACACCAGCAAGTATATATGAACGAGGAGAAAGATGGGCTCCATACCGCAGTTACGCGGCTGTAACCCTTTGGAGGAGTATTGAGACCTGATACTAATATCAAGTTTTATAATTTGGTAACAATTATTAGTGGGAACTCACGCCCTCGTCTGCTATAATAGGTGCATTAGTTAAAACAGGCAGCCATTTAGGAGGCGTAAGTATGGAAAGAAAAGATTTGATTGCACCAGAACAGTACAACATCGTGAATGAAATGGAGCGTTTCGTTACAGATGAAGAACGGAAGGCGCTTATTTGGATGGATGAAGCGGGAAATAATAAGGAAGTAACGTATAAAACGTTATTTCAGGATGTAAACCGCACCGGTAATGTTCTGAAACAGCTGGGCTTGGAAAAAGGCGATGCGATTCTTGTTATGGTACCACGTGTCGTAGAAGCGTATCACATCTACGCTGCAGCATTGAAGCTCGGACTTGTAATCATTCCTAGCTCCGAAATGCTGAAAACAAAGGACCTGCAATACCGTATTGATCACGGAAAGGTGAAAAGCATTATTAGCTATCACGCGTTCGCAGAGCAGTTTGAAGCTATTGAGAATCAAGATAGCTTGATTAAGCTCGCTATCGGCGGTCCTGCTGCGGGCTGGCATAATCTTGAATCATTAAAAGAAACAGCGTCAGCTGAATTGGAAACAGTACAAACTACGAGAGACGACTTAGCATTGCTGTCTTATACGAGCGGAACAACAGGTAATCCAAAAGCGGTCGTGCATACACATGGCTGGGGATATGCGCATTTGCGCACAGCTGCTGAAAATTGGCTATCTGCTTCTGAAGGAGATATCGTATGGGCAACAGCTGCACCAGGCTGGCAGAAATGGGTATGGAGTCCTTTCCTTTCCGTATTAGGAACGGGAGCAACTGGCTTCGTTTATATGGGACGTTTTGATGCGAAAACGTATCTTTCTTTATTAGAGGACTATAAAATCAATGTGCTTTGCTGCACGCCGACCGAGTATCGTCTCATGGCGAAAGTGACGGATCTTGGCAGCTATAATTTAAATGAGCTGCATAGTGCGGTTTCTGCTGGTGAACCATTGAATAGAGAAGTAATCGACGTATTCCAAAAGCACTTTAACATTATTGTGCGTGATGGGTATGGTCAGACAGAGAGCACATTGCTCTTAGGTATTATGAAAGGCATGGAGCCAAGACCAGGCTCTATGGGTAAACCGACTCCAGGAAATGAAGTAGTTGTCATTGATGAAGATGGCAACAAAGTCAAAACAGGTGAAGTCGGCGATATCGCTTTGAAGCTCGATAGTCCTGCTTTGTTCAAAACTTATTTCCGTGAGCCAGAACGCCGAGCAGCAGCGGAACGCAATGGCTATTTCGTTACAGGTGATCAAGCATCGATTGATGAAGACGGCTACTTCTGGTTTGAAGGACGCAGCGATGATATTATCATCAGCTCTGGATATACAATTGGACCGTTCGAAGTAGAAGACGCTTTAGTGAAGCACCCTGCTGTTGCAGAATGTGCTGTCGTAGCAAGCCCAGATGAGATTCGCGGGAATGTCGTCAAAGCATTTATCATTCTGCGCGAAGGTGTTGACGAGAACAAGCCTGGTCTTGTGAAAGAGTTGCAAACACATGTAAAAAATACAACTGCACCATACAAGTACCCACGAAAAATTGAATTCGTCAAAGATTTGCCGAAAACTTCTTCTGGTAAGATCAGACGAGTGGAACTTCGCAACAATGAAAGACGAAACGCGAAATAAATAAAAACTGCGCTATATAGCAGTGCAGGCTGTCGAGTAAATCTCGGCAGCCTTTTTTGTTTAGGTTTATTTCTAATGAAAATAGTGAATACGGTGAAAGTAGATGCTGTCAACATTCTGCTATAAATTAGTTATGTCCATATCTAACTGCTTATCTAAAATAATTATAAAAAAGTAATGCAAAAGACTTGAAAGTCAAAGAAGGTCAGACTATAATAGATTTACAAGGTCAAAGATAGTCAAAGTCAAATTGACGCTTGGCCAAATAAAAGATTTAACCTAATTGGGGAGGTAATTGTAATATGAAATGTCAACATTGTGGTGAACGAGAAGCAAATGTAAACTTGTTAATGCAATTCAATAACCAAAAACAGCAATTACAGCTCTGCCATACTTGCTATAATGAAATAAAAAATACATCTAAAAACCCAGCTGGTTTCGCTTCTAATGGCGGAACAATGGATGATTTCTTTAAAAATATGTTCGGAGGATCGCAGTCCGGTTCTCAAGCTGGCGGAAATCAGCAAGCACAAGCAGGCGGTAATGGTCGCGGTGGATTGCTTGATTCACTTGGCAAAAACGTAACAGACGGTGCGCGAGCGGGTCTGATTGATCCGGTTATTGGTCGTGAACAAGAAGTGAAACGCGTCATTGAAACACTAAACCGACGCAATAAAAATAACCCAGTTCTAATCGGGGAACCAGGGGTAGGTAAAACAGCTATAGCAGAAGGACTAGCTCTGCAAATCATCGAAGGTAATGTCCCTGTGAAGCTGCAAAACAAAGAGATTTACTTGCTTGACGTTGCATCGCTCGTTGCTAACACAGGGATGCGCGGACAGTTTGAAGAAAAAATGAAACAGCTTATTTCTGAATTGCAGCAGCGTAAAAACGTCATTCTGTTCGTTGACGAAATCCATTTGTTAGTAGGTGCTGGTACTGCTGAAAGCTCGCAAATGGATGCAGGGAATATTTTGAAACCTGCACTTGCTCGCGGTGAACTCCAGTTGATAGGTGCTACAACATTAAAAGAGTACCGTCAAATAGAGAAAGACGCAGCGCTTGAACGCCGCTTCCAGCCAGTTATGGTCAAAGAACCAACAACAGAGCAGGCGATCGAGATTCTAAAAGGGTTGCAAGAAAAATACGAAGCGTACCATCAAGTTGCTTACAGTGAAGATGCAATTATTGCCAGCGTCAACTTGTCTCAGCGTTATATCCAAGATCGTTTCTTGCCGGATAAAGCAATTGACTTGCTTGATGAAGCAGGCTCTCGCATTAACTTACTAACAGTAACAACCGATGAAGACGCTATCCAAACGCGTCTTGCGCAAATCTCTAAAGAGAAGGAAGAAGCAGCAGCGCGTGAGGATTATGAACGTGCCGCGTATCTTCGTCAGGAAGAGATTCAGCTCGAACACAAGCTGGAAGAGCCGAAGGATGAAGAAAAAGGCAAAGTGACAGTTGAAGTCATCCAGCAGATTGTAGAAGAAAAAACAGGTATTCCTGTAACAAAGATTCAATCTGAAGAACAAAACAAAATGAAAAACTTGGCTGCCAATTTGTCCAGCAAAGTAATTGGTCAGCAGCAGGCGGTTGAACGAGTGGCTAAAGCAATTCGGCGCAGCCGTGCTGGATTGAAATCCAAACAGCGCCCGATTGGTTCTTTCCTCTTTGTAGGTCCGACTGGGGTAGGTAAAACAGAGCTTACCCGAGCGTTGGCAGAAGAGATGTTCGGAACGCGCGAATCGTTTATTCGGTTAGATATGAGTGAGTACATGGAGCGTCATTCTGTGGCGAAACTAATTGGTTCTCCTCCTGGATATGTAGGGCATGAAGAAGCAGGTCAGCTCACAGAGCGTGTACGTCGTAACCCTTATACAATCGTGCTTTTGGATGAAATAGAAAAAGCACACCCAGATGTACAGCATATGTTCTTGCAAATCATGGAAGATGGTCACTTGACGGATAGCCAAGGCCGGAAAGTCAGCTTTAAAGATACTGTCATTATCATGACAAGTAATGCTGGTACAGGAGATAAACAGAATTCTGTCGGCTTTACAAATTCAAGCAACGAAGCGGTATCTGTTATGGAGAAGCTTGGCGCTTACTTTAAACCAGAATTCCTAAACCGTTTTGATTCTATTATTAGCTTTGATGAATTAAAAGAGGAAGACCTCGTACAAATTGTCGAGCTTATGATTGGTGACTTGGCTGCCAATATGAAAGATGAAGGCTATCAGCTTGAAGTAACAGAAGCTGCAAAACTCTTCTTAGCGAAAAAAGGCTATGATCCACGATTTGGTGCTCGCCCATTACGCCGGGTTATCCAAAGTGAAGTAGAAGATAAGATTACTGATTTTATCCTTGAAGAAGAAAATATAAGCAGTATGGTAGTAGACTTGGTTGAAGATCAACTTACAGTAGCAAGTAAATAAATGAGAAGAGACTCACGCTTTTTGGGCGTGAGTCTTTTTTTTATGCAGCGCGCTCACCGATAGAGGTACTGGTGCGGATGAAGAACCAGCTGATGCTATAACAAATGGAGGCAATTAAGAACAATATGCCGAAAGCTGGAAGTAAATCCAAGTCTTGCACCCATGTCAGAAAATTGATGAGTTTGTCTCGGCTAGTTAGTGCCAGCGTAATTCCAATCAAAAACCCACCGCCAAGAATGGAACCTCCAAGAAAACCAAATTTATAGACGATAATTCCAAGTAACAGACCGGCAGCAAAGAAAAGCAGCAAGAAACCAAAATCGAGCGGTAAGCTGTAAAGGATATTTTTCAGCTCTGTGTTTGATGCAAATGGACGAAGGATGTGGATATTCGTCACATTGACTGCTTGAAGCACTGCATAAAGCGCCAACTGGATTGCGGCCAGGAGAACTGTCATTACAAAGCTAATCAGTAAGATGAAAAGACCTACGGCTGCATGATAGTTTCTTCGTGTTGCGCCTCTTTTAATAGCGAAGGGCAGGCTCTCTTGAATTGTTCGAAAGCCAAAGATTGCCATAAAGACATA
This sequence comes from Terribacillus sp. DMT04, assembly GCF_019056395.1. NCBI lineage: Bacteria > Bacillati > Bacillota > Bacilli > Caryophanales > Bacillaceae > Terribacillus > Terribacillus sp. DMT04. The sequence continues at coordinate 839,971 of NZ_CP077639.1, forward strand.
AGCGGGTCCCGTGATGCTAATATACATAACGTCTATTACAATAACCGAAAGTACGGATAATACGGCGATACAGAATAGCAGGATTGAAAAGAAAATCGTAACAGTACGTCTGCTGTCAACAGCGAAAAAATACAATAAAGCTTGCGTTTGTTTATTCATACACGCACACCTCTTTTTTCTGTTAGATGAACCATCATATCCTGCAGCGGCACTCCAGAGAGAGCTAAATCATCAGTTAAATCGGGTTTGTTAGGGGACAGCAGATAAACTTGTGTTGTGCCGGCAAAGCTTTTCTCCTTAATAATGTCTCTGCCAGCAGCAAAGGCTTTGACCTGTGCTGCTGGTCCTGAAATACAATAGCTTTCAGATCGGAGCTCTTCGGCATTTTTTCGAAGCAGGATAGTGCCTTTATTGAAAATAATTACTTCCTCAAACAAGTTGCTGACTTCGTCTATGAGATGTGTGGAAAGAATGATGATACGGGGGTTGCGTTGGAATTCTTCGAGCAGTACTTCGTAAAAATAAGCGCGAGATGCTGCGTCTAGTCCGATGTAGGGTTCATCTAGCATAGTGACAGATGCATTGCTGGCCAGACCGACGATAATGCCAAGTGCAGATTCCATTCCTTTTGAAAGATTTTTTATTCGGCGCTTTTTGTCTAAATCGAAACGTTGCAGCAGGTCGCCGGCTAATTGTTTATCCCAATTTATATAAAACATAGATGCAATCTTTAAGGTTTGCTCGATGGTCAAATCTTTCTTGAAGTTATCCGCTTCTTTGATTAAACAGATGTTCTCTGTAACAGCTTGATTATCAAAAGGCTTCATACCGTTGACGAGTAAATTACCTTGGGTTGGTTTGTCGAAACCAGCCAGCAGCTGCATGAAGGTAGATTTACCAGCGCCATTTCGCCCGAGCAGACCGTAAATCTTCGGTTCCGTAATTCGCAAGTCAATCTCTTTTAAAGCTGTCGCTGTTTTATACACTTTTGTAAGGTTATCCGCGACTATTGTCATCACTGTTCCTCCTCTTTGAGCATGCGAATAATTTCTTCTCGGGCAATATGCAGTTTCGATGCTTCTTGTTTCAGCGGGATAATATAGGCATCAAAGAACTGTTGCTTTCGTTTTTCTAAAAGAATCTCCTGGGCTGGTTCTGTAACAAACATACCTACGCCTCTTTTCTTAAATAATATACCTTCGTCTACAAGCTGATTAATACCTTTACCTGCGGTTGCTGGATTTATTTTGTAATGCTGGGCAAATTCATTGGTTGATGGTACTCGCTCACCGATAGCAATGGACCCGTTGAGAATGGCGTCTTCGAGTTGTTCTTTAATCTGGAGAAAGATTGGTTTTGCATCATCAAGCATCCTGGCGCTCCTTTCTTTTGGTGAGGGGTAATTGGTTCATTACTTATGTAACTAACTATATAACTAAACTCTTAACGATGTCAACCAAATTTTGGAGAATGCAAAAAACAGTGCATTTGCCTGCACTGTTCGTCAACTCAACTTATTTAATTGGTCAATCCGATTTGCGGGATAGGGTAATAGCGAAATTTCACTTCCCCGATGACGGAGCTTTGTGGGATAAGGCCAAACATCCTGCTGTCTTTACTATTTCTGCGATTGTCTCCCATGACGAACAGGTAACCATCAGGAATTGTATCTTCCCCAATGACGTCACGAAGTTTAAAATTATTCGTGAATAGAGTATCACCCTGCATTCCGTTTTTCATTTCATTCAAGTAGGGCTCTGCATACTTCTTGCCATTAACATAAAGAACGTCATTTCTGTACTCAATTGTATCTCCCGGAATTCCAATGACACGCTTCACATAACTTGCTTCTTCATTAGGAGCACGAAAGACAATTTCATCGAAACGTTTGATATCTCCGATTCTGCTGATGATAATCTTGTTCTGATCTTCCAGTGTCGGTGCCATTGATTCACCATAAACAGTACTCGGAAAGTAGAAATATGAACGGAATACGAACAAGACTGCGATGAGAATGCCAAGCGGCAGCAGCACAGCATATAGCCTGCGTCTAGCTTTCAGGGAAAGCACCTCCTTTTGAACTAGTGTATCACAGGAAACGAGTATATAGAAAAAACCGGAGTTATCTTAACTCCGGTTTTACACTGCGTTTATACACTTAATGAATTACTGGATTTAGGCGAGAAAGGTGTTTTGGCTAAGTATGCATAATAAGCATCCGTATAAGGGTGTGTACAGCCTTTCTGCCAAGGTTTATCAGCTCCGGTAAAGTGGACGATAGCTGGATGCTCCCTCACCGTACGCAATGTACGTTCTTCTTCAACTGATTTTGCTTTGTATTCTTTTAACGTAACATGTGCTTGAGCATTCCATTTAGGGTGCAGAATAAGCCACTTATCCCAAAGGAGCGCATTGAGTGCATCTTGATCATGCCAAGCTAGTTTGTCTGGATTTTCATCTATAAATGTCAGTACTTTATCTGTCATGTTATGATCTCGCCATGCCTGCATATCAATCAAAAGCAGACCAGAGTTAAAGTAGCGATCTTCGCTTGTAATTCCCATTTTCGGTAATCGATTGTGCTCACCATAATCACTAACAGCTGCAACAATGTTACCTTCCAAGTCGATCTCAAATAGTTTTTTCACATCTTCAAAAACCAGCATATCGCAATCAACATACAGCGTCCGTTCGATAGACTGATCCATCATTTCAGGAATGGAGATACGGTAATAAGCTGCTTTGGAAATATGACGGCTTGCAATCGCACCATCGTATGCGTTCAAGTCAACTTCTAGAAAATGAAGCGGGGTATCGTAGGCCACTGCTGTATCTTTCAGCAGTTGTTTTTTCTGCTCACTTATTCCTCCGTCAATAACTGAAATAACAAAATCCTCGGGAGTCGCTGTGTTTTCAAGTAACGAACTTAGTGTTACACCCAAATGTTGCGCGTAGTTGTCATCCGTTGATGATACAATATGCATTTTCTTCTTCATTGTTCTCTCATCTCCTTAGTGTGTATATTACCGGCACACGAAGAGAATAAACATATGAGAAGAATTTGTAATTAATTTGAAATAAACTTTCTATTCGTAGGTCTCATCATCATTTATACTGCTGTTTTCTTTTGCTTCCCACTCTTCCAGCAACATACCGTACACATTATGGTTCACATAGCCATAAACGAGTTTCTCTGCTTGGCGAATCGTCCCTTCGAGCGTAAAGCCAAGTTTTTCGGGAATTTTTCGGCTGCGCACATTCCCAATAGCCGAACGAATTTCTACACGATTAAGCCGCAGCTCGAGAAAAGCATAATCGAGACATTTACTGACCGCTTTTTGCATCAAGCCATTCCCTGTATAATCTTCACCCAGCCAGTAACCGATACTGGTGGTGCTATTTTGCCAATCAATCTTATGAAAACCGATAACCCCTGCTAAAGCGCCTTGATACCAAATGCCAGCATTAAAACCATTGCCGGCAGCAAACTGGTCTAACGTATGCTGGATAAATTGTCTGCTGTCCTCAACCGTTGTGTTCTTATCCACCCAGGGAAGCCAATTGCGCAAATGCTCACGAGAGCTGTCAATCAGCTGAAAAAGCTTCTCGCTTTCCTGAACTTCCAATAGCTTTAAATAAGTAGCTGAATCAATACGATGTGTAAACATACTATGTCGCTCCTTTCATCTGATTTTAGTATAGCATTTTCGGCAGTTTGTTAAAATTAGGAGATTAATCAGCATGCATACGAAAGCAAAGCGGACTGCATCCTATGGGAAAGGGGGCGGAACGCAATGAAGTATTGCTTACGGATTATCTGTTTAGTCTTGCTGCTTGGCGGCATTACCCCAGTGAATGTGGCGGCGGAGAGTGGGTCAGGTGTATGGGATTATATCTTTTCCCATACAGAAGAAGCTGGGAAATTGCGCGTGCATTTTCTCGATGTTGGTCAAGGGGACAGCATACTGATTGAAACACCATCTCATTATACGATTTTAATTGATGGGGGAGATCGGGAGGCAGGGGAGAAAGTTATGACCGAGCTTCGCAACAGAGGTGTGGAAAAGCTGGATCTGTTAGTAGCAACGCATCCGGATATTGATCATATTGGCGGATTGCTGCCTGTGCTAGAGGAAATAGAAGTGAAGAATGTACTTGATAGCGGGAAGTTATATACTACGAAAACGTACCAGCGTTATACAGAGCTATTAGAAAAGAAAAACATACCGGTGACAATCGCAGAAGAAGGAACGTATGTGACACTGGATCCGCTGCTTTCTATCCAAGTGCTAAATGCCAACCATTTGGATGCGTCGAATAATCAAGCGTCGACGGTACTTCGCCTTACTTATCGAACGGTCGATTTTTTGCTCATGAGCGATGCAGAAGCGGAACAGGAAGAGAACATGGGGCGTACTTTTGAGGTGGAGTCAGAAGTGTATAAAGTGGCACATCATGGATCTCGGACGAGCAATACATTGGACTTTTTGGAGAAAGTAAAACCTGATTATGCAGTCGTGTCCTATGGAATAGATAATCAATTGGGTCACCCAACCAAAGAAGTGGTGCAAAACCTTCGGCAGGCCGGAGCGATTCTTTACAGCACAGCTAAAGGCGGAACAATCAGCATTGAAACGAACGGACTGTCCTGTCAAATTAGCAGCGAGAAGAAAGACCCTATATACGAATACAAATAAAAGAGCGGATCTGCTGAGAGATCCGCTCTTTCTGTTAATTTGTTTGATCAGCAAGCTTGACGAGTGTATTCGCAAGCGGCTTTTTATTTTCTTCATCTGCTACCAGCCATAGCTGTTTGAGCAAGTATTCCTCACGGTTGCGAGGCTCTTCTTTGTCTGCCAGATAATCAGCAACGCGTTGGGCAGCTTTCGTCATGGCATCTTCACTTAAACCAAGACGTTCACCTTGTTTTACTTTGTTTCCTAAATAATCTTGGAAGTTCTGGAAATTGTTCAGAATTTCGTTCTTATCTTCTTGAGATAGATTTTCCGCAGCTTGTTGTGCGCGATCTTCTTGTGCCATTTTCATTACCTCCTCTTGTTGAGTTAGTAATGTATTCCCAGCACACAGCTAGACAAACATTTTATTATAAAATGTATCATTTGGACTATTTATTTGATTTGAATCAGCTGCGAGCGCATGCCAGCCTTCCTTGTGAAGCAAAACAATAACGCTGTCCAAGTCGGCTGCCTCATAACGTCTGAGGGTGATTATTACGAATCCTCCTTATTTCTCCCTTTTGGCATGGATCCGAACACAATACCAAGTAACAAGCCCATAAATATACCGAAGGACGGACTTTGAAAAGCGATGCCAAACAGTATTGCTGCGATAATACCGACGGTGAATGCCAAAGGATAACGGAACGGTTTCTTTTCTTTGGAACGTTTCATTTTTATTACCACCTTGTCTAAGTACTTCCTAGTATAGCACGAAAGGTACCGCTCTTTGGAAGTAATAAACATTGCGTACCATGTTAGATAATGTTACATTAGATTGTATATGTATGCTAAAGATGGAGGTTCGATATGCAGGGTTTTAATGATATGATGCACACGATTGGTGATGGAATTACAAAAATCGTGACAACTTCTAGTGATCTACTATGGTCAAGTCTACTTATTATTCTATTAATTGGTCTAGGAATCTATTTTACTATTCGATTAGGATTTGTGCAGTTCCGCATGATTCCGGAAATGATACGTCTTTTAGGGGAAAGCGGGCAAGGCAGAAAGACAGGCGTAAGCTCTTTTCAGGCTTTTTGTATCAGTACAGCAGCTAGGGTAGGTACAGGTAACTTGGCTGGAGTTGCACTAGCAATTACTGCTGGTGGACCGGGAGCGGTTTTCTGGATGTGGCTTATTGCTTTGATTGGTTCTGCTTCTGCATTTGTAGAAAGTACACTTGCGCAGATTTATAAAACAAAAGACGGCTCCACATTCCGAGGCGGACCGGCTTATTATATGCAAAAAGCCTTACGTGCACGCTGGTTAGGTATTATTTTTGCTGTTCTTATTACAATCACATTTGGTTTGGCTTTCAACTCGGTTCAGGCGAATACAATTACGAATGCTTTTGAAAGTTCATTTGGATTAGATAAGAATATCATGACAGTTATTTTATGCGTCATTACCGCTGTTATAATCTTCGGCGGTGTTAAATTAGTTGCAAGATTATCTGAAGTAATTGTTCCAGTAATGGCTGGTGCTTATATTCTAATCGCACTAGTTATTATGATTATGAATATTACAGAATTACCGAATGTTATTGCACTTATTTTTTCTGATGCATGGGATGGAATAAAACAAATTGGTGCTGGTGCACTAGGTGCTGCGATGATGCAAGGGATTAAACGCGGACTTTATTCCAACGAAGCGGGTATGGGTAGTGCGCCAAATGCTGCAGCATCTGCTACTGTTTCTCACCCAGCGAAGCAAGGTTTGATTCAAGCGATGGGTGTGTTCGTTGATACATTAATGATCTGTAGCTCTACTGCATTTATTATTCTGCTTTCTGGGATGCATAAGTCCACTGAAAGTGATGGTATTGTCCTGACACAGGAAGCGCTTCAGTCAGGTGTTGGGCAATGGGCCGGAATTTTCTTAGCGATTATCGTTCTATTATTCGCATTCAGTTCCGTCATTAGCAACTACTATTACGGCGAATCGAATATCGAGTTTATTAAACGCAGTAAAGTGTGGCTGTTCATTTATCGCATAGCTGTTGTCGCGATGGTAGCATTTGGTTCACTTGCCAGCCTTGACTTTGTTTGGACGCTTGCCGATCTATTCATGGGCTTGATGGCTGTCTTGAACTTAATTGTTATTGCCCTCTTGAGTAATACAGCGGTTAAAGCTTTACGCGACTATAAGCGTCAGCGCAAAGCAGGGAAAGACCCAGTATTTTATGCTGATAGCATTGAAGGCCTCAAAAACATTGATGCTTGGCCAAGAAAAGATGAATCACCTGAATAAAACGAGATTATTCTTGTTAAAAAACCGAACGAACGTGAAATCTTCCTTTAGATTTCGCACGCGTTCGGTTTTTTTGCTTTTATCTAACTTCCAAACACTTAGATTAGTTAAGAAATTGGATTGAATTAGAGGGAAAGTCTACAATGGAAGTAAGCTTACAGAACAAGGAGATGTTATCATGAAAAATAGATCCTTGCTATCACTTGTATTTGGTATCATTAGTCTGTTTCTTTCTGTGTACGGCATTTTCTTTGGTATTGTAGGGTTTATTCTTGCACTATATACAATTAGAAATGACAAGAAAACAGAAAAAAAAGGGAGAAAAATGGCTATTGGCGGCTTAGCTACGAGCGTTATCGGAGCCGGCTATCAGATCGTAGGAATATTAGTTATTCTTCTGACAGCATAAGAAAAGAATGCAGCGTGACCAACGCATGCATTCTTTTTTTGTAACTTTTTTCTAGTTGCTCTCGTATGCATTATTATCATAATTATTGGAGTTGAAGCAAATGAGAGCGCTACTTATCTATGCCCACCCGAATCATCGTTCATTAAACCACGCTTTTTTCGAGGCAGCGCAAAAGAGTCTGCAGCAAAATTCTGCCATCCATGAAATAGACACACTCGATCTGTATGCGGAGAAGTTTGATCCTGTTTTGGTCTTCGGCGAAAACAAGCGTCGCCGCGATATGCACAAAGATCCAGAACTTGAGATTTACAGGGAGAAAATCCAGCAAGCAGATTTGCTCGTCTTCGTTTATCCGATCTTTTGGGGAAGGCCGCCAGCGATGCTGCTTGGCTTTATCGACCAAGTTTTTGCTGCGAATTTTGCTTATCGTCATGACAGTTTACTGCCAGAGGGACTGCTTGCAGGAAAGCGAGCAGTGTGCGTATCCACGATGAAAGGACCGCGTTTTTACAGCCGCTTTTTCTTACATAATGCGCATCAAGTTCTCATGAAAAAAGCTTTGTTTCGGTTTGTAGGCATTCGCAAAGTAAAGCTATTTGAGTTTGGTGGCATGGAAAAAAAGAATGGGAAGCAGCAAAAGTACTTGGACCAGACAGCAGCGTATTTTAGCAAGTTGGCTAAATAGGCAGCTGTTCCAGTTCATAGTATTTATTTCGAACATCTTGGATATGATTACTTGCTATGCTGCGGCTGATTTGTTCCAGCAGGGAAGCAAAAACAGTATCATCAATCCGGTCAGCTTGCTGTGCGACACGCGCAGATCCTGTTTCTAATACGGCTTCTGAAATATTTCCGATTTCGTAGAGACGGAAGTATTTTTGGATTTCCCGGAGTGCGGTTTCTTTGTAGGTTACTTGCCATTCGTCATGAGTTGGCATGTTTCATACCCCTTTCTATTCATTAAGGAGCAATGTCCTGTTATACTGTCTATGATCTATCATGCGTCCTGGAAAGGGAGAATGCAAATGTTACGTAAAATAAATGGACTGCTCGCGCTTATCATTATCGGAATCGGCGTTTACCGCTTAATTGATAAAGATTATGAAGTAAATCCGAAGTTCATTCTGCCGCTTTTATCTATTATGTTCTTACTATTTTCAATTGAAGCGTTTATGAACAAAAAGAAGCTCATAGCTTGTTTATATCTAGTTGTTTTCGTCATTACAGTCAGTGCGACATACTTAATTTTAACGCAAGCGTAAAGTCTTCTCCTTATAGGAGGAGGCTTTTTTGTTTATCCTTGACAATAGAGGATCTTCTTGCATACAATACAATTAACATTTAACATATTGTTAATTAAAAGGAGATTGACAGTTTGAAGTCGAATAAAACAGAAGCGCGGTATGATGTCAGCCGTTACCGCACGCCTGATGGATACACGTCAGACATTGCTGTGTTCACGATAACCTCAGAACAGACAAAAGCATACGCGCCGCCAAAAATGAACTTAAAGCTGATGCTTATTCAGCGAGCAGAACAAGATACAGAAGGGAATCCGAACATCGAAGCCGGCAAATGGGCATTGCCTGGAGGTTTTGTAACACCAGAGGAAACAGCCTGCACCGCAGCCAGCAGAGAGCTGGCGGAGGAAGCAGGTATAGCTGGAATACATCTCAAGCAATTTGGGGTATATGATCAGCCAGGCCGTGATCCGCGTGGCTGGATTATCTCCAATGCTCATTATGTAATTGTTCCGGAATATCGATTATCTGAAAGAAAAGCGAGTGACGATGCAGCGGATGTGGAACTGTTCTCTGTAGCGGAGTTAAGTGAGCAGGTATTGGCTTTTGATCATAAAAACATCATCCAAGATGCTATCACTCATATAACGCGGGATTTACTGCAAACTACAGTAGCAAAGCAATTTCTGCCGGATTTGTTTACGTACTCTGAACTGCAAGCGGTTCTGCTGACAGTAACAGATGATAAAGCGATTCAAAATGATCAAGCATTTGCTCGTAAAATTAAGACGCTTCCCTTTATCGAAGCGGTTGAAGGGCAGAAAACACAGCGAACATCAAAGCTGCCAACACAGCTTTATCGTTTTATTGAGGCAGAAGTAAAACAATCCATTTATACAGCTCGTCATTAATGCAAAGGGGGATGCAAGATGAAAGCTTTGATTAATATTGATTATACAAATGACTTTGTTGCTTACAATGGAGCACTAACTTGCGGGGAGCCTGGACAAAAAATTGAGGAGCGCTTAACAGCCATTACCTCTGCATGCATTGAGGCAGGTGATTATGTTGTGTTCGCCATCGATAAACACGAAGCCGAGGATGCCTACCACCCAGAAACAAAGCTGTATCCGCCACATAATATTGCAGGCACAGATGGACGTGATTTGTATGGCAAGCTGGCAGCTGTGTATGACAAAGCGAAACACAAAGCAAACGTGTACTATATGGATAAAACAAGATACAGCGCGTTTGCAGGCACGGATTTGCTGCAGCGTTTAAATGAACGGGGCATAAAGGACATACATGTAGTTGGTGTTGCGACAGATATTTGTGTGTTGCACACACTAGTCGATGCTTACAATTATGGCTTCCGCATGGTTGTACACGCCGATGCAGTCGCAAGCTTTCATCAAGAAGGGCATGCATATGCGCTGCATCATTTCAAGAACGTATTAGGAGCAGAGATTATAGAAGGAGGAGTAAGCAAATGACAAACTTTCAAGATGACAGTACTGCACTGCATACAGACCTTTACCAGATCAACATGGCACAAACGTATTGGAAAGATGGCAAGCATAATCGTAAAGCAGTGTTTGAGCTATTTTTCCGTAAACAGCCTTTTGGCAATGGCTACGCTGTATTTGCCGGCTTGGAGCGGGTGATAAATTATCTGCAGGAATTCCGTTTTTCCACATCAGATTTAGCTTACTTAGAGTCAGAAATTGGATACGACAAAGACTTTATTGCTTACTTGCGGGATCTTCGTTTCACGGGTGATGTATACAGTATGCAGGAAGGGGAGCTCGTCTTTGGAACAGAGCCAATCATTCGCGTGGAAGCACCGCTTGCGCAGGCACAGTTGATTGAAACAGCTTTACTTAATATCGTGAACTATCAAACGCTGATTGCTACGAAAGCTGCTCGTATCATGCATGTGCTGGATGAGAAAGATACTGCAATGGAATTTGGTTCTAGACGCGCACAGGAAATGGATGCAGCCATTTGGGGTTCAAGAGCTGCCTATATCGGCGGCTTCCATGCCACTTCTAATGTTCGTGCTGGGAAGAAGTTTGGCATTCCGGTTGCCGGGACGCATGCACATTCGCTTGTGCAAGCATACCGCGACGAATATGAAGCATTTACAAAGTATGCTGAAAGTCATGTAGACTGTACATTTCTGGTGGATACGTACGACACATTAAAGTCAGGCGTGCCGAATGCCATTAAAGTAGCAAAAGAAATGGGCGACAAGATACGCTTTAACGCTATTCGCTTAGATAGCGGTGACTTAGCTTATCTGTCCAAACGGGCCCGAACGATGTTGGATGAAGCGGGCTTTACAGAAACGAAAATCACCGCATCTAACGATTTGGATGAAGAAACCATTGGTGCATTAAAAGCACAAGGGGCGAAGATTGATAACTGGGGCATTGGAACAAAACTGATTACGGCATACGATCAGCCAGCATTAGGAGCAGTGTATAAGATCGTTTCCGTGGAGGATGACAATGGCGAGATGGTCGATACAATTAAAATTAGTGCGAACCCAGAGAAAGTATCAACACCTGGATTGAAACGTGTTTACCGAATTATTAACCGCATGAATCAAAAATCAGAAGGTGACTATATTGCGCTGAAAGATGAAAACCCGCAAGAAGAAGAGCGGCTTAAAATGTTCCATCCAACATACTCCTATATCAGCAAGTTTGTTACCGACTTTGATGCAATAGAATTACAGAAACCAATCTTCCAAAACGGAGAGCTGGTTTACAATTTGCCTTCTTTAGAGGAAACGCGTGAACATGTCACACACAGCTTAACTTTCCTATGGGATGAATATAAGCGGACACATAATCCAGAAGCGTATCCGGTTGATTTGAGTACTGCTTGCTGGAACAATAAGATGGAATTGATTGATCGAATAAAAGCGAAACTGGAGGAAAAATAACATGAGAATAGGTATCTATGGCTCCTCCTTCGATCCAGTTACCAACGTACACTTATGGACCGCCAGCACGGTTGCACATCGCTGCAAACTGGATAAAGTTATATTCCTGCCATGCTCCAGCAAGCGAAAAGACAAACAGTTGCATACGACGGACGAACACCGCTGGAACATGGTCAATATGGCAATCCAAGATAATGAATTGTATGAAGCGAACAACTATGAAATGGAGCAGGAAGCATGGGATGTGTATACTGAGAAGACCCTAGCTCATTTTAGTGCGCTTTATCCTGACGATGAAATTTACTTTATTATGGGAGCTGACCTGCTGGAAGATATCGGTGCAGGAAAATGGTACAACAGCGAAGAGGTCGTCCGCGACAACCGCTTTATTGTCATGGCCCGCAACGACATCGATATGCTAAAAGTTATCAGCCATTCCCCGCTCTTGCGCAATCATGACGACGGACACACTTTTCATCTTATTGATAAAGGTTTGGCAATGGAAATCAGCTCTTCTTATATTCGCGATGAATTCGCAATGGAAGGGGAGCCAAGGTATTTGTTGCCGGAGAGTTGTTATCGGTATATTAAGGAGCATGGGATTTATAAATAAAAGGGATATATTAACAGGGAGACGGATGTGGTAACCTAGGACTAGACAGAATACGAGGAAGTCCGGGAATACGAACTGACAGCCTCTTCTTTTGATCGCTGGGTCAGCCAATATAAGCAGTCCGGTTCATTTAAAGAGGCGGACAATCGGTCCCCTGAGGAACAAGAATTGCTTCGGCTTCGCAAAGAGGTCAAACAGTTAGCCCTGGAGAATGACATTTTAAAGCAAGCAGCGCTGATCATGGGACGAAAGTAAATGTGATTCGGCAAAACCAACACAAATACTCGGTATCAGCAATGTGCGCCGTCCTAAAACTAGCAAAAAGCACGTTTTATTATGAAGCGAAAGAGAAAGATACAGTGAAAGATGATGAGGTTACGAACTTGATTACAGCTATTTTTCACCAGTGCCGACAGAATTACGGTACAAGGAAAATAAAGCACGAACTACACAAAAAAGGGCATACCGTCTCCCGTCGAAAAATCGGGCGAATTATGAAGGAACAAGGGCTTGTCTCGAAGTACACGGTAGCACAATTCAAGCCGACAAAAAAGACGGTAAATGAATCGGAACAAAGTAATACACTAGACCGGCAATTTGAGCCGAACAAATCCGAAAAGTAGTTGTAAGTGATTTGACTTATGTGCGTGTTCACACAAAATGGCATTACATTTGTACGATATTAGATTTGTATAACCGTGAAATCATTGGTTATAGCTCCGACCCGAGAAAAGACGCTGTTTTAGTGCAAAAGGCCTTCGCTTCCATTGAAGGCAATCTCGAAGATATTGCCCTTTTCCACACAGATCATGGCAACGAATTCAAGAACACGGCAATTGAAGAGTTATTGGAGTCATTCAATATTGATCGGTCTTTAAGTATGAAAGGTTGCCCTTATGACAATGCGGTAGCAGAAGCTACATACAAAGTGATGAAGACAGAATTTATTTATGGACAAAAATTCGAGAGCCAGAAGCAGCTGGACCTGGCTTTATTTGATTATGTCCATTGGTACAATCACATCCGGATCCACGGAAAATTAGGCTATTTTAGTCCAGTAGAATTCAGAGAAAGACACCTTAATTAAATTGTCTAGTTTTGTGTTGACAATCCATCATTCATCTATATGTGTGTGTATTGGTATAAAAAAGAGAGGCAGTCACATAAAGAGTGGAGCTACCGATGGAAGTTCGGAACAATTATGGTTGCATTGATGGTGCCGTTTGTGTGGGATACTTTTGAATAGTAGATTAGTAAATTAGTAGATGTTAAAGTTCTCTCGCATGAAGCAAGGGGACTTTTCTTTATAATATTTTAATTAGTTATAAACAAAATACAATTATTATATGAAGGGGTACTTAATCTGGATAGTATCAAGAGAGAATACTAATGCGTTTACAATCAGATGCTTGGGGGGGGGGGCAATCCTAAACCATTTACGTTATAATATTAATTTTTCCTGTAAATTTTTTATTTTTTTACCAATTAATTGTATTTTAATGAAGTATATGTTAGTTTATATTTGTAGTAAAAATTAATAGAAAGTAGGGACGTACTATGAAAAAGAAAACTAAACAGTTTATTTGCTCGATGTTGGTAGTTGGCACAATTGGATTAGGTGCAAGTAGTACAGCGGATGCAGCATCATTCGGAAACTCTGCTAGTGGAGCTTCTTCTCAAGAATCTTTCCAAATTAGATACAATGGTGCCGCTTGGAATTACTCTAAATCGCCTTATAATTCTACTTGGTTTAAATATTCACGAAATGGTAGAACTCTACTAAGTAAGACAGCTTATAATGGCAAAGTAACAGGTTCTGTTTGGGACGATTTAAGATGGGGAGACAAGTATACTACGAAATTTAATTGGGGCCGTAATTAAAGAAAATAATTTTTATAGTGTAAATTTATTGAATACTCTCTCAATATATTTAATAAAGTATCTATGAGATTCAATTATCAATGAATTATAAGAAATGGTTCGGGCCTAATAGGCATTTTCCTACAAGGCCCGAATTTTACTTTTAAATCTTATAAGTTACCGCATTATTTAATTATGAATAAATACGTAGAATGATAATTATTAAAAGGTGATACTATTGAGATATTCATTATTTAGATATATCGACGTTTTTGAGGTGTTTGTTAGCTATCTAATCTGTTTTTCTTCAAACTTAATATTTATTTATGTACAAACTTTGAATTTAGAAGGTTCTTATATTTTAATGTCTTTCTTAAAAAGTATTATAGATTATCGGCTAATAATAAATATTTTACTTACATTTATCATTATAGTATTTCACTATCAATTTTTAAATCGTAGAAAAACAGAAATATCCTGCCGAATACTTGTAGGAGATACAATGGTAAATATTATATTCCGATATATTTTGAATAGTCTAGCTATATTAGTTTTTAGCTTTTTACTATCACTCCTATTAAACTTCTATTTAAAGCTGAATGTAACCAGCAATCTTTACTTAGTTTTTATTTTTATTATATATATATTAATTAGTGCAGGTAAGGTGGAAAAAGAATGAGAATTTTACGTTTTTTTATAGTTAGAATACTTTTAAAAAGATGGATACTTGCTTTGGGTATGATAATGTTACTTTTTTTAGCCAATTATCTTTCTTTTACTACTGCTCGTTCAGTTGTTTCAACCTTTCAAGGTTATCAAGAAATAGAAAATCTGAATCAAGAAGGAACTTTTATTTCTAATCTAGACCCAAATAGTAATCCTGATTTTGCTAAAATTAAAAAAGATGAAACGCAAAAAGTATATGAATATTTAAATAACAATTATACATATGCTCTGCAAGTCGATGGTTTTGTTACTTCATTACATAATAGCCACAAGATGAATGTTCCTTTCAATTATATCAATGAAGAGGCTTATAAGATTAACCAATTTAAATTATCTCAAGGAAGCCACTTAAACTTCAATTATAAATTTAATAAAGAAGAAATACCTGTTTTGGTAGGTGCAGGTCTGGCCAAAACATATCCTATTGGGTCAAATATTGATATTACGGACCCTGTCACCCAACAACAAGTAAATTTAAAAGTTCAAGGAGTCTTGGAGGATAATACGCATCGTTCTAATTTTTATGCTCCCAATTCAAAGACTTATTTTAATTTTTCGATTTTTCTACCTGTTAATAAAGAATTTATTCAAAGTGCGGGTCTTGATCTCCACGTTAATGGTTTGATGGACATTGTGCTTCTTGATTCGACAAAAGAGAAAGCAATGATTTTAAAAGAACATATCCAGGAAAATCTAGATTTGGAGTTTAACTTTTTTAATCAACAAGAAAACTTTACTTACTTTGAAGATTATTATGTCAATTCATTAATGATTATCTGTACTATCACCTTTATTTTACTCATAATCATTGTTTGTCTAGCTATCTGGAATACTTTGGTGAGTATTCGATTAATGAGAAAAGATTTTACAATCAATTTATTAGTTGGATTAAGTTATTCAAAACTAAGAGTGATTTTTTATAGTTATTTTGGAATATTGTTTTCTATTATTCTAGCCATATTATTTGCAATAACCGCTTTCAATAGATACGGCTATTGGTTAAGCAAAGACCCAACTTTTGCTACTTACGGAATATTTGGCTTAATAAGTATGGATTGGATAGCTTTACTGATTGTTCTTTTTATAGATCTCATTATTGGATTTATAATTGTTGAACTTACGATAAGAAAAATTAAAAGTATTCCAATCTCCGTAGGGGTGTTACAATGAATAGTATAATTAAACTAGAAATCCAGAAAAAGACATTCAAGAAGAAAGGTTTTTCTATCTTAAATAATTTTGATTTGGAGGTTGAACCTGGCGAAAGACTTTCTATTATAGGGGAGTCTGGAGTTGGAAAAACTTCTTTACTTAATATTATTGGTCTACTTGATTCACAATATCAAGGGAGCTATAAGCTTTTTGATTCATCTGTTAAGGATTTATCACGAAATAAACTAGCTGAGTGGCGCAATAAAAAAATTGGTTTTGTTCTTCAGGAGTCCTCACTAATTAATTCTCTGACCATAGAGGATAATATTAAATTGCCGCTTATGTATGCTAACATTGAAAAAGACCTAACTGTCCAAGATCACTTTAAACGAATTATTAATAAAATTGGGATTGAGCCCATTTTGAAAAAAAAACCACTTGATTGTTCTGGTGGCCAACGATCTAGAGCTGTTTTTGCTAGGGCTGTAATTATGAATCCCCAAATAATTTTATCAGATGAACCAACTGCGTCTTTAGACTTAGAAAATAAAGAAAAAATTATCAATCTACTTTTTGATATGAATAAAGAATTTAATACTACTGTTATTACAGTGACTCATGATTTAGATGTAGCCAATCGTCATGAACGAATAATTACTCTCGAAAGGAATGAATAAAATGGGATTCTATACAATGATCATGTCATTCGTACTTGGCATATTCTTCACCATTCTTGGTGCTTCTCGTAGAAAACGGAATTTTTTGTACAAGTTTTTCCTAGTGCTAGGAATCATTCTCATTCTTTTTGCTGTTTATCTAGCAAGGCCTCATTAAGAATCCTAGTTATATATAGATCATAAATGAGTTATATTTGGTATCTGAGAGTAGCGATTATTTTATTTACGCAGCTTTTTTTGTGAACTGAAAAAGCACATGGACATACGTTATTTTAATGATTGTAAGTCTGCTTGAATGTTTCTTCAATCATTGAAAAACGCATTTTTTTAATTAACGTGATAATCATAGGCTGGGACATAACTAGCCAAATGCATTGAAAAAAGATCTCCGTCACCGGTATTTGGTGATGGAGATTTTTTTTTTGTTTGTTCATTCTTTAAATTGAAGAGATAGTTTACCTGCCGGGCGGTGTACTTCCTCAAGTTCACCGCTATAAAGGCGTATCCTAATTCGTTTTCTACTTTCTCTTTTTCCCTTACGGAGAATCGAGTGAAGCACAAATTAGCCTTCAGAAATCCGAAGACTGGTTCTACATCTATTTTGCGTCTGCCATAGATCTTGCCTGTTTCCTTATCGGAAAGCAGCTGTTTCGTGTACGCTTTTTGTTGTTCCCATCTTTCGTTGTATAAGATTCTCCGGTTGTTGCCTTCTCTCGCTTTTGTACACTGGGCGCGCAGTGGGCAAGCCGTACAGTCCTCACATTCATATACACGATATGTTCGGTTGAATCCATATTTATCCTGTTTATCTGAGAGGTGGCTGAAAGGGAGATTTTGGTTGTTGGAACATATGAAGCTGTCATCTTTCGCGTTATATTCCCAATTATTAACGTTGAAAGGGTCTTGCTTGTATTTCTTTTGTTTCTCTTTCCGATACTGATTATACGTAATAAGAGGGATGCGATTCCGACTTTCCACGATATCGTTGTAATTCGGTTCACTGCCATAACCGGCATCGGCGACAATATAATTGGGTAGGGAAAAGAAATCTTGTTCAATCTTATCCATGAAAGGAAATGTTCTCGTATCCGTAGGATTCGGGAACACATCATATGCAAGGGCATACAGCCCCTCGGTTGCCACCTGTACATTGTAGCCTTGTTTAAGCTGGCCATTTCTCATATGGTCATCTTTCATACACATGAAAGTGGCATCCTTATCCGTTTTGGAGTAGCTGTTTCTGTCTTCCAAGATAATCATGTCAGTTTGATATTTTTGCGTTCGCTTGGCGAAATCTTCAAACTGCTTCCGATATTGTTTTGGCACTTTACGCTCAGCGCGGAGATGTTTGCGTTCTGTTACATCGTCACTTGCGTTAATTTTTCGGTCATATTCCTGCACCTTGTCGTCCAATCCTTCTACAACCTGCATCATTTCTTGGGCTGATAAGCTATCCGAATCTTCTCGTTCGATGGATGGGATGATTTCTTTTTCTAATAATTCCTCGTATCTCTGGTTCGATTTTTCCACCAATTGTGCACTATATTTCTCGATGGACTTGCGCCAAACAAATGTAAACTTATTGGCGTTAGCTTCAATCTTCGTACCATCGATGAAAATGGCTTCTTCTTCAATCAGCTTATCCTCGACAAGCTGGCAACGAAACTGGACAAAACACTGCCTTAACAGCTCTTTGACATGTGGGTTCACCCGGAAACGATTGATGGTGCGATAGCTCGGTTCATAACCTTGCGCCAGCCACATCATCCTTACACTATCTCGAAGTAACGCTTCAATTTTACGACCAGAAAAGACCGATTGCGTATAAGCACACAAAATCACTTTCATCATCATACGAGGATGGTAAGCAGGATGCCCGGTATCTCGAAGGAAACCGTCAAAGGCTTCATCAGGGATACTTTCCACCAACGGTTTTACAGTGAAAGCAATGTCATGTTCAGGTAATTTTCTTTCCATATCTAGCGGTAAAACAACTTCATTCATGGTATAATGTTTAAACATAAGGGTCCTCCTCTTTTGTGTTTGGTGTGGTAACTTAATTCTATCAGAGGGGTCCTTTTTTTGCTTCTATAAACAAGTAAATGCACGTATAAAATAGGCAGGCATCTCCGATTCTCGGAGATGCCTGCCTATTTCATTTATTTACTTCACCGGGTTTTGTCCCAGCCTCATATTCCTACGATTAGTCAAGTGTTTAAAATTATAATTTCACATTATATCTATTTTTGGGTATGGGAAATAACCCTCGTTATATTTATTTTTAAAACGAGGGGATTTCGTGATACAATATAGCTATTAGTGGTCCATAGAGACCGTGTATGAGTAATCGTACTGTGTATTATTCTTGACCATGGAATAAATACACTTGAGAAGCTTGTTCATGCAAGCTACGGTGGCAACCTTACCCTTCTTGGGTACAGGTTGCTTTTTTAATTTGATGAATTGTAATATTAAGTGCGACACACGTTAAACAATAGAAAAGCCCATGTTTCCTCGTGTAAGATGAAGTTACCACACCTAACCTTAACGGAGGAAAACATGAGCTATACACATCTTACTACATTTGAACGTGGAAAACTAGAAACACTACACAAGCTAGGCTGGTCTGCGCGTCGCATCGCAAAAGAAATGGGAAGGCATCATGCTTCTATTTCAAGAGAGTTAAATCGCAACTCCCAAAGCAGCTATACAGCGGAAGCTGCTGATCAGGCTTATCGAATCCGGAGAGAATCCAGCTTTCCTCGGGGGAAATTCACAAAAGAACTCAGACTAACAATTGAAGAAAAGTTGAAGCGTACCTGGTCTCCTGAACAAATTCAAGGACGCCTGGGTGGCTGATATGTTTGCCCATTTGGGCAGTGTCCCGCATACGATACGCTTTGATAATGTTTCACCTGCGGTGAAAAAGATACTGCCAAACGGGGAACGGCAATTAACCGAGTAATTCTCCCGCTTTGTAGCTCATTACGGATTTCAATCTGAATTTTGCAATCCTGAAAGCGGAAATGAAAAAGGTCATGTCGAAGCAATGGTCAAATATATACGAAACAACTTTTTACTACCGGAAGTCCCGTACGAGAAATTAGCAGACTTAAACTATAAGATATGGAACTGGTGCCAAAGGGACCGGGAAAGATTACATTACGAGAAAGGCAAAATGATTGCCAAATTATATTTGGAAGATAAGAATCATTTTCTTCAGCTACCAGGTAAAGCATTTGAATGCGTGAGATATGAGCAGTTGCGAGCCAACAAATACAGATTTGTTCGTGTAGATACCATGCAATATTCTACTTCTCCCCGCTTCGCTGGAGAACTTGTAACCGCCAGAATATCATTTGATACCGTTACCATATTGAACGAGAAGAATGAACTAATTGTACAGCATCCAAGACTTTACGGTGAAGAGACGAAGTCAATGGATTGGCAGCCATATTTAACATTAATGGCAAGACGTCCTACTGCTTTAAAATACAGTACCTTCTACGATCAGTTGCCAGACGAGTGGAAAGATTTCTTTGAAAACTGCACATCCGAAGAGAAAAGAAATGGATTACAGCTGTTAGCAGTGCTTCTGAAGGATCAAGACTTCCATGTATCTGTCGAAGCTTTAAAACTGGCATCTCAGCATAGTCATCCTTCCGTCGAAACAATTAAACATGTTTATTATCAACTGTTGAATGGACGAGGTATACGAGAGACTATTTCCCTGTCAATTAATGTACCGGCAACTTCTCCTCCAACGAGAGGACTGGCCCATTATGATCAACTAATGAAGCCAAATTCAGAGGAGAATGACAAATGAAGCAGTTGATTGAGGAATATGCCAAACGTCACAAGCTGAGTTGGATTAGAGAGCATTTTCATGAAATAGATGCAACAACAAACGAGGAATTCCTGCTTACTCTCTTCGAGAGAGAAATACAACAACGAGAAGACAGAAAACTCAATCTGCTTATACGACAGTCTTATCTGCCAGATATATTCGGCAGAGAAATGGAGTGGCAGGGAATTCTATGAGTGGCGGACTAACAAAGAAAGATATCGTTGATGGAGAGTTTTTGGAAAGAAAAGAAAATCTGATTTTGTATGGCGGTGTTGGCGTCGGCAAGACCTTTTTAGCAGCAACAGTCGGGTGGAACGTAGTTCGGCAAAAAGGAAAAAAGTACGATTTTAATACTATAGCTCAGTTAGTAAATATTTTAATTAGAAGCAAATGAAAAAGGAACTTTAAGCAAATTATTCAAGCAGATTGAGAATCTGGACCTTCTCATCCTAGATGAGCTTGGCTATGTACCTCTTCATAAACAAGGTGCAGAATTACTCTTCCAAGTACTAAATCTGTGTTATGAGAAGAGAAGCATTATCATAACGACAAATCTACAGTTTGGACAATGGAATCATGTATTTGGCGATCCTATCTTAACAGAAGCTTTTATTGATCGCCTAATACACTACTCTCATCTAATCGTGTTTAATCGAGATAGTTTTCGTCACAAGGATTCCATAATGAATCAGCAACAATAAAATTAGGTTGGCAAGCGCTACATTTTTAAGTGCCAAACAGTGCATTTTCTACTTGCTGTATTTTGCAAAATGAAAATACACAATATTGCAACTGCAAGTGCAGAGATCCGCAACTTGACATGGAGCCTCTGTGGGCAAGCTCTGTAAGCCAAGAAGCCAGTATATAAAGGGCTTGGCTTGCCATTTAGTCTAGCATGCCCACCTCTCCATATAAAGTTGCTAATACTTTTCGACATTGCAAGACTATGTACTTTTATTTTGCAATGTACACTTGCCAAATACACGCTGATGGGGTAGTCAATAGGAGAATACTAGAAAGAACTAAAATGGATTGTAGAGTGATGCAAATGCAGATTTCAATTCAGATATTTTTGGTATAATATACTTATTATATTCTAATTGCTAGGAGGAACATATTTGCCATTTGATGAACTGTGGAATACATATTTATTCCCTGTAATTCGTTCCCCGCTTCATAAAGCTGCACAATTTGTTTCTTGAATTCTTCTGTAAAAGTACGACGATTTCGTTTTGTCATTTTCTGTTCTCCTCGACTGTATATTTCGTAAAGTTTAACGCCCCTTAACGAAACTGTCCAATCAAGTGTAGCCTATCCACCTCTTACTCAAGACAATCTTCGATTTGTCTGATGTAGATGTTGTCGAGCGCTCAAAATACGATATGTCCTTTAAATATTTTTTAAAGATGGCTCCAGAAGACGCAGTTATTCATTTGAGTACATTAACTAAGTTCCGGAAGTTACGGCTAAAGGATACACAGTTACTGGATATGTTGATTCAGAAAACAGTGGAGTTAGCTCTGGAAAAAGAGCTTATTGCGAGTCATTCCATCATTGTTGATGCCACTCATACAAAAGCGCGCTTTAATGAGAAATCACCGGTTGAATTTCTGAGGGAGAAATCTAAGCTGTTGCGTAAAGCTGTTTACCAAGTGGATGAGCGTTTGAAAGAAAAATTCCCTTCTAAAAACGTTACTGAGAATTTAGCTGATGAACTTCAATACAATAAGCAACTTATTGACGTGTTAGATTCAGAAAAAGCTGTATCCACCTATCCGAAAGTGAAAGAAAAGCTGAATTACTTAAAAGAACTAGAGGAAGATCACGAAGAGCACCTGCCTTCCTCCGACGATCCGGATGCCCGAAAAGGGCATAAATCGGCCGATACTTCTTTCTTTGGATACAAAACACACATAGCCATGAGTGAAGAACGATTGATTACAGCTGCGGTTGTCACTACTGGAGAAAAGAGCGATGGGAAATATCTACAGACGCTTATTGAAAAATCGCAAAGTACAGATATGAAAGTCAAGAGCGTTATCGGAGATACTGCGTATTCCGAAAAAGGGAATATACAATACGCAAGTCAACATGGATTAGAATTGATTTCAAAACTTCACCCTCAAATTACTCATGGAGCACGTCAAAAAGAGGATGAGTTTGAATTTAATAAGGATGCCGGTATGTATGTGTGTAAAGCTGGACACCTGGCTGTTCGGAAAGCGCGCACTGGAAGTAAGTCATTTAATCAAAGCCATACTTATTTTTTCGACATAGAGAAGTGCAAGGTCTGTCCTCTTCGTGAAGGGTGTTATAAAGAAGGAGCGAAGTCGAAGACTTACTCCGTAACCATTAAATCCACTGAGCATCAAGAACAGGCAGCTTTTCAGGAAAGTGCCGAATTTCGTGAAAAAGCAGAAGAACGATACAAAATTGAGGCGAAAAATAGTGAATTGAAACATAGACACGGGTATGATGTGGCATCTTCCTCGGGTCTAATTGGCATGGAAATGCAAGGAGCAATGGCGATATTCACAGTAAACATAAAAAGAATAATGAAGTTGATAAACGAACAAAAAGAATAAAACCAAGGAAAAGAGGCTCTGTCCGTTCAGAATTGAACGGACAGAGCCCCTTTTCTTTATCATTTCTTACGTTGAAAAAACGAAAGAGCTAGTTTTTCAGTGGCCTCGATAAGTAGGCTACCTTTTTGTAATGCGCTTTTTTATTCTCATTCAGCGTATCGTTCAGCACGTTGTTCCTGCTTTTCTTTAATCAATTCTCGCTCTTCTTCTGTAAGTCCATCTTTGGGATCAGGAAATGCAGTTACAATGAATATTCCTATCATACACGCAATCATGGATAGTACAGCTAACATCAACGCTGCTGTTTGTAACTTATCCTTCAGCTTTTTCAATGTTTCCCTATTTACAACTTTTTCGGTCTTTCGTTTGTGTGGCGCACGTTTAGAGATTTTTGATTTTTCTTCGTAATAATTAAAAGACATAAAAATAACACTCCTTCGATTCTACAATTTTGCAGAAGAAAGAGTGTTGATTTAACGTAGTAATGCGCTCAAAAGTTGAGTGAAAGACTTCATAGAAATCCTTCGGAACCGCACCACATCAATATTATGATGGAGCATAGCGGGCTCGAACCGCTGACCTCTTCGCTGCCAGCGAAGCGCTCTCCCAGCTGAGCTAATGCCCCGTATGTAATTGATTCGTCACAAGGATATTATAGCGCTTCCTTCCTCTCTTGGCAATATTTTTTCTCAAGCACGCAACGCAAGAATCTATCGGCTGCTATGCTATAATTGTCTTACTAATAGAGTATGTGGAGGACGAGTTAGTGCGGTTTGTAAGTATAGATTTTGAGACGGCGAATCGGTATTGGTCGAGTGCTTGTTCAGTCGGAGTGGCGGTTGCGGATGAGACTGGTGTGATTGATGAATGGTATACCTTGATCAATCCGCTGATGGAGTTTGAAAGTCAGAATATCCAAGTGCACGGCATTTTACCCCGTGATGTAGAAGATGCGCCAACGTTCAAAGAAATCTGGCCCACATTGAGCAGCTACTTGGCTGGTAATGTGGTGATTGCACATAATGCGAGTTTTGATATGGGTGTTATCCGGAAAGCAGTTGCGCGCTTTGGATTGGAGATGCCGGACTTTGACTATTTATGCACACGGATTATCGGGAAAAAAGTATGGCCGGATATGGAAAATCATCGTCTGAATACGCTAGCTGCTAGTAAGGAGATTACGTTCCAGCATCATAATGCAATGGAAGATGCTTGTGTGGCAGCAAATATCTTCCTCCATGCGATGGCAGATTGCGGTGTCCAGACGATTGAAGATTTGACGCAAGCTTTAAAAGTAAAGCGGAAAAGTATTCATGATACAAGTTCCTCGGGCAGCAGATCGCGTTATGGCGATATTAAACCGCAGACAGATCAATTTGACCCATCGCATCCATTTTATCGGAAGCAAGTTATGTTCACGGGTACGATGAAAAGCATGAAGCGAAAAGATGCTATACAAAGACTGGTCAATGTTGGCGGCGTGCATACAGACAAGATGGATGCATCAACACGTTATGTGATCGTTGGTGCGAGAGATTATGAGAAATTCGCCAACGGCAAGAAAACGAGTAAGCTTGTACAAGCAGAGCGCATGATTGAGAGCGGACGACCGCTGCGCATCATCTCAGAAGAAAAATTTCTATCCTTAGTATAAGGAGTTCTCGGTGTGAGGACTCCTATTTTAATGGAGGGATACTATGTATGAAATAATGGAAACAGACCTAAATGCGGAAGCGTATAAGCCTTTGGTTAACAGATTATGTGACGTTTGCGATACATTTACCTTTGCTGTGCTGCCAAAACGTATGATGGGAAAACCGAGTGGAACGCTGCGCGGTATATTAGCGGACCTAGAACCATATTTAAAAGAGATTGTACATACAAATGGTACAAGAGCAAATCTATTCGATTCCCATGTGTCGGTGCCGAATTACGAATACCATCTATGTAAAGAATCCCAAAGCGTGCTGCTGCGGGCAGCCGAAAGCATCTTTCACTGGCAGCAGCCAGCGCTCCCGGAGGACTTGTCCTTTTTGAGGAAAGGGAAGGAGTATTTCGTGACAAATGCACATGAAGGTTACGCCATACTGTTTGCAGAAGATAGATATATAGCAGAACTTAGGGGGACAAAATGGAACAAAACCGAGTAGAAAATAGAAAATTTGATTGGCGTTTATTTCTTGCGTTAGTAAAAGGGACGAATCCGCCGCGTGGAATTATCATTTCGGCGCTTGTCATGAGTTTACTGACGACAGGTGTTGGGTTTGCCGTTCCGTTGTTTACAAAAAGACTTGTTGATGGATTTTCCGGACAGTCGTTTACTGGCGGCCAGATAGCTATTTTGGTTACTGCGTTTGTGCTACAAGCTCTCGCAAGCGGATTATCCATTTATCTGCTCGCTAAAGTCGGGCATCATGTAGTGGCCAAACTGCGAGAGAAATTATGGGATAAACTGCTTCGTTTGCCGGTTCGTTTTCATCATAATAACGATACAGGTGAAACGCTCAGCCGTGTTACAAATGATACAGCTATCGTAAAAGAGTTAATTACCGAACATCTTACTAGTTTCGTTACTGGTATTATTTCGATTGTTGGATCGATTATTATTTTGCTTATTTTAGATTGGAAAATGACAATTGTCATGCTGCTGGCTGTTCCTGTGGCAATCATTATTATTATGGTGCTGGGACGCCAAATGTACCGTGTATCGAAGATGATGCAGGAAGAAACAGCTAAATTCACGGCAGTACTCAACCAAGTACTTCCGGAAATGAAACTCGTCAAAGCTTCCAATGCAGAGCATGTAGAGCAGGAACGCGGCAATAAAGGCATCCGTACTTTATTCACTTATGGCTTGAAGGAAGCAAAAATCCAGGCGCTGTTATCTCCTCTTATGCTGTTTATTATGATGCTGCTTCTTGTGACAATCATCGGTTATGGCGGTGTTCGAGTTGCTTCAGGCGCTTTATCGGCGGGAGATATGGTCGCATTTATTTTGTACTTGTTCCAGATCATCATGCCAATGACACAGCTTTCGATGTTCTTCACACATTTGCAAAAGGCAATGGGAGCAACAGAGCGTATTTACGATGTCCTTGGTGAAGAGACGGAAGATGCGGAGAAAGGAAAACCAATCACACGCGTTGACGGTGATTTGCACATTGATGAGGTGAGCTTTGCTTATCAAGCAGAGGAAGTTTTACACAGCCTCAGCTTCACAGCACCAGCGGGTAAAGTAACCGCCATTGCCGGGCCAAGCGGCGGCGGAAAATCGACGTTGTTTGGTTTATTGGAACGCTATTATGAGCCTACAAGCGGCGTGATTCGATTGGGTGCAGACCCTATTGGACATTTTAAGCTGCAAGACTGGCGCCGCCAAATTGGCTATGTGGCACAGGAAACGGCTTTGTTGTCTGGTACCATTCGAGAGAATATCTGTTATGGGCTGGAACGGGAAATACCCCAGGATGAACTAAAACGCGTTTCAGAAATGGCTTATGCAAAACAATTTATTGAGGAGCTTCCGGATGGCTTCGAAACTAAAGTGGGCGAGCGTGGTGTTAAACTATCGGGAGGACAGCGCCAGCGAATTGCAATAGCCAGGGCGCTTTTGCGTGACCCGCAAATACTAATGCTGGATGAAGCAACATCGAGTTTGGATAGCAGCTCAGAAATCTATGTACAACGTGCTTTGCAAAACTTAATGCAAAACAGAACAACATTTGTGATAGCGCACCGTTTATCTACAATCGTGGATGCGGATCAAATTGTCTTCATTGAAAAAGGACGCATTACTGGCATTGGAACACATGAGGAACTATTTGAACGCCATGAACTGTACCGGCAATTTGCCTCCCAGCAGCAATTATTAGCTGGAAAGATGGATTAACATCATTTCTTTTCTGCATACTAAGCGGAAAAGGGGGTTCACATTATGCCAAAGAAAAAAGCCAATAATGATCATCAATTCAAGGAAAACAAAAATCACGGCGAGAAGCGGAATGGCCGATTGAGCCAGTTCAAAAATAACGTTAATGGATCTGGCGGTGCGGAAAACGAATATATTTCTGCTAAGGAAGATTAAAAAAACAGGAGTCTCTCTAAGAGAGGCTCCTGTTTTTTTCTACGCCATCCAATGAACGATGACAAAGAGAAGTGGCAGTACAAAAATAAGGGAGGAAGTTGCTACAATCCAATTTGAGTTCGCCAATTCCATATCGAGGTTATACAGTCGCGGAGGTACGAGGGAAGCGACTGCGGGCGGCATGGCGGACATGATAAGCAGAACTTGTAAAAGAATCCCGTCATATAGGCTGCCAAGGCCGATAAGATATGCAGTGCCAGTAATAATAAGCGGCACAGCCAAGAATTTTAACGGGATAAGCCAGACGCTGAGTTTCCAGTATTTTTTCACAGATACAATGCGCATGCTAAAGCCAATTGGTACAAGAAGCAAAATTGATGCCAATGCAACCAATGCGGAGTTGCTCGCACCAAGCCAGCCAAACCGATCAACAGGAGATAGATTTAATATGGCGCCAATGATGATAGAGAAGAAGGTAATCATAATAAAAGGATCTTTCAGAATACGCATAAGACGGGATCCTGAAACATTCTCTTCACTTGATCCATAAGACTTCGCAATTGGATAGATAATTGTATAGTACGTGAATTCCTCAAGAAGACGGAACATGGCTGCGTATGCAACTGCTTCTTCCCCGATGAATAGCACACAAAACAGCATGCCAAAGCTTCCTAGGTTCAAAAAAGCGCCGGATACAAACATAGAACCAATCTGATCATTTGGCAGACGCTTCCACTTTGCAAATGCAAATGCGAAGCCCGCACCAAGGAATATTGTTGCGATACCGAATACCGGCAAGTAAATGAGCCGGACATTCGTTAAGTCAGCTGACCAGAAAGCACTGATTAAGATAATTGGATTGAGAACAAGCAGCACAATCCGGATAAGTGCATTCATAAAATAGTTGAGTGAAAAGCCCTCGGGAAGCCGGTATTTCTCGACAATTAGCCTTATAAATCGGCCGATAATAAGTCCAACCAGAATGATGGATATTGCATAAATAAAGCTTACGATAAGACGTTCCTCCTTTCAGCTAATGTATTCCCTGTTTTCTATTATATACAGCATTATTCATTGTATCGATGTTAGATGTTATTGTCTAAAGAAATTAATAAGTCATAAAAAAACACCTGCCATGAAGGCAGGTGCAATTGTTATTCTTCTTCTGATTCTGGTCGATGGTTGTAATCGTAATTGCTCGCATCAACTGGTGTCCAGCCTTCTGGATCGTAGAAGCGAAGCAAGTCGCCATAAAGGATTTTATCGTTAAGACTTAATTCTTTTGCAAGCTGGTCTTTCTCAGCTTTTATCTCTTCAATCTGGGCTTCATCTTCAATCACTTCACCGGTTTCGGTGTCGTAGTAATCATCGCCAAGCACTGTGTAGTCTGCGTTGATAAAGTTACCGTTACGGAAACCGACAGTACCATCATGCTCTTCGGATAATATATCTGTTCCGAACTGGATATATTTTGAACTGTCAATGCCAAGCAAATGTTCTAATGTTGGCAGCACATCAAGTTCACCAGAATAAGTGTGATTCACGCCGCCTTCAAGACCGGGTGCCTTGATCATAAGCGGTACGCGCTGCATTTGTGCATTTTGATATTCGGTCATTTCTTTCCCCATAATCTGTTCCATTGCTCTGTTATGGTTCGTCGAAATACCGTAGTGATCTCCATAAAGCAGGATAACGGAATTCTCATACATACCAGATTCCTTCAGATCTTTGAAGAACTGTTCTAGTGCTTCATCCAAATAGCGTGCTGTTTGGAAGTAGTTATCAACCGTTGTATCACCCGTATCAGCTTTCTCAATCGTTGCGTCCTCCGGATCAAGCGGGAACGGATAATGATTTGTCAGCGTGATGAGATGGGCATAATACGGCTCTTCCAGCGATTCGAGCAATGGCATGGATTCTTCAAAGAAAGGTTTATCTTTTAATCCATAGTTCACGGAGTTTTCCATGTTGTAATACGTGGAATCAAAGAAGTGATCGACTCCAAATTGTTTGTAAATTTCATCACGGTTCCAGAATGTTTTCTCGTCACCGTGGAAAACTGCACTTGTGTAGCCTTGTTCTTGATTTAAGATAGCAGGTGCTGCTTGGTAAGTGTTTGTACCTTTTACCGAGAAGGCAGACCCTTGCGGCAGTCCGTAAAGCGAGTTATCCATTAATAGCTCTGCATCGGCTGTTTTTCCTTGTTCTGTCTGATGGAAGAAGTTATCAAAGTAGGTTACTTCTTTATCATGCACCAAAGAATTCAAGAACGGTGTTACTTCTTCACCATGAAGTTTGTAATCAATCAAAAAGCTTTGGAAGCTTTCCAGATGAATCTTAATTACATTCATGCCTTCTGCTTTCCCGAAGTATTCTGGGTTTGGTTCAGCATAGTTTGCATCCGTATATTCTTTTACTTCGTTCATATCATTTGGGCTAGCCATAACACGCTGAGTAGAAGTCTTGGCGTTCTGTATAGCATCATAAATTGTGTAGTTGTACGGCCCGAGATATTTCACCAAATACGTACGGTCAAACGTTCGCTGCAGCAGCTGCGGACGATCGGCCTCTGCTAGTCCAAGATTGACTGCGAATAAAGCGACACCGGAGATTACTACCATAGCAGTCTTTCTGAATGCGAGACGCTCGGTGCTCCAGTTCTTTCTTGTGATAACATACAACACAATAAGCAAGACAATGTCTATGAAGTAGACAAAGTCATAGCCTTCCATCAGGCCAAAGATACTTCCGCCCATACCAGAACCTAAATTGTCCGTCTGCTTCAAAGTTGGAAGCGTAACAAAGTCATTGAAGAATCGGTAGTACAGAACGTTGGCATAAAGCAAGAAACTCATTAGGAAATCTATGACAAGGAGCCAAACCCCCATCCGTTGGCCCTTCGCTAAGAAAGCAAGACCTAAGAATACAATACTCGCACTAAGTGGGTTGAGTACCAGCAAGAATTCCTGCATGGCGTTCGTTATATCTAAATTAAATACTGTTTGGTAGGAAAAATACGTCTTGGCCCATAAGAAAATAACGGCCAGCGCAAAGAATCCTTTCTTTGAAGCAAGAAGCTTCTTCATATTATCTTTCACCTCTTCGTTTTCTTATCAGGCAATGTCTTTTGAATGGAACTGCGACAAATATTCTATCAGATTATATTTCTAAAAAACAAGTAAAACCCAAACAGTAAATTTGGGCTCTTAAT
The DNA here is from genome assembly GCF_019056395.1 of Terribacillus sp. DMT04. NCBI lineage: Bacteria > Bacillati > Bacillota > Bacilli > Caryophanales > Bacillaceae > Terribacillus > Terribacillus sp. DMT04. The sequence continues at coordinate 870,318 of NZ_CP077639.1, forward strand.
CTACAAGTATAACAGATTTTAATTAAAAAGTAAATTGAATGCATCTATCAAAAAAAGAGTGCCCAATGCACTCTTCTTTACGAAATATCTGATGTTGTGGTTTCAATTGGCTGTTGATTTTTCCATTCTTTATAGGCTGCAACATCTGATTGAATTTGTTTGAAAGTAAAACCAATCAATGCGACATCATCAAGCAAGCCACCTGGTATGAAATCTGGTACAAAATCAATTGGGCTTAGAAAATAGAGAAATGTCGCCGCAATCATGAGCAAGGACTTCTTCGGCAGCTGTTTATAAGTGCCTTTGCGCCAGTCGCGGAGCATGTTTACCATAAGCTGCAAATCCGACCAAATCTCTGCTAACTTACCTTTATTGTCGCTTGCTTTTGTTGAAACGTTCGCAAGGAGCTCCTTTGATTTTTCCTTATCCTGCAGCAATGCTTTTGCTTTTGGTGTATAAGCATGCCTTTTTTCCAGGAGCTGTGTTAAGTTCCATTTCATTTGGTTGCCTCCTTGTTTCTTCTGTTTCTATTATGATGGAATCGTCTTCTATCATGCAAGAATGGGGTTAGTCGATCTTTTTGATGAGCACACGATATCTTTCTGGGAGTGTATCTTTTGCTTTTACTTCCTGCATAAAGGATTCTGCTTCCTCATATGTTTCAAAGGTGAAGTTCTCGCCGTCCTTACTAGCGAATTCAAGCTTCACTTGGTTGGAATCAACTGCTATGACTTTGAACATGATGCTCTCCTCTCATAAATCGATAGGACCCTAAAGAAATCTCTATTACAAAAGCATAGGTGTTTTATTCGTTTAATGTAACCTTAAAAATATATAAATGCGAGAGATAAAAAAGGAATCACTTATCTATTATATAGAAAGTGAGCACGGAGAGAAAGTGACAATGCTCACATACGTGGAAAAGCAGGCAGCGGGGGCTGCCTGCTTTTCTGTTGTTGTTAGAAATAAGTGTGGTGAGAAGACAAAATATGCGGGAGATAATGTTGTTAGAAATACATATTTTTCGTTCTCAATATATAGACGTACGTGTTTAGGAAAAGGTTTCAACTTTTTTAAGAAATGTTTTGCAAGGTTTAGAGACAGTGAGCAACAGGTATAGTTGAGCAACTACTTGAAAAAGGAGATAGACATTTATGATGCAAGCCGTCACATTTCAAGGCAAAGAAAATATTGAAGTCAAGTCAGTCGAAGCACCTTCCATTCAGAAATCAACGGATATGATAGTGAAAATTACAGCGACAGGTATTTGTGGATCAGATCTTCATTTGTATCATGGCGGTATTACACCTGAGAAGGATTATATTATTGGGCATGAGCCGATGGGAATAGTAGAAGAAGTAGGATCTGAAGTGAAAAACCTGCAAAAAGGTGACCGAGTTGTTATTCCATTCAACATAGGCTGCGGGGAATGTTACTATTGCAATCACCAAATGGAGAGTCAATGTGATAATTCGAATGCTAACCCGCATACTGATGCAGGAGGTCTATTTGGTTTTGCGGATCAATTCGGTGATTATCCGGGTGGACAAGCGGAATACTTGCGTGTACCTTATGCCGACTTTACCTCTTTTAAAGTACCGGAATCAAGTGAGCTGAAAGATGAAAGCGTTGTGTTTTTATCTGATGTTATCCCAACAGCCTACTGGAGTGTAGAAAACAGTGGTCTCAAGAACGGGGATACCGTTATTATTCTTGGAGCAGGACCTATCGGCCAAATGGCGCAGAAATTTGCCTGGCTGAAAGGTGCCAAGCGTGTGATAGCTGTAGATAGCGTAGCCCATCGGCTGGATCATGCTAAAAAAATGAATAATGTCGAAACATATAATTTTGCTGATAACGCAGAAATCGGCTCTTTGCTTCATAGTGAAACAAATGGAGGGGCAGATGTAGTAATTGATTGTGTTGGCATGGATGGTACCGTACCAGAGGGCGTGAAATTCGGTTCTGAACACGATAATCAATTTGGGACAATCCAGCCGATTATTACCGCAAGTGAATCAGTGCGCAAATTTGGTACCGTGCAGCTGACGGGTGTGTATGGAACAGAAGCGAATGGTTTTCCAATTGGCGATTTCTTTTCTCGCAATGTGACATTGACTATGGGGCAAGCTCCCGTCATTCACTTGATGCCTAAGTTGTATCAAATGGTAGAAGAGGGTGTCTTCGATCCGACAGATATAATTACCCACACGATGAAAATTAGCGAAGCAAAAGAAGCTTATAAGATTTTCGATGAAAGAGCAGATAATAATATAAAAGTATTATTAAAGCCATAAGAAGAAGGAGCTGCAAAAAAAAGCAGCTCCTTTTCCTCGTTTTATTTTGTTTTTTCCTCATACAGATGAGATCTTTTCTTAAACCAATGGAATGTATGCGTGACAATTACTTTCAAAATCGCATATCCAGGTACTGCGAGAATAACACCGACGACGCCAAATAGGTTTCCGGCTGTCAGAATAACAAAGATAATCGTAATCGGATGTACGCGAATGTTGCGCCCCATAATCTGCGGTGTGATTAATTTTCCTTCCACTAACTGTACAACCGTCCAGACGATAACAAGCTTTAGCAGCATAAACGGCGACGTGACAATTGCAATGATGATCGCAGGAGTGATCGCAATAGCTGGACCGAGGTAGGGTACGACACTTGTAAATGCTGCGATAACAGCAAGCACGGGTGCGTATTCCAGACCAATAATCAAATAGCCGATATATAAAAGAATACCGATGACAAAGCTGACAATAATCTGACCGCGTATGTAAGAACTAATCTGATGGTTCATTTCAGACATCACTTCGAAGGTTTGGCTGCGGAAGCGAACCGGAAGCAGTTTCAGAATATATGCAGGAAGTTTCTTACCATCCTTCAGTAAATAGAAGAGGATGAAAGGCACAGTAACGATAGCTATAACTACTTCTGTTACAGCACCAACAAAGCTAGTCAAATTGGCGAATAAATTATTCAATAAGCTTGTTCCGCGTGTTTGCAGCTCATTCAGAATTTGGTTCAGATCAAAATTACCAGATTGCTGTAATTGATTAACAATATTGCTGCCAGTTATTGATTGAACAATGTCAACACCTTGGTCAAAATACTCTGTACTATTGTTAATAAGACTTAATGTCTGTTCCTTCAACACTGGAATAACAGAAACGATTAGAATCGTCAGCAGTCCAACGATCACAAGATAAAGGGCGATAATCGAGTAAACTCGTTTGATACGTTTCTTTTCTAAATAGTTGACGATTGGAACTGTCAAGTAATAGACGATTCCGGTAAGTATGATAGGTAATATCACTGTCTTTACAATGACAACAATTGGTGTAAATATAAAGGATACATGCGAATAAACTAATATATTCAAACCGATAATAAACAGAATCAGCATGGCAATTACAAATTTATTGTTCAAGAAAAATTTGCGAAATTTCCCCTGCTTGGTTCTTTGAAAATCTGGCATGGCAATCCTCTCCTCTTGTGGCCTGCTATTTCAAAATTCTAGTTTTCTACCATTATAGCCTAAAATTATGGCGAGTAATCGTATATTCATTGTAATCGTTCGAAATGAATTTAGCTACTGAGGCAAACGAGTGCATTATATAAAATGAAGATAGAAACAGCAGATAAAGTTATAAACATTTTTATCCACACGCATGATAGTGACATGAAAACGAAAAACAGACTTATGCACATTATCCACAGGAATAAATGGGATATTTGTGCACAAGTCTGCTCCTCGAGACATTACTTTTCTCTACGTAATCAAGCTTTACAACGCATGTTCCAATGCTTCAGATAAGTTAGGATACTGGAAAGTGTAGCCGCTCTCCATGGCTTTTTTCGGATACACACATTGGCCTTCTAAAATTAATGTGCTCATTTCTCCTAATGCTTTTTGAATAATTGGTGCTGGAGCAGTTGTCCAATAAGGACGGTGCAGTGTATTCGCAAGCGCCTTACTGAAATCTTTATTTCGGCGCGGGTGCGGAGCAGTCACGTTTAGAGCTCCATTGATGGATTCTTGTTCGATTGCATAAGCGATTATTCCTGCCGCATCTTGTACATGAATCCAAGACAGCCACTGTTCGCCGCTGCCAATCTTACCGCCTGCGAAGTAACGGAAAGGCAGCTGCATCAGCGGAAGTGCTCCTTTATCACCAAGGACAATGCCAAAGCGAGCCAGAACAGTTCGGACACCAAAAGCGTTTGCTTGGAGAGCTGCTTGTTCCCATTCGTAAGTTACATCTGCTAAAAAGTCCTCTCCACGTTTATTCGTTTCTTCTGTGTAAGAATCCTGTTCACTCGTACCATAAAATCCAACAGCAGAACCACTGACCAAGACTTTTGGTTTCGTTGGCATTTTCCCAATCATATCAACAAGTGTTTCGGTTGCTTCCAGTCGACTGCTGCGAATGCTTTTCTTTTTCTCTTCCGTCCATTTACCGAACAAACTAGTCCCAGCTAAATTTACTACAGCGTGGACTTCCGGCAACTGGGAGAGAGGGTCATAACCTTTCTTCAGCCAGCCAATGTAGGTAACTTGTTTTGTATCCAGCTTTTCTTCTGGAGATCTTGTCAGAATGTATACATGATGGCCTTGTTCCATTAAAGTCTCAGCTAGCTGTTTCCCAACGAATCCAGTACCGCCGCTAATTACAATGTTCATTTTAAATCCTCCTCATCGCTTAAGCTTACAATTTTGCATGACGTTATTTCATGGTAGAATAGACACATAAGAGGTGTCGAAAATGGTGAAAATCGCGAAAATCACGACCCAGAAAAATAACATTGGCCGCTATAACATTTTCCTTGATGATGGTAAGGGCGAGAAATTCGGCTTTGGTCTAGATGAAGACCTTCTCATACGCAGCGGAATTGCGAAAGGGAAAGAAATGTCCGAAGAAGCACTTCAATCTCTCATTGAAAAAGATGCTGCTCATAAGTGCTTTACCCTGGCACTACAATATTTAAGCTACCGTATGCGTTCGAAAAAAGAAATAAAGACATATTTGCTAAAAAAAGAGCAGCATCCTGACCATGTGGAGGAAGCTTTGCGAAGACTTGAAGAACAGGGGTATACGGATGATGCTGCTTTCGCTGGTGCCTTTGTCCGGACAAAAGTAAATACAACGAGCAAAGGGCCGCTTGTAATTCGCAAAGAACTGCAGGAAAAAGGCATTGCCGGTAAAATTGCGGATGATGCCATGACCTTTTATAGTTTTGAAAAAGAACTCGAAAAAGCTGTTAAGCTGGCAAACACTAAGCTGCAGTCCAAGTCAAAAAAATCCCAACAAGAAAAGCGTCAGCTTGCGCAGCAGCAGCTACTCTCAAAAGGATTCACATCTTCTGCAGCAAAAGAAGCTGTTTCCCAGGCGCTGTCAGAAGCAGAACCAGATGTTGATGCCGAACTGGACGCTGTCCGCTATCAAGGAGACAAGCTGGTGCGTAAGTATGTACAAAAAGCAGAAGGCTATGAGCTGGTGCAGAAAATAAAGATGGGACTGTACCGGAAAGGCTTCTCAATGGATTTGATACAGAGATATCTGGAAGAAGCAAAGGAACAAGATCTTTACTGAGGGAAAGCAGGTGCAAAGGATGCAATTACGCTATAGTGATTTGACAATAGAGCAATTAAAAGATGAAATGAAACAGCTGAAGATTCAGCAGCAAAAGGCTGAGCAAATGGGCAATTTCAGTGAATATCAGATTTTGGAGCGCAAGCGTCAGATGGCAAAAGCTTACACATTGAATCCGCATGACTTTAAAGCTGGTGCTACGTATGAAATCAAAGGCGATCGCTCACATGTCTTTACTATTGATTATATGAATGGTGTCTTTGCTTGGGGTTATCGCAGACAAGGCAGTGAAGCAGGTCAAGAGCTGGAAGCCCTGCCAATAAGTGTGTTAGGCAAGGTAACGATGTAAGCACCTCGGCTCACAAGAGCCGAGGCAGCTTTTATTTGCGGTTATTCTTCGTTGATTGAGTAGCGACGATCATATCGGTTTGTGTTCGACGTGTTTCCCCGTTCACCTGATTATTCGCATGCTTCGCGGATGAGCGAGGGGATTGAATAATGGAATTAATGGTGCCATACTTGGAAAAACGATCAAACTTGGACATGCTATCTGCCTCCTCAAACAATTTGGGTGTCCCGCAATACTACTAGCTTGCGCGCTTTTATTAATCTTTATGTTGGGTTTATGCTGGAAAGGAAGAAAAAATGATGGAAACAAAATTTCAAGAGCTTGCCGAGTTGCTCCAGCAGCAAAATGAGCGGCTGACAATGGATGAGGCCCGTACTTGGGTAGAGATATTATGGGAAGATTTTGAGGCAACACGTGCAAAAGCGGGACGTAAATATCAAGGGCAAGAGATGACAGAGTCTATTGTTCGGCAGTGGATTCAGCATTATGGACAACGATTAGATGAGTTCCTGGAACGAAACCCGAAATATCACTATTTGTTTATACAGCGAAAACAATAATAAAACCTGGAGAAAAAATTCTCCAGGTTTTATAATGCGGAAGGATTGTCATCTGTAAACAGCTTGCGCTGCAGTTTTTGCTCGGAGAAAATCCATCCTGTATACGAGCTCATAACTTCATGATTATCATTAATCTGCACGACAGCTTTAAATGGATAATGCTGCGCACTATTATGATAGCGCAAGTCAATCAGCCGCAATTCAGTAAAATCATCATACAGATTCACTTCCCAAGTAAATACGGGAGAGAAGCTGAGAAATGCGGAGATATTTTTGTCTTCTCTAGCTACTTCCATTAGCTCGTTATCTGGTAATGGTTTTCGTTCGAATTCATCAATAAGGCGCAGCTGCCAATTTTCTACCTTCCCAACACAGAATCGATCAGGGGCAGTGATAGCAACACGCCAGTATCCTTGTTTCATTGTTGGAGAAGTGGCAATGATTTGAGCATCGGGTATTTTTTCCCTTACTTGTTTGATAATCCTGCGTTTATCCATGTAACGTTTCACATAATAAAGCGCAAGGATACCATAAATGACGAGGAAAGTGATACCAGGTTCGAAACCGATAAGCCATAAGACAATGCCGACTACATGCATCGCAAAGATAAACGGATCGAATGTGTTAATAAAGCCATAGGCTACCCAGCGCCGGGTAAATGGCCGGTAAGCCTGTGTGCCGTATGCATTGAATACATCAACGAAAACGTGCAGTACGACTGCGCCGCCAGTCCATAACCATAGGTGCAGGAAGCTGATATCTGGTATTAACAGGTACAAAAGAAGTGATATTGCCAATCCCCACAAAATGACGGCAGGAATGGAATGGGTAATTCCCCGGTGGTTTCGTAAATAAGAAGCGTTGTTCCGTAATTTCAGTACTGTATCAAAGTCTGGTGCCTGTGAACCAAGGATTGTGCCTGCAAGTACAGCGTTGAACAAGACAGGATCTTGGTGAACAGCAGGATCGAGTGTGGCAAGCCCTCCTAGGGCTACCCCCATGACGATATGGGTACCAGTGTCCATCTGTTGAGTCCTCCTTCTGATCAAACCAAACCACCCATATTAATTATATTGTAACACGGAGCGTGAATGAATTTGGAAATAGACGATTTATATAATAAGTTTCAGCAATTTTCGATTGATTTATTTCAAGATGACTTAATTAATTGGTTTCAGCAAGAAAAACGCGAACTGCCATGGCGTGAAAATCAAGATCCGTACCGGGTTTGGGTTTCCGAAATTATGCTTCAGCAGACCAAGGTAGATACGGTGATTCCATTTTACCACCGTTTTATGGAACGTTTCCCAACCATCCAGGCATTAGCGGATGCAGACGAGCAAGATGTTCTAAAAGCGTGGGAAGGCTTAGGTTACTATTCCCGAGCACGTAATCTCCAAAACGCTGTACGGGAAGTGGCGACAGTATATGAGGGACAAGTACCTGCTGATGCCGAAGAGCTAGGAAAGCTGAAAGGAGTGGGCCCTTACACAAAAGGTGCGATTCTCAGTATCGCTTACGGCATTCCGCAGCCAGCAGTTGATGGTAATGTAATGCGCGTTCTGTCCAGAATATTATTTATCACAGAAGACATTGCCAAACCAAAGACGAGAAAAATTTTCGAAGCAGCAGTAGAGAAAACGATATCGCAGGAAGACCCTTCATCCTTCAACCAAGGACTCATGGAGCTCGGCGCTTTAATTTGTACACCGAAAAAACCAGCTTGTATGCTATGTCCTGTCCAAGAGCATTGTGCTGCTTTCAAGCAAGGGATTCAGGAAGAGTTACCGATCAAATCAAAAGGCAAGAAGCAGCGAACCATGCCTTACTTGTCTGTAATCGTGGAAAATGAAAAAGGAGAGCTGCTCATTGAGCAAAGACCGGAGGAAGGCTTACTGGCAAGTTTATGGCAGTTTCCAATGGCTGATGCGACCGAAGTGACAATAGAGCAGCTGGCTTATTGGTTCCAACTGGAGTACGGTGTGGAGATTAAGTTAGAAGAAACATTATCGCCGGTCCGGCATGTTTTCTCGCACATCATTTGGGAAGTGATTGTGCTTCGTGCAACAACAGTAAATCATGGAGAAGTACCAGACAAGGGGCAGTTTATTTCTCTTGAAGACACGGCAAATTATCCTTTTCCGGTACCGCACCAGAAAATTCTCCAGCAAATTATCATTCCAGAATAAACCAGATACTTTTTTATATTTCTTGGATAACAACGTCACATTCGGGAGAAAGTAATGTGGCGGAGGTGATAACATTGAACAAGAAGACACAATCTGGTACTGAAGTAAACCACGTTACTCAGCAAAACCAGCAGTCTCGTCAGAAAGCAGCTGGCGCTTCCAGCAGCCAGCAATTCGGAACTGAATTTGCTTCTGAAACAGACGTACAGCAGGTTCAACAGCAGAACCAGCAGTCTCGTCAGAAAGCAACTGGCGCTTCCAGCAGCCAGCAGTTCGGAACTGAATTCGCTTCTGAAACTGATGTACAGCAAGTACAGCAGCAGAACCAGCAGTCTCGTAAGTAAGGCGAATGTTGTTTGAATTGTTATTTTCGTATAAGTAAATGCAGCCCCTCAGCGCACGCTGGGGGGCTATTTTAGTCATAATATGATGGCAGCCAGCGTGTTTCATTTCCATTGTGTCTGAAATATCTTTATAATAAAAGAAATGATCATACATATAGGAAAATAATCAAGGAAGGAAGATTCGCATGGCTGGCCCAGAGACAGGTACGAAAATTCAGATACAGAGCTATAAGCATAATGGCCAGCTCCATCGGGTATGGGAAAGCAGCACAGTATTGAAGAGTACGGCAGAGATCTTGATCGGTGCCAATGATCGGACAATGGTAACGGAGAGTGACGGACGGACATGGATAACGCGTGAACCAGCCATTGTCTATTTCCATGCGAAGTACTGGTTCAATATTATCGGTATGCTGCGCACAGATGGCATTTATTATTATTGTAATATTAGTTCCCCGTATGTATACGATGGGGAGGCGCTGAAGTATATTGATTACGATTTGGATATTAAGATATATCCCGATATGACTTTTACGCTGCTTGATGAGGACGAGTTTAATATTCATAAGCGCCAAATGAACTATCCGCCCGAGATAGAACGGATTTTGTGGAATCAGGTGGATATCCTGATTAGCTGGATCCGGCAAGGAAAAGGTCCATTTTCCCCAGATTTTATTGATACCTGGTATGAGCTGTTCCTAACCTACAGATAAATAAAGTAAGCTGCAAATCCTTGCCAGCCTCGGCAGGGATTTGTCGTTGTATACAACAGAGAGGTGATACGTTTGAGCAGTACAAAACGTTATTTACATTTTGTGAAGCCGTACAAATGGAAAATCATTTTTACGATTTTAATTGGTATAGTAAAATTTGCTATACCTTTACTGATTCCGTTAATTTTAGGGTACGTTGTCGATCATATCGTGAATGCAGATTTAGCGATGGAAGATAAAGTACAGCGGCTCTTCTGGATTGTTGGCGGATCCTTGATTGTCTTCCTCGTCTTGCGACCGCCAATTGAGTATTACCGTCAATACTTAGCGCAATGGACAGGAAACCGGGTGCTTTATGATATTCGGAATAAACTGTTTGATCATATACAGCGCTTAAGTTTGCGCTATTACTCGCAAACAAAAACAGGGGAAATTATTTCCCGGGTCATTAATGATGTCGAACAGACGAAGAACTTCATTATGACAGGTTTGATGAACGTTTGGCTTGATTTGGCCACCATCATTATTGCAGTTGCTATTATGTTTACGATGGACGTGTCGCTTACACTTGTCGCGATTGTCCTGTTTCCAGTATATGGGGTGGCGATCAAGTACTTTTATGAGCGCCTTCGCAGTCTGACGCGGAAACGATCACAAGCATTAGCTGAAGTGCAGGGCCATTTACATGAACGGGTTCAAGGCATACCGGTCACAAGAAGTTTTGCGCTGGAGGATTACGAACAACGTCAATTTGACACACAAAACCGTAACTTCCTAGATAGCGCCATTCAGCATACGTCTTGGAACGCGAAGACCTTTGCTGTTATTAACACAATCACCGATTTAGCACCGCTCATCGTTATTGCCTATGCAGCGTATGAAGTGATACATGGTAATTTAACGTTAGGAACCATGGTTGCTTTTGCTGGTTTTATGGATCGTGTGTACAGTCCGCTCCGCCGGCTGGCTAACTCTTCCACCACACTTACGCAAGCAGTTGCTTCAATGGATCGTGTATTTGAGTTTATCGATGAGAAATACGATATTGAGGACAAACCAAATGCTCCAGAATTGAAGCATGTGGCTGGGGATGTATCAATAGAGAATGTATCGTTCCAATATGGCGAGCATGAAGAGCTTGTGCTCAAAGATATCTCACTAGATGTAAAGCGAGGAGAAACAGTAGCCTTTGTCGGGATGAGCGGAGGCGGTAAGTCAACGATTGTCAGCTTGATTCCGCGCTTTTATGAAGTGACGAGCGGTAGAATTACAATCGATGGTACGGATATCCGCGATGTGCAGTCTCGTTCTTTGCGCGATAAAATCGGCATGGTGCTGCAGGATAATATTCTGTTCAGTGAATCAGTCGAAATGAACATCAAGCTTGGCAGACCGGAAGCGAGCCATGAAGAAGTGGTAGCGGCTGCTAAAGCAGCGAATGCTCATGAGTTTATCGAAAATCTCTCAGAAGGATACAACACACTCGTCGGAGAACGCGGGGTGAAACTATCTGGCGGTCAAAAGCAGCGTATTGCTATCGCCCGCATATTCTTGAAGAATCCGCCGATTCTCATTTTGGACGAAGCTACTTCCGCGCTAGACTTGGAAAGTGAGCACTTGATTCAAGAAGCATTAGAAAAACTCGCATCCGACCGGACAACCTTTATCGTTGCCCACCGATTGGCTACCATCACACATGCAGACCGCATCGTTGTCGTGCAAAACGGTGAAATTGTCGAGCAAGGCTCGCACGTCGACTTAATGGCACTGCAAGGGAACTATTTCAATTTGTATCAAATTCAACATCTGGATGATCATTCTACATTAACGACAGAAAAAGGATAGATGAACAGGGAGACCTGTTTCATCTATCTTTTTTTGTACAAATGGAGTTGGATTTTTCTCTGCAAATTTTTTATATAATTAAAGGAAGAATTGGCTCAACAATTCCCGTATAATGCGCATGCATATAGTAGGGGGAAGGAACGGTTTGTAAGAGAAATAGAAGAAAAAGCTCTGAAATGGTATAGGGGAGAACAAAACAAATCGTATTAGGAAGACAACAAAAAATACACCACCCGATAAGAGTGATGTATCAATTGCTATTCCTTAGGCATGACTACCGTAGAATCTTCATTATGATACTGCAGGTAACTGTTCAGCAGTCGTTTTAAGTGGTCAAGCTCTCGATGGTATTCCATCAATCGAGAAGAAAGCGGAAGGAAGAGCATTTTCTCTTCGTTCTCTTTGTTTTCGAATACATGGATTAACAGATCAACAAGCGCTGGAATGTCGGGATCAAGCGTTTCTCTTAAAGTGCTTTCATCTTGCTGCAGCTTGATTCGTCCCATTGCACATAAGATTAGTTTCTCGTGAGACATAATGGCTTTGTCGAGTTCTTCTACAAATGTATCACTGGAGCGTGTTGGCAGATCATTCATCTTATCGCCAAGATTATAGACTTCTTCCAGGATTCCATGTGATTGTTTCAAGGTCGTAATCATTTGGCGAATGACGACTAACTTACGCGCTTTCACGAGTTTTTGCTTTTTCGTGTATGTGCGTTCTTCTTGGAAGCGGGTATAGATATCATCAATCTTGCCAATCTCTGCTTGTATTCTTGCGATTTCGTCCTTTAAAGCGGGCTGATCAGACCAGCTGCGTGTCGCGACGCGCAGCCATTGCAGAATCTCTGTACTGAATTGATCGATCTTCTGTAGTAATACCACTTCATATTTAGGCGGCAGAAATACTAAATTCACGAAGAAGGCGGACAGAATCCCTAGTGTCAATGTCGAGAAACGGAGCATAGCGAAAGGAAGGAAATCTATTCCGCTGTTATTCTCCATCACTGCAACGAGTGAAACAATTGCGATGACACTTTCCTTTATCTTCAAACTTACACAAAGTCCAATTGTTAAGATGGCCGATACACCTATAATAATAGGCTCCGTACCGAATGTGTAGAACATCGTAACAGCGACAACGAGCCCGACGATATTCCCTTTTACTTGATCCATGAGTCCAATATAAGATTGATAAACAGACTGCCGCATTGAAAAAGCAGCACCGATAGCAGCAAATACCGGCGTCAAGTTAAGTAAAGTTGCTGCATATAAAGCCAGTGTAATTGCCACGCCAGTTTTTAACATTCTGGCTCCAAGTTTCATGCTCGGATCCTCCGATCTTTCTATGAAAGACTATTCTATATGATGTTACACGAATGCTCCTAGATAATAAAGTATTAACTGCAGAATTATTTCATACTAAAAGGCATCAGCGAAAGTGCTGATGCCTTTTAGAATACCCTTATTTCATTTGCTCAAAGCTTGTTTTTACAGCTTTTAATGTTTGTTCGATATCTTCTTCTGTATGTGCTGTCGTAAGGAACCATGCCTCATACTTAGAAGGTGCAAGGTTGATGCCTTGTTCTAGCATGAGCTGGAAGAACTGAGCGAATTTCTCGCCATCCGAATTGGATGCTTGTGCATAGTTCGTGATTTTCTCGTCTGTAAAGTAAACAGTAAGCGCACCTTTCAGGCGGTTAACTGTAATCGTGACGCCAGCTTCAGCAGCATGCTGTTTAATGCCAGCCTCCAGTTTCGCGCCAAGCTCTTCAAAGCGATCATAAACACCTGGCTGCTGCAGTACTTCCAAGCACGCAATTCCCGCCGCCATAGATGCTGGGTTTCCGGCCATCGTACCTGCCTGATAAGCGGGGCCTAGTGGTGCAACTTGCTCCATGATTTCTTTTTTACCACCGTAGGCACCGATTGGCAAACCACCGCCGATAACTTTCCCCATTGCCGTAAGGTCCGGCTCAACGCCAAGCAGCTGCTGTGCACTGCCATAAGTAAAGCGGAAAGCTGTAATAACTTCGTCGTAAATAACGAGAGCGCCTTTTGCATGGGCGTACTCATTTACTTTTTCAAGAAATCCAGGTTCCGGTGTAACAATCCCGAAGTTGCCGACAATTGGTTCTACAAGCACACCGGCAATCTCATCGCCCCATTTTTCTAAAGCATCATGCAATGCTTCTGGATCATTGAAAGGCACCGTAATCATGTCAGCTGCAATGGATGCAGGAACACCAGCAGAATCAGGCGTGCCTAATGTGGAGGGACCCGAGCCTGCTTCCACAAGTACAGGATCAGAATGGCCGTGATAACAACCGGCAAACTTGATCAGCTTGTTGCGTCCAGTGTAAGCACGTGCCACACGGATTGTTGTCATAACGGATTCTGTTCCAGAGTTCGTGAAACGGACTTTGTGCAAGGAAGGGATTGCTTCCTTCAGCATTTGGGCAAATTGGTTCTCCAGACGTGTCGGCGTTCCATAAAGCACACCGTTTTGTGCGGCTTTGGTAATGGCTTCTGTGATGTGCGGGTGCGCATGCCCTGTAATAATTGGACCGTACGCAGCCAAGTAATCAATATATTTATTGCCATCAACATCCCAGAAATAAGCACCTTCGGCTTTTTCCATATAAACTGGTGAGCCGCCGCCTACCGCTTTAAACGAGCGGGAAGGAGAGTTAACGCCGCCCACAATATGCTCGAGCGCTTCTTTATGTAATTGTTCTGATTTTGTTTTATTCATATAGGAAAACCTCCGTATCTTTCTCTATTTTAGTATAGCATACGCGATAGAAAGCTTCGAAAAAAGCAGCTTGCTGCACATAGTATGGACAGGCTGCTCGTAAACTGTTAGTGCGGAGGGATGAACATGGTATTTGTACTGGTGATTTTTATATTCATTGCCTTGATTGGCTGCATGTATTCCTTTTTTAAACATGAAGTAAAAGCCTCTTCAATGTTTTCCATAGATTTGTTCTTATCCTTATTGTTTCTCTATATCAGTGTGATGCTGGCTTTCGGTTTAATCTATTTTATGCTATCCATTGAGGGCATAGTTTTGGCAGAAGGCGGCGACTTGATTGACTCTTCACTGGCAGGGTCCTTGCTGCATTCGATTTATTTCAGCGGTGTCACGCTGCTCACCGTCGGCTACGGGGATATCCTGCCTGTTGGGGTCGGTCGTTTACTCGCATTAATTGAAGCTTTGATTGGCTACTTGCTTCCTTCAGGTCTTGTGCTGAAAGTATGGCAGCATACGGTCGTTCGCCAGCGGATGAAGGGTGATGGAGAATAGTTGTGCTCCCGTTCTAAATCGGATACGCTAAGATATATACAGATTAAAGGAGGCCTATCCATGACAACAGAAATCGGCAAAGCAGCTCCAAGCTTTACACTGCCAGCAACAAATGGCGATATTGTTTCGCTGCAGGACTTCAAAGGCAAAAACATTGTGCTTTACTTCTACCCGAAAGACAACACACCAGGCTGTACAACGGAAGCATGCAGTTTCCGTGACAATCATGAGAAATTTACTGATCTGAATGCAATCATCATCGGCGTCAGCCCAGACCCGATTGAAAGTCATGAGAAGTTCATTAATAAATTTGACTTGCCATTCCTATTACTTGCAGACGTGGAACATACTGTGGCAGAGGATTATGAATGCTGGAAACTGAAAAAGAACTTCGGCAAAGAATATTACGGCATTGAACGATCTACTTTTATTATTGATAAAGAAGGAAACCTGCAGAAGGAATTCCGGAAAGTAAAAGTCGATGGTCATACAGAAGAAGCACTCGCGTTTATCCGAGATAACTTACAATAAGAAAATGGCGATCCGATGTAGATACGTTGGATCGCTTTTTTGTTATGGTGGAAAATAAAGGAGGGAATGCTATGAAAGATCCGCGTTTAAATAAGCTGGCTAAGCTGCTGTTATCGCATAGTTTAAAGCTTGAAGAAAAAGAGAAAGTGATTATTAATGCTGTACCGTCGAGTAAACCGCTCGTAAAGGAAATCTTGAAAGAAGTATACACGCTTGGAGCTGTTCCGTTTTTATATTGGGATGACGAAGAAACAACTCGTATTATAATGGAGCATGCTCCTGACGAGCAGTTTCGCTTAACAAACAAATGGGATTTGGAGCAGTTCAAGGATACCGATGCACTACTTGTCATCCGAGGCGAAGCAAATGATTCTGAATATGCAAGTATCCGGAACGAACAGTTCGTCAAGAGGGGAGAATTGATGAAGGCATCAGATGATTATCTGTATGAAAATCAGAAGTGGGTGCTATTTGAGTATCCAACGCCAGGCGCGGCACAAAAGGCAAAAATGAACTTCGACGCGTTTTATGACTACGTGCTTGATGTAAGCGCGGTCGATTATGACGCAATGCATCGGGCGCAGCAGCCTTTAAAGGAATTGATGGAAAGAACAGACAAAGTGCGAATTGTCAGCCCAGGAACAGATTTAAGTTTCTCTATAAAAGATATTCCTGCTGTTATCTGTGCGGGATCGCATAATGTGCCGGATGGAGAAGTATATACGGCTCCTGTCAAAAACAGTGTGAATGGCAAGATTACATATAATACGCCGAGTCCTTATCAAGGGGTTGTCCACCAGCAAGTATCTTTTACTTTTAAGGATGGAAAAATCATAGAAGCAACATCTAATCAAACAACTAAACTGCATGAAGTGTTAGATACAGATGAAGGTGCGCGTTACATTGGCGAGTTTGCTTTAGGGTTAAATCCTGCAATCAAGGAGCCGATGGGTAACATTCTATTTGATGAGAAAATTGCTGGAAGCCTGCATTTTACACCAGGTGATAGTTATGATGAAACGGAAAATGGCAACAGCTCTTCTGTTCATTGGGATTTGGTGCTTATCCAGCGTCCGGAATATGGCGGCGGGGAGATTTATTTTGATGATGTTCTCATCAGAAAAGACGGAATATTCGTTCTTAATGAACTGAAAGGTCTCAATCCGTGACAAGTGCTTATACCAGGGCCTCTTGCTGTGCATAAAGTACAGTACGAAACCTCCCCTACATGATAGTTGCTCAGACGTTTATCGTCTGAGCTTTTTTTATGAAGGGATGATGCTTTTCGTACAGAAAGGAAAAGAGGTATAGTAGAAGAAAGACAACAACACTTTTGGAGGGGATACATATGCAAGTTCTTGTAGCGTTGAGAGTAGATCAGCAGATGAAGTGGCATTTTGAGACTTCTTATCCAAGTGTAACATTCCATTACAGTACAGAAAAAGACGAAGTGGCTGAGCTAATCAAGAAAGCAGAGATACTAGTAACCGGCGGAAGAGGAGCGGACGAAGATTCCATTCGCACAGCAGATAAGCTCAAATGGGTTCATGTCATTTCTGCTGGAGTCGATACCCTGCCGCTTGAATTGATGCGTGAAAAAGGTATCATGCTGACGAACGCCAATGGCATACACCGTATACAAATGGCTGAATACGCGATTTCTTCTATTTTAGCAGTAGCCCGTAAAGAGCGTGACTATCTGAAAAAGCAGGAAGAACATGTATGGGATAAAGAGCTGAAGATTGATGAAATTACCGCAAAAAGACTCGTGGTAGTTGGAGCTGGTGCAATTGGACAGGAAGTTGCGCGCTTAGGCAAGGCCTTTCGTATGCATACAATTGGCGTGAGCCGCAGCGGCTCCTCAAAAGAGCATTTTGATGAAGTGTATAAACAGACTGAGGTTGAATCAGTATTGCCGCATGCAGACTACTTAATTTCTATTCTTCCAAGTACAAAGGAAACGAAGTACTTCTATAAGAAAGAACACTTTGATCAAATGCCAAAGCACGCAGTATTCCTGAATATGGGTCGCGGAGACGCAGTAGCGACCGATGTGTTGCTTGACGCTTTGAATCAAGGCAAAATAAAAGCAGCCGTACTAGATGTGTTTGAGGAAGAGCCGCTTCCGGAGGGCCATCCATTCTGGGATCACCCTCGTGTTATCCTGACTCCGCATATGGCAGGTCAATCTCCTCATTATATGGAACGAGCAATGAATATCTTTGAGCAAAATTTAGGTCTCTATACCGAAGACGCAAAGGAAAAGCAATATATAAATAAAATTGATTTGAACAGAGGATACTAATGAAAATCTACACAAAAACAGGCGATAAGGGAGATACATCTCTTATCTATGGCGCACGTGTTCCTAAAAATCATCCTCGGGTAGAAGCATATGGTACCTTAGATGAAGCGAATGCGGCAATCGGTACAGCAGTCAGTCTGCTGACCGCAGAAAGCGAATCATTTATAAAATCCTTGCAGCGTGTGCAGACATTGCTGTTTCATGCCGGCAGTGAACTGGCAACACCAGCTGATAAAGAAGTACATTGGAAGTTAGCGCCTAAGCATACCGAGATGCTGGAAAAAGAAGTCGATCAGTGGGCGGCCGAACTGCCAGCATTGAAGCAATTCATTCTGCCAGGCGGCTGTCCAAGTGCTGCTGCACTGCACCAGGCAAGAACAATTGTAAGGCGAGCAGAACGGTTAATTGTGTCTATGGAAACAGAAGCACGCACGGAAGAAGTCCTTCGTTTTGTTAACCGTTTATCGGATTATCTTTTCACAGCGGCTAGGTATGCTAATCTTCTGCATGAGACAGAAGAGGTGCTGCTTGTACCGGATATTTGATACAGCTATGGTTTTTTTATTGACAAGATAAGGGAGACGGCATTACAATTTAGAAGAAGTATAATCTAATAATAGTCATCGTTTAGAAATAATGTATTATCTACAAGTGAAAGCGAGGTGCATGACGGTGTCTGAACAGAGATTACAAGCAGCAGTGGAGCGACTAAAAGAATCCGGCGTCAGAATTACACCACAGCGTCATGCGGTGCTTGAGTTCTTGCTGAATTCCAAGATCCATCCTACCGCTGATGATATCTATCGAGCGCTGGAGGATAAGTTTCCGAATATGAGCGTGGCGACGGTTTATAATAACCTTCGCGTATTTCGTGAGAACGGTCTGGTGCGAGAATTAACATATGGAGATTCTTCCAGCCGATTCGACTGTGATACGGAAGAACATTATCACTTGATTTGTGATCAGTGTGGCAAAATCGTCGACTTCCATTATCCAAGCCTTTATGAAGTAGAGAAACTCGCTGCCCAGGTGACAAACTTTGATGTAACGCATCACCGTTTGGAACTGTATGGTACGTGCCCGGATTGTCAGCAAACAACCAAGCATTAACCTCAGCGGATTTCTTCTATAGATAGAAAAGCCTTTGTCACTTTTTCGTGATGAAGGTTTTTCTTTTTGTCCTTTTAAAAGGGAATTTGAAGAAGTATGTTGAATTATTACTAAAATATATAGAAAACAGCAGCGGAGGGATTTGCCTTGGAGAACATTCTTCGACCAATATATCAAGAACGTGCAAGTATGCCGAATACACTTGGAATAATCTTAGTAGAGAAAACGCGCCCCAATAGCCCGACAACCGATAACTTTGATATGATCCTGCTTATCATTGTAAAAGATGCTAAGGAACCATGGTATACGAAGCATTACAGTTATGAAGGAAGAATTGCTGCGATGCACATTGTCGAAGAGTCGCTGCTTCAGTACTGGATCGATACAAGTACATATAGACGTGCTGTTGAATGGATCTTCGAGGGAAAGGTCGTCTTCGATCGGAATGAATATATCGATAACTTAAAACATGAGCTGGCAAGCTTTCCTTATGAGAAGCGGAAGCTGAAGATGACAATCGAGTTTGCGAAGCTGATTCGTGCTTATGCAGAAACAAAAGATCTTCATGACAGCGGACAATTCTTAGATGCTTATACAAGGATGGTCAGATGTTTGCATTATTTAGCACGGCTTTCGATTATTGAAAAAGGACATCATCCGGAAGTAACCGTTTGGAATCAAGTGCGTAGAATAGATTCGGAAGTATATAAGCTTTGCGAAGAATTTATTCAAAGCAATGAAGAAACGGATCAGCGTGTGCAGCTGATGCTGCTCGCTGTTAATGTCGCTATCAATGCCAGGTCACACTCCGCCGCGCATCATTTGCTGAGCGTTATGCGTGTGAAGGAAGAAGCTTGGACTTTTGGCGAACTGAAGAACCGGCCGGAAGTGGAAGCATATGCTGCTGATTTGAGTGCGCTACTTAACTATTTAGAGGAAAAAGAGATTATTGAAGCGGTGCTGACTGAGACAAAAGGAAAAGCAATTTATCATCGAGAGTACCAAATCAAAGAATAATGATAACTGGATAAGTGGGCAGCTTTTGTTTTCTAAAGGCTGCCCTAGTGAGAAAGAAAGCTTGTATCACGTTGTTTCTAGCATACTGCTGTGATAAGTTGGGAAAGCTATATTATCGTGTTATTAATTAGTTTTATGGTTTTCTCAAAAAAACTGTTGACGATAGATAAAACAGCGTGTTATATTTGTATGCGTCGCCGATGAGCATCAACGGCTGACAAACAGAAAATAAAAAACATGTTGACAACGAAAGTTGAAACATGATATGATGTTCTAGTCGCCAATTGAGCGGCGGAACAAAATTGATCTTTGAAAACTGAACAAAACAACCAATTACGAACTAAACGACATGGTCTTTTATAAGATCAACGTCAGCGCAAGAAGCAAAGTATCACACTTTCATGGAGAGTTTGATCTTGGCTCAGGACGAACGCTGGCGGCGTGCCTAATACATGCAAGTCGAGCGCAGGAAGCTAGATGACCCCTTCGGGGTGATTCTAGTGGAATGAGCGGCGGACGGGTGAGTAACACGTGGGCAACCTGCCTGTAAGACTGGGATAACTCCGGGAAACCGGGGCTAATACCGGATAATATTTTCTTTCTCCTGATTGAAAATGGAAAGACGGTTTCGGCTGTCACTTACAGATGGGCCCGCGGTGCATTAGCTAGTTGGTGGGGTAATGGCCCACCAAGGCGACGATGCATAGCCGACCTGAGAGGGTGATCGGCCACACTGGGACTGAGACACGGCCCAGACTCCTACGGGAGGCAGCAGTAGGGAATCTTCCGCAATGGACGAAAGTCTGACGGAGCAACGCCGCGTGAGCGATGAAGGCCTTCGGGTCGTAAAGCTCTGTTGTCAGGGAAGAACAAGTACGAGAGTAACTGCTCGTACCTTGACGGTACCTGACCAGAAAGCCCCGGCTAACTACGTGCCAGCAGCCGCGGTAATACGTAGGGGGCAAGCGTTGTCCGGAATTATTGGGCGTAAAGGGCGTGTAGGCGGTTTCTTAAGTCTGATGTGAAAGCCCACAGCTTAACTGTGGAGGGTCATTGGAAACTGGGGAACTTGAGTGCAGAAGAGGAGAGTGGAATTCCACGTGTAGCGGTGAAATGCGTAGATATGTGGAGGAACACCAGTGGCGAAGGCGACTCTCTGGTCTGTAACTGACGCTGAGGCGCGAAAGCGTGGGGAGCAAACAGGATTAGATACCCTGGTAGTCCACGCCGTAAACGATGAGTGCTAGGTGTTAGGGGGTTTCCGCCCCTTAGTGCTGAAGTTAACGCATTAAGCACTCCGCCTGGGGAGTACGGCCGCAAGGCTGAAACTCAAAAGAATTGACGGGGGCCCGCACAAGCGGTGGAGCATGTGGTTTAATTCGAAGCAACGCGAAGAACCTTACCAGGTCTTGACATCCGCTGACAACCTTGGAGACAAGGCATTCCCTTCGGGGACAGCGTGACAGGTGGTGCATGGTTGTCGTCAGCTCGTGTCGTGAGATGTTGGGTTAAGTCCCGCAACGAGCGCAACCCTTGATTCTAGTTGCCAGCATTCAGTTGGGCACTCTAGAGTGACTGCCGGTGACAAACCGGAGGAAGGTGGGGATGACGTCAAATCATCATGCCCCTTATGACCTGGGCTACACACGTGCTACAATGGATGGTACAAAGGGCAGCAAGACCGCGAGGTTAAGCAAATCCCATAAAACCATTCTCAGTTCGGATTGCAGGCTGCAACTCGCCTGCATGAAGCCGGAATCGCTAGTAATCGCGGATCAGCATGCCGCGGTGAATACGTTCCCGGGCCTTGTACACACCGCCCGTCACACCACGAGAGTTGGTAACACCCGAAGTCGGTGAGGTAACCTTTTGGAGCCAGCCGCCGAAGGTGGGATCAATGATTGGGGTGAAGTCGTAACAAGGTAGCCGTATCGGAAGGTGCGGCTGGATCACCTCCTTTCTAAGGATAATTGGAACTACTACTTCGTAGTAGACAAATCGTAATTGGTTGTTTGTTCAGTTTTGAGAGATCAAACTCTCTTGTGAACCTTGAAAACTAGATAAGAAACAACATGCCAGAACATCAAACTTTAAAGCAATGACAATTTTTATTGTCGCAAATTTTTAGCATCATGCGTTTAATTAGTTAAGTGAAGAAGG
Organism: Terribacillus sp. DMT04; assembly: GCF_019056395.1. Taxonomy (NCBI): domain Bacteria; kingdom Bacillati; phylum Bacillota; class Bacilli; order Caryophanales; family Bacillaceae; genus Terribacillus; species Terribacillus sp. DMT04. The sequence continues at coordinate 892,347 of NZ_CP077639.1, forward strand.
GCGCACGGTGGATGCCTTGGCACTAGGAGCCGATGAAGGACGGGACTAACACCGATATGCTTCGGGGAGCTGTAAGTAAGCTTTGATCCGGAGATTTCCGAATGGGGGAACCCACTATTCGTTATTGGATAGTACGTATCACTGAATACATAGGTGATATGAGGCAGACCCGGGGAACTGAAACATCTCATTACCCGGAGGAAGAGAAAGAAAAATCGATTTCCTGAGTAGCGGCGAGCGAAACGGAATTAGCCCAAACCAGAAGGCTTGCCTTCTGGGGTTGTAGGACACTCCTTTGGAGTTACAAAGAAACCATGTAAATGAAGCGGCTTGGAATGGCCCGCCATAGAAGGTAAGAGCCCTGTATTTGAAATGTGGTTTCCTCCGGAGTGTATCCTGAGTACGGCGGAACACGTGAAATTCCGTCGGAATCCGGGAGGACCATCTCCCAAGGCTAAATACTCCCTAGTGACCGATAGTGAACCAGTACCGTGAGGGAAAGGTGAAAAGCACCCCGGAAGGGGAGTGAAATAGAACCTGAAACCGTGTGCCTACAAGTAGTCGAAGCCCGTTAATGGGTGACGGCGTACCTTTTGTAGAATGGACCGGCGAGTTACGATCCCCTGCAAGGTTAAGTTGTATAGACGGAGCCGCAGCGAAAGCGAGTCTGAATAGGGCGATATAGTAGGTGGTCGTAGACCCGAAACCGTGTGATCTACCCATGTCCAGGGTGAAGGTCAGGTAACACTGACTGGAGGCCCGAACCCACGCACGTTGAAAAGTGCGGGGATGAGGTGTGGGTAGGGGTGAAATGCCAATCGAACACGGAGATAGCTGGTTCTCTCCGAAATAGCTTTAGGGCTAGCCTCAAAGGATGATGGTTGGAGGTAGAGCACTGATTGGACTAGGGGCCCTCATCGGGTTACCGAATTCAGTCAAACTCCGAATGCCAATCAATCTACTTTGGGAGTCAGACCATGGGTGATAAGGTTCATGGTCGAAAGGGAAACAGCCCAGACCGCCAGCTAAGGTCCCAAAGTGTGTGTTAAGTGGAAAAGGATGTGGCGTTGCTTAGACAACCAGGATGTTGGCTTAGAAGCAGCCATCATTTAAAGAGTGCGTAATAGCTCACTGGTCGAGTGACGCTGCGCCGAAAATATACCGGGGCTAAACACACCACCGAAGCTGCGGATTGACATCTACGATGTCAGTGGTAGGAGAGCGTTCTAAGGGCGGTGAAGGTCGATCGTGAGGACGGCTGGAGCGCTTAGAAGTGAGAATGCCGGTATGAGTAGCGAAAAAAGAGTGAGAATCTCTTTCATCGAAAGCCCAAGGTTTCCTGAGGAAGGCTCGTCCGCTCAGGGTTAGTCGGGGCCTAAGCCGAGGCCGAAAGGCGTAGGCGATGGACAACAGGTTGATATTCCTGTACCACCTAAATCCGCTTGAACGATGGGGGGACGCAGGAGGATAAGGAAAGCGCGCTGCTGGTTATGCGCGTCCAAGCCGTGAGGAAGTTGAGCAGGCAAATCCACTCAACAATATTCCAGGCGGTTATGGGGAGGGAAATTTAGTACCGAAGTTCCTGATTTCACACTGCCAAGAAAAGCCTCTAGTGAGGAAATAGGTGCCCGTACCGCAAACCGACACAGGTAGGCACGGTGAGTAACCGAAGATGATCGGGAGAACTCTCGTTAAGGAACTCGGCAAAATGACCCCGTAACTTCGGGAGAAGGGGTGCTTCTTTTTAGGAGAAGCCGCAGTGAAAAGGCCCAAGCGACTGTTTAGCAAAAACACAGGTCTCTGCAAAGCCGTAAGGCGAAGTATAGGGGCTGACACCTGCCCGGTGCTGGAAGGTTAAGGGGAATGGTTAGGGACTTCGTCCCGAAGCTGTGAACCGAAGCCCCAGTAAACGGCGGCCGTAACTATAACGGTCCTAAGGTAGCGAAATTCCTTGTCGGGTAAGTTCCGACCCGCACGAAAGGTGCAACGACTTGGGCACTGTCTCAACGAGAGACCCGGTGAAATTATACTATGCGTGAAGATGCGCATTACCCGCGACAGGACGGAAAGACCCCGTGGAGCTTTACTGTAGCCTGATATGGAATGTTGGTACAGCTTGTACAGGATAGGTGGGAGCCTTAGAAACCGGAGCGCTAGCTTCGGTGGAGGCATCCGTGGGATACCACCCTGGCTGTATTGACATTCTAACCCAGAACCGTTATCCGGTTCGGAGACAGTGTCAGGTGGGCAGTTTGACTGGGGCGGTCGCCTCCCAAAGAGTAACGGAGGCGCCCAAAGGTTCCCTCAGAATGGTTGGAAATCATTCGTAGCGTGCAAAGGCAGAAGGGAGCTTGACTGCGAGACCTACAAGTCGAGCAGGGACGAAAGTCGGGCTTAGTGATCCGGCGGTGCCGTATGGAAGGGCCGTCGCTCAACGGATAAAAGCTACCCCGGGGATAACAGGCTTATCTCCCCCAAGAGTCCACATCGACGGGGAGGTTTGGCACCTCGATGTCGGCTCATCGCATCCTGGGGCTGTAGTCGGTCCCAAGGGTTGGGCTGTTCGCCCATTAAAGCGGTACGCGAGCTGGGTTCAGAACGTCGTGAGACAGTTCGGTCCCTATCCGTCGTGGGCGTTGGAAGTTTGAGAGGAGCTGTCCTTAGTACGAGAGGACCGGGATGGACGCACCGCTGGTGCACCAGTTGTTCCGCCAGGAGCATAGCTGGGTAGCTACGTGCGGAAGGGATAAGTGCTGAAAGCATCTAAGCATGAAGCCCCCCTCAAGATGAGACTTCCCATCATTTTAAATGAGTAAGATCCCTCAGAGACGATGAGGTAGATAGGTTCGAGGTGGAAGCGTGGTGACACGTGCAGCTGACGAATACTAATCGATCGAGGACTTAACTAAAAACGAAAAGCGAAAGAAACCGTTTAGAAACGGAGGAATAAGTGAGAAAGCCCGGAGTGAAGTGTATTTCTTCACGCAGGGATTTATCGCTTAAGCCGTAGTTTCTGGTTTCTGTAGCTGGATCTAGCTCAACGCAGCTAGAACTTAGTAAGTCAACGCCAAAGACCAAGCACTCCGGTGCTTGGCAGCGCATGAGATGTAAAAGCATGAAGTTTCTTATCTAGTTTTGAGGGTTCATCCAATTGAATTCTTGATTTGTCTGGTGGTAATAGCGAAGAGGTCACACCTGTTCCCATGCCGAACACAGCAGTTAAGCTCTTCAGCGCCGATGGTAGTTGGGTTCGCCCTGCGAGAGTAGGACGCTGCCAGGCAATCTTGATTATTCCACAGTAGCTCAGTGGTAGAGCTATCGGCTGTTAACCGATCGGTCGCAGGTTCGAATCCTGCCTGTGGAGCCATGGAGAGCTGTCCGAGTGGCCGAAGGAGCACGATTGGAAATCGTGTAGACTGTTAACGCGGTCTCGAGGGTTCGAATCCCTCGCTCTCCGCCATAAGACTTACATAGATGGCCCGTTGGTCAAGCGGTTAAGACACCGCCCTTTCACGGCGGTAACACGGGTTCGAATCCCGTACGGGTCACCATTATACTTTATCAAGACCAATCCTGGAGGATTAGCTCAGCTGGGAGAGCATCTGCCTTACAAGCAGAGGGTCGGCGGTTCGAGCCCGTCATCCTCCACCATATGAATTTAACTTCATATCTATTACCTTTTATTATCGCGGGGTGGAGCAGGGGTAGCTCGTCGGGCTCATAACCCGAAGGTCGCAGGTTCAAATCCTGCCCCCGCAACCATATTAGTTCACTTTCTACGTCGGCTTGCTTCTTAGCAGTGAACAAGGGGAGTACTCGAAGAGTGCAACCATATTATCTTTTAAAGGGAGTACCTGAAAGGTGCAACCATATTAGTTCACTTTCTACGTCGACTTGCTTCTTAGCTAGTGAAATTGATAATCTATTAAGTGGTCCGGTAGTTCAGTTGGTTAGAATGCCTGCCTGTCACGCAGGAGGTCGCGGGTTCGAGTCCCGTCCGGACCGCCACTTATACAACATGTATATCTTATGTATGGCTCGGTAGCTCAGTCGGTAGAGCAACGGACTGAAAATCCGTGTGTCGGCGGTTCGATTCCGTCCCGAGCCACTCTAATCGGAGGGATAGCGAAGTTGGCCAAACGCGGCGGACTGTAAATCCGCTCCCATCGGGTTCGTAGGTTCGAGTCCTACTCCCTCCACCATAGGGGTATAGTTCAATGGTAGAACAACGGTCTCCAAAACCGTCGATGTGGGTTCAACTCCTACTACCCCTGCCATTTTATTTTAATTCTATGGCGGTCGTGGCGAAGTGGTTAACGCACCGGATTGTGGCTCCGGCATTCGTGGGTTCAATCCCCATCGATCGCCCTCTATATAGCTTTTAGGCTATAGCCAAGAAAAAGGGTAGGATTCCTAGTGGAATCCTATGCCTATATCTTATGCGAAAGTAGTTCAGTGGTAGAACACCACCTTGCCAAGGTGGGGGTCGCGGGTTCGAATCCCGTCTTTCGCTCCATAATATTGGCGGCATAGCCAAGTGGTAAGGCAAAGGTCTGCAACACCTTGACCACCGGTTCAAATCCGGTTGCCGCCTCCATTGCATTTGCAATATGCCGGTGTGGCGGAATTGGCAGACGCGCACGACTCAAAATCGTGTTCCGCAAGGAGTGCCGGTTCGACCCCGGCCACCGGTATCATCAGACAGTATGCCAAAGCTGTCAAATTAAGACGCTAACGTTAAGTTAGGGTCTTTTTTGCGTTCAATTATTTATTAAAAGATATAGATGGGACGTATACTATGTATCAGGTCAAGCAGTTTCTCTTACTAGGGTAAAGAACTTTGAAGAGGATTATTCTATGTAAAAAGTGAAGATAAATTATCGAAGTAATTTCCGGGAGATAATAAACATAGATTTTAGGAATGAGTTTGGATTCACTTGATAGAACGATGTAAATATCCTCCTCTTCATTACTAGTTACAGGAGTATCAAATTTAGGTGCATAGGTTTACTTAAGAGCTGTTATAACTGCTGCTGCTGATTCATTAGAAAGTGCTTTTGTATAGTTAGTTCTTGATTTATTAAGTAGTAGCAATAATGCAGATTTGTATTATAAAAGCGTTGTTTGATTGAGCTTGTGAATTTTCCTGCGTTTTTCTGTTTTGTCCCGCTTAAGTAAAACCGTTAAGCTATTCGTCATGTTTATTTACTCAGAAATTTTAGCTGTTAATATTATCTGGAGGAGAATGTGTATGGCTCAAATATCAATTCAGGAATTAACTGTAAAAAATATGTATGCATGTCTAAACCTAAAGCTAGCAGAGGATCAAGTTGCTCGAATTGCTCCTAATGTCTACTCTATTGCAGAGTCTAAGGTACATTCCAATTTTACACCGTACGCCATACATTTGGATGATGAAGTTATAGGTTTTGTGATAACGGAATATGATCCAGACGAGATTGAAGAAAGGAAGCATTGGATTCCTAGATTTATGATTGATGTCTCTTATCAAAGAAAAGGATACGGGAAAGAGGCAATGCAGCAAGTCATAGATATGCTTAATAAGAATGATGACTGTCATTATATTGGTCTTTCAACAGAACCAGATAATTATTCGGCACTTCGATTTTATGAATCACTTGGATTCATAAACACAGGCGAGTTGTTAGAGGAAAGTGAAACTATTTTACTTTTAAAAGTTAGTCGGTAACCTTTGATAAATATCTTATTAGAAAGATAAAGTGAACAATAGCATTCTTCAACAAACTGCAGTACTTTAGTCTGAGAATATTTATTAAGGCGTTTGCTAAACAAGCATCCTCTCTTACCTATAAGAACAAAAGGAGTTAGGTGAATGCGCTCACCTAACTCCTTTTTAATTAATTGATTTTCTCAGCTTTACGAAGAGGAAGTACTTCCATATCGACAGCTAAGTTTTCTTTTCTATTTTTGCTTCCTTTCCAGAAGAACAGAGCAGTGATGATGGCTGTTATGATAATACCTCCTGTATGTGCTGTCCCATAGGATAAGCCAAAACCGAGATTACTATCGTAAAGGATGTAAGTTAACACCATATCAGTAATGAATAACGCTGGAAGTAAGGCGATGAAGTAGTTTTTCTTTTTCACAAACAGATACATGGTGCCGATCCAAAGAGCAAGTGCTGCCGTTCCTTGGTTGGCAAATGAGAAATAGCGCCATAAGAGATTAAAATCAATGGTTGTTAACCAGTAGGAAACTACAAACATCGGAATCGCAATCGCTAACCGTTTTGCTGTTTTGGTCTGGCTTATATTGATGTAATCGGCAATAATATTTCGTGCTGCTCGGAACGCTGTATCACCAGAGGTAATTGGTAACACTACTGCACCAAGAACGGCTATTGTACCGCCAACCGCTCCTAGTAAGGTCATGGAGATTTCACTAACTACCAGGGAAGCTGTACCCTCATTTATTAACCCTTGCAGACTTTGTCCATCAAAGATTGTCATTGCGGCGGCTGCCCATATCATTGCGATAACACCTTCGGCAATCATCATGCCGTAAAAAATATAACGTCCTTGTTTTTCATTTTGTGTTGTTCTTGAGATAAGTGGAGATTGTGTTGCGTGAAATCCTGATAATGCACCACAAGTAATTGTTAAGAATAGTATCGGAAATATGGGTGAATTAGCCGGGTGCATATTTGTTAATGATAATTCAGGGATTGAATAGCCTTTAATTAATAACGCGGCACCTACAGCGATTGTACCAATAATTAATAGAGCTCCAAAATACGGATAGACGCGCCCAATAATCTTATCAATTGGGAGAATAGTAGATAAAAAATAATAAGCAAAGATAACGAGAATAATAGCTACTAAAGCAACCCTGCCATCAATTAAATTATGCAATAGTGAGGCTGGTGTTGTAACAAATACGGTACCAACCAGCAATAAAAGCAGTAAAGCAAAAACGTTCACTAAATGACGGGAAACTTTGCCTAGAAACTTTCCGGCAAGTTCCGGAATATGAGCACCTCTATTACGAATGGAGATCATGCCAGTTAAGTAATCATGTACTGCTCCAGCAAAGATTGAACCAAGTACAATCCATAAGAATGCTGCAGGGCCGTACAATGCGCCCATAATGGGACCAAAGATAGGACCAGTACCGGCTATATTTAGTAATTGGATTAATGCATTTTTCTGTTTGTTCATTGGTACATAATCGACACCGTCCTTATTAGCATATGCTGGTGTCTGTCGTTGTTCATTCGGTCCAAATACCTTCTCAACGTACTTTCCATACGTGAAATACGCAGCAACCAATGCTAGTATCGCTACAAAAAAAGTAATCATATTGTTCCCCTCCATCAATACATTTGTAAACGTTTTCATCATTATATTATAAAAGACATTCAAAAATCCAGTTATTTTAAGCATCAATTATTTTAATGTATGAAGAGCATATTTTTTGCGGCGCACATTCTTAAGGAGAAATGATTTGTACATGCAATTGAAGATACAGAGGTTGACATGTAAGAGACCGCTTTTATGTTGAATTATCGCCTTAAGCACTTTAGTTTAATTTCGAGTTGTATAAAGCTACAATAATAATTGTATTTAAATATATATACAGGATAGATAAACTTAATTAGATTTTAGGAAGCTTTGAGAAAAGGAATGACTTTTTAGGAAGCAACTAATACTAGATCTTGCAGATATATCTTGTAAAAAGGGAGTGCTAATGATGCGTGCAATTATTATTAATGAATATGGCAGTAAAGATGTGTTGAAAGAGCAAGAGCTGCCGAAACCAGAATTAAAGGCAAACCAAGTACTTGTTGAGGTTTATGCTACTTCTATTAATCCGATTGATTGGAAGCTTCGTGCAGGGTACTTGAAGCAGATGCTTGACTGGTCATTCCCCATTATCCTCGGTTGGGATGTTGCAGGTAAAATCGTAGAAGTTGGGGATGAAGTGAAGGATTATCAGGTTGGGGATGAAGTTTTTGCGCGACCGGATACAACCCGAGAAGGTACTTATGCGGAATTTACGACTGTGGATGAGGAATTGCTGGCGAAAAAGCCTAGCAACCTGACGTTTGAAGAAGCTGCTTCTATTCCGCTAGCAGGCTTAACCGCTTGGCAATGTTTAGTGGATAATACAAAAGTGAAGCAAGGAGATAAAGTACTTATCCAAGCAGGTGCTGGCGGTGTAGGAAGCTTAGCCATTCAAATGGCAAAACATTTGGGAGCGTATGTCGCTACAACTGCAAGTGAAAAAAATGAAGCATATGTCAAAGAGCTAGGTGCAGATGAATTCATTGATTACCGCACACAACAGTTTGAAGAAGAATTAAGTGATTATGATGCAGTTGTTGACACAATGGGCGGAGACATTCTAGATAAAAGCTTCCAAATATTAAAGTCTGGCGGCAGACTGGTGACGATTGCCGGACAACCGGATGAAGAATTAGCAGAAAAGCATCAAGTAACAGCAAGCTCTTATTGGTTAACGCCAAATGGTAAACAATTAGGTGAAATAGGGGAATTACTTGAGAAAGAAATAGTGAAGCCTCAAGTGGGCAGTGTATATGGATTTTCAGTGGAAGATTTACAAAAAGCACATGAATTAAGTGAGACACATCACGCTAAAGGGAAAATTGTAATTAAGGTTAAATAAATGTAACGCCTTAATTGCTGTCACTAAGAAGCATATCTAAGCTGTTTACTTAGGACTCTAACGTAAAGTTAGGGTCTTTTTTTTTGCTGCTAATCTTGTTTTGTATATATTCAAAGGTATGATAGCCGAATCCCTGATAGGGTTGTGTAAAAAGAACACTTTACGGGGACAACTAGGTGACCTCTTTCTTTACTCGCGGTTAGAAACACCAACATCTGGAGAAGCTGAAATCAAAAATACTTGCTGGCAGGAGGCAACAACATTGAAAAATCTCTCTACTAAAAAGATAGATACAAGAATTCTTAAACTGCCCATAAGTGCACGCCCGCTTATTGATCCGGATGATATTTGGGTGCCGGAAGGATATAAGGTTGAGGTAGTTGCAGCTGGTTTGTCGTTTCCTACCGGTATGGGATTTGCAGAAGATGGTTCTTTATACATATTAGAAGGAGGCAGTACGTGGCCGACGCGGCCTGCACTGCCTCCGAGAATCTTGAAAATGGATCCGGAGGGTAATATAGAGGTTTTTGCGGAGGAGACGTTAGGTGGACCACGGGGTGTTACGTATCGGGATGGCTATATTTATGTGAGTTGTAAGGGGGGCTATTTGGCGCGGATTGTTCGCTACAATGTCGAAACGAGAGAAAGAGAAGTGTTGATTGAAGATATTCCGAGTGGCGGATGGCATGAGCCTGGCGGTCCGGTGTTTAGTCCGGTGGATGGGTTAATGTACTTTGCGAATGGGTCTGTTTCACAGAACGGTGTTTGCCTGCCTTCTGGTTTTACAGTGGATCTGGCGAAACATCCGCATGCCCATGATGTGCCAGGGGAGGATATTACGTTAACAGGAAATAATGTGACATCACGTGACCCGTTAATGCCGTTCCCTTATTTAACAGAAACAGGTGCTTTTAAACCGTTTGGTACCCCAGCTGAGAAGGGCGAGAAATTGAAGGGTGAGCTTTGGTGCACAACTGGATTATGGCGTTCGAAGCCAGATGGCAGTGATGTGGAGCTGTTAGCTTGGGGATTGCGTAATCCTTATGGGCTCGCGTTTAGCGAAGATGGTGAGTTATATGCTTCGGACAATTGTCTGGAGGAAAAAGGCGAGCGTGGCGTGGCGGGAGATCCGGATCGCGTATGGCATATTCGAAATGCTAAAAAGCCTTATGGCAGTGTGAAGAAACCAGATTGGTATGGGTTTCCTGAATTAAGAGCTGACGGTGTACCGGTGTGGGATGAACGGGCAAAGCCGGAAAAGGGGAAACCAGCTGAGCAGTTGATTGAAAACTTGCCAGAGTGGGCTGGACCTCCAGCTTATTTAGAAAAGCCGCATTCAGCCATGACAAAGATGGAATTCTCTACTTCAGATACATTCGGATACCGCGGTGAGCTGTTTGTCACAGAGTGGGGCACTTATGCGCCGCTGAACTCTCCGCATGAAAAGGATAAAGATAATGGTTTTCAGGTTGTCCGAGTGAATGTGCATACAGGAAAGTCAGAAGTGTTTTTGCGGAATAAACAGCCTAACGATTCCAATCGTCCAAAAGGCGGAATGGAACGCCCTGTTGATTGTAAGTTTCATCCCGATGGAAAGAGTTTGTATGTGCTTGATTTTGGACATTCTCCGGTAACAGAAGGACTTGTGCAAGCTTACGGCCATACAGGTGTGCTTTGGAAAGTGACAAAGATATGAAGCAGAGAATGATGGGAGGGGATTTACTTGAATCAAATCACATTGATTGAATTAGATGAAGTTTATTTAGCGGATCAGCTGGACAAAGTCGAAAGCTGGCTGGATCATACAGCGACAGCACAATTTATCTTAATGGAAAAATTACAAAAAGCGATTCCGAAAATAGAAGAACCGCATATTCGGGAAGCAATAGAAAAGGTCGCAGATGCGAATAAGCATCACGCACATGGTGTGAAACAGCTATTTTCCTTCATTGACAGAAAATATAATAAGAAAACAGATAGTGTAGTAGCTGCTGCTACAGCAAAACTGGAAGTCGGCATACTTGGTTTCCAAGATCTTTTCGGCGGGGCTGTTGGTTCGTGGCAGGGACTGCATCATTTGCTGTTACTAAATCAGCAAGCTATGGGCGCATTTGCGGTCGTAGAACAGCTCGGTTATTCGCTCGGAATGAAAGAAATAGTGGATATCGGTTTTTCTGTTACCCATGAAAAGCAAATGCATCATATTGTGCTGCAGGAATATATGCTGGAGATGGCTCCAATATCGATTTTGTACAAAAGAAATATATGATCGTCCTAGCTATGAAGTCAGAGCCTTTCGGAATATTTTTGATTGCTGGATATTAAATTTTAGATAGAAAGGGGCGATAGCAATGAGAATGAAAACGATTGGAATGCGCGTCTATCATGCAAATCATGGAATTACAACAGACCATTACTCAGCTACCTTAAAACTTGTCTTTGGCAGTTTATTAGGCGTGATAGCAGCACTTTTGCAAGCGGCAGGTCTGTTTTCCGGGATAGGTTATGTGTTTAGCATGTTAGCTACCGGCCCCATTATTCTCGCAACAATTATGTCTATCAGGGTGGGATTACTTACTTATGTGTTAACAGCATTATTGCTGCTCGTTATCCAGCCTACAGAAGTACTAGTCTTTTTATTTACGACGGGCATATTAGGTATTGGGTTAGGGATCGGATTTAAGCTGTTAAAAAGGAGATTATTCGTTACGGCTGCGGGCGCTTTAACATTGGCGCTGGGGATTGCTGTTTTGCTTTACCTGTTTCAGTTTCCTATTCTTGGTCCGTCATTAACAGGTGAGCTGAACATGTCGGTGACTGCTGGTATCCTTGCTTTCTGTCTGCTTTACAGCTGGATATGGATGCGAGTTAGCTTATTCGCTATGCACCGATTTGAAAAGCAGTATACTGGCAGACAGAGTGGTACTTAATTTTGGGAGATATGGCTTCTGCGGTGATTATTTTACAAAGGGATTCTAACAAAGTGTTAGGGTCCTTTTTGTTTTTCGTATATACAGAACCGATTTCGCTGGAGCAACAATCTAATGCGATTCAATGATAAGATGATAGTGAATCAATGAAGCAGGGGGCATAAAGTATGAAAAAAATTATGATCATAGAAGATGACATAAAAATAGCGGAACATTTATGTTCTCATATTGAAAAATACGGATATGAAGTAATAATCGCACCAGATTTTGAAAATATATTGGCTACGTTCCTAGATGCACAGCCAGATTTGGTGTTGCTGGATATTAATCTGCCTAGCTATGACGGGTATTATTGGTGCAGACAAATTAGACAAGCCTCCATCTGTCCTGTTATTTTCATTTCGGCTCGAACTGGTGAGATGGATCAAGTGATGGCAATTGAAAATGGAGGAGATGACTTTATTACAAAGCCATTTCACCCGGATATCGTCATGGCCAAAATTAGAAGTCAAGTGCGTCGTGCATATGGAGAGTATGCAGCAAAGAATGAAGAGAGGGTGCTTATCCAAGATGGATTACACTTTTACCCGGAACGATTGGAACTTCGATTTGGCAGCCAATCAACGCAGCTAACGAAGAAAGAAACCGATATTGTTGAAAGTCTGCTGGAGCGATATCCTCGTGTTGCTGGCCGGCAAGATTTACTGGCAAAATTATGGGATGACCAAGCCTATGTGGATGAAAATACGTTAAACGTGAATGTCGCGCGTGTGCGCAATAAGTTCCAGGAAGTCGGCATTGAAGATGCGGTAGAAACTGTCAGAGGAGCGGGATATCGATTGCGCATTACATGGAAAGAGGAGAAAGCATGAAACTATTTCTTCGTGAGCATGTGCTGCTTATTGTAGTCCAGCTCTGCCAATGTGCAATCGTTCCTGTGCTATTTTGGTTAGACGGCTACCGAAATACAGGTGTAAGCATATACGCTTTCTTTCTGACTTTAATACTCACAACGGCATATCTCATTTATCGGTATCTAAGCAGAAGAAGCTTTTATCAAAGGTTGCAGCATCCATTGCCCGCTCTTGATGATTCTTTGAAAACGACGGAGCGTGCTCCGATTAGTGAAGCATTGGATCTATTGCTTACTTCTCAGTATCGATTGTATCAGGAGGAGCTGCGCAAAGGCGAGGAGAGGCAGGAGGAGCATGTGTTATTTATGGATCGCTGGGTGCATCAAATGAAGACACCGCTTTCTGTTATTGAACTGTCGGCGCAAACATTAGATGAGCCCGAATCGTCCAGTATCCGGGAAGAAACGGACCGTATGCGGGATGGCTTGAATACGGTGCTTTATTTAGCCAGGCTTCGCACCATTACAGAAGATTTTCATATTAAGCCAGTTACCCTTTCTAAGCTAGTCCATGAAGTGAATCAGGAAAACAAGCGGTACTATATCCGCAATGAAGTGTATCCGCAGCTGAAAGAGGAAGCAACAGGAGCTATGGCAGAGACGGATGAAAAGTGGCTGTTTTTCATGTTGTCGCAGCTCGTGCATAATGCAGTAAAATACTCTGCGGGCAAATCAAATCATATTGTGCTGTCGTTTTACGAAAGAGCCGGCGAGCTGGTATTGGAAGTGAAGGACTTTGGAATTGGAATTCCTTTTGTTGATCGAAAACGTATTTTTAACAAATTTTATACCGGAGAGAATGGGCGCATCTTTCGGGAATCAACAGGCATGGGATTGTATTTGGTTAAAGAGGTTGCAGATATTCTGGAGCACCGTCTTGAAATGGAATCAGTTGTCGGAGAAGGCACGACATTCCGTATCATTTTCTCTAAAACGCAGAACCTTACAGCGATGTAAGGTTCTTGAAAGCATAATCGATAGTGCGACGTACAGCAGACAGGATATGCTAGGAGCGTAATAGAGAGGAGAATAATGATGCTTAATCTTATAAAAGTAAGTAAGGTTTACGAAGGGAAAGTAGCGTATCGAGCTCTGACGGATATTAATCTAGAGGTAGAAAAAGGCGAATTTGTTGCCATTATGGGACCATCCGGAAGCGGAAAAACAACACTGCTGAATATTATTTCCACAAATGATACCCCAACGACTGGACAAATAGAACTAGAAGGGGAAAATCCGCATCTGCTAAAGAAAAATGCTTTGGCTAAATTTCGTCGTAACGAATTAGGGTTTATATTTCAGGACTTTAACTTATTGCATACACTAACTGTTCAAGAAAATATTGTGCTGCCATTAACACTAGACGGAGCTCGTGTCAGTGATATGCAGCAAAAAGCGCAAGCTATTGCAGAAAACCTTGGCATCGCTCCCATCATGAACAAGCGCACTTATGAGATATCTGGAGGACAGGCGCAGCGGGTAGCAATTGCCCGGGCGATGATTCATGAACCGAAGCTGCTGTTGGCTGATGAACCCACAGGTAACTTGGATTCAAAAGCGTCCAAAGATGTTATGAAAATGCTCGTGTCTATTAATGAAAACAATAAAACAAGCTTGTTAATGGTAACGCATGACCCGCAAGCAGCCAGTTATTCGGATCGTGTGGTGTTTATCCGGGATGGAAAGCTGCATTCCGAAATCCTTCGCGGAGAGAGCAGGCAGGCATTCTTCCAGAAGATCATTGATATGCTTTCACTGATGGGGGGAGATGGCAATGACTTTTCGTCAGTTCGCGTTTAGGAACGTATTACGCAACAAGCGACTGTATATTGCATATTTCCTCAGCAGTCTGTTTACGGTAATGGTATTCTTCACTTTTGCCATCTTTGCATTCCATCCAGCTTTTTCAGGAGGCTCTATTAATAAGAATGTAATGATCGGAATGGCTGCTTCTGGCGGAATCATTTATGTGTTTTCTTTCTTCTTTATTCTCTATTCAATGAGCGCTTTCATTCAATCGAGAAAGAAAGAATTTGGTTTGCTAATTAATCTTGGTGCTTCAAACAAGCAAATTCGGATTATGGTATTTTTGGAGAATATCTTAATTGGATTCTTTTCTACAGTTGGCGGAATTTTAGCTGGTTTGGTTTTTGCAAAAGCGATTCTTTTAATTGCGGAAAATGTACTAATCATTGACGAATCGCTCGATTTTTATTTTCCTATGCTTGCGATTGTGGTGACATTTGTCAGCTTTATGCTCCTGTTTTTCTGTATCTCCATGTTTGTTGCATTCATTTTGCGCACAAATAAATTGGTAGATTTGATTAAAGGTGATAAGCAATCCAAAGGAGAACCAAAAGCGTCTATTGTTCTTTCCATACTTGCAGCTTTACTACTTTTCGCAGGATATGGTACCGCTTTGGCTGTGAAGGGGTTTGGAGTTGTTGCAGCCATGATACCAGTGATCATCGTTGTTACACTGGGGACGTATATTTTATTTACCCAATTGAGTGTGTATTGCATCCGTCTTTTAAAAGATAACAAGTCCATCTTTTGGCGCAAAACAAATATGTTGTTTTTCTCTGATTTATCTTTCCGAATGAAGGACAATGCCAGAACCTTCTTTATGGTGGCGATTATATCAACGGTTGCATTTAGTGCGATTGGAGCACTGTATGGATTTCAGTCGTACCTCACCAAAGGAGTAAAGGAGATGAATCCTTACACCTATACGTATAGTCCGTTTTTGGATGACAGCAAAGAAGTAATTGAAAACGATTTGGAGCAAGTTAATACAATCTTGGAAGAAGAAAACGTAGACGCCGAAATGGAATTGGCAGAGCTCGGCTATTTTGACACAACAGAAGATTTTACGGTTTTAATCGCGAAAGCATCGGTTTACAATCGCTTTGCGGCTTTGATTGACGAAAAGGAGATTCATCCTGAGGATAACGAAGCAATCATAATTGAGCAGAGTGATGCGATGATGACGCAGCAAAAAGCAAGTGAAGTACTGATGAAATCGACGGTCCCATTACAAGATGGCCAGGAGATCCAACCAAGCACTGTTATTAAATCTGCTGTATTAGCTGAAGTGAATGGCTACTATGTCGTAAGCGACGCTGTTTATGAACAGCTGACATTACCAGTTAGAACGGAGACAAATGCGGTATGGCAAGCAAATGGAACAAACGAAGAGCAAGTTATACAGGCGGGAGAAAAATTAGCGCAGCAAGTGGAGCATAAGGTGTTTTCTGTTGATTACGCACTCTATGAAATCAATAAAGCATATGGACCGATTCTATTTATTGGCTTGTTTATTGGCATTGTATTCTTTGTTTCAGCTGGGAGCTTTCTTTATTTCCGACTATTCATGGATATAGATGAAGAAAAGCGCAAGTTCCGCTCGATTGCCAAAATTGGATTAACACAATCTGAGCTGAAGAAAGTCGTTACACGACAGATTGCCATTTTGTTCTTCTCGCCAATTGTTGTCGCGCTTATCCACGGTGCCGTAGCGCTAACTGCATTATCGCGCTTGTTTAACTACAATCTAACTGCAGAAGCTGGCTTTGTATTAGGAAGCTTCGCATTCATCCAGGTAATTTATTTCTTGGTTGTACGATTCTTCTACGTGAAACAAGTGGAGAAGATGATACTTTAAGAAAGGCTTCTTTTTAAAGTGAAGTGTGTATTACGTAGTAAGCGAAACTGAAAGCTGCTGGTATATTGTGTCCAGCGGCTTTTTCTATTGCAGGTACAAGCCTATTCTTAAAATAGGGAAGAGAGCAGGAACTTCTAACTATTCGGCGAGAAGCAGTACGAGCAGCAGTACGAGAATCACTTTGACTGGAAAAGAAGCAAAAGTAGTCAGTGCAGGAATATACAGTTACAAATGTACGAAAAGAGACTGTTACCAGATTTACATCATATATAAAAAAGTGTTGCGTATTTTGGACGTGCAGTATATTATAGTTAAGGTTGTTATATAAAGACTTTGTTAAGTCAGTCGACTTAGCAAAATGCACGTCAGAACAAAAAATAACTTTTCTTAAAAAAACTATTGCATTTCGTCTTTAGAGCATATATAATATAATTTGTCCTTGAGAAAAGGCAACAAGATACATAAGAGGTCTGGTGGTAATAGCGAAGAGGTCACACCTGTTCCCATGCCGAACACAGTAGTTAAGCTCTTCAGCGCCGATGGTAGTTGGGTTCGCCCTGCGAGAGTAGGACGCTGCCAGGCAATCTCGATCATTCCACAGTAGCTCAGTGGTAGAGCTATCGGCTGTTAACCGATCGGTCGCAGGTTCGAATCCTGCCTGTGGAGCCATTGGAGAGCTGTCCGAGTGGTCGAAGGAGCACGATTGGAAATCGTGTAGGCTGCTAACGCGGTCTCGAGGGTTCGAATCCCTCGCTCTCCGCCATAAGACTTACATAAATGGCCCGTTGGTCAAGCGGTTAAGACACCGCCCTTTCACGGCGGTAACACGGGTTCGAATCCCGTACGGGTCACCATTATACTTTATTAAGACCAATCCTGGAGGATTAGCTCAGCTGGGAGAGCATCTGCCTTACAAGCAGAGGGTCGGCGGTTCGAGCCCGTCATCCTCCACCATATGATTTAACTTCATATCTATATTACCTTTTATTATCGCGGGGTGGAGCAGGGGTAGCTCGTCGGGCTCATAACCCGAAGGTCGCAGGTTCAAATCCTGCCCCCGCAACCATATTAGTTCACTTTCTACGTCGGCTTGCTTCTTAGCAGTGAACATGGGGAGTACTCGAAGAGTGCAACCATTATTATCTTTTAAAATGGAGTACCTGAAAGGTGCAACCATTACAGTTCACTTTCTACGTTGATTTACTTCTTAGCTAGTGAAATTGATAATCTATTAAGTGGTCCGGTAGTTCAGTTGGTTAGAATGCCTGCCTGTCACGCAGGAGGTCGCGGGTTCGAGTCCCGTCCGGACCGCCACTTATACAACATGTATATGTTACATATGGCTCGGTAGCTCAGTCGGTAGAGCAACGGACTGAAAATCCGTGTGTCGGCGGTTCGATTCCGTCCCGAGCCACTCTAATCGGAGGGATAGCGAAGTTGGCCAAACGCGGCGGACTGTAAATCCGCTCCCATCGGGTTCGTAGGTTCGAGTCCTACTCCCTCCACCATAGGGGTATAGTTCAATGGTAGAACAACGGTCTCCAAAACCGTCGATGTGGGTTCAACTCCTACTACCCCTGCCATTTTATTTTAATTCTATGGCGGTCGTGGCGAAGTGGTTAACGCACCGGATTGTGGCTCCGGCATTCGTGGGTTCAATCCCCATCGATCGCCCTCTATATAGCTTTCAGGCTATAGCCAAGAAACAGGTAAGGATTCCAACCGGAATCCGATACCTTAAGTTTATGCGAAAGTAGTTCAGTGGTAGAACACCACCTTGCCAAGGTGGGGGTCGCGGGTTCGAATCCCGTCTTTCGCTCCATAATATTGGCGGCATAGCCAAGTGGTAAGGCAAAGGTCTGCAACACCTTGACCACCGGTTCAAATCCGGTTGCCGCCTCCATTGCATTTATAACATGCCGGTGTGGCGGAATTGGCAGACGCGCACGACTCAAAATCGTGTTCCGCAAGGAGTGCCGGTTCGACCCCGGCCACCGGTATCACAAGGCATTATGCCTTAGAAAGGACTTAGGATAATTATTCCTAAGTCCTTTTTTTATTTGTAAAATTTCTCAGCTGCTTAACAAACAAACTTAGCATGTAGGTAAGGTAAAAAAAGAAATGGGGACAACTTCATATGTTACAAAGAGTCGATTCTTTAGATAGTATTATTGCTATTATTCCTGTAATAAAAGCTTCCGTACCAGCAGATTTATCAATAGCAGTATGTGATTTACAAAAGTTCGTTGCCTACTTTCCTGGTGAAGAGATTGATCTGAATATAAAGAAGGGACAAGAACTTAATCCTAAAGAACCGTTAGCTATAGCTATAAGAGAAGATCGTTATTTACAAGAAAATGTACCAGCAGATTTTTATGGCTTTGAGTTTACTGGTACCGCCAATCCGGTACAGGATAGAAAAGGTAACATTATTGGAGGAATTGCAGTTCAATTAAGAAGGCAAACAGAATTGAGAACGATTGCAGACCAAATTTCAATCTCTCTTTCTCAAGCAAATGAACAAATTGATCAGATTAAATCAGGTTCAGCTTCTTTAGAGAGTCACTCCCACGAGTTGCTCAAGCAATCGCACAAAGCTGGTGAAGATGTCAGTCAAACAGCTGAAGTCTTGACTATTATTAAGCAAGTGGCAGATCAGACGAATTTATTAGGATTAAACGCTGCCATTGAAGCTGCGCGTGCCAAGGAATATGGTAAAGGATTTGAAGTTGTAGCCAAAGAAATACGTAAATTATCTAATGAAACTGTTGCATCAACAGACTCTATCAATAAAACAATGAATCAAATGCAACAAACAGCCCAGCAGATGGGAATTTATATAGAAAAGGTAGCAGCTGTTGGAGAAGAACAAGCAAATTCCATTAAACAGACATCCGCTTTTATCGAAGAAATTAAAGTAATGGCAGATAAGCTGAATCAGTTTGCGAATAAGTTGTAGATTTAAAAATCAA
Source organism: Terribacillus sp. DMT04 (assembly GCF_019056395.1). Classification (NCBI taxonomy): domain Bacteria; kingdom Bacillati; phylum Bacillota; class Bacilli; order Caryophanales; family Bacillaceae; genus Terribacillus; species Terribacillus sp. DMT04. Next base: position 911,493 of record NZ_CP077639.1, read on the forward strand.
TATTTTTATAATAAACTGATTGTTATATAAGGGAGGAGAGAACTATAATTTAGTTCTCTTTCCCCCCTTAGTTTTTAAAGCTCAATCATGATTTAGCAGAGGCTTCTTTAACTTGAACAACCACTAGTTCGCAGTGGAAATCAACATTTATAGAACTAACAACACATGGAAGATTCACTTAAAATCAGATGCCACAGAAGATGTTTTGATGCAAGCATAGTTCCTGTTTGACAGAAACTGCTTGTTACAAGGCAATGCAATAAAGAAAATTTATGAGCTTACTTGTACAGGTGATAAAGGTAATTACTTTTGCCTTAAGAGCGGAGAGCATAAACACTTGATGGAGCATATAGGAGTTCAGCGTGAAGTGAAGGATGTCACTTCTGTTAAAATGAACCTTATATCGCTTATTGATAAATGCTTTGAAATTTTTGTGGTTGAGGAATCCTAGGGAGTAAGTTTCAAGTTATTATTTAAAAAGAGCTTCTATCTATAGTAAGATTACAAATGCGTCACAACATAATATACACCAAGGAGGAGAAAGAATCTTGAAAATAATTGTTACCAGTCTATTTGTTAATGATCAAGCCAAGGCATTGACATTTTACTCCGAAATACTAGGCTTTACAAAAAAGAATGACGTCCCCGCAGGAGAATACAGATGGCTAACACTAGTTTCTTCAGATGATCAAGGAGGTACCGAGCTTTTACTCGAACCAAATATTCATCCCGCCGCAAAAGAATATCAGACGAAAATCTTTTCTGAAGGTATACCAGCGACCATGTTTGGGGTTGCTGATATACATCAAGAGTACAAACAGTTAAAGGAAAAAGGCGTGGTATTCACGATGGAACCGACAAAGGTGGGAGAAAACACGATTGCTGTTTTCGATGATACATGTGGTAATCTTATTCAGTTATTGCAGCAATAACTGCAAAAATGTTGTGATAAATCCAAGCTGCATTATAAGTTAATTGATAAAATACCAAAATAGAGCCTTATAAGGCTCTATTTTGGTATTTTAATTAGTCATCCAACCCCATCGACTGCTTATACCCTTCCAAATAAGGCATTTCTACTGGGCTTCCTTTTTCGAAGGAGCTCATGGCGCGGTGCCAGTTTGGGTAGAGAGGTGCTGGTCGTGCTGCTGACTCAATTAGGTTGTGTTCTTCTTGGGTCAGTTGCATGTCAAAGGAATCGATGTTTTCTTTTAATTGTTGTTCATTGCGGGCTGCTATAACAATTGGGCCGACGTTTGGACGGTCTTTAGTCCAGGTGTAAGCGATTTGCGGTACGGATGCGTTATGGTTGGATGCAACTTCTTCGAGTGCATCGATTACTTTGTAAAGGCGTTCTTCATCCTGTACCCAAGGCTCTGGCCAGCCTCCGCCTTGGCGGGTGTTTTCTGGTGCTGTTTTATTGCGTCCTATTTTACCATTAAGAAGACCTTCACCAAGCGGGCTCCAGATCATGTTGCCGATACCAAGTTCTTTTCCTGCTGGAAGCAGCTCATATTCTGCTTCGCGTGCTTCTGGTGTGTAGTAGATTTGCTGCGTGATTGGTGGAATATAACCCGGCTGCTGTTCTGCGACAGAGAAAGTTCGCGCAAGCGCCCAGCCGCTATAGTTGGATACTCCCCAATATCGGATCTTTCCGGATTTGACGAGGTTTGTCATAGCCTCAATTGTCTCTTCAACTGGCGTGCGCCCGTCCCATAGGTGCACAAAGTACAAGTCGAGGTAGTCAGTACCTAGACGCTGCAAGGACTGATCAATTGATTTCTCGATATTAACACGTGATGCGCCTCCGTCATTTGGACCGTCACCTAATTGAAATCCAGTCTTAGATGTGAGCAGCACGTCGTCTCGGCGTCCCTTAATAGCGGCGCCGAGTACACGCTCCGCATCACCTTTCGAATAAAGATTGGCCGTATCAAACATGTTTATACCAGCTTCTAAAGACATATCTACCATACGACGCGCTTCATCTTTCTGTACATTGCCGGTCGCTTCAAAGCCATTCGTTCCGCTGAACGGAATCGTTCCTAAAATATACTTCGGAACACGCAGACCAGAATTACCTAAATTGATATATTCCATGATATCCTCCTGTTTGTGCATAATTAGCATTTTAGTTAATTTACCCGGTGCTTGATATAGTAAAACTGAAGCTTATGCCAGCATCACTATGCATTGTTTTTTAAGTTTGACAATTGTTCTGTTACTAGGTAATTTAAATAGAACAAATCTATGAGAAGGGGGAGAGCGGATGAAAAATATTGGCCTTATTGGCGGTATGAGCTGGGAGTCTACCACCGAATACTACCGTATTATAAACGAAGAAGTAAAGAAGGAATTAGGCGGACTACATTCTGCAAAGTGCGTGATGTACAGCGTTGATTTTCACGAGATTGAAACATATCAGGCGGAAGGTGACTGGCAGAAAGCGGGGGAACTGCTCGGCGAAGCGGCATCTTCCTTGGAAAAAGCCGGGGCTTCCTTTATCGTCATCTGTACTAACACCATGCATAAGGTAACAGCTTCCATAGAAGAGAATATTAACATTCCAATCTTACATATTGCTGATGCAACGGCCAAACAAATACGAGAAGCGAACATAAAAAAAGTAGGCTTATTAGGGACATCTTATACAATGGAGCAGGATTTTTACCGGGAACGTATTGCGTCCAATAGTATAGAAGTAATTGTTCCAGATAAAACGGCGAGACAAGAAGTGAATAGAGTGATTTACGAAGAGTTATGCTTAGGGATAATCTCGGAGCCTTCTAGACAATATTATAAAAGTGTTATAGAAGACTTGGAAAAACAAGGTGCGGAAGGAATAATCCTAGGCTGTACAGAGATTGGTTTACTGCTGCAGCAAACTGATTCACAAGTCCCTTTATTTGATACAACGACAATTCATGCACTGGAGGCTGTTCGTGCTTCACTTGATGAATAATACAGAAAAAGATTGCCTAGAATCCTCAGTTTCTACGCAATCTTTTTTTATGTTCTAAATTTAAAAAGTATATCTTTATAATAATCCAACCGAGAAGTGCTCCTAGCACATTCATTATAAAGTCATCAATATCTGTTACTGCATTCGGTACGCCGGTAATAAAATCCAATGCTAACTGTGCTAGTTCAATGATTAGGACTAGAAGTACGGTACCTATGAAGAACTTAGAAAAGCTAGGTGTTCTTCTGTTTAGCACACCTATTAGTATCGGGAGAGGCAGGAGCATGATAAGGTTTCCAACCACTTGTCTGTAATTTCCTGCATGTAATGAGCTTGTGATTGTTTCAAAAGGGTTTAGCTGATACATATGCTGACTTGGTAGGTCAAAGAATATAGAAGCATTGTAAACTATCGTAATAGGGAGGAGGGTGAGCTTAAAAACAGACAATGCATAAAAGAGAATGGCACCGATGATAAATAATTTTCTAAGATTAAAATGCTTCCTTTTTATTTTATTGTAGTAGAAATACAAGAAAATAAAAAATACGATAAAGACAAGTAAAAATAGCGGCGGATTTAAATTGTAATCAACAGCATATGCATTATTCACGAGCATCTATCCTTTAAGCTTGTAGTAGCGGAGAACTTACATATATTCTATTGCCCCATATTGTAATCTCTCAAACTAGCTAGAAAAAGAGCATGCAGAACCAAAATAGATAAAAAAATTAACACATTCAATTGACTGAAAACTTAAAATGTAATACCATGCTAACATGTTTATATTTTAAGAAAATTCATGCAAATGTTGGTAGGAGGGTCCTTATGTCACAATTATTAGCTCTAGTAATCCTTACTTTTATCTTATTTATTGGTGATATGGTAGCAGTTCGAACGAAAGCATGGGTCCCGTCTGTATTTGTTTGTGCTATTTTATTTCTCGCCGGATATTGGACTTTCTTCCCGAAAGATATTGTGTCATTAGCTGGTGTGCCGCCTGTGGTAGCGACAATGATCATGTATTTATTGATTACGAACATGGGAACGTTATTATCTTTGAAAGAACTGAAGGCGCAGTGGAAAACAATCGTGATTGCACTTGCTGGCATATTAGGAGTTGTCGTTACATTATTGAGTGTTGGAACGTTAATCTTTGGATTTGAAACGATGGTTGTTGCGGTGCCTCCATTGGTCGGAGGAATTGTTTCTTCGCTTCTCATGTCAGATGCAGCTAGTGCGGCTGGTCTTTCTTCATTAGCGGTATTTGCCGTTGTTATCTATGTGATTCAAGGATTTGCTGGCTACCCAATTACATCAATCTTTTTGAAAAAAGAAGGCAAGCGACTGCTGGAGCTTTATCGAAATGGTGAACTGCAAGTAACAGAGCAAAAGGATGCTAAAGCAGAAATTGCTGCAACAGTAGAACCGCACGCACAAAGATGGAGACTGCCGGAAAAGTACAATACCGACTTCTATAAGTTTTTCAAGTTGGCACTTGTGTCTTATGCAGCTTATCTTGTTTCAACTTTACTGGGACCAGTGGTTGAGATCAGCCCATATGTACTTTGCTTATTGTTTGGGGTAATTGCCACTAGCATGGGATTCCTGGAAAAGCAAACATTGCAAAAAGCGAATGGTTTTGGAATCGCAGTACTAGTATTAATGCTGTTTATCTTTGATGGTTTAAATAAGGCAACACCAAGCATGATGCTGGAAATATTATATCCTTTAATAGGAACAATCATCATTGGAATTATTGGAATGTATATCTTCTCTTTCCTAGCAGGCAAGATTTTAAATGTGAGCAAGAATATGGCGTTTGCCGTCTCTTTAACAGCTCTTTATGGTTTCCCAGCTGATTATATTATTACAAACGAAGTGATCAAGTCATTAACCGAAGATGAAAAAGAAAGAGAAGCATTAACGAGCCACATGCTGCCGCCAATGCTTGTCGGAGGGTTTATTACCGTTACGATTGTGTCGGTTGTATTAGCAGGAATTTTCGTGGGTTTCTTATGAATGAGGTATCAATTAAAATATAATCTCTAAGAGGCTGGGACAAAACAATCAATTCATCCTAAAAGCGAACGATTACTAGATTCATACTTTTTTATGCATCCCTCTGACTGCTGTTTTCAAACTTTAGCTGTTATTCTCGGATAAGAATAGCTTTTGAAGTAGGCACCGACAAGAAAATCGCTATCTTTTTCGAGGAGTCTACGTATTTTTTCTACACAAGTTAAGGTTTCTCATAACAAAAATCAGCGCAGGAAATACACGGAGACTCCCGCGGGAGGAAGGCTAGGTTAGACCCCGCAGTGCGTTTTTTGCACGAGGAGGCTCACCAGCCGCCCGCAGGAAAGCGGAGTGTAATTCCGAAGCGATGCTCTCAGCCAATGGCCGTATTGTTTGGATTTTTATATAGACTAAACAGTTATGTCTCAGCCTTTTAGCTGTATGAATAAGAACAGATTGAGATCTGGAAGAAAACGAAATTTTTTTATAAATTAACAATCTCTTCATGTTAAGTTAATAGTATGCTTCTACAATATAGTAGGAGAGTCGACAAAGGCTGCGTACGGTAGAAATACATCTCTTGTCGAATTTTAACTATTTGGGGGAATGTTATTTATGAAGGGTAAGAAACGGTTCAAGTTTACATTTAGCACTGCTGCTATTATTACAATTTTATCATCATCCATTGCTTTGCCAACGAGTACGTACGCTGCGGACGAGAAGGCAGAGAATTTTTCTTTAACAATTATGCACATGAATGATACACATGCGCATGTGGAGCCTTTGCCGAAGATGATTACGGCGATTGAAGAAGTGCGGGCACAAGATCCAGATGCGCTGCTTCTTAATGCGGGAGATGTATTCTCTGGCACACTTTATTTTAACAAGTTTCAAGGGCAAGCGGACTTGGCGCTATTAAACATGATGAATATCGATGCAATGACATTTGGTAACCATGAGTTTGATTTAGGTTCTTCAGAGAATGGACATCAATCATTGTCAGCCTTCATTGAAAAAGCGAATTTCCCTTTCATTTCTGCCAACGTAGATTTTTCTGGCGATCCATTTGTTGGAAATAAAGTAAATAATACATTTACAGAAGATGCGCAAGACAGCAATGTATATGATGGTATTGTAAAAGAAGTAGACGGTGAAAAGATTGGGATCTTCGGGCTGACAACCGAGGAAACACTGGAAACTTCCAGCCCTGTTAATGCACAAATAACGAACTACGCTGCAGAAGCAGAAAGAGCTGTTAAAGCGTTTGAAGATATAGGTATAGATAAGGTTGTTGCACTTACGCATCTCGGCTATGACAGTAATCCAGCCGTTGGGAATGATTTGATGCTAGCAGAACAAGTGGATGGCATCGATGTTATTGTAGGCGGTCACTCGCATACAAAATTGGAAGAGCCGACAATAGTTGATAAAGATGAAAACGGTGCTCCGAAAGATCCGACAGTCATTGTGCAAGGATATCAGTACGCACAGAACTTAGGGGAATTGCATGTAGCGTTTAATGAAGAAGGACAAGTTGTACATGCTGATGGTCATTTAATTGACGTTGAAAGTAAAACCGCAGATCCGAAAGCATCTCAAGTACTGGCTTCTTATAAAGCAGAAGTTGATGAAATGTCCAACCAAGAAACAGGTGCAGTCGCACAGAAGCCGCTTACCAACCCGCGTCTTTCTGACAGTGATGTAAGTGTACGAGCAAATGAAACGGCATTAGGAAACCTTATTACGGATGCTATGCTGGCAAAAGCACAGGAGAAAATGCCGGAAGTTTCCATTGCCATGCAAAACGGCGGCGGTATTCGTGCAGCAATTGATCAAGGTCCAATTACAGTGGGTGAAGTCATTACTGTTCTGCCATTCGGAAATGATCCTGCAGTAGTAGAGTTGAGTGGGAATGAAATCAAGCAGATTTTAGAATACAGTGTTCGCTTGGCTCCTGAGGAAAGCGGCGGATTCATGCAAGTTGCTGGGATGAAGTTCAGCTATGATAGCACGAAGGAAGCAGGATCCCGAATCGTTTCCATGCAAGTGAAGAATGGCGAGACGTATACAGATATCCAACCGGACCAAACCTATCTTGTAACAACGAATAACTTCACTGCCAAAGGCGGAGATGGTTATGATGTATTTGCGAACGCATATGCAGAAGGCCGTGTACAAGATTTAGGCGAGATTGATTGGGAACAGTTCCGTGATTATATGGTAGAAGATTTAAACGGTGTTGTTGACCCTGTAACCGAGGGAAGAATTACTGACTTGTTAGGCGAGAAACCAGAACCGTCAAGTCCTGTTAAACCGGAAGAACCAGGTGATGAAAAGCCGGATCCTAATCCAACTGATGAAAATCCAAACGGTGATGACAGCAAAGACCCAAACGGTGATGGTGATAACAAGGATGACAAACCACAGCCACAAGAAGATCCAAAAGATGATCATAAAGGTAACGACACAAATGACGACGATCAAGATAAAAGTGGAGTGACACCACCGCCAAGTGCTGGAAACAACAGCGGAAATAACTTGAACAATGTTTCAGATGATAAAGTTGTCCAAGTTGCCGATGACAATGATAAGGTTGTGAAAGGCAACCAGCTTCCAAACACGGCAACAAATATGTTTACGTATATACTGACAGGAGCTGTATTGCTCGCTGCAGGTGCAGTTATGTATCTTTTCAAAAGAAAGAAAGCAAAAGCTTAAATAAAATAAAACAAGGATGCTGCAGCCTGCAGCATCCTTGTTTTATTCTGTAATGGCGTTTTCTGGTTCTTTCTCGCTTACCTTATTTACTAGTGACTCTTCTGCCATTGTAAATCCTTCGATAACTGTATCTTCTTCTACTTCAATCATAATGCAGCGTTTATTGTTGAAGACAACTTGCCGTACATAACGCAAATCTTCTGGGCTGATGGCGATATTAGCAACTTTTGTTTTAATCTTAATCGATTTAGAGTTGTACTTAGGTATTACACTTGTTGCTTTCATTTCATACTTCTCATCATCAATTACCTTTTGATAAGCAGTTTCGACCTTTTCTGGCGTGACGTTTTCTATACCGCTAAGCGTCAAGACGCGCTGGACATCGTTCCGATCAAGTTTTGGTGCTTCTTCCTCTTCGTTTTCTTCCACAACGCGATTAATTTCTTCGTATACATTGGCGAGGGCTGACGTACTGAGGTGATCACCCGTTATATCTTTGACGATTTCTTCAAATACACTTTTATCATCTCTTGCGGTCATGATTTCTTCTGCTGTCAGAACATCTTCAATAAAAGCTGTGTCTGGCTCGTATGCTTTTGCGGTAGAGTAAAGCACATGATTTACGTCTGCTGCGCTATCATTAAAGCAAGGGAAGAGAAAGCCGGAAAGCGGCGCCTGTAAGTTGATAACGGGATTGACTGTGACATTGTACTTGAATTCACGTTCCACATAATCAAATTCCAACTCTTTCTTTGATTCCTGTGTTTTGTTGATGCTGCATAGCAAGAAGGAGTGGGAATACATCGTATCATTTGCGCTTTCTTCTGCTTCTGCATTTGGACGTTTCTGTGCTTTTAAATACTCCGCTTTAATAAAGGAGATAACAACATCATGCTCATACTGCCTGTCCTGCAGCATCTTAGCGACAAGAGCAAGCATGTCATTTGTCCACTCTTCCACATCGTTGGTAAGCAACCCACGGTGCAAAATCAATTGACTGCTGTCTTCTGCATCTCGTTTGAATTTCAGTTCAAACAACTTCTCATCAAGATTACCGGCCAGCACCTTTTTGAAATTACCAAGAAACAGTTCTTGCTGGTCTTCATCTAACATCCCAAATGGCATACTTTCGTGATGATAGATATCACTGGATTCTTTCATAATATATACGTTAAAAATATCCGAAATTCGGAGTTTATCATTGCCTTTTTTGAATTGTCTTCGGATTGTTGCGATATCTTTTTTATTCATATAGATTCCCGTTCCTTATTCATAGAATGAAAAGCATGTTCATTTATTTTAACACAGACAGGAGCTGCGAAACGTCACTTTTACTGTTAGGTTTTGCAGATAAGATTTTGACTGTTTATGTTAAAATTTGGAGATGAAACAGAATATGGGGGTTTTGATTATGCGTTTTATATTTTCTGTAGAGAATCGCGAAGATTATGATAGGTACCAGGTAATTACAGAGGAATTCAAAGAGAAGCTAGCAGCTTATGAGCAGGTGCTTCAGACAGAATATAAACTGATAGATAAGCCAAAAGCGTTTGTATGGACTACTTCAGAGCTTGCAACATCTGTCTATTCTAATGTTCCCATTCCGGCATTCACGAACAAAGATGTCATCTATATGACACCCGATCTATCAGCGTGGAGATCTTTGTTTATGGCACAATTGGAAGAGCGTGATTATCCAGAAATTAAAGCTTTTTATGAAACAATCTCTATTAATCAAGTATTAGCCATAGCAGGTCATGAAATGACGCATCATTCGAATCTATTCTTAGATGAATTCAATGATGACCGTAGCGATGGTATTTGGTTTGAGGAAGGCATGTGTGATTACTTATCGCGGAGGCATTTATTAGATAAACAAGAGTTTGAAGCGATTGCAGATGTTGAATCAAAGTTAATCAGTTTGTTTAAAGAGAAATACGGCACACATTCATTAGAGGAATTTGGCAGCAGTTCTTACGCGGGTAGCTTGACGAGTATCATGTATGATTATTGGCGCAGCGGCTATGCGGTTAAATATCTGGTAGAGGAAGAGTTTGATAATGACGTATTGCGTGTATTTGCGGAATATCACAATTGGCACGCAGAAGGTCGCAAGGGTTCTTTATTAGAGTATTTTGGTTTGAAAAAAGCTGTTTGATTAATGGTGGAGAAGCCAGGAGCGGATCAAACTTCTTGTCTTTTGTCGTCTTTGCTACTGTTTTATAATCTGTTCATTCGAGTATAAGTAAATGTTAGTCGGAGATTATTCAGACTAGTCTACCTAGTTTGTGCAATTCTTAAACTGTTCTGTTAAGCTGAAAACAGAAAAACACTTTTGCTTGTATAAGAGGAGGACTACAGAATGAAGAAGATTATTAATCGACCAGAGGATGTTGTCCTGGAAATGTGTCATGGGATGGTTCTCGCACATCCGGAGCTCGAATTGCTGAAAAAGTATAAAGTGATTAAACGAAAACAATCGCAAGCTGATAAGGTGACGTTGATTAGCGGGGGCGGCAGCGGCCATGAGCCGGCGCATGCTGGTTTTGTCGGAGAAGGTATGCTGGATGCTGCTGTGTGCGGAGATATGTTCGCTTCGCCTTCTCAAATTCAAGTCTATCAAGCGATTAAAAAGACGGCAGGTAAGAACGGCACACTGCTAATTATCAAGAATTACAGTGGCGATATTATGAATTTTAAGAATGCAGCACATCTTGCTAAAGAAGATGGATTAGAAGTAGATTACGTGAAAGTAGATGACGATATTGCGGTGGAAGATAGCTTGTATACAGTCGGACGCCGCGGGGTCGCTGGTGTGGTACTGGTACATAAAATTGCTGGTGCAGCTGCAGCAGAAGGCCGAGATTTGCAGCAAGTGAAAGCAGCAGCAGAAAAAGCGGCTTCCAGAGTCCGCAGCATTGGTGTGGCGTTGACTTCTTGTACGTTACCAGGTGGAGAAGCGACTTTCCAGCTAGCTGAGGATGAAATGGAGTATGGTGTTGGTATTCATGGAGAACCAGGAATTCGTCGTGAAAAAGTACTAAAAGCAGATGAACTAGCGAAACGAATGGTAGATGATTTACTGAAAGAAGGAGAGCCGGAAGAAGATATCGCATTATTAATCAATGGCTTTGGCGGAACGCCGCTTCAAGAGCTGTATTTGTTTAATCAATCTGTCAGTCGGGAGCTTGCCAAGCGAAACATCTCAGTGAATCGGACTTTCGTCGGCAACTATATGACAAGCATCGACATGGCTGGTGTGTCGGTTACGATGATGTCCTTGGACGAGGAACTGCGCACCCTGTTATCCAATCCATCTGATACGCCTGCATTTAAAGTGAACGGACCGGTTGATCAGCCAGTGTTTACTGAACTAGCAGAGGAAGATGGAGAGACAGAAGCAAGCTTTACAGTGGAAACACCAAGTGCTTATGCAAACGTAGCAAAGGAAACAATCACGTTGGAAAACATCATCTATTTAGTAGATAAGATGAGTGAGATTATTATTGAAAATGAGGCGGCATTCAATAAGCTGGATACGTATGCGGGGGATGGCGATTTCGGCAATAGTGTTGCGAAAGGCTTCCGCCAGCTGAAACGAGAATGGAAGCATATAACTGCGCAGGATAACCTCACGATTGAGCGTTTCCTAAATAGCTCTTCTATGGTGATTATGGAGCATTGCGGCGGCGCATCTGGCCCGATTTGGGGAGGTGCCTTCCGTGCGGCTGGTAAAGCAGCTGGAGAAAAAACGGAGCTTTCGGTAGCGGAATTTGCTGACATGCTGCAGCGTGTGGTCGCGGGTATTCAGGATATTGGTGAACGCTCGTTTGGCAGGGGAGCAGATGTTGGTGATAAGACACTGATTGATGCGCTTGTTCCGTGTGCAAACAGCTGGCAGAAAAGTGCAGCAGATGGAAATAACATAAAGACTGCCTTCTATAAAGGTGCAGAAGCAGCAGTGGATGGGGCAGAAAAAACAAAGGATATTGTGGCACGCATGGGACGCGCTGGCACGGTTGGTGAACGCAGTCTTGGCTATCCGGACGCCGGAGCACATGCCTTAGGTGTTATATTTACGGAATTGGCGAGCAGCTTGAAATAAGACATACAAACTAATTTGAAAGGAGGAGTGGGCTGACCCACTCCTCCTTTGTTATGACGTATTATTCGTATATAATTGATGCATTTCTCTTCTTAACGGCCGACTGTCCAGCCACCGTCAACCTTAATTTCTGAGCCCTGCATATAATCAGACTCATCAGATGCTAAGAAAGCTGCTACTGAAGCAATTTCTTCTGGTTTTCCAGCCCTTTCTGCAGGAATATCTTTTAATCGCTCATCTTGGATTCCCTCAGTCATAGGTGTATCAACGAAACCTGGTGCAATTAAATTTGCCTTAACCCCTTTGTTTCCAAAATCATAAACCAATTGTTTCGTGAAACCATTGATTGCAAATTTGCTTGTAACGTACGTATTACCACCAGCTCCGGCGACAAATGAAGATTGAGAGCCAATGTTTATAATATTTCCTTTCCCTTTTTCTAAGAAAATCGGCAATACAGCCTTAGCAGCAAGATAGGGCCCCTTCACATTAATTTTCATTAAATTATCGAATGTTTCTTCATCGGTTTCCAATACATCTTTATAGCCGTCATGGATTCCAGCTCCGTTATACAATATATCAATTGTGCCATAAGCTTCTAGCGTTTTATTAACGCCATCTTCAATAGATTTTTGATTCGTTACGTCTATTTTTATAAATGTAGCTTCCCCATTATTCTGTTTAATATCGTTTACAATTTGATTCCCTTGATCATCGTTTAAACCGCTGACAATAACTTTAGCTCCTTCTTTAGAAAATAGTTTAGACGTGGCTTCACCAATCCCTGAAGTACCACCTATAATCAATGCAACTTTATTATCTAGTCTTCCCATTATTAATTACTCCCTTATTATTAATCGATATACTCATTTCTTCCCTATTGTTCTTCCAAATTAAACACACTTTACTAAGGTGTAGCCGAACTAAAATAAAAAAAGTGATTCTCAAAAGCACTAATAATTGTTATATTTTGGTTAGTTGGTGAAGGGGGAGTTAAGCATGATTGAAGGGTTATATGAAGCACATTTGCCGGTTAAAAACTTGAAAAGATCTATTGCATTTTATGAAGGTTTAGGACTAGAGCTGTCTCATATTCATGAAGATCGTTTAGCATTTTTCTGGATAAAGAAAAAACATAGCTGGCTTGGGCTTTGGGAATCAGATAAAGCTGATCTTGCTTACCATCCATCCATCAGACACGTAGCATTTCAAGTGAGCTTGGAGAATTTAAAAGGTGCCTCGCGATGGTTAAGAGATAGGGGTTACCAGCCGAGAGAAGCTTTTGGTTTTGGGCCTCATGAACCCTTTGTTATGGCGCATGATAATATGGCGCATGCCAAGATTCATTTTAATGATTTGGATGGAAACAGCCTGGAGCTTATTACAAAAATAGAAAACCCGAATAAGATAACCTGCCGGATGTATTTAAGCGAATGGGAGAAGAAGAACCAATCAAACGGATGACTAAGAGAGGAGCCGGAAGATGACGAACCATTTCCTTAAAGTGTTAGCCATCGATCATCCCATCATTCAGGCACCAATGGCAGGGGGCACTACGACAACAGAATTAGTTACGGCTGTGTCTGAAGCGGGCGGATTAGGGATGATTGGGGCAGGGTACTTAAATGCAGAAAGCACACGACAGCAAATTCAAGAAGTGAAGAAAAAGACAAAAAAGTCTTTTGGTATTAATCTGTTCGTTCCGCAGTCTTATCAAATAGACGAGGAGAAGATTAGGAAAGCGGAGGAAGTGATGCAGTCTATCCGGGGATCGAGCAAGGTTCGTGTATTCAAATCTTATGAGCAAACAAAAAAGGATTTCCATGATCAAGTCGCTGTGATAATAGAGGAAAAGGTACCGGTATGTTCGTTTACATTCGGTATTCCTCCTGATGAGGTAATCCACTCTCTCAAGCTGACAGGAATTTATACAATCGGCACAGCAACTACAGTGGCTGAAGCTTTAGCCGTTGAGGAGTCGGGCATGGATGCTGTCGTGATGCAGGGCAGTGAAGCGGGCGGCCACCGCGGCAATTTCTTAGCAGGAGTAGAGCAAAGTATGATTGGGCTGATGGCGCTAGTTCCCCAAACTGTCGATCAAGTAAGTATACCTGTCATTGCTGCAGGCGGCATTATGGATCGACGCGGAATACAAGCTGCCACATGTCTTGGTGCACAAGCAGCACAGCTTGGTACAGCGTTTTTAACTTGTCAGGAAAGCGGTGCACATGTGTTACATAAGCAAGTGATCCTTGAAAAGCACCAAGAAGATAGAACAATTTTAACAAGTGCTTTTTCTGGCAAGGCAGCCCGGGGTATTGAAAATAACTTTATTCGTGACATGCGTAAAGTGGAGACAGAACTACCTCCCTTTCCTATACAAAATACATTAACCAAATCGATTCGTTCCGCTGCCGCACAAAAACATGATAGAGAAACTATGAGCTTGTGGTGCGGACAAAACCCAAATGCTGCAATGCCTATCACTGTGCAGGAACTGATGCATAAACTAGTAGACGAAGCATAAAAAACAACAGGATAGTAGGTGATAGTCTTGGAAAAATGGTTAGAATGGGCAAGAAGAATGCAGGCAATCTCCCAAGCAGGACTGCATTTTTCAAAAGATGTTTTCGACAAAGAAAGATACACAGAGCTTCAGCAGCTTAGTTCAGAGATAATTGCCGCTTATACAGGGGAAACGGCAGAGCATATTGGGAAGATGTTGGCAGCAGAAAAAGGGTATCCTACGCCGAAACTTGATGTGCGGGGAATTGTTTTTAAGGATGATAAACTGCTGTTCGTGAAAGAGAAGATGGACAATCGCTGGTCTCTGCCAGGTGGTTTTTGTGAAATAGGTTTATCAGCTGGAGAGAATGTCGTAAAAGAGATAAAAGAAGAGTCAGGATTTGATGTGAAACCTGTGAAGCTGCTGGCAGTTTTGGATTCTGATAAGCACACCGACATACCACAGCTGTTTCATTATTATAAAGTTTTTCTTCAATGCGAGATTGTTGGCGGCGGAGCACTGGAGGGTGTAGAAACGAGTGAGATTGGTTTTTTCGGAGAAGCAGAGCTGCCGCCATTGTCGTTGAAGCGGAATACAGAAGAACAAATCCGACAGTTATATAAATTTTTGGATGACCAACAAAAGCAGAGTGTGTTTGATTAACGTCTTGCTTGCTTTGATTAATAAAATTACTATAATTTTCCTTAAATATCATTTCTCCAAAGATGATGTGAAGATTAGACGTAATTGAAAAGGTATATGACAAGCTATGACCCTCATACGTATGAATGAGGTGACGACTAATGACAACTAAGAATATACTCATAGATTTAGGAAGAATTGAGACCTATTTTCATGACAAAATAGATAATCGCGGGAGAGCATAAAGAATTATAGATGCTGAAAAAAGTAGAAAGAATAAAATAGCAGACGTTGCAGTCGAGCAATTGCCATCAGGTAACTACATTCTGATTGAGGATTTTAATTGTTATGCTGCATGGCTAACAGCAAAGCGGGGCTACCCGATTCTTTGTTATGTTTGTCCAAGTACATTGGAAGAAAAACGTCTGATGCACATTTTAAATACAGCAATATCTTCTACAAACAGAACGAGTTGGTTATTCAAAAATGTCCATGTGATGAGATTGATAGAAGATCATGATATGACAATAGAAAAGATTGCAAAATGCCTAAATGTCAGTGTTTCGAAAATTAGAGATTATGTATTAGACAGCCGTATACCTGCTAGTATAAAGAAGTAGCGATAGAGATGAAAGCAAAAACTGTCGTAGAGAAAATATGTAAATCACAGGATATCCCTGATGTAGTGAAACAGATTTTATACGAGCACGCGGTATTTGAAGTAGATGATAAATATAGATTGACAGGTAAGAAATTGGATTATATGAAGTTATTCTTTGCCGAGTGCGATATTCCAAACGACATATTAGACAACAGAAATAAATTAAAGGGGCTTATTAATAAATTGATTGCTACCAACTTTAGACTTAAGGAGCATATGTGGTTTTTATTAAGCCTATATCTACATCAACTTGGGCCGGAAGAAGATTAATAATTATAAAAAGTATATATGTAAGTGATAGGTACAATGGAAGACATAAAAAAGCAGCCTGCTAAAACAGGCTGCTTTTCTCATAATGTAATCTTCACTTTCTCTTCCTCACCAACAGGATAAAAGCAAGCAACTTCCTGTCCGGGTACGCCTCGTTCTTCCGGTAAAGGAATGTTTGTCTTGCAAAAATCTGTCGCTTTTGGGCAGCGGGTATGAAACACACAGCCGGATGGCGGATTGGCAGGAGAGGGAAGCTCGCCTTTTAGCACAATACGTTCACGTGCTCGTTCCTTGTCTGGATCAGGCAATGGCACAGCGGATAGCAGTGCATTCGTATAAGGGTGCTGAGCGTGCGCCTGGAATGTTTCTCGATTGGATTTTTCCATTACTTTTCCGAGATACATCACTGCAACCCGATCGGCAATGTGATTGATGACCGATAAATCATGCGCAATAAACACATAAGTCAGATTCAGTTTCTTTTGCAAATCCTGAAATAGATTGATGACCTGAGCTTGAACGGAAACATCCAGTGCGCTGACTGGTTCATCGCATACAATTAGCTTCGGTTCAAGTGCAATTGCGCGTGCAATTCCGATACGCTGTCGCTGTCCGCCGGAAAACTCATGCGGCAGCCGGTTATAATGCATATCAGGATTTAAGCCAACTAGCTCCATCAATTCTTTGACACGAGATTCTAGATTTTTCGTTTGTTTATATGCCTTCAGCGGAGCGGCAATGCTTTCGCTCGCTTTCATGCGTGGATTCAAGCTAGTATAGGGATCTTGAAAGACCATTTGCATATTGCGGCGCAGCTCGTAAATTTCCTTGGCGGATGCGTCGGTATATGACTCTCCGTTGAAAAGAATGTCGCCGGAAGTGGGCTTTTGCAGCCCAACGATGCTCCTGGCTAGTGTACTTTTTCCACAGCCTGACTCACCAACTATGCCTAATATTTCTCCTTTATTTACAGCCAAATCAACACCGTTTAATGCTTTTACTTCGCCCGTTTTCTTCTGGAATGTGCCATTCTTAATCGGAAAATGTACGTGCAAATCTTTAATTTCCAATAACGCGGTCATGACAGCAGCACTCCTTTCTTTTCTTTCTCGAATTCCGTCTGGCTGAGTATGCAAGCAGCCAAGTGTCCGGAGCCGCGTTCCCCAAGCGGCGGATCTTCCTGGAGGCACGCGTCTCTAGCAAATGGGCAGCGCGGATGGAAATTGCAGCCTTGTGGCGGATCAATAAGGTTCGGTGGCTGTCCTTCAATATGCAGCAGCCTTTCCGAAGCGCCAGCATCAAGTCTGGGAATGGATCGTAATAAGGACCATGTATAAGGCATCGCCGTCTTATAAAAAATATCGGCTGTACTAGCGGATTCAACAATTTTGCCGGCATACATAACAAGGATGCGGTCAGCAAGGTTGGCTACAACGCCAAGATCATGCGTAATCATAATAATTGCTGTTCCGTATTTTTGCTGAATGGATTTCAACAGTTCGATAATCTGTGCTTGAATCGTTACATCCAAGGCTGTTGTCGGCTCATCGGCAATAAGCAGCTTAGGTCTGGCTGCCAAGGCAATAGCGATGAGCACGCGCTGGCGCATCCCGCCGGAAAACTGATGCGGATAGCTTTGCATCCGGCGTTCTGGATCGGGAATACCGACATCTGTGAGCAATTCAATCGCTTTTTGCTGGGCTTCTTTTTTGGATAGCTTCTGATGCGTTTGGATTGCTTCCATCAGTTGTTTTCCGATTTTGAAGACCGGATTTAAGCTCGACATGGGATCTTGAAAGATCATCGCAATCTCATTCCCGCGCATATTGCGGAGCCGGCGTTTATCCATTTTTAAAATATTTTCCCCTTGAAAAAGAATTTCTCCTTTTGGATAAGTTGCCGGCGGCTCGGGATTCAGCATTGTCAGCGAGTGAGCAAGAACGCTTTTTCCGCTGCCAGATTCGCCGACGATACCAATTGTTTGACCAGCTTCAAGCCGGAAGGAGACACCATCAACTGCTTTGACAAGACCAGCTGGTGTCTCTAAATGTACATGCAAATCATTGACTTCTAGCATCGTAATTCCCCCTTAAGCAGCTGGTGCTGTTTGTTTCGGTTTGCGCTTTTTCTTTTTCTTCTTCATGCTGTGCGGATCGAAAGCATCTCGAAGACCATCACCGAGTATATTCAATGACAATACCGTAATGACAATTGCAACTCCTGGGAAGATGGAAAACCAAGGGGCAATGGTAATATAAATCTGCGACTCCTGCAGCATATTTCCCCATGTTGGCGTGGAAGGATTAACCCCGACACCGAGAAAGCTGAGCGCAGCTTCTGCCAATATTGCTTTAGCAAAGATGAAGGTGCTTTGCACAATTATTGGTGAAAGTACATTTGGCAAAACATATCGAAATAGGATGACAACGTTATTGGTTCCGGTTGTTTTGGCAGCTTCAATATACTGCGCGTTCTTAATTTGCAATACAGCTGAACGAACGACACGTGACATGACTGGGAAAAAGGCAATAGTCAATGCGATAATAATATTTGTAATACTTCCGCCAAGTGCTGCGACTAGCGCTAATGCCAGCAATAAGGCAGGGAAGGCAAGAAATCCATCTACAATACGCATGAGGATAAAATCCGTTTTACGGAAGTAGCCTGATATAAGTCCAATCAATGTACCGACGATTGTAGCGACAATTGCTACAATGACGCCGACAGCAAGTGAGACGCGAGCAGCGACGACAACCCGGGCAAAAATATCGCGCCCAAAGTCATCCGTGCCAAACCAGTGAGCAGCAGATGGTGACAGCAGCCGCTGTTCTGCGTCAATGGCGGAAGGGGAGAGTGGCAGCCACAAGTTGGCTGTGATTGTCCCTAATGCTATTAATACGAAAATAGCTAAAGCAATTAGATTCCTTTTTTTGGACAACATCGGTTATGTACCTCCTTATTCGTCATAACGAATTCTTGGATCTAGAAACGCATATAGCAGATCGACAATTAAGTTAACCAATACATAGATTGCAGCGATAAACAGCACCACACCTTGAATTACTGGATAATCGCGGCGGTGGATAGAGTCGATCAGCAGCTGTCCAATTCCCGGTATCGTGAAGAGCGTCTCAATAATAACTGTTCCGCCAAGCAAACCGGCAACGGTGGCACCAAGTACAGTTGTTGTCGGGATTAAGGCATTGGCAAAAACATGTTTCATTAACACATCGCGTTCACGAACACCCTTGGCACGGGCAGTTTTTGTATAATCCTGATTAACAGAATCAAGCATGCTGTCACGAAGCATACGGGCGATAATGCCGATTTCTACTATTGCTAACACAAATGCTGGCAGCAGCAAATGGTAAAGCCAGGATCCAAATCCTTCTGCAATTGGCATATAGCCTGCCACAGGAAAAATCGGAATCGAAACACCGAGTCCGAGTACAAGCAAGATAGCCAGCCAAAATTCAGGCACCGAGACACCGAGAAGCGATGCGGATGTGAATAAAGGATCTAAGATTGTTTTTCGCAAAGATACAATCAAGATGGCTAATGGTATCGAGATAACCAAGATGAAAAGAAGCGACAGAATCATCAAGCTCAAGGTCGGCCCAAAGTTAGTGAAAATCAATTCGGTTACCGGCTGAGCAGAGAATACACTTGTACCGAGATCGCCAGTTATGACTTGTTTCAGCCAGTCAAAAAATTGAATATACCATGGATCATTTAATCCGAGCTGCTCTTCCAGCTGTGCTACCGCTTCCGGAGATGCATCTTCTCCTAGAATAATATGTGCAGGATTTCCTGGTGTCAGGTGGACAAGTAAGAAAACGATAATGCTCACAACAAACATAACCGGAATAACAGACAAGCATCTGCGAATCGCATAACCGAGCACGTTTCTACACTCCTTTTTAATTAAAATGGAAGAGAATCGCCTGCATGTAACGCAGGCGATTCTCTGCAGGCATTACTTCGTTTTCCAAGTATTCCAGAAGCGAGGTCCATACCACTCGTCATAGCCCTGTAACTTTGTCGTGCGGGCATCCAAAGCGGAAATATTCGTCACTTTTTCAAACGGAAGCTCTTCATAAAGTGTTTTGTTAAGTTCAGCTAAAATCTGCTGCTGTTCTGTTTCATCTGCAGTTCCCCACTGTGCAAGAAGTTCTTGCCAGCGATCACTGTGATACCAGCCGCTGCTGTTATTTTCACGACTTACCATACCAGCTTGGTTTGGAGAGAAGAATGGTGACCAGCCAACAACAACCATATCCCAATTCTTTGCATCGCCCCATTTTTCCAAGTAGGTTGCCCATTCATAAGATTCTAGTTCTACCGTAAATCCAACTGCTTCTAGCTGCTGCTCTGCAATCTCAGCAATCTTTTTATAATCTGCATTGTCATTAGAGAAGATAATCTTCACCGGCTGTCCGTCATAGGAGCTTTCTTCTAACAGTTTTTTCGCTTCATCTTGATCAAAGGCAGCAAAGTCATCAATGTTTTCACCGGAATATAGTGCTGTTTGGTCTGGCGTGAACAAGGCACCGTCCAGCTCATAAAAATCGTCATTTCCGTAAGTTGCTTTCGCCATTGCTTCTTTATCTAAAGCGGCGTGAAGTGCTTGACGGACTTTCAAGTCATCAAATGGCGCTTCTGATTTATCCGGTGTGATAACGGAATAACCATTACTTGATGTGACAGCTTCTACATTTGGTGTGGAAGTGACTACTTCATACAAATCTAGCGGAATGGATTGCACATAATCATACAAATTTGTTTTCAACCCGTTGAGCATAACTTGCGGATCTTTCACCACTTTGAAATGGATAGTATCCAGGTAAGCTGTTTTTTCACCTGTCAAACCGCCCCAATCTTCTTCATCACGAGATTTGTAATCTGCAAACTTCGATAGAACAATTTCATTCCCGCTTTTCCAAGAATCAAATTGGAATGGTCCAGTACCAATAAACTGTTCATTTGTCAGCGGCTGCTCACCTGCTGCTTCGGCAATTTCAGCCGGGATGACAATTGCAGAAGCTTTTGGTGCAGCTAGGTCTGTCAGTAAAGATGTATACACGTCATTTAGTGTAATAACAATTGTTTTATCGTCTGTTGCTTCAATAGAACTGATATGGCTTGATGCAATTTTTCCGACAGAAGATACCTTTGTCCAGCGATCAAGAGATGCTTTTGCGTCATTAGCGGTGACATCTTGGCCGTTGTGGAACTTGAGACCATCACGAAGGGTGATCGTGTAGATTTTCTTGTCATCACTTACTGTATAATCTTCAGCTAGTAACGGTCGGGCCTGATAATCTTTATCTAATGCGAATAATCCTTCATAGATATGCCAGCCGATCTTTCGTGTAGCACTTTCACCGGAATACATCCAGTCCAATGTGTCAGGTTCTGAGCCCATCGCAACATTTAATTCGCCGCCTTCGACAGGTTCTCCGCTGCCGCCGGCCGAACTGCTGCTGGAATTGCTGGAGCAGCCGATTAGTGCAATTGCTCCTATTAATCCAAATAAAATAAGTGCGAGTTTCTTCAAGTTAATTCCTCCTTAGCTTCCTAATACCGAGAATACGATTTTTGTAAAAGCTTTTTCTGTCATGAGCAGGGCGCGTTCATCGATGTCAAACTTCGGATGATGGTGCGGGTAATGCGTGCTCGTATCTTCGTTGCGAGAGCCGACTTTAAAGAAGCTGCCCGGCTTCTCTTGTAAGTAATAAGCAAAATCCTCTGCACCCATGCCGGTTTCAAACGGTATAACCTGTTCTTCACCAAACTCTTCCGTAAATAGCTGTTTGAGCAAAGCTGTTTCTTCTGGGTGGTTGTAAAGAGCAGGGTAACCGTTCAAGTAATCAATAGAATACGTTGCACCAAAGCCACTCGTAATCCCAGCAACAATTGCTTCAATTTGCTCTTGTACTTGCTGACGGATACCGGCATTAAAAGTCCGGACTGTACCCTCAATTCTTGCGGTGTCTGGAATGACGTTGAACGCTTGACCGGACTGGAAAACACCAAGTGTTACGACGGCTGATTCCAACGGGCTGACGCGACGGCTGACGATTTTTTGCAGCGCGCTGACAATATCACTGCCAATAACAATTGGGTCAACTGTTTCTTGCGGTGCTGCGCCATGACCGCCTTTGCCTTGAATGGTAATCGCAAATTTATCGACAGCAGCCATCTTGAAGCCTTCGCCAACATTTACTTTTCCTACCGGAGAAGCAGAGTTGAGGTGAGCGCCATACACATAGTCGACCCCTTCAAGTGCGCCATCCTCAATCATCGCTTTTGCACCGCCTGGCGGAACCTCTTCGGCTGGCTGGAATAGAAATACTACTTTCCCCTTGAGACTATCCTTTTGTTTGAAAAGCGCTTTAGCGGTTCCGAGAAGTGCAGCCGTATGACCGTCATGTCCGCAAGCATGCATCACACCGTTTGTTTTAGAACGATAAGGAACAACTTTTTCGTCATCGATCGGCAACGCATCAAAATCTGCTCGCAAGGCGATTGTCGGCCCCTCTGTTTTTCCTGTGAGCGTGGCAACAATCCCATACCCGCCAACATTTGTCTTGATATCTTCATAGCCGAAACTTTGCAGTTTGTCAGCAATGAACTTGGCAGTCTCGGTTTCTTGGAAACTTAATTCCGGATGCTGGTGCAGGTGTCGCCGCCATTCAACAACCTCTGTAAAATTGGTTTCTAAGTCATTATGTACATCTGCTAGTGTTGTTGTATTTGTTTCCATTCTCTACCTCCTATAAAAATCTTGATATATCCAATCAAATTAATCGGGATTGTTTGCAAAAAAAATCCTCTTCAGATAGAAGAGGAGGGATGATGTCGTAATTCCGCTCTTCTTATCTTCAGTGTGTATCACACTTGGAATTAGCACAGTGCTGGTGTTAACAGCCTGCTGCTTTGGTTTCGACGGGCCATTCCCTCCACCAATCTTGATAAGAAATATCAGTTGTAAGAAACAGAATAGACGGAAAACTCTAGATTGTCAATCCTCTTTTTATACATACTTACGAAATTGCCAGCTGATGCTAAAAATATCAACAAAGAAAGTTTAATTAGCAAAAAAGTTCTAAAAAATATATTGACTGCTATTTTTTGTATGTTAGAATAACTTTAATATTAAAAATTAAATAATTTCTTATCAAGAGAGACGGAGGGAATTGGCCCTGTGATGTCTCAGCAACCAGTCGAAAAGACCCGGTGCTAAATCCAAAAGGTATCTGCCTTAAAGATAAGAAGCTGATTCGGTAATTACTGAACCTTCTTCCTTTTTGGGGAGAAGGTTCTTTTTTTTGATTAGAAGGGTGAGAAGCAGGATGAAAAACAACTTGGAAACAGCATTCGTACAATTAGGAAATCGCAGTGATCGTACAACAGGAGCAGTAAATCCGCCTTTGTATCTATCAACTGCTTATGCGCATCCGGGAATTGGCGAATCAACAGGTTATGACTATACACGTACGAAGAATCCAACTAGAACGGTACTTGAAGAAGGGTTTGCTGAGCTGGAGAAAGGTGATCGCGCCTTTGCATGCAGTTCAGGGATGGCAGCCATTCAATTGGTTTTATCTTTATTTCGCAGCGGCGATGAACTTCTTGTACCAGAAGATATATATGGCGGCACATACCGGCTGTTTGATTTCTATGAAGAAGCATACGACATAAAGCCGATCTACTCCCCATTTCGGACGGTGGAAGAGACTGCAGCTGCAATTACAGCAAATACAAAAGCCATTTTCCTTGAAACACCTACAAATCCACTTATGCAGGAGTTTTCAATTGCGGCTTACAGCGAATTAGCAAAGAATCATAATTTGCTGCTGATTGTCGACAATACATTTTTAACCCCATTTTTGCAGCAGCCAATTAAAGATGGAGCAGACATTGTTATTCATAGTGCAACGAAGTACATTGGCGGTCATAATGATGTGCTCGCCGGATTGGTTGTCAGCAAAGGCATAGAGATATCCGATCGTTTGGCGGTGCTCCATAATGGTGCAGGTGCCGTACTATCACCGCTGGATGCCTGGCTGCTCATTCGAGGGTTGAAAACATTGCCGCTAAGAATGCGGCAGCATCAATCCAATGCAGCGCGGATTGCTGCTTATCTCGAAGAAGAGCCAAAAGTGAAGGATGTCCTATACGCAGGAAAAGGCGGGATGCTATCGTTTCGTGTCCAGGACAGCAGCTGGATCGATCCGTTTCTTCGCAGCTTAAACGTCATTACATTTGCCGAGAGTCTTGGCGGGGTAGAAAGTTTTATTACTTACCCGACCACACAGACGCATGCAGACATACCCGTTGAAGAAAGAGAAGCCAGAGGTATTTGTGATCGGCTGCTTCGTTTCTCAGTCGGAATTGAAGAGGCAGAAGATTTGATTGCTGATTTGCAGCAGGCTTTTGCTAATTTGGATTAGGAGGTCATCTTATGTATAAACAACAAACAGAAACAACGTGTATCCGCGGAACACATAGAGAACAGCGCACAGGTGCGGTGAATGTGCCAATCTATTTATCTTCTACTTTTCATCAGGAGAGCTTTGACGACTTTGGTCCTTTTGATTACAGCCGCTCGGGTAATCCGACTCGCGAAGCATTGGAACAAAAAGCGGCAGAGCTGGAAGGAGGCACGCGCGCCCTGGCATTTTCATCTGGCATGGCCGCTATATCTTCTGCATTCATGCTGCTGTCAGCAGGGGATCATGTCATTGTGACAGAGGATGTGTACGGGGGAACATACCGTTTTGTAAGTGAAATTCTGCCTAAATTCCAAATTAGTTACTCTTTCGTTGATTTGACAGATCAGACTGCTGTGAGAGAAGCCATTCGTCCAAATACAAAAGTAATCTACCTGGAGACACCTTCAAATCCTTGCTTGAAAGTGACAGATATCCGTGCCATTGTTCAGCTGGCCAGACAGCATGATTGCTTAACATTTTTGGACAATACATTTTTGACGCCGCTGTATCAGCAGCCCTTGTCACTTGGAGTAGATGTGGTGATTCATAGCGCCACGAAGTTTCTGTCTGGTCACAGTGACATCATTGCCGGTCTCACAATTACAAAGGATGAGGAACTTGGCTCCCGCTTGGCGTTTATTCAAAACACATTTGGAGCGATACTCGGTGCTCAGGACAGCTATTTACTGCTCCAAGGAATGAAAACGCTAGGAGCAAGATTGCATCAATCATCAAGCACAGCAGAGCGAGTTGCTGGTTTCCTGCTTGCGCATCCACTTGTGGAAAATGTGTATTACCCTGGCTTGCCCAACCATCAGGGGCATGACATACATAAAGGGCAAGCCAGTGGAGATGGTGCCGTATTATCTTTTGTTCTGCCGAGCAGAGAGCATGCAAAGGCATTTGTAGAACAGCTGCAAATTCCAATCTTTGCTGTAAGTCTTGGGGCAGTAGAATCGATTCTATCGTATCCAGCTTCCATGTCGCATGCTGCGATGCCAGAAGCAGAGCGGAAAAAACGAGGCATAACAGATGGACTGCTTCGTTTGTCCGTCGGATTAGAACATGCAGACGATCTGCTGGAAGACCTGCAGCAAGCCTTAGCTGCTGCAGCACAAGTAACAGAGACGATAAAACCATAATGGGAGAGATGAACATGACAACGACAACAAAAACAGCACCATTCAGAGCCGATCACGTAGGAAGCTTACTGCGCCCGGAAAGCCTGCACAAGGCGAGACAGCAGTTTAAAGATGGCGATATCAGCCAGAAAGAACTTCGCGATATCGAAACAACAGAAATTAAGCGGATTGTTGACAAACAAATTGAAGTAGGTCTGGAGCTTGTGACAGACGGGGAATTCCGCAGAAGATTCTGGCATACTGATTTTCTGGAAAATTTGAATGGTATTACAGGGTATGTTCCGGACACCGGATATCTATTTAAAGGTGAAGAAACGGAACGCTACAATATTAAAAACACGGGAAAGATCTCATTTAATCCAGATCATCCATTTATTGAAGATTACAAAGTCCTTCACGAAATTGTAGACGGACGTGCAGTTGCAAAGCAGACCATTCCTAGTCCGAATCAGCTATTCCATGAAGATATCCGTGATCACAGCGTGTATCCAGATATCGAGGATTTTGCTGCTGATGTGATTCAAGCTTATCGTGATGCAATTCAAGCATTCTATGATGCTGGTGTCCGTTATTTACAGCTGGATGATGTATATATCGCGGGATTATCTTCACCTGATTTAAAACTAAGTGGGGACCATTCCAGGGAATTTCTAATTGATTTAGCGCGCCGTGTTATCAATGGTGTGCTGGAAGGCAAACCAGAAGATTTGGCAGTGACAACACATCTGTGCCGCGGAAACTATCGTTCTACTTACATGTTTGGAGGCAGCTATGATCTTATTGCCAAAGACTTGCTGGCAAAGGAAAAAGTAGATGGTTTCTTCTTAGAGTACGATGATGAGCGTTCTGGCTCGTTTGAACCGCTTGCTTACATTCCAGAAGGTGGAGCAAGGGTTGTTATAGGAGTCGTAACATCCAAGTTTGGTGAATTGGAAGATAAAGAATATGTCATTAAACGTATCGAGGAGGCAGCAAAGTATGTGCCGTTAGATCAAATTTGCCTTAGCCCGCAATGTGGCTTTGCTTCCACACATCATGGCAATAAACTAACAGAAGAACAGCAGTGGGATAAGCTGCGCTTTATTGTGGATGTTGCGAACACTGTTTGGGAAGACAAGTAAGGACAAAAAGACCGTCAATTTTAATTGACGGTCTTTTTCGTGCACGAGGTGACAGGTTAAGCGCAGGAAGCCATGCCAGTACAGATATTATAACATTTGCAATCTCTTAGAAATTTCCATGGAAGAAAAGATACAATTATCCTAGTATAATAGTCGGTTTTTAAGAAAGCGGTTGCGATTTGCACTTAACGGGAGCTAAAATGGAAAATGTTGAGATTATTTAAACTTTTTAAACTAAGAAGGTGACAATGTGCAGAATTGGATTTTCTGGGACGACGGTGATCATTCCCCTGCCTTTAACATGGCAGCTGATGACATGCTGATGCAATGGCACCGAGAGGGACAGATCGCCCCGGTATTGCGTTTTTATGGGTGGAAGCCTGGTGGTTTTTCGATTGGCTATTTTCAAAAGACGAATAAGAGGTTCGATTTGGACGAAATTCAAAGGCGAGGATTTGAATTGGTGCGTCGTCCAACTGGCGGACAGGCTGTTCTGCACCATAACGAACTAACGTATAGCATGATAGTTTCAGAAGACTATCCTGGTATGCCATCGACTATTAAAGAAGCATACAAGGTATTATCAGAAGGACTGCTGCTTGGATTTGCAAATCTTGGTATCAGAGCAGATTTTGCTATACCGGTTGATTCCAAGCCAAAAGGTACAGCGAATTGTTTTGAGGAAGCTTCTTGGTATGAAATCAATGTCGATGGAAGAAAAACGGCCGGCAGTGCGCAGACACGGCAGAGAGGTGTCATTCTCCAGCATGGATCAATTCCAATTTGGCTTGATCTGGAGGATTTATTGGAATTATTTATCTATCCGAATGAACGAGTGAAAGAACGTACGTACAAAAGTTTCGCCAAAAAGGCAGCCAGTTTGCAGGAATTTATTCCGCCCGAAACGACCATTGAAGATATACGCGCTGCGTTCTTAGACGGTTTTCAAAAAGGGCTGGGTGTAACGTTTGAAAGATTGGAGTTATCAGCAGATCAACTAGAAGTAATTGAACAGCTAGCGAAGGAAAAATACCAGAATCACGAATACTTATATGCACGTTAAGGAGGAACGGAAATGGTAAAAAAAACAATGGCAGAGCGGCGGGAAGGCATGCTCCGCAAACCGGAATGGCTGAAAATTGATTTCAATACGAACGAAGATTATATGGATCTAAAGAAAATGATGCGGGAAATGAATTTACATACAGTATGTGAAGAAGCCAAATGCCCGAATATTTATGAATGCTGGTCTGTGCGGAAAACGGCAACATTTATGATTCTAGGTTCCATCTGTACAAGAGGCTGTCGATTCTGTGCCGTCACATCTGGCAAACCAACAGAGCTTGATTGGGCTGAGCCGGAGCGAGTTGCTGATTCTGTTGCCAAGATGGGATTGCGTCATGCAGTTGTAACAGCTGTTGCACGTGATGATTTGGAAGATGGCGGATCCGCAGTATTTGCAGAAACGGTACGTGCAATTCACCGTAAAATGCCAAATACAACAGTGGAAGTATTGCCATCTGATATGAAAGGGACATACGAAAGCATTAAAACATTGATGGACAGCAAGCCGGATATCTTTAACCATAATATTGAAACAGTGCGTCGACTTACGCCGTCCGTTCGCCACCGTGCCACATATGATCGTTCACTTGAATTGCTTGATCGTGTAAAAACAATTGCACCTGATGTGCCGACCAAGTCCAGCATCATGCTCGGTTTAGGTGAGACAAAAGAAGAAATCATTCAAGCGATGGATGATTTGCGGGAACATCGGGTGGATATTATGACAATTGGCCAATACTTACAGCCATCTTTCAAGCACTTGAAAGTTCAGAAATACTATCATCCAGATGAATTCGCGGAACTAAAAGCAATTGCATTGCAAAAAGGCTTCAGCCATTGTGAAGCAGGCCCTATGGTCCGTTCCTCCTATCACGCAGATGAACAAGTAAATCCAGAAGCCAGACAGCGTCAGTTTGGCGGCTGTGCGCAATAAAACAAAAGGAACATGCCTGGTAGGTATGTTCCTTTACTATTGGTACATACGTAATCCCTAAATATAGAGTTGTTTGGTATAACTGAATAAAGCTAACTAACAAACCAAATATTCCAGTCACAAGTGAGGAGGGGTCGTTATGCAGTCGAACCGGGTTGCCATTCTTTTAATACTTTCTATTATTGCTATATCTTTTGCGGCGATCTTCGTGAAGTGGTCTGATGCGCCAGCTTCGATTCTCAGTATGAACCGTATGTACTTGGCTTGCATTTTTCTTTTGCCGGTTGTTTGGGTGAATAGGAAAGAATTTAAGAGAATTGGTAGAAAAGAGGCCGTGTTTTTCGTCTTGGCAGGTGCTTGTTTAGCGGCACATTTTGCACTTTGGTTCAGTTCTTTAAAACTGACAACTGTGGCGAGCTCTACCATCATTCTTTCTCTCCAGCCGATTGTTGCAATGGCTGGGGGATTTATTCTGTATAAAGAGCGAGCGTCAAAAACAGTTGTTTTAACTATTTGTATTTCTATTATAGGTGTTGTGATGGTTGGGTGGGGAGACTTTGGTTTACAATCATCAACCGTTCTGATTGGAGATTTGTTATCTTTCTGCAGTGTTATTGCTGTTGTTGGGTATTTGTTAATCGGTCAAAATAATGTAAAGAAAGTATCGCACTGGATCTACAGCTTTTGTGTCTTCTTGTCAGCAGCTATGTGGCTGAATATCTACAATCTTGCAGCAGGCATTCCAATTCGCGGTTATAATTTTGATGAATGGAAAATCTTTATTTTATTGGCTATTTTCCCGACAATAGCGCATGTCATCTTCAATCTGTTATTAAACTATGTTAATACAACTGCCATATCCATGAGTGTGCTAGGTGAACCTGTGGGCGCCACGCTTCTTGCAGTTTGGCTGTTAGGTGAAAAATTGACTTGGCTTCAGCTTGCAGGCGGGGCGATTGCTTTGATTGGAGTGCTGCTGTTTTTGGTACGGCAGAATAGTGAGTATGATGTGATGAAAGACGAGACATAGTCGAGAGCGGAATGACGTGAGGTAGGATCAAAGAAACTTTATTATATTTGCTGTAAGAGAAAAACCAAACGGTACTGCTTAAATTACAATGCCGTTTTGTTTTTATTTTGTTTAAGTTACATCGTGAATAAGGGTTATCAGCAATGCCTTTTTCTTATAACAATTCTCGCAGACGCCGTATGTCTTTGATTGGGGACAGACCGAACCTTCGGCTGTATTCTCGGCTGAAATGTGATGGACTTTCATACCCTACCTGGAACGCAGCCTCAGCTGCTTCCAGGTTTTCTGTTAAGAGCAATCGGCGTGCTTCCTGAAGACGGAGTTGTTTCTGGTACTGGACGGGACTCATGCCTGTAACTTCCTTAAAATGGCTATAAAACGAGGAAGAGCTCATATTGGCCTCTTTCGCCAATTCGTCTACCTTTAGGGGCTGTATGAATTCCCGGTTCAGCATTTTAAGTACTTTCGCAATTCGCTGCCCGTGACTTCCTGCAAGCGCAAAATGCTTCATGGAATCATTGTAATCTTGCTGCAGAACACGGTAAATGATCTCTCGCTTAATACTGGTTCCAAGTACTGGTATATCCTGCGGGGTTTCTAGCAGCTTGATGAGCCGCAGCACGGCTTCGATAAGCGAGTTGTCTACCTGATTGATGACTAGACCACGACTTGGGGATTTGTCTTGGGTAATTTGAGTTGAGGATTGAAGCACTTCTAAAACTAAATTCATATCAAGCTGTAATCTTACACTTAAATAAGGACTTTCCGGTGAAGCCTTTACTACTTGCCCTGTGATTGGCAGATGAACAGAAGCAGTCAAATAACTGGCCGAATCGTATGTATAGCTTTCATCTCCTAGCATCACCATCTTTGAGCCCTGTGCCACGACACATAGGGAAGGTTCATAAACAGTGTATACAGGATCAGATACTCGAGAAGCTCGAACAAGCTGTAAGCCAGGTATAGATGTGTCATGTGTTCCATCCGCTGTTGCACTTCGCTCTATTGACACTACTAGTTCCTTCATTCTGTGCAATAACAACTCCTCCATTACCATTTAATGTTTTTTTACTCTGGTTCTTCATATTATATTTTTTATTGGAGGATTAGGGAATCATCATGTAGCTTTCGAATACCCCTCATTATCCGGAACAATTCATAATGAAATTGTGGTCAGAAAACTTTGTGGCGGGAGGATGTTTCTGGTTATCGGCTCTATTATTATTAAAGTATCATTCTTGATCAGTGAAAGGAGATAGTGTAATGAAAAATGAACATAGAAATGCTCATCCTTATATCGGCATGTGGGTAACGGCAGACGGTCATATTCGACATGAGTTACTTCCAAACGGACGTTACGATGAAGCCCGCGGTAACCGCAAAAGTGCCTATCAAGGCTGTTATACGATGAAAGGCGATCATATCGAATATGTCGATGATACAGGTTTTACTGCGGACGGGGACTTCATCGACGGGGTACTATACCATGCCGGTATGGTGCTCAAGCGGGAAGAAAACAGGGAAGGGAGCAAGAAATGATGACATTACTTCGTGGGAAAGTGGTTGTGATTACTGGGGCAAGCAGCGGGATTGGTGAAACGGCAGCACGGCTTCTTGCAAGACAAGGAGCTCATCTTGTAATTGGGGCAAGACGAGTGGAGAGACTAGAGGCACTCGCTTCAGATATTCGGGCAGAAGGCGGTATTGTAGCAGTTCAACAGCTTGATGTGACAGATTTGGAACAGATGCAGGAGTTTCTTAACAGAGCACAAAGTCGTTTCGGTCGAGTGGACGCTGTTATCAACAATGCTGGTGTGATGCCGCTCTCTCCGCTGGAAGTTTTGAAGATTGAAGAATGGAACCGAATGATAGATGTCAATATTCGCGGAGTACTGCATGGCATTGCTGCAGGGCTTCCGGTTATGAAAGAACAAGGATTTGGGCATTTCATTAACATAGCATCTATCGGCGCCTATGAAGTGAGTCCTACAGCTGCTGTTTATTGCGCGACTAAATATGCCGTGCGCGCCATATCAGAGGGATTACGACTAGAGACTGCGGGGCAAGGCATCCGCGTGACGCTCGTATCGCCAGGTGTAACAGAATCAGAACTAGCGGAAAGCATTACAGACAACGAGGCAAGAGAAGTTATGAAAGAATATCGGCGTATTGCACTGCCAGCGACGGCGATTGCCCGCGCTATTATATATGCGCTTGAACAGCCAGATAACGTTGATGTAAGCGAACTAGTCATTAAACCGGCCATTTAAGAAAACGA
Source organism: Terribacillus sp. DMT04 (assembly GCF_019056395.1). Classification (NCBI taxonomy): domain Bacteria; kingdom Bacillati; phylum Bacillota; class Bacilli; order Caryophanales; family Bacillaceae; genus Terribacillus; species Terribacillus sp. DMT04. The sequence continues at coordinate 943,441 of NZ_CP077639.1, forward strand.
AAGCGGCAGGGTAATAGGCAGGCTTTTTGATTTCATAATTAATACGGCGATAGTTAGAACTCCTTCTCTCTTACGCTCTAGTGAAAACAAAAGTCAAAGGGTTTTCCTCTAAACTAAAAACACCTTTAGTTTTTAAACGGATTGTTATCCGAAATAAAACCTGGAGGTGTTTTTCTATCGGGAAAAGCTAATCCCTAAAAAAGCAATGGAAGGACCAGATTATTAGAAAAAACAGTACATAGCTGGTCTATAAATGCCTTGTTACATTGTTATACTCTTCTCTTGCGTGTTATACCCCATACCTATGTACAATGTACCTATCAAACTTTTCCGACAACGGAAAAAGAGCAGGGGGAGTCAACATGGCAAAAACAGGTACAGATTTAGTCAAACGAGGTATGGCAGAGATGCAAAAAGGTGGCGTCATAATGGATGTCGTAAATGCTGAGCAAGCGAAAATTGCAGAGGAATCTGGTGCAGTAGCGGTTATGGCGCTAGAGCGTGTTCCTTCTGATATTCGTGCTGCTGGTGGTGTTGCGCGGATGGCCGATCCGACAATTGTAGAAGAAGTAGTAAATGCTGTATCTATTCCTGTCATGGCAAAGGCTCGTATCGGGCATATCGTAGAAGCTCGCGTATTGGAATCAATGGGTGTGGATTACATAGATGAAAGTGAAGTACTCACCCCAGCAGATGAACAATATCATTTGAACAAGCGTGATTTCACAGTACCATTCGTATGCGGAAGCCGTGACCTTGGTGAAGCTGCACGCCGTATTGGAGAAGGTGCTTCCATGCTGCGAACAAAAGGGGAGCCAGGAACAGGCAATATTGTCGAAGCTGTTCGGCACATGCGTATGGTGCAGTCGCAAGTTCGCAAATTGACTTCCATGGATTTGGATGAAGTAATGACATTTGCGAAAGAAATAGGAGCGCCTTACGAAGTATTGCTTCAAATCCGTGAAGCTGGCAAACTTCCTGTTATAAACTTTGCTGCTGGCGGTGTTGCAACGCCTGCTGATGCGGCTTTGATGATGCAGCTTGGAGCAGATGGTGTCTTTGTCGGATCTGGTATTTTTAAATCTGATAACCCAGCGAAATTCGCTAAAGCAATTGTAGAAGCAACAACACATTACCAGGACTATAAGCTGATTGCTGAACTTTCCAAAGGACTTGGCACACCGATGAAAGGTATTGATATTGCTAGTTTATCTCCTGAAAACAGAATGCAGGAGCGCGGCTGGTAAGGGAAGGAGATCAAATCATGAAAATCGGTGTTTTAGCACTTCAAGGTGCAGTAGCGGAGCATGCGCGAACAGTAGAAGCTGTTGGTGCCGAAGCGGTTCTAGTGAAACATGTGGAACAGCTAGCTGATTTGGATGGATTAATTTTGCCTGGCGGTGAAAGTACTGCGATGCGCAGACTGATTGATCGGTACGACTTCTTGGAGCCGTTACGCGCTTTTGGAGAATCAGGTAAGCCAATCTTCGGGACTTGTGCCGGGATGATCTTGTTGGCAAAACAGATTCATAATCAAGCATCCAGTCATCTTGGTTTGATGGATGTGACGGTCGAGCGAAATGCTTTCGGACGACAGGTGGACAGCTTTGAAGCAGACCTCGCCATTAAAGATGTGGGGGAGGACTTTCCAGCAGTATTCATTCGGGCTCCTTATATTCTTGAAGCGGGAGATGGCGTCGAGATATTAAGTGAGAATACAGGACGCATTGTAGCGGCGAGAGATCGTCATTATTTAGCAACAGCCTTCCATCCTGAGCTGACGGAAGATACGAGATTAATGAGCTATTTTTTAAGAATGGTAGAAGAGGCGGCTGGGAAAGTAGCGCATCGTTAAGAAGAAGATCTCCAGGGATCTTCTTCTTTTGTTTACCCTGCGATTCGTATCTCTTGCAATATGTTATCCAGTGTAATATATTTTTCCTCGGCTAATCATTGAGCTATCAATTAATTATATATTGCAAGATTTGCTAGTTTTACTAGATGTACCTAATTTGCAGAGGAGACTTACCATGGAGAACTATCAAGAGCTTTTAAATAAACAGCGTATTTTCTTCAGAAGCGGCAGAACGAAGGATGTACAATTTCGGATAAAATCGTTACAAGCGTTGAAAGATCTTATTCAAGCACATGAACAAGCTATTTTGGATGCTGTAAAAGAAGATTTGAACAAGTCCGAGATGGAGGCAAAGCGCGCAGAGGTTGGTTTAGTAATAAGTGAAATCAACTTCACGCTGGATAACATAGAATCTTGGGCAGAAACGAAAGAGGTTCCAACAGCCGAATCACATGCGGGTGCAAAAAGCTTTATCCAGCCGGAACCCTATGGCAGTGCACTCGTCATTGCGCCATGGAATTACCCATTCCAGCTAGCCGTATCACCATTAGTAGGCGCGATTGCGGGCGGAAATACAGCGGTGTTAAAGCCATCTGAACTAACACCAAAAACATCAGCCGTTCTGTCTGGTCTTATTAATGACCATTTCCCAGAAGAATATCTGCATGTTGTAGAGGGAGAAGTGGAGACGAGCACGGCGCTGTTAAAAGAAGACTTTGATTATATCTTTTTCACAGGCAGCACAGGTGTCGGTAAGATTGTGGCAGAAGCAGCAGCCAAGCATTTAACACCAGTAACACTTGAACTTGGCGGAAAGAGTCCGACGATTGTCTATAACGATGCGAACTTGGATGAAGCAGCGCTCCGTATTGCGCGTGGTAAATTTGCTAATGCTGGTCAAACATGTGTTGCACCAGACTATCTATTAGTCCACAGTAGTGTAAAAGATACGTTGTTAGCTAAATTGAAAGCTGCTATCGCAAGCATGTACGGCGAAAACATTGTAGAAAACCCTAACTTTGGTCACATTGTAAGTGCCAGACATTTTGACCGTCTCAAAGGCTTCTTGGACAATGGAACAGTGGTGACAGGCGGACAAAGCAATCGCGATCAACTAATCATCGAACCAACCATTTTGGATGCTATTTCTTGGGAGGACCCGATTATGCAGGATGAAATTTTCGGACCTATTTTGCCAGTGATAGAATACAGCGATACATCCGATATCATCAACCGTATAACAGAGCGGCCAAAACCGCTTGCGCTTTACTTATTTACAGAAGATGAGGCGTTACAAGATGAAATCCTAGCTAACATTTCATTCGGCGGCGGCGCAATAAATGATACGCTCAGCCATATGACATCTCATTACTTGCCATTCGGCGGAGTCGGAGCAAGCGGAATGGGAGCATATCACGGAAAAGCAAGCTTTGATACGTTTTCTCATTATAAGAGTATATTGAAGCGTTAAGATGAATGAAGAAATTAGAAGAGGAGTCAGTCGTGTTGGACTGACTCCTCTTTTGTATGTATTTAATCGAAAGGTTCTGCTTAAATTTATCTGCTCCCTATTTTAAGTTAACTGACTAATTTCATAGCGAAGAGCTGAGGGACTGAATTTAACAACGTTATAAAAAATCTTCACAAGGCAGTAATTTGCTTTATTTTTGGATTTAAAGCTATCTGTTTAGGGATAGCTTTGAACTTATTAGAATGTAGGCGAAGAGGTGCTTGCTGGCTGCATCGCCCGCATAATCTCACAAAGAATCATAACACCATCTTGCAGCAATTTCTCATTCGCGTAGGAATAGCTTAGCCGTAGCGTGCTGTGTTCATTTTCAATTGCAAAACAAGCAGAGCCGGTCAGGAAAGAAACATGACGCTTATTCGCTTCGTATAATAGAACATTACTGTCAATCCAAGCGGGCAGCTGGATCCATACATTCAGGCCGCCTTTTGGGATAAAGCATGTCACGCCACTGGGTGCATGCTCTTTTAGAACGGCCAATACAACATCGCGTCTGCTTTTCAAGGCAGCTCGCAGCCGCTTAAGATGCTGTTCCATCTTTGCAGAATCTACAAGCGGGACGATTACCTTTTGTGTAAGCAGCGGGCTGCCAAGGTCCATGTTGGCCTTGGCGGCATATAAGCGTTTAAAGATAGAACCAGAAGCTGCTAACAAACCGATTCGGCATCCTGGTGCGATTGTCTTGCTCAAGCCTTTTAAATAGATAATATGTCCGGACTTATCCAAAGATTTTATAGGTAAGGGCGGTTTTCTGTCGAAATAAATATCACTAAAAGGGTCATCCTCCATAATTAAGCAATGATGGCTTTCAGCGATATCTAACAGTACTTTCCTCCGCTGAAGGGGCATGATTGTGCCCGTAGGATTATGGAAGGTCGGTGTCGTGTAAATAAGCTTCGGGTTATGTTTTTCGCATAAAGCGTGGAGCATGTCGACACGCATGCCATTTTCATCAATAGGAACTGTCAAGATAGTAGCACCACGGCTGCGAAAGACATCAATAGCACCTGGGTAAGTAGGGGCCTCCATAATAACCACATCGCCAGGACCGACGAAAGTACGAGCGACTAGGTCAATTCCCTGCTGAGACCCGCTCGTAATCAGCAGATTCTCTGGCGACGTCTCAATCTTAGATTTCATTAGATTTTGAACCATTTTTTCTCGTAGGACAAGGTCGCCCTGAATACCGCCATATTGGGAAAGAATTCGTGGGTTTTGCTTGAAAACTTGTTCAATTAATTGATCCATATATTGGTTCGGGAACAAAGCTGGATCAATTATAGAGGAAGAGAAATGGTAACTCGCATCAGAATCTTGAAATCGCGCATATTGGGAACGATGCAAATAATCGGGGATGCTTAATTGCCAGTCAAAATTCTGTCCCGTACTGCTTGTCTCTGGCTGAAGCTGCGTTTTTACATATGTGCCTCTTCCTTTGCTCAATTCAATAAAGCCGTCTTCCTCTAACTGTTTATAAGCTTTCATTATCGTAACAAGGCTTACCTCAATATCTTTTGCCAGCTGCCGAACGGTTGGCAGCTTTGATCCGCTTGGCAATAAGCCAGAGCGAATTTTATCTACGAAGGACATATAGATTTGCTTCGAGAGGGGAATAGCTTCGTTTTTATTAATTGTAATCATCTAATCTATCTCCCATGTGTTATAGCTTGTTATAGTGGAACTAGTATAGCACGGTTTTTGTATATGATGTGAGATGTGAAAAGGGGCGGATGTACAAGTGACAGAAAAACACTATCTTGCAGTTAACAAAAGATTGAAGCAAGGAAGTTATGGAAGAAACGAAATCTGGCTGCCCAGTGAAGAGGTAAATGATGAGATGCTAAAGACTAAAGAAAATTTATTTCGCGCAAATGCAGGAGATAAACAAGAAGAAATACTGGCTCATCTGCAAGACAAGAGAAGATGCAGTAGGTATTGCGATTAAACGGCAAAAAGAGATGTACATCCCGCACGTTGAGAATAAGTTTATTTACGAACTAGATTGCCCGGATGATAGGCTTGCTTATAAGATTCTGTTTCGGTTTATAGAAGAGAATTTGGATTTTGGCGATAAGCTGAAATTGTATACGTGCTTGGATGGAGAAGAAGAGAAGCCAAGAAATGAATCCTATGATACGGAAATCCTATTGGAAGAAGGCAGGTTTATTTCTGCAGAAGCGGAGCGCTTTTTCAAGGAGGATAATCGCATAGAAAGTTTAGCGCAAAAATTCCAGTGGTATGATCGGCAATATGTTGTGATAAGCCGTTGAAAAGATCGAGAATGGTAAAATCATTCTCGATTTTTTTTGCTTCTTCATTCATTCCTTTTTCAGCACCGAACCAGGCAGAACAGCAGTAATATTGGCAGCGATAGATTGCGGAGATTCTTTTAAATCATGTTTAAACCAATCTGTAATAACGCTGAACATCCCGCCTGCGACGAACAATACACTGGCTCGATCCATATCTTTGTTGAAGAATGCATCTGATTGGGCTAGTTTGTCGATGGCATAAATAAAGTAATCCAGCAGTATGCCAGACATATTTGTATCTATTTGGCGTTTCAATGCGGTTGGATTGGCAGCCAATTCTTCCATCATATTCGTAATCACATCGCGGATATCTTTATAAGGAGTTGGTATTACATGTCTCTCAATGAGGCTTTTTACGGTAACTTCAACATTGGCGTTCATAACATCGTAAATAGAGTGATAGTACTTGTAAAAAGTAACGCGTGCTACACCTGCTTTCTTGCAAATATCAGTGATAGTAATATCCTCTAAATCATTTTCTTCCAGTAATTGACTGAGTGCCTCCATAATATATTGCTGTGAATACAAACTATCTTGTCTGGATTTTCTCAAAAGCTAACACTTCCCGTCTGTTTGTTCGTTTTATGCTCAATTTATCACAAGATGATTGAAGAATCTTAACACGATAGTATACTTACAAATGTAAGTACAAACGTTAATTTTATTTACGGGTAAGTGTAATGGAACGCATAACATGTGTCAATTTAGCTGTGAGAAGCAGCAGCGTTTGCATACGGAAACGTAACTGTACTTCAAACAACTACAACTGGAGGAGATTGAAATCGCAAAGCTTTTATATAAATTAGGAGAATGGGCAGTAAATCACCGCAAAACAATTGTGTTTGGTGCTTTAGCTTTACTTGTTGTATTAGGACTTGTAACAGCAAAGATGGGCACTGCATTTAATGAAGATTTGTCTATACCGAACACACCTGCTGAAGAAGCTAATGATGTGCTGCGGGATGCCTTCCCAAATGCAGAAGCAGGAGCACAAGTGCAAGTTGTGTTCAAAGCGCAGGATGGCGAAACCCTTGATTCAGAAGAGGCGAACACAGCTATTACAGATATGCTGAATAGCATTAAAGAAGATGATACTGACGTTGTATCTGTTGCAACACCGGCTCAGCTTCAAAATTTAACAGAAGATAAAACAATTGGCTATGGTACAGTAACATTTGAGAACAAAGCAGAGGAAGTAACACAAGATTCTATCGATAATATTACCGATAAAGTGGAACAAACAAGAGACGCAGGCATTCAGACGGAGCTGACTGGGGATGTAGAGTTTTCAGGTACACATCTCGGAGCCGGTGAAGTTGTAGGGATTGTGGTTGCTTTCCTTGTATTGGCAGTCACATTCACGTCCTTCTTGGCTGCAGGTATGCCAATTCTATCTGCCCTGATTGGATTAGGAATCAGTTTGCTGACTATCGTGATTGGATCTAATTTCTTTGATATTCAGAATGTATCCTTATCTTTGGCGGCGATGTTAGGGATAGCAGTTGGTATTGATTATGCTTTATTCATTATGAATCGCTTCAGACAACAGCTGGCAGAAGGACATACTGTTAAAGAATCTGTGGCTATCGCAACTGGTACATCCGGAAGTGCGGTTGTATTCGCAGGTATCACAGTTATTATTGGTTTATTAGGACTGGCAGTTACCGGTATCCCGTTCTTAACGGTGATGGGAATTGCGGCTTCTATCAGTATTTTACTAGCAGTTTTAGTATCGATTATTGTTTTGCCGGCCGTACTGGGAATGCTTGGTTCCAGAATAGCTCCTGCGCAGGGCAATTCATTTTTAAAGAAAATCACAGGATATAAAGAAGGGAAAACGAGTAAAAATGTGTGGGGTAAGTTTGTTACAAGACGCCCATGGCTGGTTACAATTCTTGCTGTAGCTATATTGCTAGTCATTACGATTCCGTTTACACACATGGAATTAGGTCTCCCAGATGATGGAGTAGCAAAACAAGAAGATACAACAGAACGACAAGCATACGATATACTGGCAGAGGCTTACGGGAAAGGCTATCATGCATCGTTAATCGTTGCAGCAAAGAACGAAGCAGCTGAGAGTGCTGAACAAGTACAGCAAGATTTACAAGCGTTCAATCAAGATGTCAGTGAGCTGGACAATGTTAAAAGTGTTACACCGCCAATGCCGAATGAAACAGGCGATGTGTTTATTATTAATGTAACACCTGAAACAGGACCAAATGATCAAGAAACAAAAGATATAGTAAACGAAATTAGAGACATGTCTGATGAAGATATTGAATTTCTTGTTACCGGTACTGCCGCTGTTAACATTGATATAGCGCAGAAACTGAACGATGCACTGCCTATCTTTGCATTGCTTATAGTCGGACTAGCGTATGTACTGCTAGTTCTTGTATTCCGCTCTATTCTGCTGCCGCTAAAGGCTGTTCTAGGATTCTTGCTTTCTATCGGAGCTACATTAGGATTTGTGACATTTGTTATTCAAGATGGAAATTTAATCAATTTGTTTGGATTCCCAGGCGAAAGTCCAATCTTGGCATTCTTGCCGATTATTGCAATTGGTATTCTTTTCGGTTTAGCGATGGACTATGAAGTATTCCTTGTTAGTCGTATGAGAGAAGTGTACTCGAAAACACATGATCCTAAAGAAGCGATTCTCGCAGGTATGCGGGATAGCGGGAAGGTAGTCGTTGCTGCAGGATTAATTATGATATCCGTATTTGTCGGATTCATGGTCACTCCTGACGCTATGATAAAGTCGATCGGTATGGCACTTACATTTGGTGTGCTGTTTGATGCCTTTGTCGTTCGCTTGACGATTGTACCAGCTATTATGTCCTTAATGGGTAAAGCAGCTTGGTATATGCCGAAATGGCTGGATAAGATTTTGCCGAATATCGATGTAGAAGGAGAAGCGCTTCTTCATAACAAAGAAAAAGAAAAATCAAATTGAGTAAAAGAAAAGACGTTCCAGAGGGAGCGTCTTTTCTTGTTGTTTATGTTTACTACAGGCATGTTGAATTTTGGTGCTAGTGTTGAATATAAATTTCAAATTGCTAAGAAGTTACAAGTCGTCAATTAAATTAAAGAAAAACAGGTCCGCATTTGAGCTGGAGATAAGGTGGAGAAAAAACTTAATGAAGCAGAAGAAAAAGAGCTGAATAAAATGGCAAATACTTAAGGTACTGAACTTCTTGTGCCCTGACTTTGTCATAAGATCGTGTTTTACCAGGAATCATGCAGTATCTAACAGAAAAATTAAAAGGACTTAAATAAAGACAGCCTCTTCATGCTCAAACCGCCGCTGCGCATAATTAAAAAACCAAACGACGCCGATGTATTGCGTTATCGTTTGGTTTTTCAATTTAGCTAATTTTTTTGTCTCACCACGTTCCGTTTAGGAAGCAATGGTCAGCTGTACGTCTATGTTACCGCGTGTAGCGCGGGAATAAGGGCAAGTTTGGTGAGCAAGTTCTACAAGCTCTTCAGCTTGTTCTTTTGAAACACCTTTGAGAGTGATGACAAGCTCAACTTCCAATCCGAATCCGCCGTCTTCTTCTTTGCCAATGGCTACGTTTGCAGTGATTTCTGTATGTTCGGGTTTTACACGTTTTTGTCTAGCAACTAGGCCTAAAGCACTTTCAAAGCATGCTGCATATCCCGCGGCGAAAAGCTGTTCAGGGTTAGTTCCTGCTTCACCTGCTCCTCCCAGTTCCTTCGGTGTACGAACATCCAGTTTCAAAATTCCATCTTCAGAAGCAACGTGGCCATCACGTCCTCCTGTAGCAGTAACGGCAGTTGTATATAGAGGTTTCATTTTACATATCTCCTTTTTGTAATTGTTTTGTGATTCCATGCAGTTGTTCTAGCAGTAAATGGTAAGTATCTTTGTCTAGGTTAAGCTCGCTCCAAATATCAGCTACAGAACAGGCTGCGTCAACTTTCAATGCTTTACCTTTTTCCGTAAGTTCTACATAAACGCGGCGTTCATCAGGTTTGTGTCGATTTCGCAATACCCAACCAGCTTCTTCAAGTCGCTTAAGCATAGGAGTCAGAGTTCCAGAGTCAAGCTGCAGTTCTTGCCCTAGTTCGGTAACAGACCGATAATCTTGATCCCAAAGCGCTGAAAGAATAAGGTATTGCGGATACGTAATGCCTTGTGGAGCAAGTTTGTTGCGATACGCTTTAGCTACTTCCTTTGAACAAGCATACAAAGCGAAACATAATTGTTGATTCAATGGCAGAGTTTCTACTGACAAGGATGGCCACCCTTTCTATATAAATTGTGCACAATATAATTTTACACAATTTATATAGAAAAACAAAAGATATGCTTGTACTTATTATTTGGGCGGATAATCCATCATCAAATTGTAAGCGTTTACATAAACTGCTGTAATTCAGATAAGGGGGTACGATGATGAGCAAAGTAAACCAGTTCTTAGAGGAAAAAGTTATGCCTGTCGCTGCAAAGGTAGCGCAGCAGCGACATTTGAACGCATTACGTGACGGTCTTATTTTATCGATGCCGCTAATTATAATTGGCTCGTTCTTTTTAATACTTGCGAACTTTCCTATTCAGTCTTATATGGATTTCTTAGCAGAGAGGCCGCATCTGAAAGAAAGTTTGCTGTATCCATATCGCGGTACATTTGAATTGATGACGCTGATTGCCGTTTTTGGTATTGGTTACCGGCTTGCCGAATCTTATAAAGTTGATCCGCTGGCTGCGGGTGCTGTTTCTTTGTCGGCTTACTTTGTCGGTACACCGTTTGTTACGTACGTGATCGGCAAGACCCCGGAAGGAGCAGCTATTACAGAAACGGCGTACCAAACAGCGATGTTTACTAGTAAAGGGTTATTTGTCGGGATGCTGATTGCATTAATGTGTACAGAGATTTATCGGATTATAGTACAGCGAAATATCGTCATTAAACTGCCAGACGGTGTACCCCCGGCAGTAGCTCGCTCCTTCACTGCGCTGATACCGGGATTCTTCGCCATCATGGCTGTTTGGCTGCTAAGACTGTTGGTAGAAAATGTTGGCTCCTTTGGAAGCATTCATAATGTTATTACGATGCTGCTCCAAAAGCCGCTCACTTCTGTCGGAACGAGTCTTATTGGAACAATGATTATCTTCCTTTTAATTACGTTGCTTTGGAGTACCGGGCTGCATGGGGCAACAATTGTCGGCGCTGTCACAGGTCCGATTTGGCTGACATTGACAGCAGAGAATGCGAAGTCATTTGAGCTTGGCGAACCAGTTCAGCATATTGTGACAAATGAGATTAATGATATTGTTTTTATCGGCGGCTCGGGAACAACGCTCGGTCTGGTGCTTGCCATGCTTCTGTTTGCAAAAAGTCAGCAAATGAAACAGCTGGGCAGACTTAGTATTGGTCCAGGAATCTTCAATATTAATGAACCGATATTATTCGGAATGCCCATTGTTATGAACCCGCTTTTAATTGTACCGTTTATTTTTACACCGCTTCTATCTGTTTTGATTACGTATCTCGCCATGGACTGGGGTCTTGTCGCGAAGCCAATTGGTATCGTACCCCCTTGGACGATGCCGCCTATATTGCAGGGATACTTAATAACTGGCAGCATATCAGGGGCAATTTTACAGTTGCTTATTTTAGGATTGTCGTTTTGTATCTATTATCCATTCTTTCGCCTTTGGGACAAACAAAAAGCAGCGGAGGAAGCAGGGGAAGGAGAGCAGTAATCTGCTCTTTCTTCTACATAGAAGCAGCGTAATCTGAAGAAGTGTGAAAAGAAAAGGATTGTGGAATGTTATTTAAAGATATCTTTCAATATAGAAAAATTGAAAAACATGCAGGAAAATCAGTTTGTCATCGAGAAAGAAATAAAAAAAGGCTATAGGAGGGGAATTATGACGACGTCTTATGAAGAATTAGTAGCGGAAATGGAACGTATTTCAACAGTGATTCAAAAGTTCCCGGAGAATCTGCAAGGAAAGGTTTTCGATATTATGGTCAAAAGCTATCTTGGCGATCAAACGTATGAAGCTGCCACTATGGAAGAACCAGAGCCTGAGCCGGTACAGCATATTTCGGTAGTTGACTCCAATCGCGTTCAACCAATTAAGAAGCGTCCTATTCGCCGAAACAAGGACTCCTATAGCATGGTGAAGGATTTAGACTTACTCGGTAAGACGGGAGTAGAGCCATTCCGTGATTTTCTGGAGCGCTATGAAGTGAATTCAAATATCAAATTCAACACGGTAGCAGTTTATTACTTGAAAAATGTTCTGCATATAGCGGATGTTACCATAGATCATATTTACACATGTTATAAAAATGGAGAACGGAAAGTACCTGGCAACCTAAGACAAAGTATTACCGACACCTCGAGTTCTAAATACGGCTATATTAATATGAGTGATAACCATATTACACTGAGCGTTCTTGGGGAGAACTTAGTAGAATTTGAGTTAAAACAAGAAGCTTAAAGTAGTTTAAAAGAAGCGCAAACAAGGAATATACAATTTAGAGCACGTTACTGAAACACACAAATGAGTGGAGGGAAGTAACAAATGAAGAAATCAAACATTGGATTAATTGCAGGTGGAACCGTCGCAGTAGCCGCAGCAGCAGGTACCTTTTCTTATTTAAAAAAGAAGAAAGATGAGCCCAAGGTAAATGGATCAAATCTTCAAGATAAAGAACGCGAAGACAAGAAGCCGAGCCCGGAAGCAGATTTTGAGCGAGAAGAAAGAGGCTTGACTGCACTTGATCACGCGTACAAGGAAGAGTGGGTCGCAAACACGCTCTCACCAACGGAAGAAGATATTAAACGAGCAGAAGAAAAAGCGAACAAATGAGAGAATCCCGGCTGATGGCCGGGATTTTTTTGTTACATAGCTTGTAAATAAAAATAGCGTACGAAAGTTTTCGGATCTAGGATAGATTAGATTTACTTTTATATTCTCCCTGGTGTACACCTGGCTTTGAATCTATAATGGAATTAACTTACATAGACTAGAAGGAGAAATAAATGACGATTGTATCCTTATATACCGTCGCAATTTGGGCACTTACTGTCCTAGCTTTAATAGGCGCAGTAATTGGTGTTTATTTAGTATCTAAGTTATTCAACCGGAGAAGGCAGCAGCAAATGATAAAAGAATGGCAAGCAGAGAAGGAGACGCAGAAATGGCAAAATACCAAATGACGCTGATGACACAGAGTGAGGCAGAACATATTGCAGCTGAGTGGAAGTATGATGGTATGTATCATTTTTATAACCTAGATCAAGATGAGGAAGATTTAGCGTTGTTTTTAGACCCAAAAGCGCGGAAAGATAAGGTGTTCGCTGTAAAAAAAAGAGAGGAGCTTGTTGGGTTTGCCGAAGTAATGATGGAAAACAACATAGCAGAAATTGGATTTGGCATGCGTCCTGATCTGACTGGAAAAGGTCTTGGGCATGCATTTGTTTCTTTCTTGGTGGATACCATTCAAGAGACATACAGTCCCGACAGTATTACACTTGCAGTCGCGACTTTCAATCAGCGGGCAATCACCTTATATAAGAGAATTGGATTTCAGGAGACAGCTCGTTTTAATCAGGCTACAAACGGCGATGTGTTTCCGTTCGTTCAAATGGTTTTACATACAAAATAACCCTATCACTTTTGTGTGATAGGGCTTGTGCTTACATAATCCTTTTACCCATTTGTCCCAAAGCATAATGAATACCGTGCTGCAATGTTTGGAAACAATCAAAAGCGTCTAACGAAATTCCAGAGTTGGTGATTTCCATGCCAAGCTCTGGCGAGATGCCGACTAGCAATGTTTTCGTTCCAATCATGGAAGCGGCAGAGCCTACTTTGCTAATTAAGTTTGCCGTGTACTTGCTAATATCATTATCTAGTCCTGTTAAATCGAGCAGAAGATAATTGGCTTTGTATGCTGGGAGATTCTCCAGCGTTTTGAATAGTAGCTCTTCAGAGCGTTCTTCATCATATGTTCCAATCAATGGGACTACAACAACGTGATCAAGGACAGGAATAATCGGTGAGGATAAGTCACGGACGAGCTTCTTCAGTTCCCGGGTTTTATCTTCGACGATTGCTTCTAGCTCTACTATTTGGTCTTGTTCTTTTCTTCGGGACAATTGATGGATATTCTCTGTGACGGTAATATCGGAAGGGAAGTAACGGATGATTGTACTTTCGTAACCTTCCAATTGATACCGTTCCACTTTGTACCATATATTCGTTCCGAACATCCCGCTGAAAATCCCGGCATAATGGGCAGGCAGGAAGGAGCCGCCTTCTGTTTTACCTTGCGAAACATTTAACTTATGTTCCCAGCTGTCAATCAGCTCAGCTGTTAAGGTGAATTTATCCGGATCAAGATCTTTAATGGCTGTCTTGCCCCAGCCGGCAGAAGCATATGTATTCGTAATTAATTCAGCAGCTTCACGCAATCCAACATCCGGCTTGTTTTGAAAGTACTCGCCGACTACAACGCCTTGGCGGTAACCGGTTGTTTCGAAAACAAGGTTAGATACCTCTTTTCCAGATATTTCTTCTATGGTATCAAAAAATGCCCGCATGGCACTGGAGATCCAAAAAAGTACTGCATCTTCGTTCTCGTAAGTGAACCTACCCTTATCCAGTTCCCAACCGAATTGAAGGCCACCAATGTTCATCTTCTCCAATGGCTCCGAACTCCTTTTGTGCAATTAAATTTAAATGTCCATATACTATTATAAATTGTCTATATGTTGAATGCCAGTTTTACCTTACATTAGGTAAATTTGTTGAATGCCAAAGCAGCTTTACGTGTATTCCTGCTGCAGAAATATAAAAAACAAAAAGCGCACCAAGCAGGAGATAGGTGCGCTTTTGCTGTTATTTTGAAATATCCATAAAACCTTCGCCGAATACATCGCGCACGTCATATAACGTGATGAAAGCGGAGGAATCAATCGTTCGAACAATACGTTTTAAAGGAAGCAACTCTTGTTTATTAATCACAACGTACAAAATTTCTTTTTGATTCTGCGTATAATAGCCGCGTCCTTCTAGTAGGGTAACACCGCGGTCAAGCTGTGTTGAAATCGACTCGGCGATGGTGTCTTTTTGATTGGAAATAATGAAGACAGCTTTTTTGGGATTTAAGCCTTCAATAACAAACTCCATCACCTTCGTAGCAATATAAAGCATGATGACGGTGATCAGCAGTTTTTCAGTGCCAATAATAAACCATGATGCTGCTACGACAATTAAGTCAAAGAATAGTAAAGCAAAGCTTGTGTTCCAATCTAGGTATTTGTTCGCAAGCCGCGCTAGAATTGCCGTTCCAGCTGTTGTGCCGCCCACTTTGAGTACCAAACCGATGCCGACTCCGGCAAATAAACCGCCAAACAAAGCATTAACGAGTACTTGGTCAGAAGCAATTCGCCAGCTTTCTGTAAGATGCAAGAAAAATGAATTTAATATAATGACGATGATCGTGTAGTAAATGGTCTGTTTATCTAAAAAACGGTATCCTACTATAATGAGAAAACCGTTAATTATGAGATTCACAATACTCGGAGCCCAGCCAAGTGCGTAGAACAAGATAATTGTTACGCCCGTTACGCCGCCTTCTCCTAGTTCACTGGGAATAGCAAATACGTTTACTGCCAAAGAAAATATGAATGAACCAGCTATGAGGAATACCAGGTCACGGAGAAATCGCTGTTTTACTTGTTTCATCTGATAACCCCCTTCTAAGTTGTTTTTTCACTGATGAACCACGAGATTATATCATACTAGCAGATGACTTACTATATTACTTGACAAGATTTTTAATAGAATATCAGGAAGCTGAAAAGGGAAAGGTATCAAAGTATCCTTTATAGTGCACATGAATTGTATCTAATTAGGAAAACAACTAGTATGAGTAGCAGGAGGTAATGCAAAATGACAGATACTTTTAAAGCACTAGTAGCAGATAAACAAGCAGATGACGTTTCAGTTCAGGTGAAGAATCTAACGGTAGACGATTTACCTGAAGGCGAAGTATTAATTAAAGTTCACTATTCGGGGGTTAACTACAAAGATAGTTTAGCTTCTATAGCGAATGGAAACATTGTAAGAAATTATCCGATGGTTCCGGGGATCGATATGTCCGGAGAAGTAGTTTCTTCTGAAGATGAACGCTTTCAGCCTGGTGATCATGTAATTGCGACAAGCTATGAAATAGGTGTGAGCCGGTATGGCGGATACAGTGAGTTCGCTCGGGTACCAGCCGAATATATTGTAGCGTTGCCTGAAGGAATGACAACAAGAGAAGCGATGATTATTGGTACAGCAGGATTCACTGCAGGACTCTCTGTTCAGCGTCTATTGGAAAATGGATTAGATAAAGAGAATGGACCTGTCCTTGTCACAGGTGCAACTGGCGGTGTAGGCAGCTTTGCTGTAGCGATATTGAACAAACTTGGCTTTGAAGTGGAAGCTAGCACAGGCAAGGCGGAAGAAACAGAATATCTACAGGAACTTGGTGCTGCGCGCGTGATTTCTCGCGAAGAAGTTTATAATGGAGAGGTAAAGCAGATTGCGAGCCAAAGATGGGCAGCTGCAGTTGATCCTGTTGGCGGAGAACCGCTTGCATCTTTGCTGACACAGCTGAAGTATAATGGCTCTGCTGCGGTTAGCGGTTTGACAGCCGGCACAAATGTACCAACATCTGTAATTCCATTTATTTTACGCGGTATCAATTTGCTTGGCATAGACTCTGTGTATTGTCCGAAGCCAACCCGTGAAAAGATCTGGCTGCAAATGGCGACAGCTTTTAAACCGGGTGATATGGAAAGCTTCGTATTGAAAGAAGTAACTTTAGATGAGCTGCCGGAAACGTTGCCTCAGTTACTGAAAGGGCAAGCTCGAGGTCGCTATCTTGTTCGTATTGCCGATTAAAGTTATGTGACAAAACTGTGTCACTAAGAATATGAACGGTTTGTGAACATCGTCACAAAAGGGTTTCCCTCTCCTGCGCTCTCATGGCATAATCATGACAAATGATTAGGAGAGGTGCAAATATGATCTACCTATTAGGAATCATTGCAGTCGCATGTATTATTGGCTGTTTCGCAATTTGGATG
The DNA here is from genome assembly GCF_019056395.1 of Terribacillus sp. DMT04. Lineage (NCBI taxonomy): Bacteria > Bacillati > Bacillota > Bacilli > Caryophanales > Bacillaceae > Terribacillus > Terribacillus sp. DMT04. The sequence continues at coordinate 960,266 of NZ_CP077639.1, forward strand.
AAGATGGTCAAACAAGACGAGCAAAAATTCGCAAACGAAGCAGAAAAGCTGACACAATCATATAAACAAGCAAATTAAACGATAGAAGCACGCTGCATAGACAGCGTGCTTTTTTTGTTGCTAGCATGGTTTTAAAAAGAATGGTTTAGGGTAAAGGAATGATATTCGAATTTATCAATAGGGAGAAAGGTACATAAATGAAAACAGTTACAGAAATGACAAAGCGGGTCAAGTTATTTCATAATTTTGATGAAGCGGCGCAAGGTGTACTGAATATGATAAGTGAATTCGTAAAAATCAATACACTGTTCATCGCCAAAAATGATAATGTGCGTAATCAAATTGTCAAAGTCGTCAATCAAGAGGAAGAGCTTATACGGGAAGGAGAAACCCTACCTTACAATGAAACATTATGTAAGCTAAGTGTTGATCATGGAGAAGATATATTGATTATTTCCGATTTAGCAGAAAGTGAACTGACACAATCACTAGATATAGCGAAGGATTTAGGCGGCGGCAGCTTTATTGGCATTCCTATCTATTTTGAGAATGGCGATAATTACGGTACGATTTGCGGATTGGATAAAAAGTCGTTTCCATTTACAGAAGAACATATACGTTTATTCGAGACGATGGCATCACTTTTAACTTTTGTGCTGGAACTGGATAGTGCCAATCAGCAAATTAAAAATCTATCGGCTCCCTTTGTGCCGATTACCTCTGGAGTAGCTGTCTTGCCAGTGATGGGATTTATTAATGAAGTTCGAGCGGAAAATATCATTCAGCTAGCATTGCAAAAAAGCCAGGATCTGAATTTGGACTATCTGGTTATTGATCTATCAGGCATTTCGCAAATAGATCATGTTGTCAGCAATTCGCTGCTGAAAATAGCAACTTTACTAAAGCTTGTTGGTGTAACACCTATACTGACTGGCTTTCATCCAGATTTAGCATTAAAAGCTCGTTCACTGCAAATGGAGCTGAAGGATATTATGATAGAAGCGAATCTGGAGCGTGCACTGAATAAGATAGGTTTAATAGTAGAAAAGCGGGATACTGTATAAAGAGGCTGGGTCATAACTGCTTAAGCTATATAAAATCCAAACAATACTGCAATTAAAAGCAGTATTGTTTGGATTTTTTTGCATTGTAAACGAATATGAGAGTATCGCTTCGGAAATACACTCCGCTTTCCTGCGGGCGGCTGGGAAGCCTCCGTGTATTTCCTACGCTAATTCTTGTTATGATGACCCTTACTAGTGTAGGCAGGATACGTAGACTCCTCGAAAATAAAAAGCGATTTTCTTGTCGGCATCTAATTCAAAAGCCATTCTTGTCCGACGATGACAGCTAGATTTGGAAAGCAGCAGCTGTCAGAGGGCTGCATTAAAAGTATGGATCTAGTCATCGTTTGCTTTTAGGATCAATTGATCTTGTTTTGTCCCAACCGCTTTTGTTTTGTGTCATTCATCATTCCGAAGTTAATGGTAAAATTAGGAGGTGCTTAAAAAACTGCCGGAAGTAGGGGGAGACAGAAGTGGAGATTAAACAAACGAGCAGTGAAGAGGTAAGAAATTTTGTTCGGGATCAGGTGATTACTTACAACATGCAGCAGCTGCCAGGCGAAAAAGGGACAAAAAAGGAAACAACTGAATTTACCATACAAGATGAAAGTGGCGATATTACTGGCGGGGTTACCTGTACCTTTTACTGGCATCATTTGCACATTGATTTTCTGTGGGTTGAGGAAACGAAACGACATAGCGGATACGGAACCAAGCTTTTAATGAAGGCAGAGGATTTTGCCCGAAAAAACGGTGCTAGATTGATAAAGTTGGATAGCTTCAGTTTTCAAGCGCCTCATTTCTATCAGAAACACGGCTATTCTGTTTACGGCAAGCTAGAAGATCACCCTGCCGGTCATACACAGTACTATTTAGTGAAAAGACTTTGAAAACGTATATAAGAGTAGCCGAGGAGGATTTTATTTATGATAACATACGCATTTGAGACAATTGAAATGAAGAGTTTTACTGGAAAAATGAAAAACGATTACCGGAAAACTGTGCAGGAATATGCACAGAAAGGATGGCGGTTGCACAGTATGAATCCCATTCCTGGGTATGACGGAATGGCTGCTAGTATTGAGCTGATATTTGAAAGGGAAGCATAAAAGTGCGGAATATAAAAGTTAGAGAAATCGAAGAAAAAGATAACTTGCTTGTAGAGCGGCTGATACGAACATGCTTAAAGGAATTTGGTGCAGACAAACCTGGAACAGCATGGAGTGACCCAGATTTAGGCCGATTTTATTTTCTTTATCAGCAGTCGGGTTCGAAATATTGGGTTGCTGAGGAAGATGGACGTATTGTGGCGGGTTGTGGTATTGGGCCTGTCGCAACGCATGAGGATGTTTGTGAGCTGCAGAAAATGTATGCAGCAAAAGAGCAGCGCGGAACAGGTATTGCCGAGAAGTTGCTTGATACAGCTCTTACCTTTGCAGGGGAACATTATAAACAATGCTACTTGGAAACGTTGAGCAATATGCATGCTGCCAATCGCTTTTACCAGAAGCAAGGTTTCCGGCAGATGGACAAACCGCTGAACGAATCAGAGCATTATGCATGTGATGTTTGGTATATAAGAAATTTATAATCAGCAGAAAGAGGGTGGTCGTTTGCATTTTCAGCCGGTTATAAAACTGCTGGAGGAGCATGAGGTGCCCTATAGCATTGGCGGTTCGCTGCTTTTATTTCTAAAAGGACTGTCTGTCCAGCCGAATGACGTGGATCTGTTGGTAAAGCCAGAGAACTTTTCCCAAGCGAAACAAGTGCTGCAAAAACGAGCCGTTCAAATAGAGGATAAGCCGCCTCAAGGACGTTATATAACAAAAGCATGTACTACTTTTACCATGTTGGATAATATACAAGTAGATTTGATGGCCGACTTTGCTGTTACATATGAAGACGCTCTTTTCCGGATGCCTTTTACTGCAGTTAAGGAGCAAACGACTGCTGGTATATTGCCGCTTGGCAGCATGGAGGCTTGGTCTGTGATATACTGGCTGCTACCAAATAAGGAAGCAAAACGGAAGCTGATGGAGCGCTATTTCCAATTACATGGTCTTTCTAACCGTCACATTCTAGAGGAAGCGCGCAGGATAGGTATGCCGGCAAAAGCGGACCATGCAATAGGTAAGCTTCTGAATAAACGTAATTAAAATAGAGAGTATCCCAATGAAAATCCCTTTGTGAAGGGATTTTTTTGTTTGTTAACAAAGCTGTGACAGTTACGCCACAATTTGTTCAATATTTCACAATCTCGAATGGGAAAGAAGGAGTATACTAAATGTAACAGGACATTGTGATTAACTTCACAAAGTATCCGTTTAAATTACGTTAAAGAAAGAAGGCGGCAAGATGGATGTTGTAGAACTATCTCGGATCCAATTTGCATCAACGACTTTGTTCCACTTCCTATTCGTTCCATTGAGTATAGGATTGGTGTTCATCATTGCAATCATGGAAACATTGTATGTTGTGAAAAAAGACGATAAGTACAAAAAAATGGCAAAGTTCTGGGGGCATTTATTCCTAATTAACTTTGCAGTCGGTGTCGTCACCGGTATTCTGCAGGAATTCCAATTCGGAATGAACTGGTCGGAATATTCCCGATTTGTTGGGGATGTATTCGGTGCGCCGCTTGCAATAGAAGCTTTATTAGCATTCTTCATGGAATCCACTTTCTTAGGTTTATGGATTTTCGGCTGGGACCGTCTGCCGAAATGGCTCCATGCATTATGCATTTGGTTAGTATCTTTAGGGACAATCTTCTCGGCATTCTTTATTTTGTCGGCGAACTCCTTTATGCAGCATCCAGTAGGGGCTGTACTGCAAAACGGCAGATTAGAAATGAATGATTTCTTAGCTATCTTGACGAATGGCCAGCTGTGGGTCGAGTTCCCGCATACACTATTTGGTTCATTTGCGACTGGAGCGTTATTCATAACAGGAATTAGCGCTATTGCTCTTCTTCGCAAGAAGCATGTAGCGTTTTATAAAGGATCATTTAAAATAGCAATCATTGTTGGTTTAATTAGCGGTATTGGTATTGCATTGTCCGGACACGAACAGGCGCTTTACCTAGTCGAAACACAGCCAATGAAAATGGCAGCGAGTGAAGGACTTTGGGAAGACAGTGCTGATCCAGCTCCTTGGACAGTGCTTGCTAACATTGATACAGAAGCTGGGGAGAACACAGCTGAACTTAAAATTCCTTACTTGTTAAGTTTCTTATCTTATGGTAATTTCCACGGCTCTGTTGAAGGGATGAATACCCTTCAGGAACGCTATGAAAATATGTACGGATCTGGCGATTATATTCCGCCAGTGAAAACAACATTCTGGAGCTTCCGGATTATGTCCGCGCTAGGTGGGGCTATTGCTGTATTAACAATTTGGGGTGCGTACTTGTATGCACGGAAAAAACTTATAAATAGTAAATGGTATCTGCGTATGATGATTGTTGCCATCAGCTTCCCGTTCATCGGAAGTTCTGCCGGCTGGATTATGACAGAAATCGGCCGTCAGCCATGGGTTGTGTTTGGTTATATGCAAACAGAAGACGCAGTTAGTGCAGGTGTAAGTGCAGGGCAAGTGTTATTCTCACTCATTTCGTTTTCTGCTTTGTATTTAATTTTGTTCGCGGTCATGATAACGCTATTCGTCCGCGAGATTAAAAAAGGACCAGACCACGATATGGAACAATCGGATTCGATTGAGGATCCATTTACGAAGGAGGGTCAACATGCTTTCTCTTAATGAATTTTGGTTCATCCTTGTTGCGGTGTTATTCGTTGGCTTTTTCTTCTTGGAAGGCTTTGATTTTGGTGTTGGAATTGCAGGCAGATTCGTCGCTAAAAATGATTTAGAAAGACGCGCGTTCATAAACTCTATCGGTCCATTCTGGGATGCAAATGAAGTGTGGCTCATAACTGCTATTGGTGCCATGTTTGCTGCCTTTCCGAGTTGGTATGCGTCTATGCTGAGCGGTTTTTATCTCTGCTTTGCATTTATCCTTTTCGGGTTGATTGGACGCGGGGTTGCTTTCGAGTTCCGCGGCAAAGCAGAGCATCCGACTTGGCGCAAAGTCTGGGATTGGGTTATCCTAATCGGCAGTATTATTCCGCCGCTCACTTTCGGAATTATGTTCACAGCTTTAATCCAAGGTGTACCGATTGATGAAAACATGATTATGCATGCAGGCGTAACGGATGTTATTAATGTCTATACCGTTCTTGGCGGTGTAACATTAACCATGCTGTGTGTATGGCATGGTCTAATTTTCGGGACACTACGATTAATGGATACACTGCGTGAGCGCTGCCGCCGCGCAGCAAAGAACTTGCTGCCAATCAATGCTGTTTTACTCGTTGCCTTCCTGGGCATGACTTTCTTTAAAACAGATATGTTCGCAGTTCATGGCAATATTTTAGAGTATTTATTCATGGTCGGTATTTTGGTTTATATCGCATCCGGCTATTTCATTACGCGTAAACGCGATGGCTGGGCGTTCTTGATGTCAGGTTTAATTATTATCCTGCTGATTGCATCTGTGTTTATCGGACTATTCCCGCGGGTGATGATTAGTTCTATCAGTGATGCTTACAGTCTGACAGTACAAAATGCATCTTCAGGCGATTATTCTTTGAAAATCATGACCTACCTTAGTTTGGCGCTATTGCCTTTCGTGTTAGGCTATCAAATTTGGAGCTACTACGTTTTCCGTAAACGAGTAGATCATAAGGAGCATATGGAATACTAATGGGCAGAAACTTAATGGCTTATAAAGGAATAAAAACGGTGTTGGTGGTGCTCTCCGCATTCACACTGCTGCAAGCTGTGGCCATTATCTTTCAAGCGAAGTGGCTGGCGGAGGCCATTACGCACCTGTTCCATGGACATAGCTTTACATCACAAATTCCACTTATAGGCTGCTTCGTAGCAGCCTTTCTTGTTAGACAGCTGCTGCAGCTGATAATTAAAAAGATCTGTTTCCGCTTTGCGCAGGCGACTGTAGAAGAGATGCGGAAAGCATTTTTAGAAAGTGTCTTTAAGCTTGGACCACGTTATACCAAGCAAGAAGGTACCGGAAATCTGGTTACTTTTTTGTTGGAGAGTGTAGGGAAGCTTCGGGATTATCTTGAACTATTTTTGCCAAAGCTCGTTTCCAATATGATTACGCCCTGGCTTGTGCTTGTTTATATTTGGATGCACGATGCTATTTCTGGTGTAATCTTTCTCGTAACTATTCCTATTTTGATTGCATTTATGGTCTTGCTAGGTTTAGCAGCTCAAAAGAAAATGGATAGTCAATGGAAGGCATACCGTATGCTCTCCAATCATTTTGTTGATTCCCTGCGCGGCTTGGAAACATTGAAGTTTCTTGGTCGCAGCAAGGAACATGGCGAAACGATTGAGAAGGTAAGCGGGCAGTACCGCAAATCCACTCTGGGGACATTGCGTATTGCGTTTTTGTCTAGTTTTGCACTTGATCTGTTTACGCAGCTGGCAATCGCGTTTGTTGCAGTAACGCTTGGGCTGCGTTTAATTGATGGCACGCTGTTATTGGAGCCGGCTTTAATGATCTTGCTGCTTGCTCCTGAGTATTTCCTGCCGATTCGTGAAGTAGGAAATGATTATCATGCCACATTGGACGGCAAAGATGCCGGTGACCAAATGCTTGCTGTTATTCAGCTTGCTGACGGGAAACGTAAAGGCAAAGACGCAGGTGTGTGGAAACAAGACAGCGAGCTGGTTCTGCGTGATGTAACAGTTGCTTATGAAGAAAATCAGTCTGCTTTAACTGACTTAAGCATTCGCATAAAAGGCAATCAAAAGGTTGGACTGATTGGCGCTAGCGGAGCAGGTAAATCAACTTTTATTGATTTGCTTAGCGGTTTTATTGACCCTGCCAGCGGACGAATGGAATTGGACGGAAAAGCCATCGACTTTAACGCAGACACTTGGCAGCAGCAAACGGCGTATATCCCGCAGCATCCATTTATCTTCCAAGGCAGTGTAAAAGATAATATTCGCTTTTATGCGCCGGAAGCTAGTGATGAAGCAGTGGAAAAAGCAATTGATTATGCGGGTCTGCGCGACGTTATTCATAACCTGCCCGAGGATTCTGATACGCTTATTGGTGAAGGAGCCCGCAGTTTAAGCGGCGGGCAGGCGCAGCGAGTCGTGTTGGCTAGAGCGTTCCTTAGTGATCGCTCCATCGTTCTTTTGGATGAGCCAACTGCGCAGCTTGATATTGAGACAGAATATGAATTGAAAGAAGTAATCGAGGAATTGGTTGCGGATAAATTGCTGTTCTTTGCTTCGCATCGTCTGCATTGGATGCAGGAAATGGATCTTATTATCGTGATGGAGCATGGCAGAATCACAGAGTACGGCACGCATGAAGAATTAGCAGCAAAAGACGGCCAATATGTCCGTTTGCTGAAAGCACAAATGGGGGATAAACATGAAGCATCGTGACTGGATCATGCCATATGTTAAACGATATAAATATCGCATGCTGACCATCATGCTGCTGAGTATGCTGACAGTAGGTTCAGCGGCAGCTTTGATGTTCACATCTGGTTTTTTGATTTCGAAGTCGTCCTTGCGCCCAGAAAATATCTTGCTTGTTTATGTGCCGATTGTTCTGGTACGTGCATTTGGGCTTGGGCGTTCCGTTTTCCGATATTCCGAACGGCTCGTCAGCCATGACTTCATTTTACGTGTGCTGGCGAAAATGCGGATACGATTGTATCATTTGGTTGAGCCGAAAGCGGCAACAAGTAAATCAATGAAAACGGGTGAAGTGCTTGGTATTTTGTCCGAGGATATCGAGAGCTTACAAGATCTGTATTTACGGACGATTCTGCCTACTGCCTCTGCAGTTCTGCTTTATGTTATCAGTATTTGTGCGCTCGGTTATTTCAGCATAGGATTTGCTTTACTTATGTCAATTTACTTCTTTGTGCTTGTTGTTGTTATGCCGATTTTCTCCTTCTTGCATATGCGGGCAGTCAATCAAGCATATAAGAAAGATAAAGATCAGCTTTATCAATATGTGACAGACGGTTTCCTTGGAATTCATGATTGGCTGTTAAGCGGGCAGAAAAAACATTTCTTCAGCCGCTTCTTCACACAGCAGCAGACGCAGGATATCGCGGATAAACGGTCGAAGAATTGGACATATTACCGGGAATTTATTGGGCAAGTGCTTGTTGCCGCTATGCTAGTTACCATGCTAGGTTTCGGAGCGAACCTATTTGCTGATGGCAAAATTGCTGGTGTATTCATTGCAGCATTTGTACTTGTCATTATTCCATTATCAGAGGCAATTTTACCAGTATCTAATGCGGTAGAAAAGTATCCGCGCTATGAAGAGTCGCTGAATCGAGTGACGAAGCTGGAAGACGATGCAGAAAAAACACTCGAATCATTCCTGTATAAAGGCCCATTGGATACGGCTGCATTAACAATGCAGAATGTAAGTTTTAATTATGATGAACAAGCGAACGTCATCAAGGACTTGTCTCTTGAATTGCCCCAAGGTAAGAAAATAGCAGTTATTGGGAAGAGTGGTGCTGGCAAATCAACGCTATTGAAACTGCTTCAAGGCATGCTCAAGCCGGACGAAGGATCTGTTCGGATTAATGGCTATGATGCTTCGGCAATTCGTCCGGATATGACAAAGCTAGTATCCGTATTAAATCAAAATCCATATCTTTTTTATACAAGTGTAGCCAACAACTTGCTGCTGGCAAATGAAGATGCGACCGAAGCACAAGTAAAAGCGGTTATGAAACAAGTGAAGCTCCATGATTTAGTCGCCAGTCAGCCAGAAGGATATCAAACATCCATGCAGGAAACCGGTCAGCGATTCTCTGGCGGAGAACGCCAGAGAATCGCCTTGGCACGAGTACTGCTTCAAGATACACCAATTGTTATGCTGGATGAGCCAACAGTAGGGCTTGACCCGATTACAGAGCGAGATCTGCTGCATACAATTTTCGACAGTTTAGCTGGGAAATCGTTGCTATGGGTAACACACCACCTTGTAGGAATGGAAGAAATGGACGAAATCATCTTCTTGGAAGAAGGTAAAATCAAGATGCGCGGTACGCATGCACAATTGCTGCAGGAATCGCCGCATTATAAAAAATTGTACGAATTGGACCGTCCTGCGGTATTTCAAACTACTTAATCCAAAGCATTTGCTTTGGATTTTTTTTTGCATAAAAAGATTCCAGCATTATCATACTAGCATTAAAGTAGAACTGAAATGGAGTGACGTGATGGATATCTTACTGGCGGTTCTGCCTGCCTTGTTTTGGGGCAGCATCGTTCTATTCAATGTGAAGCTTGGCGGATCCCCTTATCATCAGATCCTCGGTACGACAATTGGAGCCTTGCTGTTATCAATTGTACTGTATTTATTTGTACGCCCGGAATTAACAGGTTTCATCTTCTTAATAGGTTTCCTTTCTGGTGTATTCTGGTCGCTGGGCCAGACTTTCCAGTTGAAAAGTATTCATGCAATCGGTGTTTCACGAACGATGCCAATTTCAACTGGAGCGCAGCTCGTTTCTACTTCGCTGTTTGGTGTTATTGTGTTTGGAGAATGGAGTACATCCAGATCCGTTATTCTTGGAATTCTGGCATTACTGCTTATTATTGGCGGGGCAATTCTTACTTCCAGACGAGCGAAAGGAGAAAAAGAGGATGAGGCAAGTCGGGGGGCTTTCCGAAAGGGTTTGGTTTTCCTGGCTATCTCTACCGTAGGTTACTTAGTTTATGTCGTTATCGCCAGATTGTTTGGCGTCGATGGCTGGACGGCTTTATTCCCGCAAGCTGTCGGTATGGTGGCAGGCGGACTTATCTTAACTGTAAAGTACAAACCATATGATTTGTATACGATAAAAAATATAATCCCCGGTGTCATCTGGGCAACAGGTAATATGTTTTTATTCATCTCGCAGCCTCGAGTCGGCGTGGCAACAAGTTTCTCTTTATCTCAAATGGGAATTGTGATTTCCACACTTGGCGGTATTTTCATATTAGGTGAAAAGAAAACGAGGGGGCAACTGGTTAGTGTCGGAATTGGTATTGTGCTCATCGTTATCGCAGGTTTTCTCTTAGGTTATACAAAATCATAAAGCAGCGAAGGAGTATGAAATATGTATTCAAGTTTAAAGGATAAAGTAGTCGTAATCACAGGTTCATCAACAGGGTTAGGGAAAGCGATGGCATTACGTTTTGCCGAAGAAGGCGCAAAAATCGTTATCAATTATTATAAAAACCAAGAAGAGGGCGAGGAAGTTGTCCGCCTCATCAAAGATAGCGGCAGTGATGCCGTAGCAGTACAAGGAAATGTCATGCAAGAAGAAGATGTGCAAAAGCTCGTCCAGACAGCTATTGATTCCTTCGGCAAGCTTGATATTATGATTAACAATGCTGGCGTAGAGAATCCTGTTCCTTCTCATGAATTAACGCTGAAAGATTGGGATCGCGTTATTGGTACGAACTTGACGGGTGCGTTTTTAGGTTCCAGAGAAGCATTGAAATACTTCGTTGATAACAACATCAAAGGAAATATCATCAACATGTCCAGTGTGCATGAAGTTATTCCATGGCCGTTATTTGCACATTATGCAGCGAGTAAGGGCGGCGTGAAACTGCTGACAGAAACACTAGCGCTTGAATATGCACCGAAAGGTATCCGAGTGAACAATATCGGACCAGGTGCCATTAATACACCGATTAATGCGGAGAAATTTGCCGATCCGAAGCAAAAAGCAGATGTGGAAAGTATGATTCCAATGGGATATATCGGAAAACCAGAAGAAATTGCCGCGGTGGCAGTGTGGCTCGCATCCGAAGAGTCCAGCTATGTGACAGGTATTACACTGTTCGCAGATGGCGGTATGACAAAGTATCCGAGCTTCCAAGCCGGAAGAGGCTAAACGCAAAGAGACAATGCCCGCGGGCATTGTCTCTTTTAATGTGCATAAATCATTTTGCGTGTCATACCGCCATCGATAACTAAGTTTTCCCCATTGATAAAGTTATTTTCTGCAGTTGTCAGGAATAAACAAGCTCTGGCAATGTCAGATGGAGTGCCGACGCGTTTGGAAAGATGCTGATCGTGATCAACAGGCCGCAATGCGTTGTAATCCTCTGTTTCAATCCAGCCCGGACTTATACAGTTGACTGTAATATAGTCATGTTGTAAGGACACAGACAGTGCATGGGTAAGTGCGGTGATCCCGCCCTTGGTGGCAGCGTAGGCTTCTGTATCCGGTTCGGACATGGAGGCGCGAGTGGAAGCAATGTTTACAATGGCCCCGCCTTTACCACTATGTTTTATATAGCCGGCTGCTTCACGACTAGCCAGAAAAGTGCCGCGCAAGTTCGTATTGATAATACTATCCCATTCTTCCACAGCTAATTCGAACATATTTTTAAACGCACTAACACCGGCGTTATTGATTAGAATATCAATTTGCCCAAAGTGCTCGTACGCCAGCTTCATAAATTGGCTTACTTCTTTGTGAAGACGCATATCAGCTTGTAAGGCAAGTCCTTTGCCTTCCATTTCCTTAACAGTCTGTTCGGCAGCGGACTCATCCAAATCCACTGCTGCAACTTTAGCCCCGGCTGCTGCATAATGCAAAGCCACAGCCTTACCAATGCCGTTTCCTGCTCCAGTCACAACAACTACTTTGTTTGTAAAATCCATCTTGTTCATCCTTTCTTATCGCTATAATAAATATGCTTGATTGTCCATGTGCTATCTTCTTCAATAATTAATTCGCCAAAAGAAAACTGCTCCTGCCGTCGCTTATCCGTTGGTGAACCTGGATTAAAGAGAACCAATTCTTCTTCTGTCTTGTGTTCCGGTATATGAGAATGCCCGTAAACGAGCAAATCCAAAGATTCATCTGCAAAAGCGTCCCGAGCTCGCTGCGCCGTTGTTTTTCCTTTTCCGTGACCATGCGCAATACCCACTGTTACACCGTGAAAGGAAACAACCTGTTTTTCAGGTAAGATCTCCTTTATATCTGGACCATCTGTATTACCGTAAACTGCAGATACCGGTGCAAAAGATTGGAGTGATGCAAGCACACGCCGGTCATTAAAATCACCAGCATGTACAATATGGTCGGCTCTTTCTAAATATGGAAGCAGAGCAGGAGGCCATATCTTTGCCATGCGAGGCATATGTGTATCAGCTAAAATGATAATGTGCATCCGTTTTCCTCCCGTCAGTGACATAGTACCCAAATGTTTCATTAAGCAATCATAAAAAACGCTCTCCTGTCATAAGGAGAGCGTTCAAATTAATGTTGCGTTTGATGAGCTGGCTCATGTAACGTAATGTCGGCACCTAACTGTGTGAACAGACCAACAATATCTTCATAGCCTCGTTGGATATGTTTAATATCGGTAATCTTCGTAATACCGTCAGCTGCAAGACCAGCAAGAATCAAGGATGTGCCAGCTCGTACGTCATGCGCCTTCACTGTTGCGCCCATTAGCTTGGAAACACCATTAATCATAATTTGATGATCTACTACGTTGATGTCTGCGCCAAGCTTCTTCAGTTCGGCTACGTGTCCAGTACGGTTTGGATATACTTTATCTGTGATAGAGCTGGATCCGGCAGCAAGTACGAGCAACGTCGTCAGCGGCTGCTGCAGGTCAGTAGCTAATTCAGGGTACATACCAGTCTGGATTCGTGCGCCATGTAAAGCAGAACCAGAAGCAGTCATCGAATCATCTTCTTCGGTAATCGTCATACCTAATTCGATCAACTTGTTTGTACAGCTTGCCAAATGTTCCGGAATAACGTTTTTTACGGTGATACGGCCGTTTGTTACACCGGCAGCCATTAAGAATGCACCAGCAATCAAACGGTCTGGGATAACAGTATGTTCAATACCGCCATGCAGGGATGCAACGCCGTCAATGGTGATTTTATCTGTTCCCGCACCTTTGATTTTCGCTCCCATTAAGTTAAGCAAGTTGGCTAGATCAACGACTTCCGGATCTTTAGCGGCGTTATGCAATACAGTACGGCCTTCAGCTTTAACTGCAGCCAGCATCGCATTTATTGTAGCGCCTGATGTAATAACATCAAAGGTAATATCCGCACCTGTCAGCTTGTCACAAGTTACTTCATAATATTTTTGCTTGAAGTCAAATGTTGCCCCAAGTGCCGAAAGAGCTTTTACATGCTGATCAATCGGACGGGAACCAAAATCATCTCCGCCTGGATAGCCGATTTGGACTGTCTTCACTTTCGCAAGTAAAGCCCCAACAAAATAATAAGAAGCGCGAAAATCTGATGTTTTTGCTATATCTAATTTACCGGAAGTAATGTGCCTTCCCGTAAGCTCATAGGTGTTTTTCTCTTTTTCTTCCATATACAAACCAATATCTTCAGCAATTTCTTTTATTAATAAAATATCCCGGATGGCGGGTATATCATGAATCGTGATCATCTCATCTGTCAAACAGCCTGCTGCGACCAGTGCAAGGGCACTATTTTTGGCGCCGGGAATCGTGACTTCTCCGTTTAGCGGGCCGCTATTTCTAACTTCAAACCATGCATTGTTCACTCTATTACGCTCCTTGTCTAATTCCAGCTCGGAAGGCAAGAAATCAAGAGGCGAAGAACGGTTACTTTGAGTTGCTTCGCTTTCCTGCATTTAAAAACGGCCTTCTGCGCTTTTCATCTTCTCTCATATGCACATAAACTCCATTTTACCATTAAACGCGGTAGAAGTAGATAGGGAATAAGTATTCCTGTATGTAGAATTTTCCTATAGTCCGAACACTTGTGCGAAACCTTCATATACTATCGGTAACGAACTTTTGTGCTACAATAGAAAAGACTGGACTATACCACTGGAAAGGCAGGCTTATCATGAAAGGAAGCAAAGTTATCAAGGGCTTGGGTTTAGGGCTGCTTGTACTTTTTCTGATTTGGTTTGTCCGGGAACATATAGAACTTTCACCTGAGGAGATCCAAAAGTGGATTATATCATTTGGATTTGTCTCCCCATTAATTTATATTGGAATCTACACAGTGAAACCTATCATTTTTTTCCCTTCATCAGCACTTTCAATTGCTGGGGGACTGGCTTTTGGCTTTATAAAAGGAACCATCTTTATTCTGATAGGCGCAGCTGGTGCTGCCGTTGTCGCATACTTCTTGGCTAGCATATTCTCTGAACGGTTTGGGGATAAAGATTTTGGTGAACGGGCAGAGAAAATCAAACAAAAATTGCATGATGCAGGCTTTTTTTATGTTCTCGTCATGCGGATTCTGCCGGTTTTCAACTATGATTTGGTTAGTTATGTTTCCGGTCTGACACGTGTTAAATTTAAGCATTATATGGTGGCAAGCATCGCAGGTGTGCTGCCAGGAACGATGACATACGCCCTTGTTGGTGCAAGTATTGTATCCTTCAATTCTATGTATCTCGCTATTATTATATTAGTTATATTGATTTGTGTTCTGATTGGATTTTGGAAAAGAGATAAGATAAAGGAAATACTAACTTAAGACAGCTTAGACTGTCTTTTTTTGTTTTTTAATTAAAGAGATAATGAGGAGACTGGGAAATGCTTGTTTAAGCTATAAAAAAAACAAACCATACTGCAAGTAACAGCAGCATGGTTTGTTTTTTTGCATTGGAAACGAAGATGAGGGCATCGCTTCGGAAATTAGTAATGATGTTCATGTAGGTGTCTACTTAAATAGCCATTCTTGTCCGACGATAACAGCTAAGGCGGAAAGGCAGCAGCTGTCAAAGGGGATTAAGTCATCGTTGTGCTTTTAGGATGAATGACTCTTAACTTGTTCCAGGCTCTTCAATTATATAAATGCTGTTTGTTGTATATCACTAACTTGTTCATAAGCCAGTTGTAACTGGCGTGTAATCATACCTGGCCTACCGTTACGAATACGATTACCGTCCACTTCTATAACAGGCATAATTTCGCTTGTTGTACTCGTGATAAACACTTCATCTGCATCTAAGAGCTGCTGTGTTGAGAAGGTTGTCTCGTGTACTTCCAGCGCTGATTCTGCTGCGAGAGTTAACACGCGGTCTCGGACACAGCCGTGCAAAATGTTTGGTGCTGCTGGATGCGTGAAAAGCATATTATCTTTCACAATAAATACGTTGGACGAAGAGCCTTCTGTCACTTGACCGTCTTTATGAAAGATAGCTTCAACTGCACCATTTTCCTTGGCTGTTTGCTTTGCTAGTACGTTAGGCAGTAAGTTTAGGCTTTTGATGTAACATAAATCCCAGCGAATATCCTCTGTTAAAATCGTTCGCACACCTTGTTGAAGCTGTGCAGCCGGACGTGGGCTTTCCTCGATATAGGCGTATAGATTGCTCGGCACATCTGGAAAAGTATGCTCACGCGGTGCAGAGCCGCGGGTGATTTGTAAATAGAGTTTTGCATCGGTGTGCACAGCATTTTTTTCTGCTAGATTTTGCAGAGAGGTGATGAGTTCTTCCTTATTGAAAGGTACTTGCAAACGTATTGCTTCTGCTGAACGATAAAGCCGTTCAATATGGGCATCGAGTAAGTCATAGTTTCCTTGATAGATACGAATAACCTCATAGATGCCGTCCCCAAACTGTAATCCTCTTTCCTCGAACGGATAGACGAGAGAATCTTTTGCAGTTATGCCATCTTGCGTCCATACATAATTATACAAGTTCATCCAGATACCTCCTTTTTGTTAAGATTAAGTATAGCAGAGGAGAAAAAGCGGGAAAGTGAAAAAAATGTCGAATTTTGCTTTGAATGTTGCACGTGTGTAAAAACCTTGTTATACTACTTAACATACTATTTATAAACCGGGGTATTCATTTCGCGTATCATGAACTTGTACATTACCCTTGAGCCAACGCAGTGTCTCGTTTTAAACGTAACGAGGCATTGCGTTTTTACTATGCCTAATATGGAAATAATGCTAGAAATACTAATAAAAAAGGGAGGCGGCATAATGGATACGGAAAAGCTAAAACAAGAGCTGATTGCTTACAGTAAGGAAATCGGTGTTGATAAAATCAGATTCACAACGGCAGATGTCTTCCAAGAGCTAAAGGAAAGACTAAAGCAGCAGCAGGAAAAAAATTATCAATCTGGATTTGAAAAAGGGACAATCGAAGAACGAACTGAACCGAAAAAACTCATGCCATCAGCTCAATCCATTATTGCCATTGCGCTTGCGTATCCTTCCCGACTCCCTAATGCTCCTAAAAGTACAAAAGAAGAACCACGCGGACTGTTTTGCCGTGCCTCCTGGGGGATGGATTACCATGAGGTTCTGCGCGATCGCTTGAATAAGCTGTCTGCTTTTCTTGCAGAAAGAGTGGAAGGGTTTGCTTATCGTTCTATGGTCGATACAGGAGAATTATCTGACCGTGCAGTGGCAGAACGAGCGGGAATCGGCTTTAGCGCTAAAAACAGCTTTGTTATTACACCTGAGTTTGGTTCATACGTCTATCTTGGTGAAATGATTACCAATATACCTTTCCAGCCGGATGACGCAGTTGAGGATAGTTGTGGCAGCTGTACAAAGTGCATTGACTCTTGTCCAACAGGAGCGCTTGTCCAGGGCGGACAACTGAACGCCCAGCGCTGCATCGCTTATTTGACACAAACGAAGGATTTTCTTCCGGATGAATTTCGAACAAAAATCGGCAATCGTATTTACGGCTGTGATACGTGCCAGCTTGTTTGTCCAAAGAACAAAGGCATGGACTTCCACCTTCATCAAGAGATGGAACCTGATCCAGAGATTGTGAAGCCGTTATTAAAACCATTGCTGAAAATGTCCAATAAAGAATTCAAAACCAAGTTTGGTGTGATTTCTGGTTCGTGGCGCGGTAAGAAACCGATTCAACGCAATGCTATCTTGACGATGGCCCATTATAAAACAACGACAGCAGTCCCAGATTTAATCGAGCTTATGGAAAAGGACCCACGTCCTGTTATCCGCGGAACTGCTGCCTGGGCAATCGGTAAAATTGGGCTGCCGGAAGGTTTTGAAGCTATCAAACGTGCGGTGGGAGAAGAGGAAGACGAACAAGTACGAGAAGAAATGGAAAAGGGATTGAAATTCGAAAAAGAATACGTGAATGCAAATTAAAAAGGAGCGCATGCTCCTTTTTAGTTTTGTCATGAAAAGACAATATATTTACTGAGAACATGATGCTCTCAGTTAACCGCATAGATAAAGCTAACTTTTACGGTTGGTTAATGTTGCGCCCAGCCTTTTTGCGTAATAAAGTCTTTCATGTAAGTACGTCGGGGGACTCGCAGTTTATCGGTAGTCTGTTGTGTCCAGCTCGTGTTACGCATGTTTTCCGTTCGATTTACATAATAAGACTGGATTGTACGATCGTATTCTTCAAGATGTGCATTGAGTGTACCTTTATCTACATTATAACGATTTTCGTGATAAACACTGGCGAAAGGGAGACGTGGTTTTTTTTCATGCACTGTTTCGGGATAGCCGACGGCAATTCCGAATAGCGGCAGTACATGAGCAGGAATACCAAGGCTGGCTGAGACACCTGCCAAGTTATTGCGAAGACCGCCTATATAGCAGATTCCTAGTCCCATTGATTCAGCTGCAATTGCCAGATTCTGTGCGGCAAGAGAAGCATCAATAGTTCCAATCAGCAATGCTTCTGTTCCTTGAATAGATTCAGAAATATCTGCTCGCAGGTTTTGGGCCATTTCTTTATGACGATAAAAGTCGGCGCAAAAAACAAAGAAGTGACCGTTCTTCACAACATAATTTTGGCTTCCCGCATACGTACTGAGCTCCTTTTTTACCAACGGGTCACTTACGCCAATGATGGAATACGCTTGAAGGAAGCTCGACGTGGATGCTGATTGGGCAGCCGTGACGAGTTCCTGTACCTGTTTCTCTGAAAGCGGATCAGCTGAGAAAGATCTTACTGATTTGTGGTTAAGGATAGTTTGCATAACATCTGACATCGTATTCTCCCCCTTTCTTATAAGGATACACAAAACAGACACATTTGTAACTAAAAATGTTTGCGCTTTCATTTTGTGTTTCGGTCAAGCTGTTGAAGCATATACTGTCATGATTCTACATACATACAAATGAGGTGGCAATATGGAAACGTTCATGACAATCATATCTGTTTTTGTTGTTGGAGGGTTGCTTCTCTTACGGGGCTTTGCAATGTCGTACCGCAGAAAGAACAGGAGGGATAGAGATGGGGAAGAATGAACAGTTGGTGAATTTTTGGCTGCAGGAAGTCGAAGAGCGGAAAGAAGGCAATTGGCTCGTTGAACGGATAGCCGCTCATGAACACGAAGGTGCAAAAGTAGCTCAAGTTAAAGGAAAAGGCACAATTCTAAGGGAAGAGCATGACAGTGAGGAAGATATTATTACCTACAGCCTATGCGCTACTTTTCTTGTCCATAAGCAGCATGGAACGTATCATGAAGAAGAAGTACATACGCATACCGCTTATATGCGTAATGGTCAAATCGTACGCCATGAACAAAAGGAAGAGGCAGTTCAGCCGCATGTGCATGGACTTGTCGGATATGAAAGCAATGATGAAAACTTTGATCGGCAATTCAACTATGACAGACGGGCTGCTGTACAATATGCCGAGCGCTGGTGGAACGACTATAATCCGGCATACAAAAAGTTTGAGGTCGATTGCACGAATTATATTTCTCAATGCTTACATGCAGGCGGGGCGCCAATGCGAGGTGAGCCAGACCGAAGCTCAGGCTGGTGGTATAACGGAGATAGCTGGAGCTATAGTTTCACAGTAGCGAACGCGCTGCGGTGGTATTTGAGCGGGTCTAAACAAGGGCTGCAAGGAAAAGAAGTTGCGGACGCACGATTGCTTCGGCCTGGAGATGTTATTTGCTATGACTTCGAAGGGGATGGAAACTTTAATCACAATACAATTGTGGTAGCTCGGGATCCACAAGGAGAACCATTAGTTAATGCGCACACTGCTAATAGCAGAATGCGGAATTGGGCGTATCGTGATTCCCCTGCCTATACAGAAAACGTTGTCTATAAATTTTTCCAGATTGGGGTCTGACCTCTGCTGTGCTATACTAGTAAGGTTGAAAGTTAAAAACAGAGGTGAAAGTTAATGCCAAGACATATCGTACTATACCAGCCAGAAATTCCAGCAAATACAGGGAATATCGCCCGTACCTGTCTCGCTACCGATACTACTTTACATCTTATTCGTCCACTTGGATTTTCGACAGATGACAAGATGCTAAGACGGTCAGGGCTGGATTATTGGCATGACGTGGATATCCGCTATTACGATAGTATGGAAGAACTATATGAGCAATTTCCTGAAGGAGCCTATTATTATATAGAGAATTTTGGTACGAAACATTATTCGGACTATGACTTCAGTGATACGAATCAAGACATCTTGTTTGTATTTGGTCGAGAATCGACTGGAATTCCCAAAGACTTGCTCATAGGGAAAGAAGAACAATGTCTTCGAATTCATATGACGGATAAAGTTCGATCCCTTAATCTGTCTAATACCGCAGCAATTATTATTTATGAAGCGCTTCGTCAGCAAAACTTTGATGGATTATCCTGAACTGCACCTTGTGTGCAGTTTATTTTTTTCTAGTTAATTGGACTTAGATTCCTTCCGCCAACCTGCGCTAATAGAACAATTTTTTTGGTAATAATAGACTAATGTCACTTATATCCGGTGGATTTACTAATGTGACGCTGTATAATGAAATGCATGAATAATGTGAGTGATTACACGCTATTGCTTCGGGCATTTGGAGATAAGCTCCGTTATCTCAGAAAGAAACAAATGCTGACACAAGAGGAATTGGCTGGCGTGGCGGGTTTTAATCGATCGTACTACTCAGATATTGAAAATGGGAAACGAAATATATCATTTATTGGTATTAGCAAGCTGGCAGCTGCACTAAATGTAGAGATGCGGGACCTCTTGCCGGCAAAAGAAGACTATTATAAGCTGCTCGAATTAGATGCAAGACACCGACAGGAAACGATAACATATATATACGGCAGCACGATTGAAGGATAGATACGTAATACTTAAAGAGCGAAAGAATAAAACTTCTCGATGCCGGCCAGTTCCAAAATAGGTTGTTAGGCTGCCGGAATGATGGCAGCTTTTTTGATGGAAAAGGAGAATGGAATTGATATTAAAACGCAAACGCATCCAAGATATACTTCTGGATGATGTGATTGGAAATGACATCATCTTAGCAGACCAGGCCACAGTAGAAAAAGGAACCGTCATCAGCCAGGCAGTGCTTGAACAGCTGAAGCAGAACAACGTGCCCTCCGTCGTTGTGGAGACGACAGAAGAAGCGGCTGCCGATCTATTTAACAAGTCAGACCGGCTGCAGCATACGATTCAGCAGCTCCTGGAAAAGGAAACAGATCACCAAGCAACATACAAGCGCAGCATGGAGAAGCACTTTTATACGAATTTATCTTATATTGCATTTGAATATCGTTATGGCAAACTGCTGTATGGTGAAGAAAGCATTCGTTTCCTAAAAGACTTGTATGTTAAAAGCCTAAAAACGATGGGACGCAGCAGTTTATGGCATTTGTTAGAACAACGAGATCCTTACGCTTTCATCCATTCCTTGGATGTATTCGTCATTGGTACGATGCTCGCCTATCACATGAATGTTGTTCAATTGGACTTTTGTGCTACAGGTTATTTATTTCATGATGTCGGCAAGCTGGAGATCCCGCGTGAGATTCTCGATAAGACGACAGCATTAACAAAAGAGGAATATGAGATTGTCCAGACACATACAGTCAAAGGAGAAATGCTTCTGCAGCAAGCTGGCGACCCCTTAATGGGACGCTATGCACGGAGCCATCATGAACGTCTGAATAAAAAAGGATATCCTGATGGTGCTTATTTGCCAGAGCTCGGCATTGATATTCAAATATTAGCGGTTGTGGACACGTTTTCAGCATTAACACTATCCCGAACATATCGAGAAGTACTTCCAGCAGAAGAAGCTATTCAGCTTTTGCTGGAGATGTCGGATGCTTATCCGAAAAAGATTGTTAAAAAGCTGGCGCAGCTTATGCATGTCTACCCGAATGAAAAAGAGATGTTGGAGATGGATGATGTTTTGTTTAGTGCGTATACCGACGAAGCAACGCTTGAAATAGGCTGGAAACGAAAACCGTAAGCAGCTGGAATATGGATTTACTGGCATGACACCACTGCCCCAGGCATACATTAAGGTAATCGCCTTTTGTCTAACAATGCCTGGGAGGTTAACGAATAATGAATATATTGGATAAGGTACAGCAGTATCGCCAAGAACAAGAGAAGCTCCATTGGGAAGGAACACTTGCTGATTATTTGAACTTGTTAAAGGACCGTCCTTATCTTGCTCAATCTGCACATTCTCGTGTATATAATATGATTAAGCATAAAGGCATTGACGAGGTGGATGGTGTCAAACATTATCATTTCTTTAAAGATGCCTTGTTCGGTTTAGAAGAACCGCTAGAGAAGCTAGTCGAAGAATATTTTCATCCGGCTGCAAGAAGACTGGATGTAAAAAAACGAATTCTATTGCTTATGGGACCAGTGAGCGGGGGGAAATCGACACTTGTCAGCCTGCTTAAACGAGGGCTGGAAGAGTACACTTTCACAGATGAAGGAGCAGTCTACGCAATTAAGGGCTGCCCGATGCATGAAGATCCACTTCACTTAATTCCTGTCCATTTGCGCAAAGACTTTGAAAGAGAATATGGCATTCGTATTGATGGAAATCTATCTCCGCTGAATTTAATGAGATTAGAAGAAGAATACGATAACAGAATTGAAGATGTTATCGTTGAACGGATTTTCTTCTCGGAAGACAAACGTTCTGGAATCGGTACATTCAGTCCTTCAGACCCCAAGTCACAGGATATTGCCGACCTGACAGGATCCATCGATTTCTCGACCATTGCTGAGTATGGATCAGAATCAGATCCGCGAGCTTATCGCTTTGATGGTGAATTAAACAAAGCGAACAGAGGTCTAATGGAATTTCAAGAGATGCTGAAATGTGATGAAAAGTTTCTTTGGCATTTGTTATCTCTTACGCAGGAAGGCAACTTTAAAGCAGGCCGATTTGCGTTAATTTCCGCTGATGAGCTTATCGTAGCTCACACCAATGAGTCGGAATACCGCTCTTTTATCTCCAATAAAAAGAACGAAGCCCTGCATTCCCGTATGATCGTTATGCCTGTTCCTTATAACTTGAAAGTCGATGAGGAAGAGAAGATTTATGAGAAGATGATTTCTGAAAGTGATATTAAGGACGTTCATATCGCGCCGCATACACTGAAGGTTGCTGCCATGTTTACCATTTTGACTAGATTAAAAGAATCAAATCAAGGCGGCACCAGCTTATTAAAGAAAATGCATTTGTATAATGGCAAGCTGCTGGAAGGCTTCAGCGAAGCAGATATTCAAGAATTGAAAAATGAACATAGCGATGAAGGAATGAGCGGTATTGATCCGCGTTATGTAATAAACCGCATCTCCAGTACAATCATAAAAAAAGAAATGCGTTCCATTAATGCACTTGATGTACTCCGCTCCTTAAAAGATGGCCTTAGCAGTCATGCGTCTATTTCGAAAGAAGACAGGGAGCGTTACTTGAATTTCATTGCGGTAGCACGTAAAGAGTATGATGAAATTGCCAAGAAAGAAGTACAAAAGGCTTTTGTTTATTCTTATGAAGAATCAGCGAAGACACTAATGGATAATTATTTGGATAATGTAGAGGCTTATTGCAATAAAACGAAATTGCATGATCCATTAACCGGAGATGAAATGCCATCTGATGAAAAACTAATGCGTTCTATAGAGGAGCAAATTGGAATCTCTGAAAATGCAAAAAAAGCATTCCGGGAAGAAATCCTTATCCGCATATCGGCATATGCCCGTAAAGGAAAGAAATTTGATTATCAATCGCATGAACGGCTGCGGGAGGCTATTCAGAAGAAGTTATTTGCGGACCTAAAAGACGTGGTAAAAATTACGACATCCACTAAAACACCAGATGAGCGACAGCTGAAGAAAATGAATGACGTTGTCGCCACATTGATTGATGAGTATGGCTATAATTCCACATCAGCAAACGACCTGCTTCGTTATGTAGGAAGCTTGCTGAATAGATAAATAAAAGCCGCCAGGATATCCTGGCGGCTTCTTTGTGTTGTTATGCGGATAAAAGCAGAAAGCCTGCAAAAATCGGCAGTAGTACCATGGCTGTTTTTAAATAGACGGGCCGGACGCGCTTCGTGAATTTAGCTCCGATATAAGAACCAATCATTGTTCCGGCAACGACTTCCAATAATAACTTTAGATCGAGAAAACCAAGCTGCGCATAACCTATTCCGCCAGCCAGTGCTATTGGAATGATAATCATCATCGTTGTACCAGCTGATTGCTGTGCAGACAGGCCTAGGAGCATCAGCAAGCCGATTTGGATGAATGGAGCGGAACCAATTCCAAATAAGCCGGATAGTGCGCCGGTGACGATGCCAAGCAAAGCTGCTGAAATAAGATAAATGATTTTATTTGAATAGATAAAACTGCTGATCGTATTTCCTTTGCCGGTTGGTTTGCCTACCAATAGCAGACGAATACATAAAATAACTCCGGATAATACAAGCATACCTGCTGTAAGATAGTTCAAGATTTCCTCTGGGATAATTCCGGAAAAGTGAGAACTGACAAAGGCCCCAACTGCGCCAAAGATGCCAATAATAATACCAGCACGTAACGTCACATTTCCTTCACGGTAATGACTTAGCGCACCCGAAAAAGATGAAAAGAGCATAGAAGTAAGCGCTGTTCCAAGCGCTACATGAATTGGAAATCCAAACAGCACAGTTAGAATACTAATAATGAAGCCGGAGCCTCCTGCTCCGACAAAACCGACGATAAGTCCGGCAGCAATCATAATAAGAATAATTTCAATAGCCATATACGTCCCTCATTTCTTGTTGTATGTTAAGTTAACCATAAACAAATGCTAGTGTATAATGCATAAATAACATATAAATTATGCAAAAAAGGTATAGGTGATTCTATGGAATGGCAGCAGCTTATTTATTTCAAAGAAGTAGCAGAGCGCGAGCATTATTTACATGCGGCGAGAGCTTTATCGATTTCTCAGCCGGCCCTCAGCCGGTCGATTGGGAAGCTGGAGGAGCAGCTAGGTGTGCCGTTATTTGAGAAAAGAGGACGGGGCATTGTTCGAAGTGTGTACGGAGATGCTTTTTATGTCCATGCTGTTAAAATTCTGGAAGAGATGGAGCAAGCAGAAAAGCAAATTCAAAAAATGAAAGACCCGCATTACGGTGAAATAACACTGGGGTTTATGCGATCACAAGGACTGCAGCATATTCCGCATGTAATGAAAAATTTTAAAGAAAGTTATCCATCGGTACAGTTTTCGCTAAATCAAGGATCAACCGAGGAATTGATCAATCAGCTGAAAGAGGGGAAATTAGATTTATGTATTTGTAACATGAATCAAGGAGAAGAAGGTCTGGCTTGGCAGCAGTTATGGTCCGACCAGCTGTACGTATATGTGTCGGACGCACATCCGCTTGCTTGGAAGCAGCAGCTGACATTAGAAGAGATAGAGAAAGAACCCTTCCTGCTTATCAGTCCTGGATTCAGTGCGCGTGTGATGTTTGAACAAATCGTTGAGAAGTATGGTTTGAAACCAAATGTAGCTTTTGAAAGTGAGGATATTATGACCATTCTTGGTTTCGTCGCAGCTGGTCAGGGCGTGGCGCTGCTTCCGGCATTTGAAAATCTTCAAGTTCAGCATGTCCGCAGCATTCCCCTGCGTGAGCCTACACAAAGAAATATCGGTATTGCGATACGAGATGGTAGTGTACGTTCTTCTGCTTGTGATCAATTCATTAACCATCTTTTAGCTTATTCAAAACAATTACAGAGATAGAGCTGCAATACGCATTGTTTATTTAGTTTATATGAAGCATTCCGATTATTTTGTCGAAGTCTTCTAAGGACAATTTACAATTCATTCACTTAGTCTTCATATACAGACATTAGAATGAACGATGGGAGACAATTCCCGACAATTGAGAGGGGGAGCTTTATGAAACGTTTTTATCGAGCGGCAGCAGGTCTTAGCGCAAGCTTGCTGCTGATGCAAGCAGTAGTCCCAGCATCTATGCCAGCAGCAAAAGCAGAGGAAAAGCTCCGCGAAAATAAGATTTCCATCACGGAAGTTTATGGGAGCCAAAAGCAAGATGCAGAAGAATTGGCATTCATCGAAGTACACAATGGCACAGATGAAGCGAAAGCGTGGAAAGACTTAAGCGTTATATACAAGAATGGTCAAGAAAAACAGCTTGTCACTCAAGAAGCCGAAGAAGAGATTCCAGCAGGCGGTTATGCTGTTCTTGCTTTGAATCCAGATGCTGAAGCTGCAGATTTTAATGCACATTTTGGAAGCGATATAGCGGATACAGCCTTCACCAATACAACGGAACCCTACATATTTCTAGATGAAGAACAGCAGCTTTCTATTACGGATACAGCCACCGAACAGACCTCCGTCT
Organism: Terribacillus sp. DMT04; assembly: GCF_019056395.1. NCBI lineage: Bacteria > Bacillati > Bacillota > Bacilli > Caryophanales > Bacillaceae > Terribacillus > Terribacillus sp. DMT04. The sequence continues at coordinate 986,015 of NZ_CP077639.1, forward strand.
CTGTATTTCATTTTCAAGATGTGACACAGACAGACAGCATTCACTTCCAAGATAATCAAAAAACACCTACCATCCTCGCAGCACCTTCACCTGGTTCTGCTGAGATTGTACAAGCTCCTGAAGAGAAGGAAGCGGACGGATCTGATCAGAAGAAGCAAGCTGACGAAGAAACCTCTGCTAAAACGGAAGAAGAATCCGATTCGGTAACAAAAAATGAGGTACTAGAAAAGCAACTGGAAGTGCCAAAAGACGAACAGCCTGCTAGCGAAGACGGGCAGGAGAATGCTCCTGGTGAAACAGAGTCTGTTGAAGAGAAGGCGCCACAGTCTGAAAACGAAGAGCAGGAACAAGCCGATAAGAGTGAAAAGGCTGAGCAGCCAACACTCATACATGATCCGGTCATGACAGCCAAAGGCGGCGAGGATCTTACCATTCGGGCAGCTGTTGGGAATAGCAGCGCTGCGTCAGTCATTCTCACCTATATATCCGCACCAGGCATGAGCGAACAAACAGTGGAGATGACGAATAAGGGGGATGGAAATTGGGAAGCGACTGTGCCGAAACACGCGCTTTGGAGCCCAAGTTTTCAGTACAGCATGGAAGTGCAAGGAACAGAGTCTGCGCTGCGCTACCCGGAAGAAGGCTATCAGCAAACAGTGATAGAGCAAACAGATTTAGATTCGCAAGAACAGCCGCCAGTTCTTATTACCGAGATTACACCGGATAGTGATAATATTGGTGGATCTGATGCATATGAGTTTATCGAAGTGTATAACAACTCTGATCAAACGCTGAATTTACAAGATTATAAGCTGGCTTATCAATATCCGGATGGTTCGTCTGCGGATTGGGATATTGATCGTAAAGTACAGCTGGAGCCAACAGGTAAAGCTGTTTTTTGGATTAAGAATGATGCAAACCAGTCATTAAACCTTGCTGATTTTAACAGCCATTATCAAACCAGCTTGAGTGAAGATCAAGTTATTGAGCTTGCTAATAGTGGCATGGCCAACGGATCGAAACGGACAATTGCTTTTCAATCCGACAGCGGAGCTCAGCTTGTATCAGCAAGCTACAATGATGCAGAAGGAATCGATGATACCAAAGTGAATCAAGGTATAACATTTAAAGCTTCTGGGACTTCAGAGATGACAAAGGTTGGCTTGCAGACCTTTGCTTCCCCAGGAGAACTGATAGACGGCCAAGTTCCTGCGGAAACAGTCAAAGTGGAAAAAGATGAGACTGCTCCAGTAATCTCACATGAAGCTGTAAAGGAAATCGCAGTCCCTAATCCTTTATCTATTAAAGCGAAGATAACTGAGGAAAACTTTATTCAGCATGTTACGCTTTTCTTTAAAAAAGAAGGAGACGCTAATTATCAGCAAGTTAACATGCAGCAAGCGGGGGAGTTTTACGAAGCGGAAATCCCTACTGTTGGCTTAGAGGCAGGCACGCTGGAGTATTACATCGAAACATCGGATGGCTTCAATAGTGCTAAAACAGACACATACAAAGTGAACGTAAAAGAGCCAGATACGGACTTCACTGCTTTGCCTGGACTCTTGGTTACAGAAATTACACCAGATTCAATTAATGTAAACGGTGCAGATGGTTACGAGTTTATCGAAGTATACAATAATACAACTGCTCCTATTGATATGCAGAACTATAACTTGACTTACACGTATCCTGATATGAGAGTGACAACGTGGGTTCCAGATGAATCTCCAGTAATTCAGTCGGGAGAAACAGTCGTATTCTGGGTTGACAATGGAGCAAATAGCGATTTGACAGCAGAAGACTTTAATGCCAATTACGATACATCACTTATATTGGGGGAGAATTTATTCAAGGTTCAGACTGGCGGTATGGCAAATGGAAGCCAACGCAGTCTAGGTGTGGCTACCAAAGCGGGCAGTCAAATCGTAAATGCTACCTATAATGAAGTTGATGGTAAGGATGATACAGCTGCTAATATGGGCATTAACTATAAGTACCCGATGGATGGCTCTGTAGATATGCTCAAGTTAGATGCTGGTACAACTGCTGGAACTCCTGGAACCGTAACAGCTGACCAAGTTCCTGGAAGTCCAGTTCAAATCGAAGAAGATAAAGTAGCACCAATAGTGACAGATTTGACGGATAAAGAGATGGTTAAGCAAACGGAAAACTTAGATATTGAAGTAGAAGCCTCTGACGATAAAACTGTTAAGCGTGTAACAGTTTATTATCGTACAGACAATCAGACAGATTTTAAACGGACAGATTTGGCCTTTAATGAACAGTCAGGCTATTATCATCACACAGTTTACACACCTGAATTGATAGGGAAAGACTATGTTGAGTATTATGTTGCAGCGACAGATGGGTTCAATGAAACAAAAACGGAAGCAAAGCGTGTGACTATTGAAAAGGAACAGAAAGAAACCAGCCCCCGTCTGAATGTAGAGGAAGGGCAGCTTCTATCTGGAACTTACAAACTGAAAGCAACATCCGACAAAGCAAAGCAGGATGATATTTCTCTGCTGATTGACGGGAAGGTAGTACCGAAAACCGATAAAGCCCTAGAAACACAAGCATATTTTGCCTTTGACGTGACGGGAATAAATACGTATTTCCAAAATGCTGTCGTTCAAGATGGTGAGGTGTTGCATGTGTTTGATGACTGGATTGAAACGTACACAACGATAACTGTTCCAGTTGATCCAAATACATTAAATCCTGGTAAAAATACAATTAGTATCCACTCTGGAAACAAAGCATCTCCGTTCCAGCTTGAATCTCCTGAGAACAGAGATGACTTTGATGCAAAAAATGTGCGTCTCGTATTAGGCGATGGCACGGTGCTCTATGATCCGGCGTTTGCCGATCCAAATCAAGTGATTGATGTCGGAGATAACGGTAACTACCGTCCAGTACAGGATTTCACTTTTACCATTGACGAGGAAAAATTCCAATCTAATGCTTACACATGGGATACAACAGCAGCAGAAGATGGCGTGCATACAATAGAAGCAAATGATGGACAAGATACTGATAAAGTGTCTGTAACAGTAGACAATACAGCGCCTGTTATAAAGACAGTTATAGAAGATGGGAAATCATATAAAGGTGACTTTGTTATTGATGGCAGTGCTGAAGATGATGGCAGCGGTCTCAGCAGCTTGTCAGCTGAATTGGACGGAGAAGAAATTGGCCTTCCTTATGAAACTTCATCTGCCGCATTAACTGGCGGAGACCATCAGCTTGTGCTGCGTGCAGTGGATAAGGCTGGGAACGAAGAAGTGCGTACAGTTAAATTTGTTACTCCGGCAGAACACCCTGACGCACCGGAATTAATCAAGCCGGAAGATGAAGCGGGAGACGTTGGCAGAAATCCAGAGCTAGAAGTGAAAGTAACGGACCCTACCGATGATGAAATGGATGTTACTTTTTATCAAGGGCATAAGTATAAAGTAAGTCAGGAAAGTGACATTAAAGCATTTAAAAATGCTGCAGATTATGAACCGCCTTCCGACTATGCCCCAAAAGGAGAACAAGCCTTCACAGATACGGATATCGAGAAAGTTGCGAATGTGGACGACAAGTATCTGATCAACGATAGTACGGAACAATTCCCTTATCATCGTTTTGAGGTACCTGTTTCCAAAGACGTAGATAATAAAAATGTCGTTGAAGTGAATTGGAGCGGTAACTCGCTGCCAGGCCGGAAAGTCTCCATGTACGCATGGAACCATAAGGAAGAAGATTGGCAGCTTGTCGATTATAAAGTGGCCGGCGATGAGGACTTTGACTTGCAAGGAACAGTTAATGTGGATCATTTCGTGAAAGACTACAAAATGAATGTGTTAATCCAGGATGAGATTAGCATAGAAGAAGAGGACTATGACTATTCGTTCGTATGGATGTCAGACACACAATATTACACAGAGAGTTATCCGCATATTTACAACGAACAAGTGAACTGGATTGCGGAAAACAAAGACAACTATAATATTGATTATGTCATCCATACTGGTGACTTAGTCAACTTCTCCAATCAGGAATATCAATGGAAAGTTGCAGATAAAGCCATGCAAGTACTTGATGATGCGGGTATTCCTTACGGTGTATTAGCAGGAAACCATGATGTAGAACAAAAGAGCAACGATTACAAGGATTATTACCGTTATTTCGGAGCAGACCGTTTTGAGGACAAGCCTTGGTACGGAGGTTCCTATAAGAATAACCGAGGACATTATGACTTAATCTCCTCTAACGGCAATGACTATATCATGGTCTATCTTGGCTGGGGTATAGATGAAGAAGGTATTGCTTGGGCGGATGCTGTGCTGAAGGCCCATCCTGACCGGAAAGCGATCTTGAATTTCCATGAGTATCTATTATCCTCCGGGAATCGTCATCCTGTTGGTGAGCAGCTATATCAAGAGCTTGTTCTTGATAATAAGAATGTCTTTGCTGTTCTTTGCGGGCATTACCATGCGGCGGATATGCTTGTTGATGAAATTGATGATAATGGCGATGGTGTGACGGATCGAAAAGTATATCAGATGCTGGCTGATTATCAAGCTGGACCTGAAGGCGGGCAAGGATACATGCGCATACTGCTCTTTGACACGGAGACAGACCAAATTAAAGTGAAGACATACTCACCGTATATGGATGATTACAACTATTACGATGAAGAAGAGTTTCCCGGCACGGATGAATTTACAATTGGGCTGGAACTAGATGCGCAGAAGAAGCGCGTAGCTACTAACTATGTGGAAGTAAATGTTTTTGGTACAAAGGAGATTGGCACCGCAGAAAATGTGCAAAGTGGTGATACAGCTTCTGTTACATGGGAAGGCTTAACTGACGACCATGCGTATGCGTGGTATGCTGTTGCAGAAGATGCACATGGCGGAAAGACAAAATCGGATCTTTGGACATTCACAACAAGCGGTGGTGCACCTTCACCTGACGATAATGGAAACGAGCTTCCAGCAGATGACACAAATGGTAACAATCAAGATCCAGATCCAATTAACGGCGGAGAGAAGCCGCCAGGTGACGATAATAACACGAAGGTTGAAGATCCAATTAGCGGCGGCGATACTAGTAAACCGGCAGATCAGCATGATGATGGAGAAACGCCTGTTACCACGGTGCCGCATATACCTTCAGGATTTGATGACGCAGCAAATATAAAGCCTGTTTCGGGCGATAGCGGTAAAACGACAACATTCGGCAGTATTTTGCCGCAAACAGCAAGTCAGCTGTTTAATTATCTCTTAGCTGGAGCCGGACTATTCGTTCTAGGTGTAGCGTTATTCTGGATAAACAAACGTAAGGCGGCAAACAAATAAATAATTGGCGGATAACTGGAAAAAACATTTTCGGTTATCCGTTTTTTAACTTAAAAAAGCAATGATTTTTTCTTATAAAAACAAAAATGTAAAAACGCTTTCAAAATGTTGATATTTATGTAACGTACTTGTACAAATCCTTTTATATCAATAAAGAAAGCGTTTTAAAAATATTTTCATTTTAGTTGTAAGTTTTGTTTCGTTACGGTATATTGAGAGTGTAAATTCCTAACAAGTCACTTAAAATAATTTCCAATTCAAAAGCCTTTTCGATTTTCAAAAAAGTTACTTCTATTGGGGGGAGCAGTCGTGAGACAAAAGGAATCTAGTGAAAGATTCTGGGAAAGCTTCCATGGCCCAAATATGGGTTATGTGGAAGAGCAATACGACAAATACAGGCAAAATCCGGAATCAGTGGATGCATCATTGAAGGAATTATTTGATACGCATGGAGAACCGAGCCTGATGGAGCGTCAAGGGGAAGACGCTCCATCTGCACAGTCGGCGCACGCTCCAGTCAAGAAAATCACAGCAGCTATACAGCTTGTAGAAGCGATCCGCCGCTATGGGCATCTGGAAGCAGATATTTATCCGGTTGGCGGAGATAATGGTGAAACATCTGTACTTACGAAGATGGAAGACTTCGGCTTAACAGAGAGTGACTTACGAGATATACCAGCTAATTTCGTCTGGGAAAAAGCGCCAGACAATGTACATACGGCACTGGATGCCGTACAGCTATTGAAGGAAAGGTATGCAGGAACAACTTCCTTCGAATACGACCATGTCGGCAATCATGATGAGCGCAAATGGCTGCAGGAGCAAATAGAGACTGCATCCTATGTGCCTAATTGGAGCGAAGATGATAAAAAAGCAATTCTAAGACGGCTTACAGATGTTGAGGGGTTTGAATCCTTCTTGTCCCGTACTTTTGTCGGCCAGAAGCGTTTCTCCATTGAAGGTGTCGAATCAATGGTGCCGATGCTTGATGAAGTGATTAAAGAAGCATGCCTTGCAGATACAGACAATGTGATGCTTGGTATGGCACATAGAGGAAGATTGTCCGTTTTGGCGCATGTTTTAGGGAAGCCTTTTGACCTTATCTTCTCCGAGTTTAATCATACGGGAGAGAAAGCACTTCTGCCTTCAGAAGGATCAAAAGGATTGCATGGCGGCTGGACTGGGGATGTAAAGTATCATTTTGGTGCGGTAACAGAGCATCACGAAGGACAAGAGAAGCAGACAACCGTCACATTGGCGAATAACCCTTCACATCTTGAGTTCGTTAACCCGGTAGTAGAAGGTTTTACAAGAGCAGCTCAGGACGACACTTCAAAGCCAGGTTATCCGGATCAAGATCCATCCAAGGCGCTGAGCATACTCATCCACGGAGACGCTGCTTTTATTGGGGAAGGAATTGTAGCTGAAACGCTCAATTTAGGTGATTTGCCCGGATATAGCACTGCCGGTACCGTTCACATAATCGCGAACAACCAGGTTGGGTTCACGACGAACCGCCGAGATGGGCGGTCTACACGATATGCAAGTGATTTGGCGAAAGGCTTTGAAATTCCAATTGTACATGTAAATGCTGATGATCCATTGGCTTGCACTGCTGCAGCACTGCTTGCATTCCAGTATCGTCAGCGTTTCCATAAGGATTTTCTAATTGATCTTGTCGGATACCGCCGTTATGGCCATAACGAAATGGATGAACCGCGTTCGACGCAGCCAATTCTTTATCAGGATATTGACGCACATGATACAGTAGCGAAAATATTTTCTGCTAACTTGGAAAAGGAAAAAATTATCTCAGACCAGGAAGGGTATGAGACGCTCAGTGCGCAAGTAGGTGACCATCTTAAAGAAATCTTCCAAAACATGAAAGAGGAAGAAATAAAAGAGAAAATGCCAAAGGATGAGCCGGAAGCCTTGCGTTGTGATTTGCCGCAGATGCAGACTTCTGTACCAGCTGATACGCTGTTTTCGCTTAACAGACAGCTGCAAAAACGGCCGGAAGGATTTCAGGTATTTAAAAAGCTGACAAAAATTATTTCGAAACGGCACCAGGCATTTGAGGAAGAAGGAAAAGCGGACTGGGCTGTCGGTGAAATTCTAGCGTATGCCAGCATCCTCCAAGAGGGCACGCCAATAAGGTTGACAGGTCAGGATTCCGAGCGAGGCACGTTTGCTCATCGTCATATGGTGCTGCATGATGTGGAGACGGATGCCACGTATTCACCGCTGCACGGACTAGAGGAAGCAAAATCGTTTGCGTTACACAATAGTCCATTATCAGAAGCTGGCGTTATAGGTTTTGAATATGGCTATAGTGTCCAAAATCCGGATACCTTCGTGCTTTGGGAAGCGCAATTTGGTGACTTTGCCAATACGGGACAGGTTCTGTTTGATCAGTTTATTGCTGCAGGCCGTGCAAAATGGGGAGAAGCATCTAATATGGCGATGCTGCTGCCCCACGGATATGAAGGGCAGGGGCCGGAGCATTCAAGCGGCAGGGTAGAGAGATTCCTGCAGCTTGCTGCAGAGAATAATTTGATCGTCGCAAATGTTACAAGCTCATCTCAGCTCTTCCATCTGCTGCGCAGGCAGGCTAAACTTGGCGGAAGAGAAGAAGCAAGACCGCTTGTTCTGATGACACCGAAAAGCTTAATGCGCAGTGCGCGTTTAGCTAGCAAACTAGAAGAATTTACAGAAGGAAGTTTTGCTTCTGTCCGTACGCAGCCGAATAACGAGGCAACGCCAGAAACAGCAAATACTCTCGTATTAGGCAGTGGGAAAGTGATGGTCGATATCGAAGAAGCAATGGAAAAAGAAACTGGTGCTTTTGAAGCACTTCATATCGCCCGCGTTGAACAGCTTTATCCATTCCCAGCTCAGAAAATTAAGCAGATTCTAGCAGATTATCCTTCTATTCGTGAAGTGAAATGGGTACAGGAAGAACCGCGCAATATGGGGGCGTGGACATTTGTTCGCGACAGAATTGAAGCAATCCTGACAGAAGACCAGACGTTAGAATATATCGGGCGTCCAGATCGTGCATCACCTGCAGTAGGTAAGCCTGACATCCATAAGACAGAACAAAAGCAGATTATCAATCAAGCCTTAAAGTTGTCCAAGGGAGGAGTTAGCGTATGAAGGAACTAAAGGTACCAGAGCTGGCAGAATCAATTACAGAGGGAACAATCTCCGAGTGGTTAGTCAATCCGGGCGAACATGTGGAAAAAGGGGATCCTGTTCTGGAATTAGAGACAGATAAGGTAAATGTTGAAGTGAATGCAGAATACAGCGGTGTGCTAAAAGAAATCTTAAAGGATGCTGGTGACGATGTAGAAGTAGGCGATATTATCGCTACAGTTGATGAAAACGGAGAAGCTGGCGAAGAGTCGAACGATTCTGCAGCTGCAGAAGAGACAAAAGCAGAAGCGGCGGCTGTAGCTGAAGCTCCGGCTGAAGAGAAGAAAGCCGAAGCCGCTGAACCGGCAGCTTCTAACAAGAACACACTAGCTTCACCCGCAGCGCGCAAACGTGCGCGTGAGCTTGGCATCAGTCTGGAAGATATTACAGCCCGCGATCCGTTTGGCCGTATCCGTCCGGAAGATGTTGAAGAAGCAGCGAAACCAAAAGAAAAAACCGCTAAGCAGGCAAATGCCGATAAACCGAAACAATCGGAAAAGACAGAATTTGAGAAGCCTGTCGAGCGTGTGAAAATGACTCGCCGCCGTCAAACGATTGCGAAGAGATTAGTAGAAGCGCAGCAAACTTCTGCGATGCTGACTACATTTAACGAAGTTGACATGACAGCAGTTATGAAGCTCCGCAGTGAAAGAAAAGATAAATTCCTAGAGAAGCATGATGTGAAACTTGGATTTATGTCTTTCTTTACAAAAGCAGTTGTTGGTGCGCTGAAAGAATTTCCTTACATCAATGCCGAAATCCAGGATAACGAAATCGTTTTGAAGAAATTCTTTGATGTCGGTATTGCCGTATCTACGGATGATGGACTTGTCGTTCCGGTTGTCCGGGATGCGGACCGTCTTGATTTTGCTGGTATTGAAAGTGAAATCTCCCGCTTAGGTAAGAAGGCTCGTGATAAAGACTTGAGCTTGGATGAGTTAAACGGTGGTTCCTTCACCATCACAAATGGCGGTATCTTTGGCTCACTCGTGTCTACGCCAATCTTGAATACGCCGCAAGTCGGTATTTTGGGAATGCATACAATCCAGAAGCGACCAGTCGCCATGCCGGATGATACTATCCAGATTCGCCCAATGATGTATCTTGCTCTGTCATACGATCATCGTATCGTTGATGGGAAAGACGCGGTCCAGTTTCTTGTACGAATCAAGCAGCTGCTGGAAGATCCATATGATTTGCTCCTAGAAGGCTGATTGTCATATATTAACGTCCTCATTCGTGAGGGCGTTTTTTTGTGCCTGATTTGCTACATATCTTTCCATTACATGTACAAACTAACGGAAATGATTTAGGAAAGGTGCGTCGACATGGGGTTTTTCAAGCAGAAAAAGAAAGAGCCAGTACAGGAAAAAGTCATCCGGGAAGACAAGGTGCCGCCGCATCAATCCACCACTTCTCTGGAAAAGAATGTCGCTTTCATTAAGGAAGAAATGCGTAACTCAGCAGACTTGAAAATTCGACTGCTGCCAGATAGTAAACAGGCGTTAATTTTTTTGGATGATATAACAGACCCTGATAAGATGCAGCGGTATATATTCGAACCGTTATTGAAAACAGATGGAGATATCAGACAAATTAAAGATCGAGAAGAGAGCAGTGATTTAAATAAAGCAGTAACAGCAATTATCGGAGGAAAAGCTGTTTATTTAGTAGAGGGTAATTCCACTTGCTATCTATTTAATGTACAGATGGATGCTAGCAGAACAATTATGGAACCTGTCAATGAAAAGGTTATTAAAGGCTCGCATGATGGCTTTAACGAGGATATTAAGACCAACATCAATCTAATTCGACGCCGTATCCAACACCGCAGCCTGACGGTAAAGAAAATGACGGTTGGCGATTACACAGAATCTGAGATAGCAATGGTTTATGTTGACGGTGTAGTGAACCAGGATGTTACAAAAGAACTTGAAAAAAGAATTAGCAATATAAACACGGATGCGCTTCTCAGTGCAGGAGCGTTTACGGAGTATATTGAAGACCGGTCGTACAGTATTTTTCCGCAATTTTTAAGTACAGAAAGACCAGACAAAACAACAGCATTATTAATGGAGGGCAGAATCGCTATCCTGTTTGCTAATAACCCGACATGTCTAATTGCACCGGTCACCTTCTTCGCCTTCTATCAAACGCCGGATGATTATAATACACGTTGGATTGTCGCCACCTATCTACGGCTGATACGTTTATTCAGTTTCATTATATCCATTACCTTGCCCTCCTTTTATATCGCGGTTATCGGATTTCACTATGAAGTCATTCCTGAACAGTTGATTGCTCCTGTTTTGGGATCAATCAGGGACATAGCTTATCCGCCGCTGGTAGAAGCAGTTCTAATGGTTACCATATTAGAAGTCATACGCGAAGCAGCTATTCGTCTGCCTTCCCCAATCGGTTCTACCATTGGTATCGTAGGGGGACTCGTTATCGGGGATGCGATTGTAACAGCAGGTTTGGTTTCAAACTTAATGGTAATTGTGATTGCTCTTACATCACTTGCTTCTTATGTGGTTCCATCGAATGAAATGAGTGATGCGCTGCGTCTATTAACGTTTCCGCTCTGTATATTGAGTGCCGTATTAGGTTTTATTGGCATCGGATTTGGACTGCTTTTGCTGCTGATTCATCTGTGCAGAATTGAGTCATTAGGTCTGAGTTATTTTACTCCAATTCAATTCCGAGATATAAAAGATACGATTATTCGCGTTCCGCAGTTTTTAATGAAGCGCCGCCCCGAACAGCTCAATTCGCCTCGACCTTATAAATCAAATAAACTTGGTGAAAATAATGGCAAGTAATAGGAATCAGAAGATCACATTATCTCAATTGGCTTATATTTATATCCAAAGTCAAATTGGTGTAGATATATTAAATCTCTCCACAGTATTGCATAGATCGGCGGGTGCTGACGGTTGGGTTACATTGGTTATTGGCGGATTAATATCCATTATTTTTGTCTTGATGATTACCCATACGAGCAAATGTTATCCTGGTGAAGACTTATTCGGCATTTTGAAAAGTAGCTTAGGCAAGAGACTCGGAAGTTTAGCAGGATTTGGTTATTATGTTTATTTTCTTGTTGTTGCTATTTACCTCTTAACATCATATGGGGAATTGATTAACCAATGGCTGCTGCCAGAGACTCCGGTTCTCGTGCTGTATTTACTGCTTTTAATAAGTGCGCTTTACACCATTTCAGGGGGACTTACAGTTATTGCGAAAGTATTCACATTCTTTGCGGTCGTATTATTTTTAATTTCTGCTTTGTTTCTGTTTGGACTTGTAGATTCTAAACTCATCTACTTACAGCCAATGGGTCAAGCAACGTTTTCGGGTTATCTAGATGGAGTCAGTGTGAGTGTGTATTCGTTAAGCAGTTTTGTTCTGCTATTCTTATTCCTTCCTTTTACACAAGGCAGCTTCAAACAAAAGAGGCGTGTTGCTGTTGGAGCAAATATCGTCGTCACATTGTTTTACCTTTATACGGTTTTAATTTCATTCTGTCACTTTGGGTCTGAACAGTTGGAGCGTATTTCGCAGCCAATACTTTATATGCTGCAGACTGCAGATACACCGATTATTACAAGGATTGATATATTTGTTCTTTCCTTATGGACGGTGTTCGCAATGACAGCATTTGCTTCTTATCTATATGCGGCAGAAAGGGCATTTGCAAAACTTCCTAAGGCCAAAAAGAAAATGATCAATGTGTATACTACTTCACTTATCGTACTGGCTGTTTCAATGTGGGGAGGACTAAACGAAAGAAATCTAAGAATGATTATTGATTTTCAAGATAAAATTACTGAGTATTTTACGCTGGGCATTCCTATCTTATTGTTTCTTTTAACCTTTCTTCGCCGAAAAGATAAACAAGGGGGGACAGCTTCATGAAAAGACTAACTATTGTTTTAATAAGCTGTACCCTTGTATTGGCAGGGTGTTGGGATACGAGAGAATTCAAGGAAGTTAAACTTGGTATTACGGCAGCGTATGATTTAACCGATGATAACGTCTATCAAAATACAATCTTAATACCAAACGTCCAAAATAGTGCAGCTGGACCAGGCCAGGAATCAGTTCAGTTTCTTACAGCTACCGGAGGCACTCCGCAAGAAGCGCGGGCTAATATCGACAGGCGGTTATCTTCGTCTTATAGTCCAGTGCAGCTTGACGTTTTACTTTTAGGTGAGAACTTAGCTAAACAAGATATATATCCGTATGTGGATGCCTTTTACCGTGACCCGCGTTTGCATTTAGATGCAGTGCTAGCTGTGGTTAAGGGAGATGCTAAGCAAGCATTAAAAGTAGTTCCGGAATCAGAGATGCGTCCTAGTGAATATATAGAAGGAATACTCGAATCCAAAGTAGAAACGACAAGTTCTTTAGAGGTAAATCTGCAAACGATTGGAGCGGAGCTTTTCGAGGAGGGGCAGGATTTTGTTACGCCAGCCATGAAGGTAGGGGATGGCGGCAAAACTGTTTCTTATGAAGGACTGGCTCTCTTCAAAGGTTCAAGTTATACCGGAAAAGATATACCATTTGGTCACACGACTTTATTTTTATTAATGAAGAATGTGAAAGGACGAGTGGCTAGCATGACAATAAAGCTTTATGACGGAAAAGAGCCAGATCCTACGAACTATGTTTCGGTACACGTGGAGGATTACGCTAGTAAAATTAAATCGAAACCAAGCAAGGAACATAAAGTAAGAACAGATATTAATCTTGATATAACGGTGATGATTGAGGAGTATCCATCAGATAATCTTTCACTCTCTGTCTTACCTAGACTTAAAAAAGATATGGAAAAAGCTCTGACCAAAGAAGCAGAGGATATCATAAAAACTATGCAAGATGCTGGTTGTGATGCATTCGGCATTGGCCGGACCATTTACGGCCATTATCCGGACTATTGGAAAACAATTGATTGGGATAAAGATTACAAAGATATAGAGATAGTTCCGCATATCAAATTAAATATCCGGACACGCGGAATTTTCAGATAATTTAACTCTTTTCTGGAGTTTGTTTAATCAATGCCGGCTGTCCTGCATAAGATAGACTAATTATCTTAAGGAGGCTGGCGAATGACTGATTCCAACCATTTTGCAGTGTCAGAAGAAGACTGGTCCCTCCATCGAAAAGGATATGATGATCAAAAACGGCATCAAGATAAGGTTCAGGAAGTGTTGAAAAATAAATTGCCCGACTTGATAACAGAAGAAAATATCATCATGTCTAATGGAAAAGACTTGATCAAAATCCCGATCAGGTCATTGGATGAATACAAAATCCGCTATAGTCAGGATAAAAACAAACATGCAGGTCAAGGAAAAGGAAACAGCAAGGTCGGAGATGTACTTGGACGCGCCGGTGAACAGCAGAAAGCTCCGGGTAAAGGGCAAGGAGAAGCTGGCGACCAGCCTGGTCACGATTATTACGAAGCAGAAGTCTCGTTTGAAGAGCTTGAGGAGAATTTTTACAGCCAGTTGGAATTGCCTAATTTAGTACAAAAAGATGAAAAACAGATGATTGTAACCGATATAGCTTTTAATGACATTCGTAAAACAGGTCTGACCGGAAATATTGACAAGAAAAGAACGATGTTAGAAGCATTTAAACGTAATGCATTGGGAGGCAGTTCTTCGTTTGCGCCAATTTATCCAGAAGATGTGCGGTATAAGACGTGGGATAATATTGAAAAGCCGGATTCGAAAGCAGTCGTGCTTGCAATGTTGGATACAAGTGGCAGTATGGGAAATTGGGAGAAATATGTTGCCAGAAGTTTCTTCTTCTGGATGACACGTTTTCTTCGGACCAAATATGAGACAGTAGAAATTGAGTTCATTGCGCACCATACGGAAGCGAATGTTGTCGATGAAGAGTCCTTTTTCTCAAAAGGAGAAAGCGGCGGCACAATTTGCTCTTCAGCTTACAAAAAAGCATTGCAGCTAATTGATGAGAAATATCCACCATCTGCTTACAATATTTATCCATTTCATTTTTCAGATGGTGATAATTTGACTTCTGATAACAGCAGATGTGTCGGGTTAATTAATCAGCTGATTGAAGTATCTAGCCTATTCGGCTATGGGGAAGTTAATCAATACAATCGCCATTCAACATTGATGCAGATTTTTCGCAAGCTGGAGCACCCTAAGTTCAAATATTATGTACTCCGTAAGAAAACAGATGTATTCTATGCCATGCAGCAATTTTTCTCAAATGAGAAAGCAGAAGTTTCCGTATGAGCAGCAGGATTTTCCTGCTGTTCTTTTTTAATTGTGGCAAAAAATGGACAGGAAAAGCATATATTGGTCATGTGACAAAAAGCCCTTTCTTTTTTTGGCGATATCCATTAGGATAGAATAGGCGAAGAAATGTTTCGTTTATATTACAAATAAATTACAGTTATATTAAATAGAGAAGTGCTTTTAATGGGAAAGGGAAGGATTTACAACATGAAGGAAAAACGGATTCTATTTACGGGGGGCGGCACAGCTGGCCATGTAATCGTGAATGTGGCTTTGATCCCTGTTTTCTTGCAGGAGGGGTGGAAGATCGATTATATCGGTTCAAAAAATGGCATTGAACGTGATTTAATCGAGCCGTTAGAAGGCGTTACGTATCACAGTATATCCACTGGAAAACTGCGGCGCTATATGTCTAAAGAAAACTTTAAAGATCCTTTTAAGGTGATGAAAGGAACGATGCAGGCTTATCGAATTATGGGGAAAGTGAAGCCGCATGTTATTTTTTCTAAGGGCGGATTTGTTTCCGTTCCAGTTCTGTTTGCATCATGGCTTCGCAACCTGCCTGCTGTTATTCATGAATCAGATATTACACCGGGATTAGCAAATAAGCTGGCAATGCCGTTTGCGAAGAAGATTGTTACGACCTTTGCTGAAACAGTTTCCCACGTGTCTGCTAAAAAGGCGGAGTGGGTCGGTGCAGTAGTCCGGGATGAACTTATCCAAGGCAACCGGCGCGTAGGGCTGGAGAAGCTGGGTTTTTCTCCTGAAAAATCTGTTCTGCTTATCATGGGCGGCAGCGGCGGCTCTCAGATCATCAACGAATCCGTTCGTTCGAGTCTGGATACGTTATTGCAGGAGTTTCAGATTGTCCATATTTGCGGAAAGAATCAATTAGATGAATCTGTCAAAAGAGAAGGCTATGTCCAGTTTGAATATGTGAATGAAGGGCTGAATGACTTGTTTGCGGCATCTGATTACGTACTGTCCAGAGCAGGATCGAATGCAATCTTTGAATTCCTTGCATTGCGCAAACCAATGCTGCTCATTCCATTATCCAAGAAGGCAAGCCGCGGGGATCAGCTGTTGAACGCTAGCTCGTTCAAAAAACAAGGTTATGCTGATGTACTAGAAGAAGAAGAACTGACTAGTGCATCGTTAATTCAGCATTTGCAGGATCTAAAAGAACATAGAAATGAAATTCTGCGTAATATGAGCCATTATGAAAGCCAAGAAGCAAAACAACGCGTAATTGAAATTATAAAAGAACAAGCTAAAAATTAATTTAGTGTTAAAGGGTAGTTCGTCCATTTGGGATGACTATCCTTTTTTATGTAAACCAGTACCAGTACGTGAAAAATCTATTCGTTATCAAATTAGAGGATTATTAGAAAAATGAAAAGGATCACGCATATTAGATATGTCTAATTGTGTGATCCTTTTCTTTCATGTCAACATTTAATTATTTGTTTTCTCATAGCCGTTCCGGATGGTAGTCAATTCACCAGTAGCTGGATCGATAACGAGCGCATGGACGGGAACATTGGTCGGGAGAAGAGGATGATTTGCAATGAGTGATGCACTGCTTTCCACCGATTCTTCTACACTGTTAAAGCCATTAAACCACGTATTGGCAACGTCTTCGCTATCTGCTTGGCGTAAATAGGTTTCGACGTCTCCGCCTTGTTTGCCGATTTGTTCCAGCAAGTCTGCTCCATGAAGATGATGCATACCACAGTCTTTATGACCGATTACAAATACTTCTTCTCCTTTTAAGGCATGAACAGCTACTAAAATACTCTTCATCGCACTATCAGAAGTATCCACAAGCATAGCGCCTGCGTTTTGGATAATCTTCGCGTCACCATTTTTCAAATTAACTGCTTTAGGCAGCAATTCGAGTAAGCGGGCATCCATACAAGTTAGAATGACAGCCTTCTTGGAAGGAAACTTGTCTGTTTCGTAAGGTGTATATGCTTTGTCTTCAACGAATTTCTGGTTATGAACTAAGATGTCATCTAATAACATAGATTAAGCCACTCCTTTATTACATTGTCTTTTCTAGTCTACCATATCAGCACAACTGTTTACATATTGTTTATTATGCAAATTATTTGAAAATAATATTGACCGTTTAGAAATGATATGTATATACTTATTATGCATAAATTAACAATGGAGAGGAGGAACCCAAGATGAATAACCGGAAACGAGCATTATTCAGCCAATTTCATACTGGGCAGTTCCTCCTTTGTTCGGAATCTTGATCATTTGTCTTATCAATTGAAGAGGTCTGCCGCAATCGCTTGCTGCATACTTTAGGAACGTGTACGTCTGCGGGCGTGCGCGTTTTTTTATGCCTAAATTACAAGATTATTGATACAGGCTGAACATGCTATTCAGTCTTTTATCATAAAAAACCTTGAGGAGGAATGAATATGTGTATTGTTCAAACAAGACAGTGGGTGGAAGATTGGAATGATGATGGTTAGCGGAGCCTCCGTGTAAAAAATCGATAGAGAAGGTTGGGGAAAGTATGTTTGATGTGTTAAAGAAGTTAGATTGGTTTTTCTTGAAATATTGGAAGCGATATACCGTCGCCGTTATCGCCCTTTTACTGGCTAGTTTAATTGGGCTGATACCACCGAAGTTAATTGGTATGACAATTGACGAGATTAGTTATAATTCCCTCACATCAGAAAGGCTTTGGCAGGTAATCGGGCTATTTGTATTGTTAATTGTCTTACATTATGTCATTTCCTATGTGTGGGATTATACGCTTTTCAGCGGATCGGCTATTTTGGAGAGGTTGATGCGCTCTAAACTAATGGGGCACTTGTTCCGAATGACACCTACTTTTTTTGATAAGA
Organism: Terribacillus sp. DMT04; assembly: GCF_019056395.1. NCBI lineage: Bacteria > Bacillati > Bacillota > Bacilli > Caryophanales > Bacillaceae > Terribacillus > Terribacillus sp. DMT04. The sequence continues at coordinate 1,003,706 of NZ_CP077639.1, forward strand.
AGAAAGTGGGAGACCTGATGGCTCAAGGTACAAACGACTTACGAGCTATCTATATGACGAGCGGATTTGGCGTCTTGACCTTAGTGGATTCAAGTATTTTTATGCTGATGATTATTGCTGTCATGGGTATAACAATCAGCTGGGAATTAACGTTGGTAGCCTTAATTCCGATGCCAATTATGGCAGTCGTTATGCACAAATACGGCAATGCAATTAACGAGCGTTTTACAGAAGCACAAGAAGCGTTTGGTAACTTAAACAATGAAGTGCTGGAATCCATCCGAGGTATTCGTGTTGTTCGTGCTTATGTATTAGAAAAGCAAGATGAGCAGCGGTTCCAGAGCATGACAGAAGATGTTTACCAGAAAAACATTAAGGTAGCGAAGATTGATGCCTTATTTGAGCCGACGATGAAGGTTCTGGTGGGTCTTTCTTACACAATTGGAATTGGGTATGGCGCATTGCTCGTTTTCCAAAATCAAATCACGCTTGGTAACTTGGTTGCTTTTAACATGTACCTTGGAATGTTAATTTGGCCGATGTTTGCAGTAGGAGAATTAATCAATGTCTTGCAGCGCGGAAATGCGTCTCTCGATCGGGTCAATACAACACTCCATTATCCGGCTGATGTTACAGACCCTGAGAAACCAGCAGACCAGCAAAAGCCAGGAGATATTGAATTCGAATCGGTGAGCTTCCGTTATCCTGGTAACGACAGGGAACGTCTTGAACATATAAATCTAAAAATCCAGCAAGGCAGCACGTTAGGTGTAGTTGGAAAGACAGGAGCAGGCAAATCGACGCTTTTCAAGCAGCTGCTGCGCCAGTATCCGCCAAGTGAGGGAAGGTTATTATTAGGTGGAACACCGGTCGAACAGTTTAGATTGGAAACGACACGTAATTGGATTGGTTATGTACCCCAAGAACAGATTCTTTTCTCCAAAACGATCCGAGAAAATATCCAATATGGGAAACGCGATGCAACAGATGAAGAGATCTACCGAGTAATGGAATTGGCGCATTTTCTCACCGATATTAAAAGTCTTCCGGAAGGGTTAGACACGAAAGTAGGCGAGAGCGGTGTAACTTTATCAGGCGGCCAAAAGCAGCGGGTGGCGCTAGCGCGTGCATTTATTAAGAATCCAGAAATATTAATTCTCGATGATTCGATGAGTGCGGTAGATGGCAAAACGGAAGCGAATATAATTGAACATTTAAAACAAGAGCGTCAAGACAAGACAACAATCATTGCCGCGCACCGTCTTTCTGCCGTTAAGCACGCAGAGCAGATTATTGTGCTGGAAGAAGGAAAAATCATAGAGCGAGGTACGCACAAAGAACTGCTAGCAGCAAGTGGCTGGTATGCAAGCCAGTACCAACTGCAGCAGCTGGAGGAAAAGGAGGTAATCTCCTCATGAAGAAAAATACAACAGAACGTAGGTTATTTCGTTATGCTTTAAGTAACAAAAAAACAATAAATATTGGACTCGTCTGTCTGCTCATTGCTGTCGTGTTAGAATTGGCTGGCCCGCTCATTGCAGCCCGAATTATTGACCATCACATATTAGGAATTGAGTCGACATGGTATGAAGTTGGGAATCAGACAGATAAGACAGTTCAGTATAACGGGAAGACATATATCCGTGCTGATGAAATAGCACCCGATGAAGCTGATATGGGAGAAGCAACCATTCTGCAGATTGGCAAGCATTTTTATTTTTCAGAAGCGGTTCTGCCACTCGATGGTTCCAGAACTTATGAAGATGGCACAATCAAGATAGATAGTTCACAAGGCGCAAAGGAAGCTTCTGGTACCAGACTGTCAGCAGGTCAGCTTTATGACTTTTTCCGTCCGCAGTTCCAACCAATTATTATATTGCTGATTGTGTATGCGGCATTGCTATTTATCGCAGCAATATTTCAGTTTTGGAAAACATTCCTGCTGCAGCAAGCTTCCAATAAAATTGTCCGCACGATGCGGAATGATATCTTTGCGCATACACAGCGGGTACCGATTAATTATTATGTAGATCGACCTGCGGGCACGATTGTCGCACGTATTACAAATGATACAGAAGCGATTCGGGATTTGTATGAAAGAGTCCTGGCGACATTTGTGACGAGTTTTGTTTACATGGGCGGTATTTTTGTGGCAATGTTCATTCTAAATGCAAAACTCGCTGCGATTTGTTTGCTCGTCATTCCAATCTTTTGGGCATGGATGAAGGTGTATAAGTACTTTGGTACTAAATACAACAAAGTGGTCCGCAAAACAGTGAGTGAAATTAATGGCAACATCAACGAATCAATCCAAGGGATGCCGATTATTCAAGCATTTAACAGAGAAAAAGAGACAGAAAAGGAATTCGAGGTGCTGAATAAGCGGAACTTTATTTATCAGCGGAAACTGATGAAGCTGAGTGCGCTTACGTCACATAACTTGGTAACAGTGCTGCGCAATTTAGCTTTTGTAGCTTTTATCTGGTACTTCGGCGGCTCAGCTGTTACAGGAGGCTCTATCGTAACAGTAGGTGTATTGTATGCCTTTGTTGATTACCTGAATCGCTTATTTAACCCGATGACAGATGCGGTGAATCAGCTTCCGCTTTTAGAACAAGCACGTGTAGCTGCTTCCCGTGTATTTCAGCTGCTTGATGAAAAAGGCGAAGACGTGGACTTGAAGGCGAAACGTGAAAAGAACCGCGGCGAAATCGCATTTAAAGATGTCAGCTTTGCTTATAACGAGAAAGATTATGTATTAAAGAATCTTAGCTTTAAAGTAGAGAGCGGACAAACGGCGGCTTTTGTCGGCCATACTGGATCAGGTAAGAGCTCTATTATGAATTTGCTGTTTCGTTTTTATGATCACCAGAAAGGCAGCATTACGATTGATAATGTTGATACAAAAGACATGTCACGCCAGCAAGTGCGCAGCAGTATGGGGATTGTTTTGCAGGATCCATTCCTTTTCACAGGTACAATTCTGACCAATGTAACGATGAACAACCCAGCTATTTCTCGGGAAATAGCTATAAAAGCTTTACAAGCAGTCGGAGCGGAACAGTTTATCTCCAAATTGCCGAAACAATATGATGAGCCAGTCAAAGAAGGCGGAGCAACCCTTTCCATGGGAGAACGGCAGCTGGTCTCCTTTGCCAGAGCGTTGGCTTTCAACCCATCTATTCTGATACTAGATGAAGCTACAGCGAATATTGATACAGAAACAGAAGCGATTATCCAACGTGCCTTGGAAGTACTGAAAGAAGGCAGAACAACACTCGTCATTGCGCACCGTCTTTCCACTATTATGCACGCGGATCAAATATTCGTTTTGGATCATGGTGAGATATTGGAAAATGGAAATCACCTCTCGCTGTTGAAGAAACAGGGACAATATTATCAGATGTATTTGATGCAGCAAAGCGGTATCAAACAATCTGCAGGGTAAAATGAGGCCGTCCTGGGAAACAGGACGGTCTTTTTGCGGGTGACAATTGTTGCAGAGATTTAATTATTTTGTAATTGTTTTGTGAAGCGACTTCTTTGTGTAATGATGTATGATAGGCATATTGGTGAAGTATTGGAGTAAGTCATATGTCATATCAAAAAAATACACATGATCATAAACGAATTTTACAAATGAAATTAAATCGTTACACCCTAAAATTACAATTATGTTACGAAAAATATAGAAGGCTGGAGGTGATAGGTCTTGTATCTACGCCAGTCTAATGATCCTAAGCGCGGGAAATTAGAAGAACAAGTCAAACAAGTGCAAGTTGGTGATACTGACAAACAAAATGAGCTGATTGAGAAGTATCAGCCTTTTATCGCAAAGTCAGTTTCAGAGGTATGCAAAAGATTTATTGATCCTGTGAAGGATGAGGAATTCAGTGTCGGCCTTTCTGCTTTTAATGAAGCAATGATGTCGTATGCAGATGACAAAGGCAGTTCCTTCTTATCATTTGCCAAGCTCGTAATTAAACGAAAAACGATTGATTACATCAGACGTGAACGGATTCGTCTTCCTGCAGCGTCATTGGATGAATTATTTGAAGATGACAGTGAGAATCCGCGGGAGGCCGAAGCTGCCCAGACGGCTTTTATCCAAGAAACAGAATCATGGTATCGCCGAGCAGAGATTGAGGAGTACGATAAAAAACTGAAAGAATACAAGCTGTCATTCCAGGAGTTAATTAATGTGGCGCCGAAGCACCGTGATGCGAGAGAAACGGCAATTGAATCTGCAAAGATCTTGCATGCTGATCCGGACTTGCGCGATTATGTTATTCGGAAAAAGAAAATCCCGATAAAACAGCTTGTGGAGAAAGTTTCTGTCAGTAAAAAGACGCTGGAAAGGAACAGGAAGTATATTCTCGCTGTATTTATTATTTTTAGCGAAGATTATATTTACCTGAAGGATTATATGAAGGGGGTGAGTTAGTGAAAAGAGGAGTCGTCGTGAAGCAGAGCCGGCGGAGCACAATCGTGTTGACCAGTGAAGGCACATTCCTGGAAATCAGTGCAAAAGGCAAAACAGAAATTGGACAAGAGGTCGAATTTACTGCAGAGGAAATGATTCGCAGAACGCATATTAGCCAATGGACCCCATCTGTAAAAAATCTAATGCGAGTAGCTGTATTGGTGCTTGTTTTTGTGTTGGCATTATTCCCTATGTATTCCTGGTACGTTGGTAACAAAGCTTATGCGTATGTAAGTTTGGATTTTAACCCAAGCATTGAGTTAAAAGTAAATAACCGAATGGATGTTGTTTCTATTACAGGCTTAAATCAAGAAGCAAGAACGGTCATAGATAATCTGGATGACTGGCAAGGAGAAGCTGTTGAAGAAGTAGCAGCGAATATTTTGCGTAAGTCGAGTGACTTAGGTCTATTAGCTGACTCGGAAAGTATTATTATTGGAGTTAATTATATTGATACGAGACAAGATGATAAGAAACTGACGAACATTCTGGAAGGTTCAGTGAATGAATTTAACAACTCACTACATATTGCTTCTTTCCAAGTACCGGACAAGGTTCGTGAAGTTGCACGGAATAAGCAGAAATCAATGAATGAGATTATGGCACAGTCCATTTTAGAAGGAACTTACTTGTCTACGTCTGTTCCGCCGCTAACACAATCAGATTCAGCCATTATTAAAGATTTCTATAAAGATAATGTGGAAGTGGATGGGAAAGAACAAGACGAGACTTCCCGAAGACCGATAGACAGCGTGAATCAAAAATCTGCTTACGTTGTGAAAGAAGAAACTGAAAAAAAAGAAGCAAACACGATAAGTAAGCAAAACAACACTGCTGATGAAACTGTGCAACAATCCGCAAAAAAAGAGAAGGAGCGTGCACCAGTTTCCAATCAGAAGACAGACCAGGATCAAGATCGTATAACTGTTTCCAATCAAAAAGAAGTAAAAAGAAATGTGAAAGCTGTGCCGCAAGCAAGTAAGTCGAACGGAAATTCCAAGGTGGAAAGTAAACAACAGCGGCAAATACCACCTAATCGTGATACAGCAAAGCAGCAAAAAGAGAAAGACACCAGGGAACACCATTCACAAGGGCATGCTCATGCGTCGGAAAATTCGAAAGAAAAAGTGGCACGTGCACAGGAGCAGGGCCACAAATATGGCCATGATAAACAAAAAGAGAAGAAGCATGGATCATCTGATACGCATAAGAACGATAAGGAGAATCGAGGATGGCATGGCAAAGGCCATCATTCTGATACAAACGATTAAAAGTAGGGCTGGCGGTGGCTAATAATAGGATTATATGCGCAATATGAAGGGTAAGTACGAAGTGAACTTTTCAATAGAGAGGATACCGCCTATGTCTGAACTTGATTTGTCGCAGTTTGAGAAGAAAGTGGTTTTGCGCAACATTACAGAAGCTGATATTGATCAAATCCTGGATATGCAGAAACTATGCTTTCCAGGTATGAGTCCATGGAAAAAGAGCCACCTGAAAAGTCATATTGATATCTTTCCGGAAGGCCAGTTCTGTGTAGAAGTGGACGGGAAAATCATCGGCAGCTGCTCTAGCTTAATTGTTAATTTCAATGAATATGATGATCAGCATACATGGGATGATATTACAGATGAAGGGTATATCACCAACCATAATCCGGATGGGTTCAACTTGTATGGAATTGAGGTAATGGTTCACCCAGACTACCGGGGGATGAAAATAGGGAAGCGGCTTTACGAAGCGAGGCAGGAACTGGCTGCCGAAAAGAACTTAAAAAGCATTATTATTGGGGGAAGGATCCCAAATTATCATAAATACAGTCATGAGCTGACTCCAAGACAATATGTGGAGGAAGTTGAGGCGCAGAATATATTTGATCCAGTGCTGACTTTCCAGGTTATGAATGGCTTCCGTGTCATGCGAATCAATCGTGACTATTTGCCGGATGATAAGCAATCGGCAACCTTTGCAACGCTGATGGAATGGAACAACATTGAATACCATGCGAAGTCAAAAAGGCACTATAAAACATCATATCCAGTACGTATTACTGTTATTCAATACATGATGAAGCAAATCGAGTCGTTTGAGGAGTTCGCCAGACAAGTAGAATATTACGTGGATGTAGCATACGACTTTGGCTCGGACTTTGCCGTATTTCCGGAGATTTTCACCACCCAGCTGATGAGCTTCTTAGAAGAAAAAGTACCGTCCCAAGCAGTTCGGAAATTGTCCGAATTTACAGAGCAGTATATCGAACTGTTTACTGCTTTGGCTGTTCGTTACAATGTGAACATTGTCGGTGGGTCTCATTTCGTTGAAGAAGATGATCATATCTATAATATCGCTTATCTATTCCGACGAGATGGCACGATTGAGAAGCAGTATAAAATTCATGTGACGCCAAACGAGAAAAAGTGGTGGGGCATTCAGCCCGGTGATGCGGTGCAGGTGTTTGATACCGATTGCGGACGTATTGCAATCCAAATCTGCTATGATATTGAATTCCCGGAGCTTGCACGCTATGCAGTTGATCAGGGCGCCAATATTATTTTTGTTCCGTTCTGTACGGACGATCGTCAAGGTTATTTGCGTGTCCGTTACTGTGCACAGGCGCGAGCAGTGGAAAATCAGGTTTACACGGTTATTGCTGGAACGGTTGGGAACTTAACGCAAGTAGAGAACATGGATATACAATACGCACAATCCGGTATTTTCACGCCATCCGATTTCGAATTTGCCCGAGATGGCATTGTCGGTGAATGTCCGCCAAATATTGAAACAGTCGTTGTCGGCGATGTGGATTTGGAGATATTGCAGCGGCAGCGCAAAACCGGGACGGTGCGTCATTTACATGACCGCCGTAAAGATTTATTTGAGTTGCGGTATAAGAAATTTGAGAAATAAGAAGCAGAAATAAAGAAGGCTCGAGCTAAAGTGCTCGAGTCTTCTCTTATACATCCAAGGCATATAACGATGTATGCCCCAGAGCATGATCAATATATTGAAGCAATTCTTCATGTGAACTCACTACAGCATGCTGTTTGGAGGGATAATGAAATGCATGCAGGAAAATCTCAATCCGTTTGGAAAGCAAGTCATCATTCGTGCGCACCATGAGAACAAGCAGGTCATCCCACTGTCCCCATATCGTGAACATTAATGCTTTTTCATAATCCTGGATTTTCATATTCGGCATCCCCTTCCTGCCAGGGTACATTTAGTATCTCTCCAAAGAGCGGGATAATCACTGGCAGATATAAGAAGCGAAGGCCTTATGTTCATTTGTATAAGGTGTTTGAATCCGTACATACTAAGCGCAGTATTGCACTTTTAAAGGAGGAAACACCAGATGAAGAAATGGAAATTGTTAAGTATGGCTGCCCTAGCTGCCATCACCCTTACAGCATGTCAGAATGACGATAATAATGAATCAGGAATGGGAGGTAATGTCGAGCCGACCAGATTTAATAATACGGACAATAACCTTGTTCATCGTAATAGTGATGATACGATGGATGTAGATGACCGTCAAAAAAATGGGAATGACCAGCAGCCGCGTTATCAAGTTGCAGATGATATTTCCAAAAAAGTTAAAGAAGTAAAAGGTGTAGACAATGCGTATGTATTTACAACAGATAACAACGCTTTTGTTGCAGTTGACATGCAGAACAACAACGATGACAATGACAATTCCGGTAATAATGGAATGGGCAACATCAGTACTGGCGATACCCAAAATACGGGGGATAACCAAAATAATGATGTAACAGATGAAATGAAAAAGGAAGTAGAAAAAGCAGTTAAGTCAGTAGATGAAGACATTGACAATGTGTACGTTTCAGCTGATCCTGATTTCTTGGGAATGGCAGAGGATTATAATAACAAAATTGATGAAGGACAGCCGGTTAAAGGATTCTTCCTTGAGTTCGGCAATATGCTGAATCGCGTTTTCCCAAATAACGAAAGATAGTAAAGAAGCTGAGATTAAGCTATATAAAACTCCAAACAATACTGCAATTAAAAGCAGCGTTGTTTGGAGTTTTTGCATTGTCAACGAAGGTGAGAGCGTCGCTTCGGAAATACACTCCGTTTTCCTGCGGGCGGCTGGTGAGTCTCCGTGTATTTCCTACGCTGATTCTTGTTATGAGAATCCTTACGAGTGTAGACAGAATACGTAGACTCCACGAAAATAAAAAGCGATTTTCTTGTCGGCGTCTACTTCAAAAATCATTCTTGTCTGACGATAACAGCTAAATTTGGAAAGCAACAGCCGTCTGAGGGCTGCATTAAAAGTATGGATTTAGTCATCGTTCGCTTTTAGGATGAATTAATTTTGTTTGATCCCAGCCTTTTAATTTGGCTGTTTGGTTAGAGAGGCTGCGATAGACAATGCTTTTTTTATGGCACCTTTTCCAACATCATAATGTGTGACAAACCGGACACTATAAGGTCCAAAACTATTTGCTAACACCTGCTGTTCTTTCAAAAGCTGCACGTATGCATCAGCAGTCATACCCGTACCTTGAACATCAGCCAGCACAATATTTGTTTCTACTCTGTTTAGAATTTCAATTCCGTCAATCTCAGCTAGTCCATCTGCTAAGAGCTTGGCATTATCGTGGTCCTCAGAAAGCCGATCTACATTGTCGCGCAGTGCAACAAGAGCGGGAGCTGCTAGGATGCCTGCCTGTCGCATGCCGCCTCCGAGACGTTTTCTCCACTTTCGGGCTTTGTCGATAAACACGTTTGAGCCAGCAATAACAGAACCAACGGGAGCGCCAAGTCCTTTTGACAGGCAGATTTGAACCGTGTCCGTTAGCTGCGCATATTTTGCCACACTAATACCAGACGCAGCGGCTGCATTGAAAAGACGTGCGCCATCCAAGTGAATCGGTATACGATGTTCACGTGCTATCTGTGCAATTACCATCATATTCTCAATCGGTATAACAGCACCGCCAGCTTTGTTGTGCGTATTCTCAAGGCAAATAAGGCCAGTCTCCGGAAAATGGATATCATCCTTGCGAATAGCAGAAGCCAATTCTTCTGGACAAATTGCGCCTCGCTCGCCCTTTATTGTCCGTGTCTGCACACCTGCAAAAATGGATGCAGCAGCACCTTCATACAGGAAGATGTGTGAATCTTCCTGCAGAATAATTTCGTTACCTGGACTGCAATGAGTAAGTATGGCGATTTGATTACCCTGGGTACCGCTAGGCACGAATAGTGCGGACTCTTTCCCGAGTAAATCGGCAACCGTCTCTTCTAACTCATTAACAGTTGAATCTTCTCCGTATACGTCATCTCCGACTTCCGCTTCATAAGCTGCCTTACGCATTGCTTCCGTTGGTTTGGTGACCGTATCACTGCGTAGATCAATCATTCGAACACTCCTCTCGTTCCTATTATATAGCAAGATTTTATAACTTTTCCACTATTTTTATAGTTTAAAACAGCGAGACTGTCATCGTATATTTTCATTGAATATATTGCGATACTATGGTATTCTTCTAACATAAACATGATAATTCTTATTCGTTTACTTGGATATAAGGAAACTACACTTGAGGTGATAAAATGGGTCGCGAATTTATCGATATGTTCGATGAATGGGCAGAATCATATGATGATACAGTTACTGGCCAAGATCCGCAATATAAAGATGTTTTCGAGAATTACCACGACATCTTGCAGGCAGTTGCCGATGCAGCAGAGGGAAATACATTGGAATTTGGCGTAGGCACCGGCAACCTTTCCGAAAAACTGCTGGCAAAAGGGTTGAAGGTAACTGGTATTGAGCCATCTAAAGAGATGCGGGAGCATGCATCACGTAAGTTTCCGGAACTCTCTATTACCGATGGCGATTTTCTGTCATTTCCGGAACCAGCAGAGCAGGTTTCTTCTATAGTGAGTACATGGGCGTTTCACCATCTGACCGACCATGAAAAAAATCACGCCATTGCCAGCTATGCAGCACTTTTGCCAAAAGGCGGTAAAATCGTTTTTGCAGATACTGTTTTTTCAAGTGAAGACGGCCGTGATAAACTTATTCAGAGAGAGACGGAGAAAGGCTATGATCGGCTTGTTAAAGACTTAACGACAGAATATTATACGACAATAGAAGTACTCGAGAAGATTTTCCAAGCTCACGGATTCTATGTTACATTTATGCAAAAGAACCGCTTCGTCTACTTGATCACAGCAGAAAAAGCGTAAGAGGAGAGAGAGAAATGACTAAAAAAATGAATGTAGAAAGTTTTAACCTAGACCACACGAAGGTTGCTGCCCCGTATGTGCGTCTTGTCGGTATTACAGAGGGAACACAAGATAAAGTATACAAATACGATATCCGCTTCAAACAGCCGAACCAAGAATATATGGAGATGCCGGGCCTTCATTCTCTGGAGCATCTGATGGCTGAGAATATCCGCAATCATATTGAAAACATCCTTGATATCGGACCCATGGGCTGCCAGACAGGTTTTTATGTATCCATTTTGAATAACGACAGTTACGATGAAATTTTGGACGCATTAGAAAAGACATTGCAAGATGTGCTGCAGGCAACTGAAGTGCCAGCATGCAATGAAGTTCAGTGCGGCTGGGCTGCCAACCACAGCTTAGAGGGTGCCCAAGAGATCGCAAAAGAAATGCTTGCTAAAAAAGATGAATGGCGTCAAGTTTTCGCTGAATAGAGGGAGAAAATGGCTGTTTACAAATCTGTACATGAACTGATTGGGAACACACCAGTTGTGCAAATTACGAACTTCTCTCTGCCCGAGGGAGTTCGTTTATTTGCGAAGCTGGAGTTTTATAACCCCGGTGGAAGTGTAAAGGATCGGCTTGGCGTTCATTTGATAGAGGAAGCCGTTCGCACAGGCAAACTGAAGGAAAACGGCACAATTATAGAGCCGACTGCAGGTAATACTGGTATCGGTCTGGCGCTAGCTGCACAGCAGCGCAATATATCCGTTGTTTTCTGTGTACCAGAGAAATTCAGTCAGGAGAAGCAGGAGCTGATGCGAGCGCTCGGTGCAACAGTGATTAATACACCGACATCGGAAGGGATGAAGGGAGCTATTAAGAAAGCAGAAGCGCTGCTGGATGAGATTCCTGACAGCTATTGCCCGCAGCAATTCGCAAATCCTGCTAATCCGGAAACCTATTATAAAACGCTCGGTCCCGAGCTATGGCATGACCTCAAAGGCGATATCGATGTCTTTATTGCAGGGGGAGGTACGGGCGGTACCTTTATGGGAACAGCGCGTTACTTGAAGCACCAAAATCCGGAGGTAAAGACCGTTATCGTAGAACCAGAAGGCTCTATTCTGAACGGCGGATCCCCTGGGTCGCACCGGACAGAGGGAATTGGAATGGAATTTTTGCCAAGTTATATGGATACCGCTTATTTTGACACCATTCATACCATTACAGATAATGATGCATTTTATTACGTGAAAGAGCTGGCGGCGAAAGAAGGTTTACTTGTCGGAAGTTCTTCTGGATCGGCTTTTTGTGCGGCTTTAAAAGAAGCGGCAGACGCCAAGCCGGGAACGACAATTGTAACGATTTTTCCGGATAGCAGTGAACGTTACCTCAGCCAGCAGATCTATCAAGGAGGGTTAAAATGAGACGGAAAACGAAAATGATTCATGGCGGAATTACAACAGATGAAAAAACGGGAGCCGTAAGTGTTCCAATCTATCAGGTGAGTACCTATAAGCAGCCAGGACCAGGTGAACATACAGGATACGAATATTCCCGTACAGGCAACCCAACACGACATGCGCTGGAAGAAACAATCGCAGCATTGGAGAATGGAAAAGCTGGATTTGCCTTTAGTTCCGGTATGGCAGCCATCACTTCTATTATGATGATGTTTGAATCTGGTGATCATGTAGTCATGACTGATGATGTATACGGCGGCAGCTACCGTCTTATCACAAAAGTGCTGACTCGTTATCAGCTAGGACACACGTTCGTAGATACAAGTTCACCGGAAGCAGTGGAACAAGCAATTAAGCCGGAAACAAAAGCAATATACGTGGAGACACCAACGAATCCATTATTGAAAATTACAGACATAAAGAAAATGGCGGAAATCGCTAAGAAACATAATTTGCTGTTAATTGTCGATAACACATTTGCCACACCTTACTGGCAAAATCCAATTGATTTAGGAGCCGATATTGTGCTGCATAGTGCTACCAAATATATCGGTGGCCATAGCGATGTCGTGTCTGGTCTAGTTGTCGTGAACAGTGACAAACTGGCAGAAGAACTGCACTTTATCCAAAATTCAGCTGGTGCTGTACTTGGACCGCAAGACAGCTGGCTGCTTCTGCGCGGCATCAAGACACTTGGTATTCGGATGGAAGCGATTGAAAAAAACAGTGGAAAGCTGGTAGAGTTCCTTAAAGCTCATCCTGGTGTGACTACCATTTATTATCCAGGCTTGGCGGAGCATAAAGGACATGATATTGCTGCAAAACAAGCAGAAGGATTTGGCGGTATGATTTCCTTTGATGTTGGCAGCGGAGAAAAAGCAGACCAAGTCTTGCGGAAAACAAAGTACTTTGTTTTGGCGGAAAGTTTGGGAGCTGTAGAAAGCCTCATTTCACTGCCTGCTAAAATGACACATGCATCTATTCCGAAAGATCGCCGAGAAGAATTAGGCATAACAGAAGGATTGATTCGAATTAGTGTAGGTATAGAAGACAGTGAGGACCTTATTGATGATTTAAAACAAGCGATGACAGAATAAGCAAAGCCAGTCCCATTCAAGGGGCTGGCTTTCTTCTTAATATTTGATCCTCTTCTGAGATGCGCAAAACAGCACGGAAAGAATCTGGATGTTCAGCGAATGCTTTCTGTTCTAATCGGTTAATAACAGCTTTCGCTACACCTTTCACGCTGGCTGGATTCTGACCAGTGATTACTCTGTCATCTACTTCTACATGCCCTTTGAATGGCATCTTGGCTTTGTTATAAGTGAGCGCACGATTTTTCAGCTGTTCTTCTAGTGAATAAGGAATTTCATGCTTATTTAAGCTGGCTTTTTCTTCGCGGTCCGAATAACCTGTGACCGTTTTATTTTGAATGAAGTATGATCCATCTGACAGTTTGACGTTCAGCAATGCTGCTGGCCCATGGCAGACCGCCGCCACAACACCGCCGTTTTCATAAATCTCTCTTGTTAGCTGCTGCAGCTCTTTGCTTTCTGGGAAATCCCACAAAGTCCCGTGACCGCCTGTGAAATAAATGGCATCGTAATCAGCAGCTTTTACATCTTTAGGCGATAAACTTTCGCGCAATAACCTCCGAAAACCGGGTGCTCGATAATATTTGCGCAGTTTATGGCTCTTGAACAAGCCGGTCAGACTGCGGTGATCGATCGGTATATTGCCCCCTTTTGGACTGATAACAGTCATATAATGGCGATTTTTCAGCTTGTCATAAAAGTTCGTCAGCTCGCTGAACCAGAGCCCCGTTGTTTCAGGTGTCTGCTTCAAGCTGTCATGGTTGGTTGCAACAATTAATACCTTACCCATTTTGTAGCCTCCTGCAAATGTCATATTTCTTTTACGATTCCACTAGCAGGTACAAGCTAAACAAGAAGCGCAAGAATTGTGCTAAACTAGAAAGAAAAGAAAGGGTGGCATACATGACCAATCAAGTAGTCGCTTATTTACAGGAAAATCGGGAGAAGCTGCTGGAAAAGCTTTATAGCTATTTGCGTATTCCAAGTATCAGCACAGACAGTACATACAAAGAAGATGTTGCGAAAGCAGCAGCCTTTACAGCTAATTATTTAAAAGAAATCGGCTTTGATAAAGTGACCGTTCAGCAGACAGAAAAACATCCTATCGTAACAGGAGAATGGCTTGGTGCAGGTTCAGATAAACCGACGGCACTTTTTTATGGACATTATGATGTCCAGCCAGCTGACCCGCTTCCGCTTTGGGATAGTGAGCCATTTGAGCCGACAGAACGCAATGGACGCATTTATGCTCGCGGTGTGAGTGATGATAAAGGACAAGTATTCATGCATCTAGCTGTGTTTGAAGCTTTCATGAAAACAGAAGGAGCTCTCCCAATCAATGTAAAAGTATGTATTGAAGGAGAAGAAGAAATCGGCAGCACGAATTTGCATGCGGTTCTGCATGAACAAACAGAACAGTTCCAAGCTGATTTCGCGATTATCAGTGATTCTGGTATGGTGGAAACGGGACAGCCAACGATGCTGTATGGTTTAAAAGGCGCGGCTGCACTCGAGTTCTCGGTATACGGACCAGATCGCGATTTGCATTCCGGCTTGTACGGCGGAGCGGTCCGCAATCCGCTGCAAGCGATGACACATATTTTAAGTTCTTTAAAAGATACAGAAGAAGTAGTTCAAGTAGAAGGATTCTATGACGGTGTGGAGGAATTGCCGCAAGAAGAGCGCAAGCTAATGGCACAAGCGCCTGGAGAAGACTTTACCAAAACAGTGGGCGTTCCGGAAGCAGTATCGGAAAAAGGCTACACAGCGAAAGAACATACCATGGCCCGACCAACATTAGAAGTTAACGGCATGTATGGCGGTTATCAAGGAGAAGGAACGAAGACAATTATCCCATCTGAAGCAACAGCGAAAATAACAAGCCGCCTTGTACCAGGACAAGATCCAGCGGACATCGTGGAAAAAATCACAGCGCATATTAAAAAGCATACGCCAGCCGGGGTTCGTGTCGAGGTTAGACCGGAACCATTCAAAGCAAAAGCGTATAAAGTGGATCCAGATCATCCGTTGATTCAAAAAGCAGCAGACAGTTTAACGGAGGCCTTCGGTAAAGAAACGGTCTTTGTTCGTATGGGTGGATCGATTCCAGTAGTAGAGTGGATTGATACTGTGTATCAGATGCCTGTCATCTTGCTTGGATTTGGCACGCCAGAAGACAGATTGCACTCCCCGAATGAAAGCTTCCCGCTGGAAAGTTTTGATAAAGGGATGGAGACATTGGTTTATTATTATGGAAAAGTAAGTGAATAAGTAAGGAAGACGTCCATATGGGCGTCTTTTTTCTGCTCTCTTTGCATAAGTATAAATACTATTACGTACAAAGGGGAGAGAGCCCGTGCAGCTATCCGACACACAGGCATTGGAAAGGGCTATTGGAGAAATTACCGAGATTGCAAAAGGATTTGGACTGGATTTTTATCCGATGCGCTATGAAATTTGCCCGGCTGATATTATTTATACATTTGGCGCTTACGGCATGCCGACGCGGTTTACCCACTGGAGTTTCGGTAAACAATTCCATAAAATGAAGCTGCAATATGATCTTGGGCTAAGCAAGATTTATGAACTTGTTATCAACTCAAATCCTTGCTATGCGTTTTTGCTTAACTCGAACAGTTTAATTCAAAATAAGCTGATTGTTGCACATGTGCTGGCGCATTGTGATTTTTTCAAAAATAATGTTCGCTTTCAAAACACGAACCGAAATATGGTAGACAGCATGGCCGCAACAGCTGAGCGCGTAGCAGCGTATGAGAAGGAACATGGGAAGAAGGAAGTAGAAGATTTCCTCGATGCAGTGCTTGCAATCCAGGAGCATATTGATCCTTCCTTGCTGCGGCCAAAGCTAGGGTGGGATGCGGAAGACACAGAAAAAGAAGAAGTGTCAGAACGAGCAACAGAATACGATGACATCTGGTTTGTTGATCAGAAAAAAACGAACGAGAAAAAAGACAAGAAGAAAAAGCTTTTCCCCCCTCACCCAGAAAAGGATATTCTGCTGTTTATTGAAGAGTACAGCCGTAATCTGGAGGATTGGCAGCGTGATATCCTGACAATGATGCGGGAGGAAATGCTGTATTTCTGGCCGCAGCTGGAAACAAAAATAATGAATGAAGGATGGGCGTCATACTGGCATGCACGTATTCTGAGAGAGATGAATTTGACAAGTGATGAAGCGATTGAGTACGCCAAACTAAATGCAGGTGTCGTACAGCCTTCACCGACACAGATTAATCCTTATTATTTAGGCATAAAGATTTTTGAGGATATCGAAGAACGCTTTGATAACCCAACAGAAGAGATGCAGCGGTTTGGGGTTAAGCCGGGTTCTGGCAGAGAGAAGATGTTCGAAGTCCGAGAAATTGAATCTGATATTTCCTTCTTGCGAAATTATCTAACGAAGGAATTAGTTCACCGTGAAGATATGTACCTTTTCCAAAAACAAGGGAATGAGTATAAAGTGACGGATAAAGATTGGGAAGCAGTTCGTGATCAGCTAATAACAATGCGCGTGAATGGCGGTTTTCCATATCTGACAGTGACAGATGGTGATTATATGTCGAACGGAGAACTGTATCTGAAGCACGAATATGAAGGGGTCGAATTAGATTTGACGTATTTAGAACGAACATTGCCTTATATTTATCAGCTATGGGGCAGATTTGTGCACATGGAGACGGTTGTGGAAGGTAAAAACGTACTGTTCAGTTATGAAGGGCAGCGCGTTTTGAAAAAGTATTTATAAAGAAAAACGGGCAGCGCTGCCCGTTTTTTTATATGGCTTTCAGTTGTTTTGTACCAAACCAGTCATGGCGGTTGTCTGATATCCATTTATACAAAGACTCTAAATAGGGATCTAAAAATGGCAGGTATAACAGCCAACCTAATGCTGCAGTAGCTGGCAGCAATGTTAATACTTTTTTGACAGTTTCATGTCCTTTGTAAATATCGCCTTTAAAGGACATCATATGGATGCGATCGTATACATCCCCTTTGGCAAGAAAACGGAAGCGTTCATAATTCTCGATATTTTGTGCAGGTATCCATTTCACATTATCTAACCAATCCAATTTTTGAATCACTTGCTTTGCAGTGGAGCATAGGGGACAGCTTGCATCAAAGAACACAATATGTTTCATTTTACATTCTCCTCTCGTTTACTACATAGCCCGTCCAGCAAGATGTTAAACAGGTGATGCTCTTTTAGACTATTTAAATAGAGTCTATCATATTGTAAATGGCTTATCATAGCGACAAGATGTTCTGCTATACTAATTGACAGATAGTTCTAAAAAAGGAGGGGATACGGTGGATTCATTTACAGAAGAGGTAATCCGTGTTATTCGGTCCATTCCTAAAGGGAAAGTAATGACATACGGTCAGATCAGTGCGGCAGCAGGACGAGCACACGGAGCGAGACAGGTATCCAGAATTTTACATAGCATGAGCCAAAAACACGACCTGCCGTGGCACCGTGTGATAAGTGCGGACGGAAAGCTGAAAATTCAGGATGAAGAGACACGGAATGAACAACTGGAGCGTTTGTACGAGGAAGGGTTGGAACTACAAAATGGGCGGGTGAACTTGGAGGAATATCGCTATGAGCCAAGGTAGCATACAAGCTGATCAGCTGCAGACGGAAGCAGATTTACTAGAAGCAATCAAACAAGACAAATGGATGATGTTAGTACTGGAAACAGCAGCCAAGCTAGAGCTTCCCGATTGCTGCATAAGTGCTGGATTTGTCCGAGCAAAAGCATGGGATGTGCAGCATGGTTATATAGAACGAACGCCGCTTACAGACGTAGATGTAGTTTATTTTGACGCAGCTGACATAAACAAAGCAATTGAGAAAGAACTTGAAAACATGCTTATAAAGATGATGCCTAGCGTGCCGTGGTCAGTGAAAAACCAAGCGAGAATGCATCATATCAATCAGATGCCTGCGTTTCGTAATACTGCGCATGCGATTGCTTGCTATCCAGAAACAGCTACAAGTATTGGGGTCAAGCTAGAGGAAGGAACACTGCAATTGATCGCACCGTATGGAATAGATGATTTGCTCGCTTGTCGTATTGCACCAACACCGCCTTATGTGAGAAGTGAAGCTTATCATTCCATCTATCTTGATAGAGTGAACAAAAAGAATTGGCAGCGGCTGTGGCCGCGTGTCCAAATGGAGGAAAGTGCTATATGACTGATGTGACAATTAGACCGCCGAGAGAGTCAGAAGGAGCCCTTTTATGGGAGCTGAAATATGGAGAACAGGAACCAGAATGGAAAAAATGGGATGCTCCCTATTTTCCATTGACGCACAAAACGAAAGAGGAATTCTTAACCAGCTACCAATTTGGTGAGCACTCGCCAGATCAATGGGTAATCGAAGCTGAAGGTACGGTCATTGGAACAGTCAGCTATTATTGGGAACACAAACCGTCCAGATGGCTGGAAATGGGTATAACTATATTTGATCCAGCATACTGGAATGGCGGCTATGGAACAGCAGCATTGGAACAGTGGATTACGCATTTATTCAAAACGCTGTCAATTGTACGGGTAGGGTATACAACATGGTCCGGAAATAAACGGATGATACGGCTGGGAGAAAAGCTGAACATGACATTGGAAGCTCGGATGCGGAAATGCCGTTATTATAATGGTGAATATTATGATTCAATACGGATGGGGCTGCTTCGGGAAGAATGGCTTAAGTGAAGAAGTGCACAAATTATATTGTTTATTTCTTTACAATTTTTTTCAGAAAATAACCTTTAAACATTGTCTAAACATGTTACACTATGTCTAGTAAATTCTTTGTAAAGTAATTTACTAAAACAATGTATAACACTCTATGCTGGGGGAAATGGCACTGTGAGTATAACGTTACAAACCTATTGGAATAATCGTTTTGAAGCAGGGGACATTTGGGGAACGGAAGCAACACCATCAGCAGTGATGGCATATCCATATTTTGCAGCAGATCAGGCAAAGCGGCTGTTTGTACCGGGCTGCGGTTATGGAAGAAATAGCAATTTCTTTGGAGAATATGCTTTTCATGTAACAGCATGTGATATTTCAGAAGTGGCAATTGAACGTGCCAGTAATCATGCAAAAGCAGTTGGCTTGTCCAATGTAAAGCATTTTGTCGGAGACTATATGAATTTGCCTTTTCCTTCGACAGAAAGATTCGATGGCATTTATTTATCAAATATACTTCATATGTATACAGAGGAAGAAAGAAATAAACTATTTCATCATTTCACTTCTCATTTGCATAAGAATGGTCTTTTAATTTTCTCCTGTTTGTCAGCGAGAGATGAAAAGTACTACGGCGCAGGTGCAGAATTGGAGAAAGATACCTTCTTAGTGGAGGATCGAATTATGCATTTCTTCCACGAGAACGAGTTGCAAGAAATGCTTCAAGATGCATTTCAAATTGTCGAAATGACCCTTCACAATCAGCGAATTGATTTTGAAGCAGGTGCAGAGAAAGATGTGCAGTCTTGGTTTGTCGTTGCAAGAAAAAAATAATGTGCACAGCCTCTTAATAGAGGCTGTGTTTTTTATATTTTCGTATTCTTTTTCTTGGCGCGCTGTTCCAGCTGACTTTTTGGCTCTTGATTGGCTGTGTCTTCTGTAAGCCCTTGCTTATTTACGCTCGTAGCCGCATTTTTATTGCGGCTGTTGTTTTTTGGCATCGTAATCACCTCAAGCATTAGTATGGCTTATATCGTAATTTTTTATTAAATGAATGAATGGATATTGTTCCTGCGGCATAGGTTAATTTATAATGAAAAGTAAACCTGCTGATACTTTTGCGCACAGGAGAGAATATATGAAGAATAAATATGTAATAATGCTTGGTACATTGGCAGTAATCGCTATTGCTCTGGCAGTGCTGACATATCAAAATAGATCAGATGAACTGCGGGCGGAAGCATCAGATATCTCCCTTAGAAAACATAAAGTTGCTACCAAAGAGGAAGTACCAGAGCTTTCCGCGGTTAAAGACGGTCCTTTAGATGTGCCGCTTTTAAATCAAATGGATGCACCGCGTTTATATAATGGGTGTGAAGTGACGAGCTTAGCAATGATTCTTTTATACGCGGGGTTTGATGTGACAAAGAATGAATTAGCTGAACAAATTCCATATGTGCCGCTGCAATATGATAATGGGCTGCGAGGAGATCCGAACGAAGGATTTGTCGGTGATATGCAGAATGGTCCAGGACTTGGCGTTTATCACGGACCTGTCATGGACCTTGCTAAGAAAATAGCTGGCGACAGAGCAGTTGATAAAACGGGTGCGACAGTAGAAGAAGCAATTTACGAACCGCTTGATTCAGGTAACCCGGTATGGATTGTTACTACCGCAAGTTTCACGCAAACTGGCGATATGGAGTCTTGGAAAACACCGAATGGCAATGCAGATGTTACTTACAGTGTTCATAGTGTGGCAGTAACAGGCTACACCGAGGATACCGTATTTCTTAATAATCCATACGGACAAAAAAACCAGGAAGTAGACAGAGAAAACTTTGAGAAAGCTTGGAAACAGCTAGGCAGTCAAGCTATTTATATTGAGAAATAAGAAGGAAGCGCAGCTGCGAGCTGTGCTTCTTTTTGCGTCTGCAAGTAGTCCGGGCTACAATGTAGGAAGATGGAGGTGCTACAGATGGAGCTTGAACCGATACCGGATCATTTAGAGAAGGGTCTCCGGCTTTTGTTTATTGGATTCAATCCGAGTGTACGATCTGCTGAGACCGGTCACCATTACGCAAATCGAAATAACCGCTTCTGGAATATCCTCTATCAAGCGGGTATTACGGACCGCAAATATGAGCCTTACGAAGATCGTACTTTGCTTCAAGAAGGAATAGGATTCACCAATATTGTGGCCAGACCGACGAAAGCAGCCGCTGATATTACGAAGGAAGAATACATAGAAGGAGCGGGATTGCTTCGGGAGAAATTAGCGCACTACCAGCCAAAGATTGCATGCTTTGTTGGAAAAGGCGTGTATCAGCAGTACGGCAACGTGAAACAAACGAATTGGGGCTTGCAAAAGGCTCCTGTTACATCTGCTGTACTCGAATTTGTTGCGCCGTCTTCAAGCGGACTTGTACGAATGCCGTTGGCTGATATTGTGCACATTTATGCGGAAATACCAGCTATCTTAAAAGACATAGAGGAGGAGAGTAAATGAAGACAGCAGTAGTAACAGGAACATCCCGCGGGTTGGGAGAAGCAATTGCCAAACACTTAATGGATAAGGAAGTAAAAGTAATCGGTGTC
This sequence comes from Terribacillus sp. DMT04, assembly GCF_019056395.1. Classification (NCBI taxonomy): domain Bacteria; kingdom Bacillati; phylum Bacillota; class Bacilli; order Caryophanales; family Bacillaceae; genus Terribacillus; species Terribacillus sp. DMT04. The sequence continues at coordinate 1,025,269 of NZ_CP077639.1, forward strand.
GCCAGAAAAGATAGTAACGCGCTTCCTTGCTATAAAGGGAAGGGAAATGCTAGTTACACGTATCGTTATGGGGACTTACAGGATACAGCGGCATGTGCGCAAATCTTTGAGGAATTAGCTGCGGACATATTTTCAACTGCGAAGGACACAGTGTACTTAATTAATAATGCTGGTGTAGTCGGTCCCATTGCGACAGCTGATGCGTATAGTCTGCTGGAACTGGAAGCACATCTGGCGATTAATCTAACGGCACCGATGCTCGTTTGCTCCATATTCTTAAAGTATGCAAAAACACATAACGTACCGCTTGTAATCGTAAATGTCACTTCAGGTGCAGCAGAACGTTCTGTGCATGGCTGGAGTGCATACAGTACATCGAAAGCTGGATTGAACCGTTATACGGAGACAGTTGCGTTGGAAGAAGCTGAGGCAGGATCCGGGAATATTGCCATAGCCTATAATCCGGGTATCATGGATACAGGGATGCAGGCAGATATACGATCCAGTGAGCCGGAACAGTTCCAGGATGTTCAGAAATTCAAAGACTATGTCACAAACAAGTCATTGCGTGACCCAATGTTTGTAGGTGGTGTACTTGTCGATATTCTCACAGGTGAAAGTATAGAAAATGGCAAACGGTATGCTGTAAAGGATTATGTTTAATTGAAACTGGGTATCTGCCCTTTCCTTTTCTAGGTGATGTACATAGGATGCATTATCCTGTAGGAAAAGGGGGACGTACTGATGTCAAAAGAAAATGGAAACGAAGGTTTCGGTTTTGCATTTCTCGTTGTATTGTTTATTCTTTTAATTATCGTTGGTTCTTGCTACGTAGGTGGCAACAATTACGATTATGGATATGGCAGTGGCTACTGTTATTAATAGATGAACACGAAGAAGCTTTGCACGCGGTCGTGCAAAGCTTCTTTTTACTTTGTCAGAGTTGTGCGGTCAACAGACCGCAGCAGCCGGCTGATAGTGAACAATAATGCAGCAGCAAGGATGCTAATGTATAAAACTGTGAAAAACAGTGAAACAAGCATCTGCATGTTCAATACAAGCAACAATGCAATCAGAATGCCTAAGGAGCCAACAGAAAGAACAATGGCAATAAGACTTGCGAGCCTGTTTTGGAACAATTCCGTTTCCTCTGTCCAGCCTAGTTTAGGATAATACAGATCGCTGAGCATCCCGATAATTGTCACAGCTGCATTCACTAGCAAGGCAAGGAACAGCCAAAGTACTGCTTGCAAAACAGTCAGCTGTAAAACGAAAACGGCAACAAGGAACATAACGCTGATTGGCAGCAGGTTGATTAAAAAAGCAGATTGCAGCTTGGCAAAAACAATTTGCCGCATTTTCAATGGCAGAAAAAGATGGGCTTCCCAGCTGTGTCCGTCCTTTGAAAAGCTTACAATACTTACTGGATTAAGTCCTATTGTAAGGATGTTTGCTGCTAATATGGCAACGTAAAGGCCGTTGCCGTCCAAGTTTTTGGCCAAAGAAGCAGCGGATGTAAAATCACCCATGAAAACAATGACGACGAGTAAAACCGGCATAATAAGTGTGCCAGCAACACATTGCAAAAAGTATGTGGGCGTGCGGAATATAGTCTGTATTTCTTTTCGGCGGTAAGCATGGACAACGGAATTTTCTTTGCGGTACAATCTCTTGCTGTTAAATTGCTTACCTGATCCCGTATTCAGTCCTAATGCACCTTTCAAATATAGTTTTTGTGATGCTGCATAAAACAGCCAAAAGGCAGCTGAGGCAATTACTAAAACGATAATCAGGTACATCAAACTCAATCCGAAGTTGTCTGCTGTCAACAAATTTGTCATGAGCCATGCGGGAGGATAGTACATAGTCGCCATTTGCAGCATCCCGCCACCTTCTGCACTGGAGGCAATCGTTTCGGCAATTTTTTCTGGGTCATGCTGTAACCGAAGTACGACATTTAACAAAATCAGCAAGAGAAAGCCGAGAATGCCGCCGATTACTTTGCTTCTATCTTTATTTTTACCTTTGTTAACAAACTGCATCGCAAACATGACAAGGACAGACGCCAATGAGTAAGGAATAACTGGGACAACGAAGTATAGAAGGAAAGCGAAAATATAATACATCGGGCCGGCATCAGACAGAACGCCATAGTACATGCTGACAGGAAAGTAGGTCCCCGCCGTAACTATATAAGCATAAACGAGCGGGTTCACTGATTTCGCAATCAGCAGCTGATAAGAATGTACCGGGAAGTGCAGGAAAGATGTTATATCTTCAGTAAAGTAAAAAGCATTCATAATTAAAGTTAATGACAATAGAAGTACCACGAAGAAATTCATGAGAAACAACGCGCCTAAAATAATATCCGCGTTTCCTGATGGTTCGAGTATAGAGTAGATTATATCAATCACTTGCAGGACAAAACCGCCAAACATCAGCGCGATTAAAAGTAAACCGAATAACCCGAAAAGCAAGCCAATGATGACGCTCGGTTTTTTAAATACATTACTGTACTGCATTTTTAACTGAATACGAATAAGAGCACGAATCGGTTTATGCATCTTGTGTCAGCTCCAGGAAAATATGCTCCAAGCTTTCATCAGAATGGAATTTTTCTCTCATTTCCGGTAAGGTGCCATGAAACAGCATTTCTCCTTTTCGGATGATAGCCACTTCGTCACATAGCTGCTCGACGACTTCGAGTACATGAGAAGAGAAAAAGACGGTGTTTCCTTTTGCTGTGTGCTGCCGCATTAACTCTTTTAGCTGATAAGACGATTTCGGGTCCAGACCAGTCATTGGTTCATCGAGAATCCACACAGACGGCTGCTGTACGAGCATGCCGGTAATAAATAATTTCTGCCGCATGCCGTGTGAATAGGTTTTTATTTGATCGCTAAGTGCTTCATAAATACTGAACATTTTGGCGTATTCCTCAATTCGAGCAGTTCGTTCGTCTGCTGGAATGCCGTAAATATCCCCAATAAAATGCAGATAATCAATCCCATTCAGCCGCAGAAATAGATCAGGACTATCTGGCACATAGCCAAATTCATGCTTGGCTGCAATTGTGTCGGTTGATATGTCTTTGCCGTTTATGGTAATCGTGCCTGAATCAATTGGCAGGATGCCTGTTACCATCTTAATGGTAGTAGATTTACCTGCGCCATTAGGTCCGAGGAAACCGAAAATCTTTCCGCTTGGAACAGTTAAATGAATGTCGTTGACAGCTTTCCTGCCACCGTATTGTTTATGTACATGATCAAGTTGTATCAATACTTACCCTCCTGTCTGTTACTTCCATTCTGTCTGTTATCTTCCAATTGTTCAAGCATATTTTCTATAAAAAAAGCTTATATCCCCCCGCATAATCTATCGTGTTTTTCATATATTCTAAGACGAGCTTAGGGGGAATATAGATGCGGGAGTTACAAAAGAAAACAGCATTGATTGCCGTTTTACTGCAGACAGTACTTAATATCACGTTAACCATCCTTGCGATGATTCTGGTTGTTTTTCTGTTGAAGAAGACAGTATTTATTTTTGATGTGCTGCTAATACGGAACGAAGAAGTTACGTATTTTTATCTTGCAGAAGGAATTTTAGTTTATTTTCTTTATTTTGAGTTTATTAGTTTGATTATTAAATACTTCACCCATGATTATCATTTTCCACTGCGATACTTCATTTACATCGGTATTACAGCCATCATCCGGTTGATTATTATTGATCATGAAAACCCGCTGACCATTTTGTTATATGCGATGGCTATCGTACTTCTCGTATGTGCGCTGCTCATTGCCAATCATTCTAATATAAAAGGAAATGAAGAGCTGGATTGATTCAGATAGTCAGCGTAACAATTTAACCGTGCTGGCATAATATGATACACTCTATTATGGATTAGGAAGCATTGTCGTCAGAAAGGAAGAGAATCGAATGATCAATCGTAAAAGTACGCGTGAAATAGAAATGATGCAAGCGGCGGGTAAGCTGCTTGCTGCTATTCATAAAGAAATCCGCAAAATGATAAAACCTGGTATTACAACGATGGAAATCGACCAATTTGTAGAGAGTTATTTGGAAAAGCATGGTGCAACTGCTGAACAGAAAGGCTATAATGGCTACGCTTATGCCACATGTGCTTCCATTAATGATGAAATCTGCCACGGATTTCCAAGAAACGAGCCATTGAACAATGGCGATATTGTAACCATAGATATGGTTGTCAACTTAAATGGCGGATTAGCTGATTCTGCTTGGACTTATGCTGTTGGAGAAGTCAGCGAAGCAGCCGAGCGTTTGCTTGAAGTAACAAAGAATTCCTTATACAAGGGAATTGAGAAGGCACTTCCTGGTTCTCGCATTGGTGATATTGGGCATGCGATTCAGCAATATGCGGAAGCTGAAGGTTATTCTGTCGTACGTGACTTTACTGGACATGGTATTGGACCGACAATCCACGAAGATCCGCATATTCCGCATTTTGGCTTGCCGAATAAAGGACCGCGTTTAAAGGAAGGCATGGTTATCACCATTGAACCGATGCTCAATATCGGAGAATGGGGCAGCCAGATGGATGCTAACAACTGGACAGCACGTACGATTGATGGATCGCTGTCTGCTCAATATGAGCATACGATTGTTATTACGAAAGAGGGCCCTGTTATCCTGACAGATCAAGATGAGGAATAAAATGAAATAAGAAGCTGGGACAAAACTGTTTAAGCTATATAAAAATCCAAACAATACTGCAATTAAAAGCAGTATTGTTTGGATTTTGCATTGTAAAGGAATAGGAGAGCATCGCTTCGGAAATACACTCCGCTTTCCTGCGGGTGGCTGGGGAGCCTCCTCGTGCAAAAAGCGCTACCCTAGCCTTCCTCCCGCGGGAGTCTCCGTGTATTTCTACCCTGATTCTTGTTATGAGGACCCTTACTAGTATAAAAAGAATACGTAGACTCCTCGAAATAAAAAGCGATTTTCTTGTCGGCATCTACTTCAAAAGCCATTCTTGTTCGACGATAACAGCTAAATTTGGAAAGTAGCTGCCGTCTGAGGGCTGCATTAAAAGTATGGACCTAGTCATCATTCGCTTTTAGGATGAATTAATCTTGTTTTGTCACAGCCTCTTCTTTCTATGGTTCGATGTGAATGAATGTATGGAATATATCATGCTTCTTAACGAGCAGCTTTTCCAGTCTTTCGGTGATGGCATGTCCTTGGGCAACATTAAGGGAGGCATCTACTCGGATAATTACATCAACAAGCGATTGATTTCCATGCAATCTTGCTTTAATTTCTACAACCTCCAACACATCTTCATCCTGCACAATTGTATGACGTATTTTTAATAACCTGTCCACATCATAACCATCCGTAAGCGAATAGGTCGCATCATAGAAAATATCCCATGCTGTTTTACAAATTAACACCCCAACAATGAATCCCGCCAGCGGATCTAGCCAATAATAACCGAACTGGGCTCCAAAAATGCCGATAAATGCGCCAATACTAACCAGTCCATCTGAACGGTTATCTTGCGCGGCAGCCATTAGAGCAGGACTTTGAATGCGTTTTGCTAAAGCTAAATTATAGCGATATACTGCCCACATAACGAATGCTGATCCTAAAGCAGTCCAGCCTGTCAGCATGTCCGGCTGCACATAATCGGGCTGCATGAGCCGCTCTAGTGTATCAAGTAACACATGAAGACCGACGGAAATCATTATAAACGCAGCAACAAGTGAAGCAATTGTTTCTGCCCGGAAGTGACCATACTTATGATCCAAGTCAGGTGGTTTACGTGAGATTCTTAATCCAGCCAGTACAGCGACAGAAGCAACAACGTCTGTAGTGTTGTTCAGGCCATCTGCCAGCAGGGCATCTGAATCACCGATGTAGGCAACGATTAATTTAATAAATGAAAGCACCAAGTAAGCTGCGATGCTAAGCATTGCTCCTTTCTCGCCTGCTTTAAGGTTATCATACTGGCCCATATGTAAAGATTCCTCCGATCTCATTCCGGAGCAGGAAAGATTACTGCATGTCCAGAATGGGTACAAGATAATACATTATATTCTTCCATTACATCAATATACGAAGGGGTTGGAAAAAAATGAACCAGGAAAAAGTTATTATCGAAGGCAGCTTGGAAGGGATGCGCTTTTACAAAGAACTGGACATCGTAATCGACCCCGGGGAAGTTACTCCCGAGCAAGCAATCATTCGTTTTTATGAAAGCGACGCAGAGAGTTTTGACATGCTGGCCAGAGAACAAGGCTGGCGCAATTGTTATTGGACTTATATGGATCAGGCAGATCTGCTGCAGGCGAATTGATCCCAGCCGTTGTGCCGGGATTTTTTATTTGGATAAAAAGTACCTGCTTTGCAAATGATAGGAGTAGTTTGCGAAAGGCAGGAGACAAGTTCATGGCCACAACTAAAAAGACATCGAACAGCAGTTCACCAAAAAACATGCGCTGGGCAATTGTTGCATTGGCATCCATTCCGCTGATTATGACACTCGGAAATTCCATGCTCCTTCCAGTACTTCCATTAATGGAAGATGAATTGGGGATAAGCAAGTTACAATCAAGCTTTATCATTACATTCTATTCAATCGTAGCCATTATTTTCATCCCAGTTGCTGGTTTTTTATCCGATCGATTTGGGCGGAAGGTCGTCATTTTGCCTTCTTTGATAATCGCTGGCGCAGGAGGACTGATCGCGGGAATCTTTTCAGTAGTCAGCGAAAGCCCGTACCTTTGGATTATGATTGGCCGAATACTGCAAGGGGTAGGTGTGGCCGGGGCCGCACCAGTTGTATTGCCGCTTGTTGGAGACATGTTCGAAAAAGAAGAAGATGTCAGTGCTACACTTGGTATAGTTGAAACTGCTAATACGTTGGGGAAGGTGTTGAGTCCTGTACTGGGAGCGCTTCTGGCAGGATTTCTCTGGTATCTGCCTTTTTATGCAATTCCTGTATTTTGCGCTATCTCTTTTGCCCTCGTACTCTTTCTCATTAAAAAACCGAAAGATGACAAGAAGGGAAATGACTTTAAAACGTTCCTGGAAAGCACAAAAGCAACCTTTCACAAGCATGGCGGCTGGTTAACGGCAATCTTCCTGATAGGCGCAATTCTTATGTTTATTCTCTTTGGTATTCTTTTCTATTTGAGTACAGTTCTAGAAGAAAAATATGGCATGCACGGTATCGTGAAAGGAGCAGTTCTGGCAATTCCGCTTGCTGCGCTGTGTCTGGCATCCTATTTGACAGGGAAGTGGATTAAAAGCAACGCCAAACTGATGAAATGGATTACGTTTACTGGTATTGTTTGTGCCGGAGTTATCACAATCGCTTTGTACTTTTCAAAAGATGTCATCTTTATGATGGCTGTGTTCCTTATTGCTGGTATTGGAATAGGAGCAGGGCTGCCTTGTCTGGATTCTCTTATCACAAGCAATATGGAGAAAGATGTACGAGGTACAATTACGGCCCTATTTAGTGCGATGCGGTATGTCGGCGTAGCTGCTGGTCCGCCTGTTGTTGCGCTGCTCTTACAAACAGAGCTTATCTGGCTTATCGTCACGTTTAGCAGTACAGCTTTTATTGCTGCATTATTAACATTGAAATTCATCAAACCCCCTGATCCAAAAGATCACAAGCACCATCCAGTTCCGCATTTACACTAATTTAACGAACAAGTCAGAAAATTGTTGCAAAATTGATGTATATCCAGCATAATGAAAAAAAGGAACCAGGGGGAATTGTTCCATGAAAAAGCATAAAGTTGTCTACCGTCTGCAAAGAACGAATCGAAAGCGTTCTTATGTATCTGCTAAACGAGAGATTGCGTATGAAGTGAAACTTGCTGCTAAACTTATGCTGGATGAATTTCTTTTTACTTGGAACAAGAACAGACTAGAAGCCCAAATCAATGACAGCATTGATCAAAATGATCAAGAGCTGTTCGAGGAATTAAGTGCCGCATACCGACCTTACACATGGGAATAATTATATATAAGAAAAGTACCCGTTGTGCTGTGGACATGACGGGTCTTTTTGTGTGCGAAATAAATGTACGGCTATGCTATAATAATTACATAATAGAAGTAACGCAGAGGAGAAATTTGAAATGAAGCGTTTGATGTTGTTTGCTGTCCTAAGTGCCGTGCTCGTAGCAGCCGGCTGTCAAGACCAGCAAACAAGCCAGAAAGAGAATACGAACGAAACAAAAACAACAGAGAAGCAGGCGGAGAATCAGCAGGCAGATCAGGCAGCGGAAGAAGAAGCAGCCGTTGAGGAAGAACCGGTAGAAACAAAGCCCGATCAGCATCAGCAGGAAGCAGACGATGTTATCGGAACAATTGAGAAACCAGTCACTGTCGATAATCCAGATAGCATAGAAGTGGTTGTTAACAAGACAAGACAGTTCCCAGATGGATGGGCACCAAAGGATCTTGTGGAGCCTGATGTACCATTTTACTTTAACGAACATATCGAGAAAAGAAAGATGCGCAAAGAAGCTGCTTCTGCACTGGAGGAACTATTCGATGCCGCGCAAAAAGACGGAATGGAGCTCGTGGCAGCAAGCGGATACCGCTCAGAAGCTCGACAAAAGCAAATTTATGAAAATAATGTCGCTTCACAAGGCCAGGAAGAAACAGATAAAGTGTCATCAAGACCAGGCCGCAGCGAGCATCAATCTGGTTTGGCAATCGATTTAACATCCGCCGAGATGGCACTTGCGCTGGAAGAGACGTTTATTAATACGGACGAAGGAAAATGGCTGGCAGATCATGCCTATGAGCATGGTTTTATCGTACGCTATCCAAAAGGAAAAACAGATATTACAGGATACAGTTATGAGCCTTGGCATATTCGTTATGTCGGAAAAGATCTTGCAAAACAGATACATGAAGAGGGCGTAACATTAGAAGAACATTTTCAAATGGAATCTGATTTAAAGAGCTGAAAAAGAGCCACTGCCTTAAAGAAGGCGGTGGCTCCATATTTATGTGATGGGAGGTCACATACTAATTCAGCGGCATAAAGATGCCTAAAACTTACTTGTCAAATTGTGCTTGTAATTACTGCACCTAGCTAACTCATCTGTGTACGAATTCAATTTGATTTTAACATATTGTAAGGAAGATGGGTAGTGAATTTATTAAATTTTTTCAAAAATGAAAAGATACATAACCTTATATCGCAGAAGCCGCAAAAATGCAGATTATTTGGTACAATAGGGATGTCTGATGAAGAAAATAACAGCTTTTAAAAAATGCATTTGGAGAGGGGAACGTCATCATGGAATTTCGTGTAGAAAAAGATACGATTGGTGAAATTCAGGTACCAGCTGATAAATTTTGGGGAGCGCAGACGCAGCGAAGTAAAGAGAATTTCCCAATTGGTACAGAAACAATGCCGAAAGAAATTGTATACGCTTTCGCATTACTCAAAAAAAGTGCGGCAAAAGCTAATTGTGCACTCGGTCTTTTAGAGCAAGATAAAAGTGATGCGATCGGCTATGCGGCTGACCAAATTATAACGGGCGATCTGGATGCTCATTTTCCGCTTGTTGTTTGGCAGACGGGCAGTGGTACCCAATCGAATATGAACGTGAATGAAGTTATTGCATTCGTCGGTAATAAGTGGCTAGAGGAACAAGGTAAGGAAACAAGGCTTCATCCGAATGATGATGTTAATAAATCACAAAGCTCCAACGATACGTATCCTACAGCACTACATATAGCTGCTGTGGCGCAGTTGGAAGATATAGTCTTGCCTGCGCTGGAACAGCTTAAGACGACGCTAAAAGATAAGTCCGCAGCTTATCAAGATATCGTGAAGATTGGACGTACACATTTACAAGATGCAACGCCACTTACGCTTGGGCAGGAGATTAGCGGCTGGCATCGAATGCTGGAGAAATCTGAGCAGATGATTCGTACAAGCCTTCCGTACATCCAAGAACTAGCGATTGGCGGAACAGCTGTTGGAACGGGATTAAATGCACATCCTGCATTTTCGGAAAAGGTGTGCGAAGAATTGGCTGCTGCTACAGGCAAAGCCTTCCGCTCTGCAGAAAACAAGTTCCATGCACTAACAAGTCATGATGACATTGTGTTTGCACATGGTGCACTAAAAGGCTTGGCTGCCGATATGATGAAGATTGCCAATGATGTCCGCTGGCTGGCAAGCGGACCGCGCTGTGGTATCGGTGAGATTGAGATTCCGGCTAATGAGCCTGGTAGCTCAATTATGCCTGGGAAAGTAAATCCAACGCAAAGTGAAGCAGTTACCATGGTAACAGTGCAAGTGATGGGGAATGATGCAGCAATTGGTTTTGCAGCAAGTCAAGGGAATTTTGAATTGAATGTATTCAAGCCTGTTATTGCTTATAACTTTATTCAATCGGCACAGCTTTTAGCGGATAGTATGCTTTCCTTTAATGATCGCTGTGTTGTAGGGTTGGAGCCGAATCGAGAAAAGATTGACAAGAACTTGCAGAATTCCTTAATGCTCGTAACCGCTCTCAACCCGCATATTGGTTACGAAAATGCAGCAAAGATTGCTAAGAAAGCTTTCGCAGACAATACGACATTAAAAGAAGCAGCTGTGGCGAGCGGTCTTTTAACAGAGGAACAATTCGATTCCTATATTAAACCAGAAGAGATGACGTACCCGAAATAAGGGTTTCCATGTTTGACCAGAAGTTCCATTATATAAGTCTGATAAAAAACACCTTCTTGCTCAAACTATAGGCATAGGAGGTGAACAAACATGGCGAACAACAACAGCTCAAACGAATTGCTAGTACCTGGCGTACAACAAGCTCTTGATCAAATGAAATTCGAAATCGCACAAGAATTTGGTGTTTCTCTAGATGGTAACGAAACATCTCGTGCAAACGGTTCTGTCGGTGGAGAAATCACAAAACGTCTTGTAGCGACTGCACAGCAGCAGCTTAACGGCGGACAACAATTCTAATTTTATATCTGAATGGCTGAAGGGGCACCTACTAGGTGTCCCTTTCTTGTGGGTATTGGCACAACGATGCTCGCGTTGCATTTCGCTCGCTGGACCACAGTGTAATCAAGGAAGCATCAAAAACTTTACATATTCTGAATGGCAAAGTAAAGAGCAAAGGCATCTTGAAATCTTCGGATATCCAATCCTGTGCGTTCTGTTAATTTCTCTAATCTGTAATGAAGGCTGTTTCGGTGGATAAACAGCTTTTTAGCGGTCAGTGTTAAATTTTGGTTGCAGGCAAAGTATGTTTGAATAGTCCGCAGCAGTTCCTCGTCTGTATCTATACCTTGCAGGATATGCTGCACGATGTAATTCCGGTCTGTGTTCGGCAGCAGCGTACTTAGAAGCTGCGGAATGCTGTCGTGAAAATGAAGGACATGTTTAGCAGAGTAAGGCGGCATCTGTTTGTAAGCGGCATGCAGCCACGCATATTGAACTGGTGCATCTTCCAAAGAAGCAAGCCACGGACTGACAAAGAGGCGGAGAGAAACAGATAAATCATACATCACCACATCCACCACCTCCTCGTAGGAGATAGACTCTTTCTGGCGGCTTTCAATTAGTAAACCGGATTGCCGATTATACCAAACACAGGCAAGCGGGTAATCGCTCAGGCTGTCCATTGCTTCTCTGAAAACATCAGCACTGATATAGCCATCTAGATGAAAGAAAATAAACCGGCAGCCACTAGCATACAGCGGATCTGTACGAAAGTTGTTTGTGTCTTTTATGCCGTGAAGCAAATTATACCAGTCGGTATCTCTGCTTGATCCTCGCGGGACAGTGATGGGGGAACCGAGATGATGGAGTAAAACGAGTTCACGCTCATTCAGCTGCTCCTTTGGGAACCCGATAATATCTCCATCTTCTAAGCGAAACCAATGATAATTTTCCATATCAAGCATTTCCGTACTAGCAGCTCTTATGATGCCCGAAATCATTTTTTCCAGTTCATCCAGCATATGTACCTCTCCTATTCATACAGACAGTTTCTTTGTAATTGGTGTTAATTGTATTATACTAAAACCGAAGAAAACAGAAAGGTCGATAAAACATGAATAGTGGAGATATTTGGTTGATATTAACTATGGCGGCAGTAGGAGCACTGATCGGGGGAGTTACAAATCATTTAGCGATCAAAATGCTGTTCAAGCCTCACCGCGCCATTTATATAGGAAAATGGAGGCTGCCTTTTACACCGGGATTGATTCCGAAACGCAGAGATGACCTAGCGCGTTCCTTAGGAAAAACGGTCGTGGAGCACTTGCTTACACCCGCAGGCATGCAGGCGAAACTGCGAGATATAGATTTTCAAGACAAAGTAGATGCAGGGGTACAGCGGGAAGTTCTTCGCTTCCTTCGTTCTGAACGGACAGTCAGACAGCTGCTTGCGGATATGAAAGTTAAGTTGGAAGCTGAAACGCTTTATACAAAAGCGGCAGCTCTTGTAAGGGAACAATTGCATCAGCATGGAGACAAGGAGCTGGGCAGTTTACTTCCCGAAGAACTAAAGCGAAGGAAAGAAGCTGCCGCAGCTTATGCTGCTTCGCATATTCAGCAAATGCTGCTTTCTTATGTCGACAGTTATGATGGCCGCAGAAAAATACAGGATCTTGTTCGCAGTTTCTTGCAAGGTAGAGGTTTTCTCGGCAGTATGCTGTCTTCCTTCATGGATCCTAATAGTGCCGCAGATAAAATCCAGCCGGTTATTACAGAATCAGTAGGGTCTGAGGGGACGAATCGTTGGTTGCAACAGCTGTTGACCGGAGAAATGGATAAACTTTTAAACAGAAAGATAAACGATGTAACGCATGCAATTGGACAAGATACCGTGGAAGAAGGAATAAAGCAGCTGATCGAACACGCTATTCCATTGGACCAGTTACTTGATACACCGCTTTCTGTGTATACGAAGCCAATCCAAGATGATGTGTTGTCAGAAAAAGTATCGTTGCTTGTGCATCGGTTGCTTGAGCGGCTAGCAGGGCAGGTTCCAATTCTTATGGAGCAGCTGGAGCTTGCAAAAATGGTTGAACAAGAGGTATCTGGCTTTCCGCTGGATCGTGTCGAAGACCTTGTACTGGCGATATCCAAACGAGAGTTCAAACTCATCACGTATCTTGGCTTTCTGTTAGGCGGTATTATCGGCATTGTCCAAGGTATTATCGCACTGTTTATCTGATAGCTTGAACTATACAGCGGTTCGCTTGTTTGTTATAGTGGAACTTGAGTAAATTTGAGGAGGTACGTACCCATGGCTAATATGTACGATCATGCGTATGAACTAGAAAAAGCAATTCGTGAAAGTGAAGAATTCCAAGGCTTGAAAGCCGCTTATGATACGGTAATGAACGATTCTTCTTCTAAACAGATGTTTGAGAATTTCCGTAATGTTCAGCTGGAACTTCAGCAGAAGCAAATGCAAGGACAAGAAATTACAGAAGAAGAAGTACAGCAAGCACAAAGCGTTGTGCAAGTAGTACAGCAAAATGAATCCATTGCAAAATTGATGGAACAAGAACAACGTTTGAATGTTGCAATCAATGATATCAGCCGTATCATCACAAAGCCTCTAGAAGAGCTTTACGGTCAATCAGAAGAGCAATAATATAAAAGAACTCCTTGCTATGACAGCAAGGAGTTCTTTTATATTTACAAACCGAACGTGCATTCGCAGATTGTGCATGCTACTATAGAATTAAAAAACGGAAAGGGATGCCTATGCTGCCAAAATTAACGTTTATCCATGCCGCTGATTTGCATCTGGATAGCAAAATGGAAGGTTTGACCGCTGCACACCCTGCGATGAAAACGCGTCTTCAAGAAAGTACATTTGAGGCGTTGCAACAACTAGTACAATATGCTATTACGTTACAAGTTGATTTTGTCTTACTGGCTGGAGATATTTTTGATTCTAACAGACAGTCGCTGAAGGCATTGGTTGCGCTGCGCGAAGCATGCAAAGAACTGCAAGCTGCGCAAATTGCTGTATACATGCAATATGGCAACCATGATTATACCGGGAATAAACCAGTGATGAGATATCCGGACAATGTACATATATTTCAATCTGAGCAAGTAGAGACGTTTATTCATTCAAAAAATAATGTGCCTGCAGCAGCTATTCATGGATTCAGTTATACTGCTCGTCATGTGAAAACGAGGGTCAGCAAACAGTATCAATCTATGGGAGATAATATATATCAAATTGGCATGCTGCATGGAAGTATCATGACAGGCGGACCGGAAGATGTTTATGCACCTTTTACGATAGAGGACTTAAAACAAGCCGACTTTGATTATTGGGCGCTCGGCCATATACATAAACGAGAAATACTGACAGAGCAGCCGCCCATCGTATATCCCGGCAACATGCAAGGCAGACATCGTAAAGAGACAGGCGAGAAAGGCTGTTATTTGGTCGAATTGGAAGGACAGGCCAGTACCCTGACGTTTCTTCCTTTACAAGCTATCCGGTTTGAAGAAGTGACCTTTTCTGTGAAAGAAGGCTGGGCATTATACGAAGCAGAAGCCAGATTAATGGAAGCAAGTGCTGCGTGGGAGGAAATGTACGGTCATGTGGTATTATATGTGCACTTTCATGGAGCGGCCGACCCGCTTGTGAAATGGCAGCAGGAGAATCAGCTGGAGGAGCTGATTGATATGGTCAATGAACAGCAAATGCAGCTTGGCAGGTTAACGGTACTGGCAGGATTTACCGTACAGGTAGAATTTGAATTGGATGAAGAGAAGCTCTTGGAACGGAATGATTTTACTGCCACCTTGTTTTTCCGCTCGTACAAGACGGAGGATATCAAACGCAGCTTGGATGAGCTCATGGCAAATCGTCAGTTCCGAAAAATCAAGCATGCATATACCGAAGAAGAGATGCAGGAGCTAGCAGGTGAAGCGAAACAGCTTCTGCTTCAAACCGTCATGGAGGTAGAATGAACATGCGTATTAGCGGCGGACACATTTATGATTTTGGTAAACTGCATGATTTTACTTTTGACTTCGCTGACCAATCGCTTGTCATCGTGCATGGCGAGAACGAAACAGGAAAATCCACGTTAAAAGCTTTTCTCATCTATATACTTTTCGGCATGCGCCCACGTGAGCTGCAGCGGTATCTGCCAAGAACTGGCGGAACACCAGGCGGCAGACTCAAGCTGCTCTTTCCGGAAGGGGAAGTGATGGTGGAACGCATCCAAGACCGACATAATGGACAAGCAGTTTGTTATACAAAAGCAGACCAAAAAGATCAGCAATGGCTGGAACGGCAGCTTGGCGGGCTAGATGCTGCCGTATACAAGCAAGTATTTACGCTGGACACTGAAACACTGTCATCTTTGCAGCTTACAAATAAAGAACAGCTAGGTCGAGTTCTGCTTGAAGCAGGACAAGCTGGTACAGCAGCCATTCACAAATTAGAGAAGAAGCTGCTTCAGGATTTACAGCAGCTCTATCGCCCGCAAGGCAGAAAACCAGAAATCAATTCCATGCTGCGTGCGTTTGCTGAACAGGAACAACATGTACGACAACTGCATAACAAGGAAGAGACTTACTTGCCAGACAAAGAAAAACTGCAGGAAACAGCAGCTAAAATAGTGGAACTGCAAAATGAAAAAGCAGACTTGCGCAGACAAATCCCTATACAAAAACAATCTTTGCAAGCTGTTCCTTGGTTAAAAAAAGCCATTTTATCAAGAGAGCAATTACGTCAACTCGAACATATAGAAGCCTTTCCGCCAGATGGAATGAAGCGTATGCAAGAATTGCAGATCCAACTGCAGCCTTTGGAAGCACAGGCGCATGTACAGCAGCAAGAAGCGGAACGATTGAACAATGATTTGCTATCGATAGAAGAGCAGCAGATTGAGGAAGCCGCCTATTACCAATTACAAAAACTGATAGAACGCTCCGACTGGCGAGGACAGTTTGCGCGGCTGGAAAAACTGCAGGAAACAGCAGCTAAACTGCAGATGGAAGCAAGAGCTAGAAAGCTTCATTATGCATTTCCGGAACGTTACACCAGTAATATGTACAGAGCGGAAACAAAAGAGCAGTGGCGGCTTTTGCGCGAACAAGTTATGATTCACAACGCTGAACGAGAACATACAGAGAAAGCGGTCACGGTAAAAAAACAAGAAATAGACAAAGTTAATACTTTTCAGGAAAGACTGCAGCAAAACCTTATTCCAGAGAAGGAATATCGACAGCTGCATGATCAGAGAGACCATGACAACTTGCATTCTCCAAGTGCTAATGAACGCTTCGCTATAAAAATGCAAGTGATCTTGTCTATTCTGCTCGCTGGAAGCGGGATAATAATGACTAGCTGGATTTTGGCGGCCAGCGGTATTATTCTTCTTGGTGGTGCATTATTGTTATGGCGGCTGGAAAAGAAAAATACAACTGTTCAATCTGAAACATCTTCTTATGTGGAGGAAAAGGTAAGAGAGCAGCAAGAACTGCGGCTCAGGTGGCGTCAGCTGGAGGAACAGCGTCATCCTTTAGAAGTACAGCTTGCTGATCTGCAGCAGGAGCAAAACATGCAGTTTTTAGCCTATCAGAAACTGAATGCCCAAGAAACCGCACATATGGAACGTTATCCTTTTCTACAAGCTATACCGCTGTCTGACTGGGAAAAAGCAGTGCGGGAATGGGAATGGAAGGAGCAGCTGGATCAAGAAATACAAAGAGTAAATCATGAGCTGGAACAACTGCAGTGCACCTACACATCTGTCGTGGAACAAGCAGGCACAATCGTCGGCTTATCCGAATCACTACCAACACGAGAGATTATGCAGGAAGCAGAATATGTAATGGAAAGGCAGCGAAAGCTAAGGCATGGCAAAGAGCAGCTGTTAGTACAAACAGCAGACATCCGGCATCGAATGGGAACGTTGGCAGAGCAACTCAACCCCTTGAGAGAACAAAAAGCAATGCTGCTTGCTGCAGTCGGAGCAGAGGACGACAAGCAATTCCAGAACTTATCGGAACTTTATCTGAAAAGAAAACAGTTAGAAGCAGATGTACAGCACTATGACATGCAAGCACGATCATTTCTGCCTGAAGAAGAATTGGCTGCAGAAGAGCCTGACTGCTTGCAAGAAGAAGCAGAGCGGAAAATTGCCGAACTGGAAACAAAGCTGGAGGCTGTTGAAGAAGAATTAGATGTATGTCGAAAGCAAGTGGCTATGCTGGAGTTCAACCTTGCTGCTATTGAATCGGATACAGCTGCTTCAAGTGCATATCATGAGCTGCAGTACCAAAGGCAGGAGCTGCTTTCCGCTGGTCGCAAGTGGATGGTAAGGAAACTGGCATTTGATATGCTGCTCCAGACAAAGAGAGCATTTCAAGAAGATCGATTTCCGGACGTATTAGCGGAAGCTTCTCGTCTTTTCTCGAAAGTGACTACTCATTATGAGCAATTATTATTAACAGAGTCAGGGAGCTTAGTTGTAAAGGATTGTCACGGCAGAGAATTTTCAGTCGAGTCTTTATCAAATGGAACGGTGGAGCAGCTTTATCTTTGTTTGAGGTTGGCACTTTCGAGGAAGATAGGAAGCATACAAGCTTTTCCGTTATTAATTGATGATGCATTCAGTCATTCAGACCAAAAAAGAAGGGCAATGTTTTACAGCATTCTTCAAGAAGAGAAAAATGCACAGCAGTTTATATTATTCTCATGGGAAGAACCGGCAGCAGAGCTATCACAGCAAGCAAAAGTGCTTTGCCTGAAAAAAATGCAAGAAACTTATCAGTAAACGTTTAGCAGTCGCAAAAAAACGTTAATGATGGTAAACTTATAGGATAAAAAATTGGATTATTGTAAGCTGGAGGGACGGGCATTGCCGAGTAATGAAGAAAATTGGGCTAAGTATGAGGAATCGATTGAAAAATTCATACAAGTCATCGCCAAGAATATGAATTTGTACGGAATCACCTCATCTGTCGGCCGTCTATATGGAGCTCTGTATTTTGCAGGTCGCCCAATGACATTGGATGATATGAGAGATGCTTTAGAAATGAGCAAAACGAGCATGTCAACAGGCGTACGCGCATTAGCAGAGATGAAGATGGTGGAACCTGCTTATAAGAAGGGTATGCGCAAAGATTTATACAAATCAGAGGAAGACTGGTACAAGTCATTTACAGCTCTCTTCGGAAATAAATGGGAGAAAACAACACAATCTAACTTGGAAGAAGCAGAAGAGACGATTGAAGAGCTGCATCAGCTGAAGGAAGAGTCAGATGACCCGGAGCTTCGTCAGCAAATTGAGCAGGATATAGACCGTCTTTTATATGCTTGTGATTACTATACATGGCTTCTGCGATTTTTACATGTTGTAGAATCCGGAGAGATATTTAAGTACGTTCCAAAGCCGCCAAAGAGATAAGCTTTTGGAATGAAACGTAAACGCCCTTGCTAGTATAGTAAGGGCTGTATTTATGAGGGAGGAGAAAGACGTTGAAAAAAGGGATTGGATATTTTCAAGTAGGAGACAAATTCGATAGCTATTTACTAATCAAACAAGCAGACAAAGCAGTAGCAAGTAACGGGAAAGCTTTTCTTACCTTAATACTTGGAGATGATACCGGGGATATAGAAGCAAAGCTGTGGGATGCTTCACCTGCGGATGAACAGCGGTATCAAGCTGACCAGGTCATTAAAGTACAAGGTGAAGTGAATGCATTTCGCGGCAGACTGCAGCTGAAAATCCAAGCCATTCGTCTGGCAGAGCCAAATGACGGGGTGCATCCGCATGATTTCGTCAAACGGGCGCCACTCTCGAAAGAGCAGTTATTAGAAGAACTCACTTCTTTCATTTTTGAAATGGAGAATCCGAACTTGCAGCGAATCACACGCTATTTTCTTTCTAATTATCAGGAAGACTTGCTGGCATTCCCGGCAGCAGTTCGCAATCACCATGAATTTGTATCAGGTTTGGCATTTCACGTTGTGTCAATGCTTCGCATTGCACGAGAGCTGAAAAACCTTTACCCCGAAATCAATAAAGATTTGCTGTATGCTGGCATTATTCTTCATGATATTGGTAAGCTGCGGGAATTATCAGGTGCTTCTAATCCCTCTTATACAGTAGAGGGCAAGCTAATTGGCCACATTTCCATTATGTCAGATGAGATAGCCAAAGCTGCTCGGGAGCTGAAAATAGAAGCAGAAGAAGTAATGGTGCTGCAGCATATGATCTTAAGTCATCATGGCAAAGGCGAATGGGGAAGTCCAAAGCCGCCGCTTGTCCGAGAGGCAGAGCTGCTGCATATCATTGATTTAATTGATGCAAAAATGAATACCTTGCAGCGGGTGATGGATAAAGTCGCGCCAGGAGATTTCTCTGAACGTATTTTTTCAATGGAAAACCGCAGTTTCTATAAACCTGCTTTTGAACGGGAATAAATAGAGAGAGTAATAGAATAGAGGGAGAATATGAGATGGAAAGATTGGGATCGTAACCTGAAAATCCGCTTGTTTGGAGAAGCAATGATGCACTTTTTGTTTTGGGCGTATTTTCCATTTATGACGATATTTTTTCAAGATGCGTTCGGGAAAGGACGTGCCGGGGTCTTGCTCATGTTTTCGCAAGCCCTTTCCGTACTGGCTAGCTTAGTAGGCGGATATTGTGCGGATCGATTTGGCAGGAGAAAGATGATGAGTATTGCAGTGGCTGGTCAATCCATCACTTTTCTCGTGTTTGCATTTGCCAATTCTCCTTGGCTGTCATCATCAGCCCTGACTTTCTTGGCATTTAGTTTACTTGGTATATGGAGTGCTTTGTATTGGCCGGCATCGCATGCCATGGTGGCAGATGTAGTCAAGGAGAAACATCGGGCTTCCGTATTTGCAGTCTTTTATACAAGTCTTAATATTGCCGTTGTAGTTGGACCGCTAATTGGTACGATATTATTTTATTCTTACCGGTTTCAGATGCTGCTTGCTGGATTTGTACTTACTAGTATCTTATTCGTTATTATGCAAATGTTTATCAGAGAGACAGTTCAGGAACAGAAGCAAGCGAAAGCTGACCACGGAACCTGGTATAAAGCAGTATGGCGCGAGCTGCAAACGTATCGGCTTATCGCTCAGGATCGTACTTTCCTGCTCTTTATTGTTGCTGGGGTCCTCGTTGCGCAAACCTTTTTACAGCTGGATATTCTAATTGCTGTTTATACAAGTGAGGTTATCGCCAATCAGACTATCTTTGCTATTGGTGATTTTAGGATGCAAGTAGGTGGAAAGCAAGCATTTTCACTAATCTTGGCTCTTAACGGCTTATTAGTCGCTTTACTTACTGTATATATAACGAAACTGGTCACGAAGTTTCGGATTGCACGTGTCTTCGTTGCATCTAGTATTGCGTATGCAGCCGGTATTTTGTTATATGGATTGACCGAAAGCTTCTGGATCTTTGTCATTGCGATGGTTTTGTTTACTATGGGAGAACTGATGGTAGTTGGGCTGCAGGAAAGCTTTGTGGCAACATTGGCGTCAGAGGAGAGCCGTGGACAGTATTTTTCAGCTGCAAGCTTGCGGTTTACGCTTGGTAAGCTGCTGGCTCCGCTAAGTCTCGTATTGGTGAGTTATATTAGCTATCGGCTGACGTTTACAATTCTTGCTGTGTTGGCTTTGCTTAGTGCTTTCGTCTATCAAGCGATGTTCAAACGCTATCACAAAGAACAGCGAGCCTCTGCTTAACGTTGGCATAATTGCTTGTCCTATAGCATAGATATTAGCCAATAGGACAAGGAGGAATGAATAATGCCAGATATACCGATGTGGGTCATGCTCGTCTTTCTTTGTATGATAGGCAGCGGCTTCATGGCATTCCGAACGCAGCGGCACGATTACCAAACAGAGCAGCAATACATCGAGCGGGAAGGAAATGTCTATATGGAGCGAATGGAAGAGGAGCGAGCTAAACGACATACACAAGTAAATACGCATGAAAAAGACCGAAACGAATGACGTTTCGGTCTTTTGCTTGTATTAGCCAGCTGTTGTGGGAGCAGCTGTCATATTATCAATCAAATCTTCGTACTGTTCAATTTTAATATCGAAATCAGCATCTTTTAGTAATTTATTGATTTTTTCTTGCTGTTCAGCAGAGTCAACTTTTTGAACGGCAAGTTCTGTCTTAATTTGCTCTTTTTCTTCTTCTAGTGAGCCAACTTCATTTTCTGTATCACGTTTGTCATCCAAACGGATAATATGCCAGCCGAAGCTGCTTTCCACAGGTTCACTGATTTCACCTTTATCCAAGGCATATGCTGCATTTTCAAAAGCTGCATCCATTGTGCCAGCGCTAAACCAGTCTAAAGAGCCATTCGCTTCAACTGTTCCAGTATCTGTAGAGTACTCTTCAACGAGTTTATCCCACTCTTCTCCGTCGTCAAGCTTCTTTTTCACTTCTTTTGCAGTATCTTCATCCGCTACAAGAATATGACTTGCATTAAGATCTGTCTTCATATGGTCATAGCGAGTTTGGATTTCCTCATCCGTAACTTCAACCCCATCAGCGATAGCTTTTTGCTGAAGCAAGCTTGTTTTCACTTGTTCACGGAAAGCATCTTCATCACTGTAACCTGCTTGCTGAAGAACAGAATCAAATGAATCACCATATTGATCTTTTAATTTGTTAACTTGTTCGTCAATCTGTTCTTTGTCCACGTCGTATTTATCATCAAGGGCTTTCTCAAGCACCATTGTCTGCAATACTGATTCGCCGTATTTGCCACTCAATTCTTGATAATAGTCTTCCTTGGAAATGTCCCCAGCTTTTGATTCTACCACTGTCTCACCGGAACCACATGCTGATAGTGCGACAACGCTTGTCGCGAATACTGCAGCGATAGCCAATTTCTTCATGTAAATAAACACTCCTAATCCACTTGAATTTGAATGGCGGCTTGTCCGCCGTTTCCCCATAAGACAATATATCACATATCAGATACGAAAAGGCAACCTATGGGGGCAATTCCACAGTTTTTCCATATGTAAAAACGCTCCTAATACGGAGCGTTACTTTGTTAATATATCATAACTCTTCTCTGTACCGGAAATGACACATTTACGCGGTGCTTGCAGCAGGTTGCATAAATAGAAGCCATCGGAGAATGTCATAGCCGCATTCACACTAAGAAGAAGCAGAAAATAAATCGGCATCGTGTTTGAAAGTACAGCAGCTATAAACAAAGGTATTGTTATTAAAACAGTTGGCATAATTAAAGAAAAGAAAGGAATAAGACGGCTGGTTTCCGTTCTTACTTTAAAATGAAACATTGGCGTGCACTGGCCAATCCAATGCAGTCTGTATATACAGCTTTTTTTGGTCAGCCAAAAAGGTATCAAATGTGAGATACTATGGATAAAAGGAAGTATATAAATAGATAGCATGCTTAACAATAAATGTGTTTCTTTCATCTTAAAATTCGGATGGATCAGCGTCAGCATCGGGTAAAGTATAATGAATGTCAAAGTTCCTATGAGAGTGGATACAAGTAGAATTCGGTGTTTCCCGAGATCTTTGTTGACGTTGACACTTCTCCAGCAGTTCATAGTTCATAGCTCCCTTCGGTCATCTAGAAAATTGCGGTGAGCCTTCGTCACTTATGAGATATTAGTACGTTTTAATGGGAAAATCAATAGCTTTCCTAGAAATTTTACTTTAAAATAAAGAGACAAGTTACGATCGTGCAAATCGGTCAGTTTTAAAGACAAAGGAAGCGTTTTTATGGAGGAAGAAAAAAAGAGTACGCTGTCTTTTCATTTGCAGTTAATTGCAGAGACAGGTGTGTTAGACAAATATCCTTTTCGGAAGCTTCTCATTGAACGCAATGTAAATGAGGAGGAGTATGCTGCTGTCTTACAATTGTTTCAGCGATTAAACAAGTTATTTCTGGAACAAAAAGAGGAAGGCTTGCTCGATTACACGTCACTTTTACTAGAATTTGTCGGCATGCTGCCGGAAAAGCTTCATTATTGGGAGGTGCTATTGGCACTTCGTGAGGAAAAAGAAGATGATACATACAAAAATCTGGTAGATGAACTAATCTTACTGGATATGAAAAACCGCTATTAGCTCTGGCTAATAGCGGTTATTTTTTTAAGTATACCTGCTGCTTGTTCGTGAAATTGTAAGCTGGCAGATAGTTTCTCCTGCATCTGCAGCCGTTGCGGATTATTTTTCGGTATTGCCTGCTTGAATTGCTCCATCACTTCCACTTGCCGCGTGGTCTGCGTATGCCACTGTTTTACTTGAAGCGTCATCAATTTCTTGTATACTGAATTGGCGCTAGTATAATAGTCCTTCCTTTCACCTTTTACCCACACTCGTTCAACAAGTCCTAAGTGAGATAAATTGCGGATAGCTATATTGACAGCAGTTTTGCTTTTTCCAATTAAATTAGCCATTTGATCTAATGTCTGCGAAGAGTTTTCTACATATAAAACGGCAAGCAGCCGTGCTTCTGTAGGTGATAAACGGAACAGCTCTCCGGTCCGCGTTAATTCCATGATGAGAGAATCGTACAATGAGTTTTGCGCTTTCATTTATCAGAGTCCCCCCTTTGTTTCTTTATATATATTATCCGTATGTAAAGCTTACATGAAACTTTTGCAGAAAGGAAATATCTCTTAATAAAGCATTATAGAGTAAATCAAAGGAATTCAAAGCAAACATTCCATTTAGTGCGTACAGTATATTCTGTACGTACTAAATGTTCAGTAATGACGCTTCATCACGTTTGATTTGTTTTTAGTTTATGTTTAGAATTAATTGAGTCGAAACATAGTAATGGGTAATTGTTCCTTATTGTTACAGGAACATGACAGAAAACTAATGAAAAAGAGGTGAATACTGTGCCAATCATTCAAGTAAATAATCTCTCTAAAGTGTTTGGAAAGAATACGAAGGCCGCACTTCAGTTGGCTGAATCTGGAAAAACAAAGGAAGAGATACTAAAAGAAACAGGGAGCACAGTTGGGGTTAATCGCGCTTCATTTGAAGTGGAAGCAGGAGAGATATTTGTCATCATGGGTCTTTCAGGCAGCGGTAAATCCACTTTAGTTCGTTTGATTAACCGATTGATTGAACCAACAACCGGAGATGTCTTCATCGAAGGGGAAAATCTTGCGAAAATGGATAAAAAAGAGCTTCGCCGCGTGCGTCGGGAAAAGCTAAGTATGGTATTTCAGCGTTTCGGGCTGTTTCCGAACAGAACAATCTTGCAAAACGCGGAATATGGACTGGAAGTGCAAGGCGTAGATAAGCAAGAAAGAGCGGAGAAAGCAAAGAAATCCTTGGAGCTAGTTGGCTTAGGCGGTTATCTGGAACAGTATCCAGGACAGCTATCCGGAGGAATGCAGCAGCGTGTTGGTCTTGCGCGAGCACTTGCGAATGATCCAGAGGTCTTACTTATGGATGAAGCATTTTCTGCATTAGATCCGCTTATCCGCAAAGATATGCAGGATGAATTACTTGATCTTCAAGAATCAATGAAAAAGACCATTCTGTTTATCACGCATGATTTAGATGAAGCACTTCGAATCGGAGACCGCATTGCTTTAATGAAAGACGGTAATATTGTGCAGATCGGAACACCAGAAGAAATTCTCATGAATCCGGCTAACAGCTACGTTGAGAAATTTGTTGAGGATGTAGATCGTGCGAAAGTACTGACTGCTCATCAGATTATGAAACGTCCAGAAACAATTAATATTGATAAGCATGGTCCACGTGTTGCGTTAGAAAGGATGCGAGAAGCTGGATTGTCCAGTATTTTTGTTGTCGATAGCAAACGTACGCTGCAGGGAATTATTACGGCAGATGCAGCGAATGAAGCACGCAAAAATGAAGTGACGAACTTATCGGAAATTATTCAGCGTGAAGTACCGACAGTAGAGAAAGATACACAGCTGCATGATTTGTTTGCTGTAATCCATGATTCGCCAGTTCCTCTAGCAGTAACGGAGAATGGCAAGCTATTAGGAATTATCGTCAGAGGTGCAGTTATCGGAGCACTTGCTGGTGAGGGTGAGGTGAACGTGAATGCTTAATTTTATGGACAATGTCGAATCGCTGCCAGTTGCAGACTGGGTAAGTGAATTCGTTGACTTACTAACAGATACATTTGCTTTTTTGTTTGATCCGATTAAAGAAGGATTAGGCAACTTCATGGACATGGTAACGCAAGGTCTTGATGCAATCCCGCCTGTAATCTTTATTTTAGTAATCGCTATCTTAGCATTCTTCATGACAGGGAAAAAGTTTGGTTTGGCGATATTCAGTATTGTTGGGTTGCTTTTCATCTGGAATCAGGAGTTATGGAGCGAATTGATGGACACATTTACACTCGTGTTAACAGCTAGTATTTTATGTGTCATCATTGGTATCCCAATTGGTATCTTAATGTCTAAGAGCAAGATTGCTGAAGCTATTATTACGCCAATACTTGATTTTATGCAGACAATGCCTGCATTTGTTTATCTAATTCCAGCTGTTGCATTCTTCAGTATTGGAGTGGTGCCTGGTATATTTGCATCATTGATCTTCGCTACACCGCCAACAGTTCGTTTTACAAACCTTGGTATACGCCAAGTATCCGATGAATTAGTAGAGGCAGCTGATGCGTTTGGTTCAACAGGGCCGCAAAAACTGTTTAAAGTTGAATTACCGATGGCGAAGTATACAATTATGGCTGGTATTAACCAGACAGTCATGTTGGCGCTATCAATGGTTGTTATCGCATCCATGATCGGTGCGCCTGGACTTGGCCGCGAAGTATTGTCATCTCTGCAACGCGCGCAAGTAGGGCCGGGATTTGTTGCTGGACTAAGTATTGTTGTGCTTGCAATCATCATCGACCGCTTTACGCAGAATGTTTATAAAGACAAATCCAAATAAGTAGAAATGCCTGTTACAGGCTTTCAATAAACGTAAGAAAAGGGGAGTTTCATTATATGAAGAAATGGAAAACATTGGGTGTATCTGCAGGGTTAGCTTTGACATTGGTAGCAGCAGGGTGCGGAAATGACGATTCTGCTTCTGGCAGCTTTAGTGAACAAGTTGATTATACGGTTACAGGTATTGAAGCTGGTGCCGGCGTAATGAAAGCGACAGAAAAAGCAATTGAAGATTATGATTCGCTAGAAGGCTGGACATTGCAGCCATCTTCCAGCGGTGCTATGGCGACAGAGCTAGGCAACGCTATTGAAGACGAAGAACCAATCATCATTACAGGCTGGACACCACATTGGATGTTCAGTAAATATGATCTGAAATATTTGGAAGATCCAAAAGGTTCTTTCGGTGAAGAAGAAACAATCAATACAATGACACGTCTTGGTTTTGCAGACGATATGCCTGATGCTAACAAAGTGCTAGATCAGTTTAACTGGACAACCGAAGATATGGGAGAAGTAATGCTGGAAGTTAGCGATGGTACAGATCCGGCTGAAGCGGCTCGCAACTGGGTAGACAACAACGCTGATAAAGTGGCTGAGTGGACAGAGGGCGTAGAGGAAGGCAGCGGAGACGTAAGCCTTGCATACGTAGAATGGGACTCTGAGGTAGCTTCTACAAATGTTATGAAAGTGGTACTTGATGACCTAGGATTCAATACAACGATTACGCCCATCGATAACGCTGTTATGTGGCAGTCTGTTGCACAAGGTGAAGCAGACGCAATGGTAGCAGCTTGGCTTCCAACAACGCATGGTGACTTGTATGACCAATACAAAGATCAAGTTGTTGACTTGGGACCAAACTTGGAAGGCGCAAAAACAGGTCTTGTCGTACCTGACTATGTAGATGCCGATTCCATTGAAGATCTTGAAGCAAAATAAAAGAATAACTGAAGAAACCTCTTCCATGCGGGAGAGGTTTCTTTGGATAGAAGAACGGCATGGTTTTGAGAGACGTTAGAGACTCCGCTTTAAAGGTATGGATCCATATAGGAATAGATATTTATAAAGGAGTAAAAATGCTCTCCATCACGGAGAGCATTTTTTACTGATCATTTTTTTGGTTCGCTTTTTCTTCCAGTTCTTTTAAACTTTTCTCGATTTGAGTTAAGCTTTTCTGGATGTTTTTTTGATGAGGTTCAACTGTTCGTTTCCAGCTGTCGATGGAGTTTTTAACATCGGTTGACAGTTCTTTGAACATTGCAGAGCCTTCTTTTGACGTCTTGGAAATCTGTTCTTTCAGCTGCATACCTTCGTTTTTAAGATTATTGAATGTAACCTTCCATTCGTCGCTGCGCTGCTTTGCATCTGAACGCAGATCCTTCCCGGAGGATGGTGCTGTCAGCAGTGTAATTGCGGCACTGACTGTACTCCCAACGAGTATACCTAAAGCGATTGATTTGCTACTAGCCATCATCTCACTCCTTCCTACTTCATTATACTATTTTCTCTTCTTATGTAGCAGTGAAACCTCTTCGGACGAGCTTTATGAAATCCTGCTGCTGATTGCTGCTGCTAATTCACCAAGATGGTCGCTTGCACTAGTATCGTGCTGCTCAAAGGTAGCTTGAAAACCATCATCTTTGCCGTATCGGGGAATAAGATGTACATGCAGATGGAAGACTGTCTGACCTGCTGCGGCTTCCGTGTTGCTAAGTATGTTCATACCTGCGGGCTGGAATGCCTCTTTAATGGCGTTTGCTACTCTTGGTACACGTGCAAACACTTGCTGGGCCAGTTCTGGCGGTGTTTCGTATATATTCTTCGCATGTGTCTTAGGAATAATGAGGGTATGGCCTTTTGTTACCTGACCGATATCCATAAAAGCTAGAACTTGATCATCCTCATACACTTTCGCAGATGGCAGTTCACCTGCAGCAATTTTACAAAAAATACAATCCTTTTCGTGCATATGATCACTCCTTTGGCATGTATACATATTGTATAAAGGAATGGACATGCTTGTAAAGTAAAGTTGAATGAAAATAGGCAGACCTCCCGTAACGGCCGGAATATTGGAATTCTTCGCGTTTTGGGAGTGTCTGCCTCAGAAGCAAGGTGCCAAGAGGAAAAACCATTTCGAACTGTACAGCGGCTTACGTAGTTAGCGCCAGTACACTTTCAGCTTGCTTACGATTGTAATGTAAATCAGCTTACTTTCGGACGTAGCGGTCTGTATCTCCTACCAACACCTCATCTCATTTAATGGGTCCTGCTTTGGAAACCCTCTTGGCAACTTCTTTGCTTCGAGAATAGTATGTGCACGCTGACAAAAGTTATAACCGTTTTATTTTGGCAAATACGGCTCGCTTTGGTAAACTTTTAGCAGTAGAGTGTGGAGAAAGGGGAAAGGGCCATGCAGCCTTTATTACATATTGATTCACTAACCGGTGGGTATACACATAAAAATGTTTTGAAAGACGTGTCATTTCACGTCAATGCTGGTGAGATTGTCGGACTCATCGGCTTAAATGGGGCGGGTAAAAGCACGACCATAAAACATATTATTGGACTGATGCAGCCAAAGGGAGGAAGCATTCGGATTAATGGAAGTAATTTTGCTGAATCACCAGAAACATACCGAAGCAATTTTTCCTATATTCCGGAGATGCCGGTTCTTTATGATGAACTGACGCTATATGATCATCTGCGGCTGACTGCTCAAGCATATGATGTATCGAAAGAAGATTTTGATAAACGGCTGCCGCCTTTGCTGAAAGAATTTCGACTGGAGAAGAAGCTGAAGATGTTTCCTGTTCATTTTTCAAAAGGAATGCGCCAAAAAGTAATGATAATGTGTACGTTCCTTGTTGAACCGGATCTTTATATTGTGGATGAACCATTCGTTGGTTTGGACCCGCTTGGTATTCAATCGTACTTACAGCTAATGAATCAAGCAAAGGAGAATGGAGCAGGTGTGCTAATGTCTACCCATATACTTGCTACTGCGGAGCGCTATTGCGACCGTATTGTTATCTTGCATGATGGGAAGCTTCGTGCAGCTGGTACGATGGACGAGCTTCGTCAAGAATTTCATATGTCAGATGCTACACTGGACGATTTGTATGTGCAGCTGACAAAGGAAGAAGACAGCCATGTTTAATGCGGAAATCTTTTTCAAACAGCGGCTATCTGATCATATGAAAGAATTGAACCGCTACCTGCGCTATATTTTTAATCAGCATTTAGCCATTGCCATGCTTTTCATCATTTCTGGACTGGCGTATTATTACCAGCAATGGCTGGAGACAATATCTCCAGACTTTCCTGCGGCACTGCTAATAGGTGCTGTGTTCGGCCTGCTTGTCAGCTACAGCCCAGTGCGGACCCTGTTAAAGGAAGCAGACTTAATTTTCTTACTTCCGCTCGAACCAAAAATGCATCGTTATTTTCGATTGACGATTGGGTATAGTTTCTTTACGCAGCTCTATATGCTGCTTTTAGCGGCTGCGGCTCTTGCACCGTTGTTTTTTGCAGCAAACTTAGGAGATAATTTTACTTCTTATTTGCTTATCTTCGTGGTGATGCTGATCTTCAAAATTTGGAATTTGTATATGAATTGGTGGATGCTGAAGATACGCAATGTGAATAACAGAAGGCTGGAGCAGACGCTGCGGGTTATTCTCAATGTAGGCAGCTTTTGGCTGCTCGTCCGCGGCGATCTGATTGCGGCAGGTGTCATAACAGTTTTATTTGTGGGGTTGCTGTTTACCGATTACAGCTACAGCCGCAAGCAGGGCGGTTTGGCTTGGGATTTACTTATTGAGAAGGACCAAGCCCGCATGCAGGCGTTTTACCGCATCGCAAATCAATTTGCGGATGTACCGCATTTGAAAACAAAAGTGCATAAGCGACAAGCGATCGTGAATTTGTTTGTAAGAAGGGTTCCATTTGATCAGCAGCATACGTATGA
This sequence comes from Terribacillus sp. DMT04, assembly GCF_019056395.1. Lineage (NCBI taxonomy): Bacteria > Bacillati > Bacillota > Bacilli > Caryophanales > Bacillaceae > Terribacillus > Terribacillus sp. DMT04. Next base: position 1,055,206 of record NZ_CP077639.1, read on the forward strand.
TTATTTATTCCGCGTCACTTTTGTCAGAGGCGGGGATTACTTCGGTCTCTTTTTGCGGCTGACGGTACTTGCTGGCGTGATCATTTACTTTATACCAAATCTTTGGGTGCAGCTGGCATTTGCTCTTTTGTTCCTGTATCTAACCGGTTTTCAGCTTGTTGGTATGTGGAAGCATCATCGGACAATTGCATGGATGGATCTTTACCCTGTACAAGATGATACACGAAAGCATGCGCTTTTATCTCTGCTGCAAATACTAGGAATTATACAAGCAATCCTATTAAGTGTTGTCTTTTTGCTGCATGCAAATGTTATTGGTTTTGTCTTAACGTTAGCTGCCGGAATCGTTTTCACGATTGGCTTTGTGCGTTTGTATGTATCAAAACGGTTAAAATAGGAGGGGTGGGAGATGCAGGACGATCATTACAAAGAAAGAAAACGGAAGGAAGCCTTGTTTTACTACAACTCCTTGCAGCGCCGCGGCGGCAGGTTTCAGAGGATGTCGAAAGGGACGCAGAATATCATTACAGATCGAATCCCTAAGGCTGTTCACAGTACAATGACGACAGCTGTCCGGCAAATGATCGAGCTGAGCTTGACGTCTTCTAAATATATCCTTCCTATAAAGGTAGACGATAACTGGAGTTTTGAAGAAAGAGAAAAAGAAGTGCGGAAAGTGATCAACCGCTATAAAACGACTGCAAGAATTGAAGGAGCAGGCACTGGTGCCGGCGGATTAATTCTGGGAGCGGCGGATTTCCCTCTGTTGCTTAGCATTAAAATGAAGTGTCTTTTTGATATCGGCAGAATATACGGATTTGATGTAACGGCATTTAGTGAACGTGTGTTTTTGCTGCAGGTTTTCAGCGCTACTTTTTCCAGCGTCGATACAAGAATACAACTCTGGAAAGAGATTCGTAATTGGAATCAAGTAACTGGGGCGATAGATGACGTGAATTGGCGGGTTTTGCAGCAGGAATATCGTGATCATATTGATTTGGTAAAAATGATGCAGCTCCTGCCAGGTGTCGGTGCTTTTGTTGGTGCCATTATCAATGGTAAATTTCTTGAACAATTGGGAACAGCAGCAATGCATGCGTATCGCATGCGTATGTTAACTTAAAAAAATCAGCGTGGAGCATCACGCTGATTTTTTTTATTGATAGGCAATATAGGTGCTTAGCAAAGTTTTAGCCGCAATAGCCATCGCGCGCTCATCAAAATCGAACTTCGGATGATGGTGCGGATAATAATGATCTTCTTTCATTGCGCCAGTAAAGAAGAACGCTCCAGGTTTGTTTTGCACATAGTAAGCAAAATCTTCTCCAGTCATTGTTGGCAGCACGCTATTAGCTTGCTGTACTTCCGTTACCTGCTCAGCAGCTTTCAGCACTAGTTGAGCTTCAGCTGGATGGTTGATGACAGGTGGATAGCCTTCAATATATTCATACGTATAGCCAGCATCATTAGACGTTGTAATGCCTTGGAGCACCTTTTCAATCTCCGTTTTGATTTGTTTTTGTACAGCTGTATCAAATGTACGTACTGTTCCAGTCAGTTTGGCTGTTCCGGCAACTACGTTAAATGCAGCGCCTGCTTCAAATGTTCCAACTGTTACAACAGCTGTGCTTAGAGGGTCCAAGCGACGGCTGACAATTTGCTGAAGGGCAGTTACCACTTGGGAGCCAATTAGAACGGCGTCTTTTGTTTGGTGCGGTTGAGCCCCATGGCCGCCTTTACCGATAATCTCAATTTCAAAGCGGTCAGCACCAGCCATAAATGCTTCATCAGCAGTTTCAATAGTGCCAAGCGGCGTATTAGACCAGAGATGGGTGCCAAATACTGCATCCACATCATCAAGAATACCAGTCTCAATAATTGGTTTGGCTCCGCCTGGTGCATATTCCTCGGCATGCTGATGGACAAACACGAGTGTACCTGGTAATTCATCTTGCAGCGCTTTTGCTGCTTTGGCAATACCGAGCAAGGTTGCAGTATGGCCATCATGACCGCAAGCGTGCATCACATTTGCTACAGTCGATTTATAAGAAACATCATTTTCTTCCTGTATTGGCAGCGCATCAAAGTCGGCTCGCAAGGCGATTTTCTTGCCTGCCTTTCCACCTTGCAGTGTAGCAACGACGCCATTTCCTCCGACGTTCTTTTGATAAGGGATGCCGAGTTCCTCGTATGTATTGGCAATATATGCTGCTGTCTTTTCTTCTTTAAAGGACAGTTCTGGATGTTGGTGCAGGTATCTTCTTGTTGCTACCATATCTTCATATAATTCATCAATTTTATTAAATAATTTCGTTAACATCATAACCCGCCTCCTAGTATGAAATAAATCTAGTATAGCATATCTCCAAACGCTAATAATTACTTTATTCAGAAAACAAGATGTATCGGTATAGTAAAAAGTCCAAACCGTCCGAAAAAGGATGGTTTGGACTTTGGCCGAAACGCAAATGCTTCAGCTTTTTCATTGCTTAAGATAAACGAGAGTCATTTAAGAGGCGATTCAGCTCATCACGATGATTTGTTTCATCGGAGATAAGATCCTCCAGCTTAATAACAAGCTCGGTCATGTTCAGCTCTTCAGCCTGCTGCTTGCGTTTTTCGTAGCGTTCAATTGTAGCTTGTTCTGCGTCACGTGCCTCTGTAAGCATTTTTGTTACATCTGTATGGTACGGTACGTCTGCTGGAGAAGTCGTAGGTGTGCCGCCAAGTGTTACAATTTTATCTGCCAAATACTTCGCATGTCCAATTTCATCTGTGATTTCATCCTCGAAGAATGGCTTCAAGACGGTGCGGTATAAGCCGGAAACAGCTGCACCGTACGTTGTATACATGATGGAAGCGGCATATTCATTCGCTAAGTCTACGTTCAAGCCGTCAATCAGTTCCTGTAATTGAGAGTCATCTTTGATTTTTCTAATATTATCTGCCATGTTTATCATCCTTTCTGATTGGCTATCTATTCTGTATATTCCCCTTTGATTTGTTTTCTAAACAATACGCATAGTACAATGCTGGATGAGGTGAAATAATGGAACTTCCGCACAGAAAAAGATATATACTGCTATTTACTATCTCAATTTTACTGTCATTTCTATTAATGATGGATGTCAGATTGCACCCAGTGCCTTTACTTGATCAATGGACATCTGCTTATCCTGCCACTTTGGAAGGAACATTTTGGTATAACTTATTCCGCTGGATAACAGAGCTTGGCTCCAGTACAGTTTTAAGTGTGTTAGCTTTTGTATTTGGTCTGTTTCTGGCTGTGAAAAGAAAAGATCTAATCGGAGCAGGTATTGTGTTTACAGCAACAGCTCTTGGTTATCAATTCAATTTTCTAATAAAAGGAATGGTGCAAAGAGAAAGGCCGTTAATATTAGCAATGGTTGATGGAGAAGGGTTTAGTTTTCCCTCAGGTCACTCGATGGTATCTTTTATTACGTACGGTATCATTGTTTATTTTCTCTGGAAGCATCTTAAGAAAAAACTGCGTCTTCCTATTGCTGTCTTGGCAGGTTTTCTTGTGTTGTTAATTGGCGCGAGCCGCTATGTATTGCGCGTTCATTACATAACAGATATATTGGGCGGGTATTCATTTGGATTAATATTCCTGATTATCTGGATTCTGCTGTATAAATGGCTTCGGCATAAATATGGAAGAGAGAAAGTGCGCTCCTATTAATTTTGTACAAAGAGGTTGAGACATAGCTGTTTAAGCTATATAAAATCCAAACAATACTGCTTTTAAAAGCAGTATTGTTTGGATTTTTTGTATTGTAAACGAAGACGAGAGCATCGCTTCGGAAATACGCTCCGCTTTCCTGCGGGCGGCTGGGAAGCCTCCTCGTGTAAAAAGCGCACTGCGGGGTCTCCCCTAGCCTTCCTCCCGCGGGAGTCTCCGTGTATTTCCTACACTGATTCTTGTTATGAGGAGCTTACTAGTGTAGATAGAATACGTAGACTCCTCGAAAATAAAAAGCGATTTTCTTGTCGGCATCTACTTCAAAAGCCATTTTTGACCGACGATAACAGCTAGATTTGGAAAGCAGCAGCCGTCAGAGGGCTGCATGAAAAAGTATGAATCTAGTTATCGTTTGCTTTTAGGATGAATTAATCTTGTTTTGTGCCAGCCTCTTATCTTACAACGACTTCTTTACTTATGCTTCGTTGTCGATATGATATGTCGTAACGTAAGCAGGGCCGCCGCTGAATGGTGGTTTTTTCGGCTGTTTATCATCTTTCTTATGCGCATGCTGAAAGGCCTCTGATTGCTTCCAGTCTTCAAAATGCTGCATGGATTCCCAAGCTGTCAATACAAGATATGTATTGCCGGATTGCGGTCTTAGAACACGGAGCGCGTGAAAGCCCGGAGTCTGATCAATTTTTCCTGCTCTGCGCTTGAACATGTCCTCAAATATAGGTTTCCCTTCATCCGTTACAGGGATGTTATTAATTGCGATATAGCCTTTATCAGGAAGGTCACCTGTACCAATTACTTGTTCATACGTGCGTGGAGAAGTAAAGCTCGCAGCATTTGGTTCCTCCGTATATGCAAGTGCACCTTCCGCACCTTCAAATACCCAAACCTTAGCTGTTTCTTTTGCTTTTAGCTTGCGTAGAAATTCAGTTGTACCATTGGTGAAATATACGGCCATTCTATTCATCCTCCCGGTAGTATGTTAGAGTCAGTTTAGCAATTGTTCCCATTCAAAAGCAAGCACTGCCCTGCCTTCGTAAGGAATAATGGGTAAATGGCATAATTTGTCGTATAATAAAGCTATAGAATGACATGGGGATATGTAAGAGGTGATAAAAAGATAATGAAACGATCAGAACATAAATTGCGAATGCGTATGCGCCGGAAGACATTTTATCTTTTCGGAGCAGGTATTCTGCTTGCATTCGTGACTGCTGCCTATATCCTGCTTTTTTTCGGGGGAAGACTCGTTATTGATAAAGATGACTTAACATTGAAAGCTGCTTCGACAGTTGAGAATCAAGATGGAGAAGTGATTGCCGAATTCTATGAAGAAAACCGGGAGCCGGTGAAGTTTGATAAGATTTCGGATCATGTGAAAAATGCATTTGTCTCGATAGAAGACGCCCGTTTTTACAAGCATCACGGCATTGATCTCCGGGCAACTGCCCGAGCTTTGTATCGGGATATCATTGCAATGAGCAAAGTAGAAGGCGGCAGCACAATTACGCAGCAGACAGCGAAGAATCTGTTCTTTAAAAATGACAAGACATTCACGCGAAAAGCGAAGGAAGCAATGGCTGCTGTCTATTTAGAGCGTCATTACACAAAGAAGCATATTCTGGAATATTATCTCAATGAAATTTATTTTGCGCACGGTCTGTATGGCATTGAGTCGGCTGCCAACTATTATTTCAATAAAAGTGCCAGTGATTTGACGCTTTCGGAAAGTGCATTGCTTGCTGCTCTCTCAAAAGCACCAAATACTTATTCGCCGAACAACAATCCGGATTTGGCGAAGGAAAGACGGAATTTGGTACTCGAAGAGATGGAAGAACACGGTTATATTACGACTGAAGAGAAGGAAGCTGCTCAAGCGGAAGATTTAGGCGTAACAGAGCCGAAAGAAGAACAGGAACGCCCGTGGATTGAGAGTTATATTGATTTGGTTGCAGAGGAAGCGAAAGAAAAATATGACCTTTCCCTCGAAGATTTGCGTACGGGCGGATATCGGATTGTGGTAAATGTGGATGAAGATATTCAGCGCACAGCTTATAAGACGATGCAAGATGATACGTATTTTAATGGGTCATCAGAAGGTATCCAAGGAGCGTTCGTCATGCTCGACCAAAAGTCGGGTAAAATTGTAGCAGCTGCCGGAGCGCGTAAGTTTGAATATGGTGACTTAAACCGCGTTACGGTGCAGCGCCAGCCGGGATCTGTTATGAAGCCTCTAGCTGTTTATGGACCGGCGCTGGAGACGGGAGATTATAATGCATACAGCGAACTGCCCGATGAGAAGAAGTCATATGATGGCGGCAAATACAGCGTATCGAATTATAACGATGAGTATGAGGGCGACATTACGATGTACGAAGCACTGCAGGAGTCGAAAAATACGACGGCGGTTTGGCTGCTTGACCAAATTGGCATAAAGACAAGCAAGTCTTATCTGAAAAAGATGCAAATGGAGCTGCCAGAGGATAAAGGGCTTTCTATTGCCTTGGGCGGTTTAAAGGTAGGACTAACGCCGCTTCAAATTGCGGAAGGTTTCCGTACGTTTGCACATGAAGGACAATGGATTGAAGCACAGTCTATTAATGCCATTTATGACCGAAACGGAGAGGCAGCTTACGATGCGGAACCGCAGACTGAACAAGTATTCTCCGAACAAACTGCTTGGGATATGACCCGTATGCTACAAGGCGTCATCACCGGCGGAACAGGAACAGCTGGCACTTACTATGGTGCCTTGGCTGGTAAAACGGGTACAACACAGCACGCTTCAGCAGAGGGCAAGGATAAGGACGCCTGGTTTGCTGGTTACACACCGGAATACGTGGCAGTTAGCTGGATTGGATATGATAATTCATCAGAAGAAAACTACTTGGAAAGCGGCAGCTCAAAACCGACTGCACTGACAAAATCGATTTTGCGCCAAGTATCCCAGTATCGGACGATGTCATCTAGTTTTGAAAAACCGGAAAATGCCGAGGATATTGGCGGACCGGTTGAGCTGCCGACAATTACGGATGCTTCCATCGATTATGGTTTTGGCGGTCTGCGTATCGTCAATGCTGATTTGACATGGACGGCAAGTGATGACAAACGGATTGTGTATCATATCTACAAAGAAACCGATGATGGCGCGGAGAAAATAGGGGAAGTACAAGGTAAGGGTACGTACACCGTAGATAAAGTTAGCTTGCTGAAAGATACATCTTATTATGTTGTGCCTTTCAATCCGCTGACAGATGAAAGCGGCACCGAATCCAACCATACTGTCCTGTCTGGATTCGGTTTCTGACGAATTTCACGACTCTGACACAATTCGTCAAAAAATAGCGCTTTTATGAGTCAATCGCTATACAAAGGCTCATAAAATTTCGTATAGTTGGAAACGGATAATGAGGAGACAAAGGAGAACGATTATGTCTAAAATCAAAAATGATACAATACTGCGTGCTTTCCGTGGAGAAGCGACGGACTACACGCCTGTATGGTATATGCGTCAAGCAGGTAGGTCGCAGAAAGAATACCGGGAATTAAAAGAGAAATATTCCTTATTCGAAATTACACATCAACCTGAGCTTGCAGCTTATGTGACAAGATTGCCAGTCGAACAATATAATGTCGATGCAGCAATTCTGTATAAGGATATTATGACACCATTGCCAGGCATCGGCGTGGATGTAGATATCAAGTCGGGTATTGGCCCAGTCATTGCTAACCCGGTGCGTAATCTTCAGGATATAGAAAAACTCGGAAGCTTAGACCCGAATCGAGATATCCCTTATATCTTAGAAACGATCAAACTGCTGACAGAAGAACAGCTGGAAGTGCCGTTAATTGGATTCTCCGGTGCGCCGTTTACACTTGCGAGCTATATGATCGAAGGAGGACCATCTAAAAACTATCATAAGACAAAATCACTTATGTATAGTGACCCGGCAGCATGGTTCGCTTTAATGGATAAACTCGCAGAAGTTTCCATTACGTATGCAAAAGCTCAAGTGAAAGCTGGCGCTTCTGCCATTCAGATTTTTGATTCATGGGTTGGCGCATTAAATGCTGCTGATTACCGCACCTTTATTAAGCCGACAATGGAGCATATTTTCCGATCACTTCGTGAATTGAATGTTCCGCTTATCTTGTTTGGTGTAGGTGCAAGTCATCAGATCCTGGAGTGGAATGATCTGCCGGTAGATGTTATTGGGCTGGATTGGAGAATCTCTATCAAAGAAGCGAGAGACAAAGGCATTACAAAAACATTGCAAGGCAATCTGGATCCAGCTTTCCTTACAAGTGATTGGAATGTCTTGGAGGAGCGGACGAAAGATATTTTGAACCAAGGACGTCAAGCTGGTCCGCATGTATTCAACCTTGGGCATGGCGTGACGCCGGAGATAAGTCCAAGTGTCTTGAAGCAGTTGACAGCCTTCATTCATTCGTATTCAGCAAAACAAAACTCAATTCTATAACCAGAGGTGTAAGACATGGCAAAGAAAACAGTTGGTTTACTAGTAATGGCGTATGGTACGCCATATAAAGAAGAAGATATTGAACGTTATTATACAGATATTCGGCATGGTCGTAAGCCGACACCTGAGATGCTGGAGGACTTAACGAGCCGTTATAAAGCTATCGGCGGTATTTCCCCGCTTGCACGTATTACAGAAGAGCAAGCGCAAGCTTTAGAGACAGCTTTGAACAAATATCAAGATGTTATTGAATTCAAAGCATATCTTGGCTTGAAGCATATTGAGCCTTTCATTGAGGAAGGCGTAGCAAAAATGGCAGCCGATGGCATCACAGAAGCTATCTCTATCGTTTTGGCGCCGCATTACAGTACATTCAGTGTAAAGTCTTACAATGAACGTGCCCACAAAGCAGCGCAAGAAGCTGGCAATTTGCAAATTACTTCTGTAGAAAGCTGGTACGACGAAGCCGGTTTCATCAAATACTGGTCTGATAATATCGCGGAGATCTTTGCTGGTATGGATAAAGAAGAGCGTGATAAAGCAGCACTAATTGTATCTGCACACAGCCTTCCGGAGAAAATCTTGCAAAATGGCGATCCGTACCCTGATCAGCTGAAACGAACTGCTGATTTGATTCAAGAACAAACTGGTATTAAGAATGTGGAGCTTGGCTGGCAAAGTGAAGGTAATACGCCAGATCCATGGCTTGGACCAGATGTACAAGACCTTACACGTGAACTGTATGAGAAAAAAGGCTACCGTTCTTTCGTATATGCGCCAGTTGGCTTTATTACGGACCATTTAGAAGTGCTTTATGACAATGACTATGAATGTAAGGTCGTATGTGACGAACTAGGAGCGAAATACTATCGTCCTGCTATGCCAAACACAGACCAGCTATTCATCAATACATTAGCGAAGGTGGTATTGGAACAGCAGGCAAGAGTTGAGCGCCATGGCTGATAAAAAACAAATTGCGATCGTTGGGGGCGGCATAGCCGGCCTAACTACCGCTTATTACTTGCAGAAACAGATTCGTGCCTATCGTCTTGATTATGAAGTGAAGCTGTTTGAAGCGTCCAGCCGTCTTGGCGGGAAGATTGATACACTAAAAAAAGACGGATTTACAATTGAGCGGGGACCAGACTCCTTTTTAGCACGTAAAGAATCTGCGTCTCGCCTGATTCATGATATTGGTATGGAAAATGGTCTTATCCGCAACAATACGGGGCAATCGTATATTCTTGCTGGTAAAAAGCTGCACAAAATGCCTAAACGTGCATTCATGGGTGTTCCGTCTGACTTGAAACCATACTATCAATCGCGTCTGTTATCCACGAAAGGAAAGGCGCGCATTAGTGTTGAACCGATGCTGCCTAAGGGTAAGAGAATGCAGGATCAATCCATGGGATTATTCTTCCGCCGCCGTTTTGGTGACGAACTAGTCGTGAACGTGCTGGAGCCGCTATTGTCTGGTGTTTATGCTGGAGATATAGATGAACTGAGCATAATGGCTACATATCCAAAGTTTTATGAGTTGGAACAGCAGTATGGCAGTGTAGTCAAAGGCCTACAGGCGACGATGCCAAAGCCGCCAAAACAGAAAAAAGACGTGAAGCCTCCGGGTGCTTTCCTTTCTTTAGAAAATGGTTTACAGTCATTGGTAGAAGGTCTGGAAGCACAGCTTGAACCTGGCACTGTCCAGCTGGACACAAGTGTTGACCATATTGAGCGCAAAGCGGATCATTATCACTTGCTGCTAGGAGATGGTGAAGTCTTCCGAGCTGATGCCGCTGTTCTCGCTTCACCTTTCTTTGCTGTTCAGCGTATGCTGAGCCAGTATGATTTCATGGAACAGCTAAAAGAAATGAAAGCAACTTCGGTTGCGACAGTTGCGATGACATTCGATGCTTCTGCAATTAAAAAGGACATCGATGGAACAGGCTTTGTTATCTCCCGTAATAGCAAATATCGCATCACCGCTTGTACCTGGACACATAAAAAGTGGGAAGGCACAACGCCAGAGGGCAAGGTGATGCTCCGCTGCTACGTCGGCAGACCAGATGATAGTGGCATAGTGGATTTATCTGATGATGAAATTGTTCAGATTGCGTTAAAAGATTTGAATAAAATCATGAAAATAAAAAGCAAGCCGCTCTTTTCTGTTGTCAGCCGCTGGAAGCAAGCGATGCCGCAATATGTTGTCGGCCATTTGCAGCGCGTTGCAGACGTACGGGCAAACATGGCGATCCATACTCCAGGCGTCTTCCTGGCAGGTGGTTCTTACGACGGTATTGGTATTCCAGATTGTATTGACAGCGGAGAACAAGCGGTGCAAAATGTACTAGCTTACTTACGCAATAAAAGCTTCTCCTAATGGAGGAGCTTTTTTTCGTAGGTAAAAAAAGCAGGAGACTAGCTTAAACAGTTCTGCTGTTGCTCTAGTTTTATGGAGTGAGGAATGCTGCATAAACTAGAGCGGCTAATCGTTTGAGTATGGCTTCGATGCTTGGATGGCTTGCAGCAATTGAACTATATGATTCTTTTAAGTACACAAAAATAACCTCTTTATACAAAGAGGCATCACTATATGTGTGTGTTAAGAACTGTGGGTGTAAGGCTCGTTTTCATTGTGATTCCAAGTCTCAAGCGGCTGGTTGTGCATATTTTCTTTGTTTACAGTATTCGTGAAGAGCGCTCGAATAAATCGATTGTATTCACTCCGCGGCGCAATTATTTTCTTGGTTGCGGCATACTGCTGATGTTTCTTTTCTTCTTCATGCCATGCATCAATTGCGTCTTGATAGGTATTACCAGCATTTGATTGAAAGTATTGCTGGATATGAGTTGAGAAATGAAAATGCGGTCCAATCTCCTGTTTTAAGAATATACGTACATCTTGGCTGCAGCGATGATTCTCGGTAATGATTGTGGAGCGGCTGAGCGGTTGATTGGCTCGTTTTTTATTTCGAGGTCTTTTTTTAGCAGGTTGCTGCTCGGCCATGTGATGTCGTAAAAAATGCTCTATTTTTGCACTAATCTCCATTTTAGAGCCGGAAACAGGCAAGTCATTTTCACGGCAGAAGTGTATAAGTTCTTCTTTCAGCCAGTAATAATCCAAAAAAGCATCTGCATTTGTAGCGCGTGTCAATTCTGGTCGCATCAGTTAGCCCCCGTCAACTGTTTTTATTCTCTCTTTTTGTTATATTATGTCATACATACAATTTATAGACTAGTCTTGACAAACAGTTTCCGAGGCGATAAGCAGGTTTAGTTAAGCAACAATCGGTAAATGGTATTAACAGAAGGAGAGGTGCACAAATATGAAAGTGACAGTAATTGGTTTTTGGGGTGCATACCCAGGATGGGAAAGTGCCAGCTCTTGTTATTTAGTCGAAAAGGATGGCTATGCGCTATTGCTTGATTGCGGCAGCGGTGCCTTATCACGTATGCCAGGGTTCATAGATCCGAAAAAATTGGACGCGGTAGTCTTAAGTCATTATCATCCCGACCATGTGGCGGATATAGGAGCGCTGCAGCATGTTTGGCAGGTGCAGAATAGCTTGAAAGGAACCGAAGATGTCCTGCCAATTTATGCGCATGAAGAAAATGAGGCAGGCTTTAAAAACTTAACTCATAAATTTACGAAAGGTATTGCCTACAAACCGGACGAAATTCTCAGCGTTGGTCCTTTTGTGATTAGCTTTATGAAAACAAAACATCCAGTACCTTGCTATGGTATGCGTATCTCAGATGGCGAATCGGATATAGTGTATACAGCTGATTCCAGTTATTTGGATGAATGGGCGGAATTCAGTAAAGGAGCGGATCTTCTTATTACCGATTGCAACTTCTACCAAGACCAGGATGGGGAAGCAGCCGGTCATATGAATAGTCTTCAAGTCGGAGGAATTGCTGAACAAGCTGGTGTAAAGACGTTGTTTCTAAGTCATCTGCCGCATTTCGGAGAGCATCGTCAGCTGTTAGAGCAAGCAAGCAGTGTCTTTGGCGGAAAAGTGAATCTCGCTTATGAAGGTTTGACGTGGGAAGGGTAACACCTTCCCTTTTTGTCTGAATTGCTATCAGGCTCCGGTTTCGGTAGAATATTACTAGGATGAACATTTATTGACACTGGGGGTTTTTATTTTGCGCTTTATTGATAATGAAGGGATTAACGATCCGAGGATTAATCTTGCTATCGAAGAATATGTTTTAAAAAATTTCGGAAAAGACGATACTTATTTGCTTTTCTACATAAATGAGCCATCTATTATTATTGGTCGGAATCAAAATACAATTGAAGAGATTAATACGAAATATGTAGACGATAATGGCATTCATGTGGTGCGCCGCTTATCCGGAGGCGGAGCCGTGTACCATGATCTTGGAAATTTAAACTTCAGCTTTATCACACAAGATGACGGCAATAGCTTCCAAGATTTTGCTAAGTTTACAAAACCAGTAACAGATGCCTTGAACAAGCTTGGTGTACCGGCAGAGTTAAAAGGACGAAATGACTTACTTGTAGGCGAAAGAAAAATCTCAGGAAACGCACAATTCTCTACAAGAGGTCTCATGTTCAGCCACGGTACATTGATGTATGATTCAGAAATTGAACATGTTGTTTCCGCGCTAAAGGTGAAGAAAGAGAAAATCGAATCGAAGGGAATCAAATCGATTCGCAGCCGTGTAGCGAATATCTCTGAATTCATGGATCACAAACTTCCGATGGACGAATTCAGAGATATGCTGCTTCGTTATATCTTCAACGTCGAAGATACAAAAGATGTACCGCGTTACAAACTGACAGAAGAAGATTGGAAGGCTATCCACAAACTGAGCGAAGAACGATACCAGCAATGGGAGTGGAACTACGGTAAATCACCTAGCTTCAATATCCAGCAAACGCACAAGTTCCCGGCAGGAAATGTCGACGTTCGTTTAGACGTGAAAAAAGGGATGATTGAGCAAATCCGTATTTTCGGTGACTACTTCGGCGTTGGAGAAGTTAGCGAACTTGAGGAAAAACTGCAAGGTGTACGCTATGAGCGAGCTGCCATTCAGCAAGCGCTGGCAGATGTGAATGTAAGCCATTATCTTGGCAAGATTGAAAAAGATGACCTCATCGATTTGATGTATTAATTAGCATAGAGACGACCTGCGGGCCGTCTCTTTTTTTCTAGGAGGAATATGATGAGACGGCTCGTAATTGCTTATAGTTTGTATGTGATCGCTATATGGATCTTCTTTCCATTCATTTATCCGGAGCTTCATACGGATGCAAGCCGTTACGCCAGTATCGGGCATGCGGTATATTTCTCACGTCTTCCTTTATTGCCAGTGTTATTGTATATCGTCTGGAAAAGCCAACGCTGGAAGGAGCTTGCGGCTAGTCTGGAAAGACAACTCTCCAGGCTGCCAGCCGCAGCTGTCTTTGTATTGGTTCTAGTTTTGCTGTACGGCGTCGTTCAGCTGCCGTTTCGGCTAGCGGGGTACTGGAATGCGCGACATGCAGCTATTAGTGTACAGCCCTTTGTTGACTGGCTGCGGGAGTATGCATTAAGTTTACTGCTGCTTTATTTGGCTGTGACAGCAGTAGTCTATCTTTCACAGCTGCTTATGAAAAAGTTTCCGCAAAAGTGGTGGATTCTTCTTTGGGTTATGCTCGTACCGTGCGCTTTCTTTGTCGTTTATGTACAGCCAATCTGGATTGATCCGCTTTATGAGGATTTTCATCGTTTACGAGAAGGACAGCTGCGTACACAAATTCAACAGCTGACTGCTGAAGCTGGTATTCCGGATGCCACACTCCTGGAGATAGGAAAGAGTTCAGATACGGTGACGTATAACGCGTACGTGACGGGAGTATTTGATAGTGCGCGTGTTGTCCTCTACGATACTACGATAGAAGGCTTGGAGCAGGAAGAGGTGCTGTTCATTGTGGCGCATGAAATCGGACATTATGTGCTGCATCATGTGTATTGGGGCACAGCAGGCTTTCTTGTGCTTGGACTCCTGCTTTTGTGGGTGACAAAAAGACTTTCTGCTAACTATTTGGCCAAGAGACGGCTGCAGGCGCATCAGCTGCAAGCTGTGCCTCTTTTCCTGCTCATGCTGACTGCCTTTCAGCTTGTCAGTCAGCCTGTATCGTTATACGTTTCGCGGGAAATGGAACAGCAAGCGGATGCCTATGCACTTGAGCATGCACCTGATACGGAAGCTGGAATTCGTATGTTTCAAAAAATGCAAAGCGTATCCAAAGGTGATCCAGATCCTTGGCCGATTATAACGTGGATGCGTTCAACCCATCCGCCCATGCAGGACCGAATTGAAACAATAAAAGAATATATCGAAAACAAGCAGAAGCAGTGATAAACATCTTGCTTCTGCTTTAAATTGTAAGGTTTCTATTAAGAAAGCAAAATTCTGCTGTTTTTCGACGTTTTATTTGCTATTGTAAAAGTAATCCTTCTTTTCCTGCATCAGAAAGGAATGACATAATGATAAATCAAAGTCCTGCAGTGGCAGAACTTACACCGCTTACGATGGCGGTATTGCCGAAAATCCTAGAAAACGGTCATCCTGGCTGCGAAGTACTGGAAACAGAAAACAGCTATTCGTATCGCACCCCTCCAAGTAAATTCATCGACTTAGCTTGTAAGTTTTATGGAAGCAGTTTGAAAGGAAGACAGGCGGGTGTTAAAGAAATTTGCGGAATCACGCATAAAGCGCCAATATCAATTGACCCTGTCAGTGGTATGTATTTTTTCCCTACTTCTTCGCCGCTTTCCCATACGTGCTCCTGGATATCTCATTCCCACATTAAACTCATGGAAGCTGCACCTCATCAGCGTACACGCATCATCTTCAAAAATGGGCATACCCTCACACTTGATGTATCTTATGGCTCTATGATGAACCAAGTACAACGCACAGCCCAATACAGATTCTTACTGGACAAGCGCATCAGGCATTTGTGGAAGTATGGCGGGGACCAGATTGCGGAACCCTTTGCGTAAGCTCTAGCAGAATCGCCTCGACTTTCTTTCGTATGGCGGGGTTAAAGTAGTTTCGCTTCTCTTCGCATTCTTTTGTAATAAACAGGAAGGTAGTAAAAGCATCATTTTTTTCAGCTGTCACGATTTGCATATTACATGCTCGGAGTTTGGAACGCAGCTGTCGGCGCTCCTCTAAAGCTGCTTTCTCCAAAGACTGTAATGTATGCAGCAGATAGGCCTTAATTTTGTGCTTTCCTTCCTCTACAATCTGGATGTCCTGCTGCAGAACAACAATGGCCATAGATAAAAACAGAAACCGTGATCCCAGCCTGTATTCCGACTCACTAAGACAACGCATTGCCTTCCCTCCCTATTACGAACATATGTTCCATTATACCCGATTGCTTGTAAAGTGAAAACAGGATTATATCGGTAATTTATAATTGATTATCCAAATGCAGGAAAAGAAGGGATGATCCAGCAGACTTTGCATGCTTGGACTTTTCGTATAGAATGGAAAAAAAGATGTTTTTTGCAGGGAATAGGAGAATGGTTAGATGCTCTTAGGCTTTAGTTGGAACGATGTTATGGAAATGTTCCGCAATGGAACATGGGACGATTACGTAAGGTCCCTGTTAGATAAATATGAAAATTTGGGTCCTATACCCGGCATTGCACTTCCCTACTTGGAGAGTTTTCTGCCATTTCTGCCGCTCGTTGTATTCGTCTTAACTAATACAGTGGCATACGGTCTGCTATGGGGCTTTCTATATTCCTGGATTGGTACATCACTTGGCGCAATCTCGGTGTTTTGGCTGATTCGGCGATACCGTCATACACGTATGATCAATTGGCTGCGGAATAATAAGCAAGTAAAGAAAATAACCGAGTGGCTAGACCGTCATGGCTTTGGTCCGCTCTTTATACTGTTATGCTTCCCATTCTCGCCTTCCGCTATCATTAATGTAGTAGCTGGATTATCGAGAGTCAGTCTGCAGCAATTTGTACTGGCGGTTATTCTCGGTAAAGCATTGATGATTTTCTCAATTGCTTATGTAGGGGACAGCCTGAGTTCGTTTGCTGAAAATCCAATAAAAGCTGTTGTTGTAGCGGGAGCGATTATCCTCTTCTGGATAATCGGAAAGTATGTGGAAACGAGATTGAAGAAGAAAAGCAAAAAACTAGAGCAGTCTCATAAGGATTAAAGCATCCTAGCTCGGGGTAAAGTGTTGCAAAACACTTACACCGGAGGAAAACACATGAAAAAGACAAAGCGCTGGAAGTGGTTCCTCTCTTTAGGCGGTATATTGCTTGTGTTCTTCTTTGCTAGAGAATTAATATTTGCGGATTACCGTGTGGACGGACAGTCAATGGAGCCTACCTTGCAGGATGGAAACTTCCTAATGGTAAATAAATTCATGGATGATGCATCCAGTATTCAACGTTTTGATGTCATCGTATTTCATGCAACAAAAGAAGAAGACTATGTAAAGCGAGTCATCGGAATGCCGGGAGATACAGTCGAAGTTCATAATGATCAATTGTTTGTCAATGGTGTATACAGACCCGAACATTACTTGGAAAATTATCGAGATAAAGTTGATGGTCCGCTAACCAGAGATTTTACACTGGAAGAAGTTACGGAGCAAGAAACAGTTCCAGAAGGTATGCTGTTTGTTATGGGTGATAACCGCAGAGATAGCCTGGACAGCCGCTCATTCGGCTTTATACCAATTGAAAAAGTCGTCGGAAAAGTTGACGCCCAGTTTTGGCCAATGTCAGCATCAGGACTTAGTAATTAGAGATTGTAACGCCAGAATCTTAACAAACGAAAAGCCGAGCAATTCTGAGGTATGGTTCCCAGAATTGCTTCGGCTTTTTTAGCTGGACTGCCGGAGGGGAGTTATACCTAAGATGTAATTCTCTACTTAATCGCCATTAAGTTAATTGAGCGTTTTATGCCACTGCTTCCAGTAAATGCAAGCGAACAAACGTGCTTATCTTTTTTCCTTTGCTGCACGTATCGTGGTAAAATAAGAATATTAGATTGGAAGACAGGAGTGAAGCCTAGCATGGGTGTACGTTTTATAATTGGCCGGTCCGGAGCCGGCAAGACACGTGCTTGTCTGGATGAAATCGCAGACAAGCTGCAAACAGACCCAATGGGGCCGAATATATTCTATTTAGTGCCAGATCAAATGACTTTTCAGCAAGAGCAAGCGCTGATCAGACAAACTGGCGTAGAAGGAAGCATTCGGGCACAAGTTTATAGCTTATCCCGGCTGGCCTGGTATGTACTGCAGGAAACGGGCGGGGCAACGAAACAGTTTATTACCTCGACTGGTGTCCAAATGATGCTGCGTAAAATTACAGAGGAAAGAAAATCAGATTGGAATGTGTTTCAGAAGGCGATTGAGAAGAACGGCTTTATGGAACAGCTGGAGAACATGATTACGGAATTGAAGCGTTATCGCATAACACCTGAGCTGCTTCATGATCAGATTCGCGAGATGGAGCAGTTCCAGCAGCCCCATTCTAATGAAGGTTCACTTCGGGACAAGCTGGAAGATATCAGTTATATCTACGATAGACTTACTGCCCTTTTGCGGGATAAATATATTGACAGTGAAGATCAGCTGCATTTGCTGGCATCTAAAATACCGCTGTCCCGTTCCGTGAAGGATTCAGAAATATACTTGGATGGCTTCCATCAGTTCACCCCCCAAGAGCTAGAAGTGATTGGCAGCTTGATGACCGAGGCGAAACAGGTAACGGTGACACTGACATTAGACGGTGCGGATCGTGAGGATGTGGATGAACTGGATTTGTTCGCGCGCACACATGAGACATTTGTGCAGGTAAAGCAAACAGCACAAGAGCGAAATGTGCCAATTACCGCAATAGAGAAACTGGATCCAGCGGAAGGCCGTTTTGGTCATAATCCTGCTTTTCTCCATTTGGAAAAACATTTTGAGACACGTCCGGCTCCTGCTGTAAAAGAAGAAGTGCCGGTAACACTGGCACAAGCGGTCCACCCGCGAGCAGAGGTTGAAGGTGCAGCACAGGAGATTGTGACGCTTGTACGTGAAAAAGGCTATCGCTATCAAGACATCGCCTTACTGCTTAGACAAGCTGATGTATATCACGAATTAATTGAAACTGTATTTGCTGATTATCATATACCAGTATTTATTGACCAGAAGAAACCAATGATTCATCATCCGCTGCTTGAGCTTATTCGTTCTGGAATGGAAGTTGTGGATGGGAACTGGCGTTATGAAGCTGTGTTTCGTGTATTGAAGACAGGTCTCATTCCTAAATCTGATGACGAATACCCGCTAACAGAAGAAGCAATCGATGAACTAGAAAATTATTGTTTGGAATATGGAATTCGTTCTCGAGATCGGTGGCTGCAAAAGGAAGACTGGATCTTCCAGCGTTTCCGCGGATTCGAATCGGGCCGGCAGACAGACAAGGAATTGGAGACGCAAAAGCGGATAAACCATTATCGCCGCCAAGTAGCCGAAGCAATGAAGAAATTTGATCGCAAGCTGCGTGAAGGAAAGACATTCCGTGAGCGTGCAGTTGCGGTTTATAACTGGCTGGAGCAGCTGCACGTTCCGCAGCGGCTGGAAGCAATGCAAATGGCCTTTGATGAACGCGGCGAATTGGAGCGAGCAAGAGAACAAGACCAAGTATGGGATGCCGTGCTTCAGCTCTTAGATGAAGCAGTAGAGATTGTTGGGGAAGAGCGCGTTTCGCTGCAGGTCTTCCGTCATACGATGGAAACAGGCTTTGAGTCACTTGAATTTGCCCATATTCCGCCAAGTTTGGATCAAGTCATCGTTGGAACAATTGATCACAGTAAAGTGAGCGGTCTGAAATGTGCTTTTTTGTTAGGAGTCAACGAAGGCGTTTGGCCAATGAAGCCGAAGCCAGATGGCTTGATCAGCGAAGAAGACCGAGAACTGCTGGCTGTGTACGGTGTTCAGCTTGCGGCCGGAAGCAAGCGACAGCTGCTGGATGAAAGTTTTTATATGTACGTTGCTTTTACGGCAGCGAGTGAACGGTTGTGGGTGAGTTATCCAATTAGTGATCAAGAAGGAAAAGCCAAGATGGCATCCACGCTTGTACAGCGAGTAAAGGATCTCTTTGATTGGTGCTGCGATGAGCGGTTGCTTCAGGACCCAGAGGATAGTCTCGACACAGCTCGTTTTGTGGCGACAATTGATCAGAGCCGGTCGGCACTGACAACACAGCTTGCTCGGAAAATGCGCAGCTATCCGATTCATCCGATTTGGGACAGTGTTCTAAACTGGTTCATCCTGCATGAGAGCGAAGAAGAGCTGACAGGCAGAATTTTGCAAAGTCTTTTCTATCAAAACGAAGTAGAAGATTTGGCTGAAGAAACAAAAGAACAGCTATTCCCCAAAAAGGTGAAAGCAAGTGTGTCACGGATGGAAACGTATTATCGCTGTTCGTACCAGCATTTTGCTAAGTACAGTCTTGGCTTGGAAAACAGACGAACATACAAGTTAGACGCACCTGATATTGGACAGTTATTCCATGAAGCTTTAAAACAAATTACGGACTGGGTGCAGCTTGAGGGGCGGAATTATGCACAGCTGAATAAGGAGGATGCTTCCGGATATGCGAAACGAGCGATGGGGAATTTGGCGCCAGTGCTCCAAAATCAAATCCTTCACAGCTCGAATCGATTCAAATATATTCAGCAGAAACTCCAGGAAATTATTTCGCGGGCAGCCTATACACTAAGTGAGCAAGCAAGACAAAGTAAATTCTCCCCGGTCGGACTGGAGCTTGATTTTGGTGAGAACCAGACACTTCCGCCGATTGAACTGACTTTGCCGAATGGGTATGACATCCAGCTTCGCGGGCGGATTGACCGAGTAGATAAAGCGATTGATCAAGAAGAGCTGTTTCTCCGAATCATTGATTACAAGTCCAGCAGCAAAGCATTGAATCTGACAGAAGTATACTATGGACTTGCACTGCAAATGCTTGCTTATTTGGATGTCGTTTTGTCGCATTCCGAACAGTGGCTTGGACTGCGGGCAACTCCTGCGGGTGTGCTGTATTTCCATGTGCATAATCCGCTAATCTCCCAATCAAGCAGATCACAAGTAGATATTGAGGAAGAAATCTTTAAAAAGTTCAAGATGCAAGGGATGCTGCTGGAAAACGAATCGGTTGCGCGTATGATGGATACGTCACTTGAATCTGGCATGAGTAAAATCATTCCGGCAGGGCTGAAAAAGGATGGGGCTTTTCGTTCTGGTTCCCAGACAGCCGATCAAGATACATTCCGTGCATTGCAGCAGCATACAAGATTTTTGATGGAACAAGCGGGTCTTGATATAACAAATGGCGGTGTGCATTTGAATCCGTATCGCCATCATGATAGGAGCGCATGTACATTTTGTGACTTTAAGGCAGTATGCCAATTTGATGCATCACTCGCCAGCAATCAATACCGTGCCATAAAAGATATGAAGGATGACGAAGTATTAAATAGCATCAAGAAGGAGGTGGAACAAGATGGTTCAGTGGACAAATGAACAGCAGCTGGCGATTGACGCGAAAGGACATGATATTTTAGTAGCAGCGGCAGCAGGTTCAGGGAAAACAGCTGTACTGGTAGAACGAATCATTCAAAAGCTAGTGAATCAAGACGATCCAGTCGATATCGATCAGCTGCTCGTCGTTACGTTTACAAATGCAGCTGCACAGGAGATGCGCAGTCGAATCGGAACTGCGCTTGAAAAAGCCCTGGAAGCAGATCCATCTTCCCAGCATCTTCGTAAACAGCTTTCTTTGCTGCAGCACGCATCTATTTCCACGCTCCATTCGTTTTGTCTGGACGTAGTGCGAAAGTATGCGTATATGCTAGATTTGGATCCGAGCTTCCGTATTGCAGATGACTTGGAAGCAGACTTGATCCGCCAAGAAGTAATGGGTGATTTGCTGGAAGAATGGTATGGCAAAGAAGGCGAGGAGCAAGCTGCTTTCTTCGGTGTTGTTGATCGTTTTAGTAATGATCGAAATGATTTGGAAGTAGAGGACCTCATTCTCAAGCTGTATGATTTTGCGACGCAGAATCCGTATCCAGACACATGGCTGGATCAAATGGCACAATTATATGATGTCGCAGCAATAGAGGAAGAAGAAGAGCTTCCATGGCTGCAAGTATTAAAGCGGGAAGCAAATGATCAGCTGCATGCTATGCTGCAGGAAGCAGAGCAGGCATTAGCACTGACGCGAGAACCAGATGGACCATATCATTATGCCGAAACCTTTGAAGCCGAGAAGCAATTCATTGCCAAAGCGACAGAACTTGTAAGCGGCAGCTGGAATGACGCCGTTCGTTTTATTAAAGAGCAGTCATTCGGCCGGTTGCCGGCTAAAAAAGTAGAATGTGATGATACAAAAAAAGCACAGGCGAAGGCATTGCGCGATTCTTATAAAAAAAGATGGGGCAAGCTTGCCGGGGACTGGTTTGCACGAAACCTGGAAGTTTACTTGGCTGATATGCAAGAGCTTTATCCATCCATTCAGCAGCTGGCTCTGCTTGTTAAACAGTTCCGCATCCGCTATCAATCGGAAAAACGCGAGCGGGCTTTAGTCGATTTCTCAGACTTGGAACATTTTTGCTTGGAAGTGCTGATAGACGAAAATAGTAATCCACAACATATTGTTCCCTCTGCTATTGCCGAAAGCTATCAAAGCCGTTTCAAGGAACTGCTTTTAGATGAATACCAAGATACAAACTTGGTGCAGGAGACGCTGGTCACCTTGCTTTCCGACCGTTCGGGAAGCGGGAATATATTTATGGTTGGGGATGTCAAACAGAGTATCTATCGATTTCGGCATGCGGAGCCATCGTTATTCTTAACGAAATACAAAGCCTTTTCCGACGCAGATCATCCTGGTATGCGCATTGATCTCGCCAGCAATTTCCGAAGCCGCCAGCAAGTACTGGATGGAGCAAATTATATTTTTCGTCAGCTGTTTTCAGAGGATGTCGGGGAGATGCAGTACGAGAAGGAAGCTGAGCTGATTTATGCCAATACGATGTACGATGAGCTCAAACAAGCAGACACTGACGTTGAGCTTCTTGTTATTAACCGAGATGGATCGGAGGAAACAGACGAGGCGGATACTGATACAGAAATGGTAGAGGATTTGGAGAAGGCGCAGCTGGAAGGGCGTGCTTACGCTCGGATGATTCAGCAATGGATTGGACATGAAGGCGAAGGGGCGATGCAAGTCGTCGATAAAAGCACGCAGCAACAGCGTGATCTTCAGTATCGCGATATTGTCATTCTGCTGCGCTCTATGACGTGGGCGCCAGCTATTGTTGATGAATTGAAGCAGCAAGGTATTCCGGTATACGCGGAGCTTTCGACTGGTTACTTGGAAGCAATTGAAATCAAAGTAATGATGAGCGTGCTGAAAATAATCGATAATCCACTGCAAGATATCCCATTCGCAGCTGTTCTGCGCTCGCCAATCATTGGGCTGAAGGAAGACGATCTTGCCAAGATTCGCTTAGCTGATCAGCGAAGCAGTTATTTTGAAGCAGCAAGATCTTATGCGAAAACAGCAAAGGATGCTATTTCTGTAAAAATTGAACGATTGCTGGAATGGCTGCACAGCTGGAGGATGGAAGCTAGGCAAGGTGCATTATCTGCCCTCATTTGGTCGATTATGCGAGAAACAGGTTATTATGACTTTGTCGGAGGTATTCCAGGCGGCCGCCAGCGTCAAGCGAATTTACGTGCGCTGTATGACCGGGCGCGCAATTATGAGAACACATCCTTCCGGGGGCTGTTCCGCTTTGTAAAGTTTATTGAACGAATGGAAGAACGCGGAGATGATTTGGGAGCTGCCAAAGCTTTAGGTGAGCAGGAAGATGTCGTCCGCATTATGACTATTCATAAAAGTAAAGGACTTGAATTCCCAGTCGTTATTACCGGCGCTATGGATAAGATGTTCAATCAGCAAGATCTTCGGGAGCGCTATTTGCTGCATAAAGACTTGGGTTTTGGCAGTAAATATATCGACCCTTCGAAACGGCTTATGTATCCTACGTTGATTTACCATGCGTTAAAAGCGGAGAAGCAGCGTGAATCATTAGCCGAAGAAATGCGGGTACTATATGTAGCGTTGACACGAGCGAAGGAAAAGCTTGTCATGGTCGGTAACGTGGCTTCTTTAGACAAAAAGCTGCAAAAATGGCGGCAGGTAGCCGAACACCCTGACTGGGTGCTGCCATCTTATTACCGTTTAGAAGCGACATCTTATCTGGATTGGGTAGCACCTGCATTGATGCGGCATGAGCAGGCAGAAGAACTTCGTGCCGATGAGCTCGCTGCAAATCTGCCGCAAGAAATCACACAGGACCAATCCAAGTGGCGAATCAGCTTGCAAGCTAGCAAAGATTACGTGCTGGCAGAGGAGCAAGCAGAAGAAGCAAACCAGGAGCTGCTCCAGCGTATTAGCAACTGGCAGCCTGGTGAAGAAACTGCAGACTGGAAAGCGGAAGTAGAGGACCGGCTGACGTATCATTATCCGTACGCGGAAGCTACGAGATTTCGTGCCAAACAGACAGTAACAGAAATTAAACGGCAGCGGGAAATTCGGGATAGCTATAGCGATAGTCGAGTCGTAAATCGGATTCAGCAAAGAGCTCCAATTGCCAGCAGACCGCGTTTTCTGCAGGAATCGAAGGAACTTACGCCAGCAGAACGAGGCAGCGCTGTTCATGCGGTATTGCAGCAGCTGGATCTCCATAAAGAGTGGAGTAAACAAAAACTAGATGAATTCCTTCTAGAATTAGTAGAAAAAGAGTTTCTGCAGCAAGAAGCATTAGCGGCAATTGATGGAGAGAAGATACTTGATTTCCTAGCTTCCCCTCTTGCGGAGCGTATCCGTCAGGCCGAACAATCTTATCGGGAAACGCCATTTACATTAGCGCTGCCTGCGAATGAACTGTATAACGATTGGTCGGGAGCTGCTTCTGATAAGGTAGTCGTCCAAGGAGTCGTAGACCAAATTATTGTAGAAAATGATGGTTTAGTACTGATCGACTACAAAACAGACACGTTATTTGGAGACGATCCAGAAAGACGAGCAGATGTTCTGATGGAGAAATACCGTGTACAGATTGAACTATATGCCACTGCCATTGAGCGGATATGGAAAAGGCCCGTCAAAGAAAAGTATCTTTACTTTTTCGACAAAGGGATTTTACGGCAATTATAATAAAAGGAGACAGCTCATGTGATGGCTGTCTCCTTTTTAAGTGGTCTTTAGGTAGCGTTCTATTGCATAATATTCCATCGTATGTCCCGTGGCATCAGCCAATTCTTTCATGTTTTGGAGCAGGCGGTCGCGATCGGCATGAAAGAAAGCAGATCTAGGAACGTTGAATACGGTGTCTTTGGCAAATTCCCAAATTACTGTATAATTTTTTTCTGAAATGGAATCAGTCAATCGAATGAATATCTGCATCATCTCAATTATTAATAAATAATCTTCTCCTGCATAATGACGGATTCTCCCAAATCCTTCGTACAAATAGGTGGAGAAAGTGACGGAATCATAGACAACACGTGTCTGCTCTTCATCATCCTGAAGATAAGGATGCAGGGTAGTGGATGCATCCATATTAATCATCAATACTGCCATTTGATGGAAGGTATTAATGGCAGAAGTTGGATCATCATTTCCAATTGATTTAATGGCAACTTCACTCAATTTATTCATACTCATTTCAACGTCTTGGATTTCGGATCTTTTATGTCCAACTTGAATGAGCTTGCTGTATCTTTCCACCTTCAGATCTTGAGCACCGGGACCTCGATAACTGAATAAGCAGTTACCATTTAATACGAAATCACCTGATTTGGCCTCCATTTTAACAACAATGTTATCTTCTTTTGCCTGTTTAATCATGTCATTAAAATTAATCAGCTGAACATATCCTGCATTGGAAGCTTTATAGGTATACGCAGGGTAATCTTCAAAGGTATAGCCTGGTTCATCGGCGCGGTAAGGCTCTAGTTCGTCGATTATTGTAGACTTTATAATCTTTTCTGACTCATCTTTCATGGCATCTACAATATTATGAAGCTGCATCCAATTTGTCGTGTGGTTCACAAAGATAGTAAAGCCAATGACGGCAGCTAGTGTAACGAGTGTGCAGGAAATTGGCACAGCTGTGAAATAATCTCTGGAACTGTTTGTGACAAAGAGGAATGAAATAAGCATAAATACGAAACTTCCATAGAAAAGGCCTAATATATGCTGTGTTGTACGATCGGATATAAAGTTAAACAGCATTCTTGGTGAATATTCTGAGCTGAAGCTTGTCAGAACAACGAGAATGGAGTTCAGTGTATAAGCAGCAAGCAGCAAAGTACCGCTTACTAACACACTAACGAGTGTCCCTGTGTTTGCAGCGGTAGCATTAAAAAATCCCGTTGTGTAGTAAGGTAAGTCTAAAAGAAGATCTAATAATAATGGGATGGAGACGAGAAGCAGCGTTCCTAATATATATATCGTTGGCATTACCCATAAATTTTGCTGCAATTCATGCTTCCGCTGTCTGTGCGACATATGTATAAATTTTCGTACTGATTTTGGTAAAAGTTTGGTAAGCATAGAAGACGCCTCTCTCATTGAAGTTATTCTTCTAACCTTTCCCATAATAAATAGAAACCAAACCAGAATGGGCAAGATGCATACCTGTCAGAATAGGAGGGTAGAGTAAAAGCAAAAGAAGAAAAAGGAGGCTAAAGAATGGCTGAGATAAAACAAGACGAGGGACGTTTCTTTGTCGGGAACAAGGAAGAGCCAGATGCAGAAGTGTCCTTTCGAGAGACAGATGATATTGTAATAGACCATACATTAGTAAAAGAGGACATGCAAGGTGATGGCCTTGGCACTGAATTAATAGATCGTGTAGTTGCGTATGCGCAGGAACAGGATAAACAAATCGTCCCTGTGTGCACATTCGCACACCAAGTACTGAGTTCTAATAAAAAATACGATGGTGTTTGGGAAGGACCGCTTTAATCAAAAAAAGGAGGAGGCTGGGGCATAACTGTCCAAGCTATTTAAAAATCCAAACAATACTGCAATTAAAAGCAGTATTGTTTGGATTTTTTGCATTGTAAGCGAAGATGAGAGCATCGCTTGGGAAATACACGGAGACTCCCGCGGGAGTCTCCGTGTATTTCCTGCGCTGATTCTTGTTATGAGGACCCTTACTAGTATAGAAAGAATACGTAGACTCCTCGAAAATAAAAAGCGATTTTCTTGTCGGCATCTACTTCAAAAGCCATTCTTGTCCGACAATAACAGCTAGATTTGGAAAGCAGCAGCCGTCTGAGGGCTGCATGAAAAAGTATGAATCTAGTCATCGTTTGCTTTTAGGATGAATTAATCTTGTTTTGTCCCAGCTTCCTTCTTTCTTAGTTGTTGATATATTTCTCATAAACGGAACCAAAGTCATGTGTGTGGTATCTATCTTTGGTAGAAGACAACCATTCGAAACCGAATTCGGTAAGTTTTTTGTATGTATCATCCAACGTTCCATCCGTATAGCGGGATTGCTGGAGGATAGCAGCAGCTTTATCGAGGCTCGTATGTGCCATATCTGTATACAAGCTGTTTTCATAGTTTATTTCAGCAATACGCAGTAAAGCTTTGTACAAATCTTTCAATTGATCGATCTGGTCTTTTTTTACATCAATGCTGATGGCTTGACCGTCGATTGTGAATTTAATTTCGATATCTAAGTCAACTTTTCCAGCTGTTTCTAAATAAACATTGCTGATACGGTGCTGCATGTATGGGTAACGTCGCAGTGTGCGCTTAGAGGAAACAGCACTTTCCCCATCTACATGAATGATTGCTAGATTGGTAAAGCAGTATTCATCTTGTCTTGTTTTAATCAGGAAATAGATTTTTTCATTATCTTCATTCATTACATAGTCATCGGCATCTGTTTTATCATAATCACTAGGCGGAATAATCTTACCAATATCGGATAGACCTAAAGCGTCTGAAGCTAGCTTTTTAAACATAAAACATTCCTCTCTGCTGCGAAAGCATGTGATATACTAATTTTAGCAATTCTGACAGCTTGTATCCATCTATATTTCTGAATTGGTACATCTGGACTAATATGAATAAGGAAGGTGGAAACACATGAACGAAAAATTACGAGCTATGCCGCAGACAAGGCGCTTAAACTGGATTGATGCAGCAAGAGGAGCAGCTATTCTTGGTATCTTTATGGTGAACGCACCATCATTCGGATCGCCTTACTATATGCCAGGAATGGATTCGCCAGAATGGAATTCAGCACTTGATAATGTTTTGCTCGGCGGCATTGATATCTTTTTCCAGGCCAGTTTTTATACGTTGTTTTCCATCCTGTTTGGCTTTGGAATGCAGCTTATTTTTGACAGCCGAAAACGAGATGGTATCAGACCAGGCTGGTTTTTAAGCAAACGAATGCTTGTATTGCTCGTTTTAGGTTCGATTCATGCCTTTCTCATATGGCATGGTGATATTTTGTTTACATATGCAATTTTAGGTTTATTACTCATTCCATTTCTTTATACACCAAGATGGGTGTTGCTGATGATGATTCCGATCCTGCTAATACCGGTTGTCATTTTGTTAACAATGAGTTCGCTTCTAGGTTCACTTCTGCCAGAAGGCGAGATGGATGCGTACATGGTGGAGGCTATGGATACTCCAAATAAACTTGCTGCTTACGGACACGGGTCCTATGGAGATATTCTTCAGCAAAACTGGATAGACTGGTCAAGCTCGAATGGTGTCGGGGGTATCATCATGGGTATCTTCATGATTTTACCGCTGCTGATGCTCGGCGCTTACCTGGCACGCACAAAACTGCTGCATGATCCTGTCGCAAATCGCCGCAAGCTATTCTGGTTCACAGTCATTACAGGAGCTATTTTTCTTATCTTCAAGGCTGGCCCATACTTAATTGGTTCGCCGCTTTGGCTGAGTATTGCGCAAGATTCTATTGGTGGCCCTGCATGTGCGTTGTTCTACCTTTCTTTCATCACGCTTGTTTCTCGGCTGCCTGTTTTCAGCTGGATTGCTCATCAGCTCAGCTATGTCGGACGTATGTCGTTATCTAACTACCTTTTCCAATCGGTCTTCATGTTCTTCCTGTTTTATCATGTCGGTTTTGGATTATATGCATCGTTCTCCTTGATTGGCTTTGTTGCTTTCGTCTTAGGTGTATTCATTCTTCAAGTAATTGTGAGCCGTATGTGGTTCCGTTATTATACATTCGGACCTGTGGAGTGGCTGTGGCGTATACTGACATACGGAAAAATACAGCCATTGCGGAAGAAAAAGATGCAGCGGGTGTCTTGATGCCGAATTAAAGGGAATCATGGTATGATAGAAGCGAATTGTTCAATAGGAGGTACATAATGGACGGCATGATATTGACGCATATTATTGGCTGGGGCCTTGGAATCGTGCTCTTCTTTGCGGCACTTGTTCTGTACAACGAGAAGAAAAGCAAACAAGCAACGATTCCGCACATGATTCTGCGCTTGGATTATTTGGTCATCTTGTATACTGGCTTTGTATTATTATGGAGATACTTTGACGCATCTGGATCTTCCTTTACTGTCCAAGCAATTATCAAAGGGATTGCTGGCTTGATTGTTGTTATCTGCATGGAAATGATCTTAGTCAAAATGAAAAAGGAAAAATCAGCAAAAGCATGGTGGATTATCTTTTTTATCGCACTAGTAATTACACTGCTGCTTGGCTTCGGTATTTTGCCGATGGGCTTTTTGCCTGCATAAGTCTGCCATTTATGGCAGGCTTTTTTCAATACTCACGTTTATCGCCGCTTTTCATATGTTGTAGAAGTAACGGCTATTGACATGAAATCGGCGAGTAAAGGAGTAGAGCGGCAAAATGTGCGGTATTACTGGGTGGATTAACTTTAAACGAAACCTGACACAAGAACAGCCTGTGATTCAAAAGATGGCACAGACTTTATCAAAAAGAGGGCCAGACGAGTATAACGATTGGGGTGCGTCGCATGTGTTGTTCGGACATAGACGACTAATCGTGGTAGATGCTGCAGGCGGCAAACAGCCGATGCAGTACACCGATGGACGCGGTACTTATACATTAGTTTATAATGGAGAGCTCTACAACACAGAAGATATCCGCAAAGAGCTGCTGCAGCGCGGATGGACCTTCCAAGGTCATTCTGACACGGAAGTGCTGCTAAAGAGTTATATAGAATGGCAGGAAGCATGTGTTGAAAAGTTTAACGGAATTTTTGCTTTCGCTATTTGGCATGACAAATCAGAAACGCTTTTCTTTGCTAGAGACAGATTAGGAGTAAAGCCTTTCTTTTATATGGAACAAGATGGCGGACTTTTATTTGGATCAGAAATAAAAGCGATTCTTGCTCATCCCGAAGCAGAGGCAGTTCTGGATCAAGATGGTCTTTCAGAGGTTCTCTCACTTGGTCCATCCCGGACACCTGGTCATGGCGTGTTTAAAGGCATTAACGAACTGCGAGCAGGCCATGTTGGAAAGTTCGACCGAAACGGTTTGAAACTGACACGTTATTGGAATGTCGAAAGCAAAGAGCACATTGACTCTATAGAGGAAACGGCAGCAACTGTGCGGGAGCTGCTGACAGATGCAGTAGTGCGGCAGCTTGTTTCGGATGTACCGCTTGGCACGTTCCTTTCTGGCGGCGTTGATTCCAGCGCCATTACTGCGATTGCAGCCAATCACTATAAAGAAACAGGCAAAGGGCAGTTGTCTACATTCTCCATTGACTTTGACGGCAACGACACATACTTTAAGAAAAGCGAATTCCAGCCAGAGAGCGATCAGACCTTCGTGAAAAAGATGCAAAAAGCTTTCGATACGCATCACACGACGCATGTGATGGATAATCACTTGCTTGCTGATTCATTGAAAGAAGCAACGATTCTCCGCGATCTCCCGGGCATGGCAGACGTGGACGCCTCTCTGTTTTGGTTCTGCGGGCGGATTAAAGAAGATGTGACTGTGGCTTTATCTGGGGAATGTGCCGATGAGATATTTGGAGGCTATCCATGGTTTTATCGGGAAGAAGATCTCAACAGAGATGGTTTCCCATGGATTCGATCCGCGCAAGTTCGGAACAACCTGCTCAAAAAAGAATGGCAGCAAGATTTAGATTTGCACGGCTATATGCTTAGCAGATATCAAGCTACCATCGATGAAACACCACAGCTGCCGGGCGAGGAAGCGGAAGCAGCAAAACGAAGACAGATGTTTTATTTGAATATGCACTGGTTCATGCCGACATTGCTCGACAGGAAGGACCGGATGAGCATGGGAGCAAGCTTTGAGGCTCGTGTTCCGTTTAGTGATCATCGCTTAGTGGAATATGTGTGGAACATACCGTGGGAAATAAAAACACATGGCAATAAGGAAAAGGGCATTTTGCGAAAGGCCCTTGAAGGTATTCTGCCAGATGAGGTGCTGTACCGGAAGAAGAGCCCTTATCCGAAAACACATAATCCAGTGTATACGGCAGCTGTTGTCACATGGATGGAAGAAATTTTGCGAGATAACGATGCGCGATTATTCGATCTATTCGACCGCAAAGAAATTGAGGCGCTTGTGAAAAGCAAGGGGCAGGATGTGACAGCGCCATGGTTCGGTCAATTGATGACAGGGCCGCAGCTGCTGGCGCATTTGGCACAAATTGATTACTGGCTGCGCCACAATAATGTGAAAATACGTGCATGATCTGATCAGGGAGCTTTTTTGCTCCTTACATAATAAAACTATTTTCTTTTGCTTTCATTTTCGCTATAATGATTCGCAGGCTTGGCGCAGGAATAGCTTTCTGCTGTTCTGCGCAAGCTTTTTTTAGGAGTGTTTTAGAAGGAGGTACATAGTTGTTTTATTTTGAACTGAAACGAATCATTGTTGTTATATTCGGTGCCCTGCTTAATGCGGTCGCATTGAATTTCTTCTTAATACCTGCAAGTGTATACGGCAGTGGGTTTACCGGTGCTGCCCAGCTTTTATATGATTTCTTTGCGCAAGTAGTTGGAACGACCGCAATTGGTACGGGAATCTGGCTCTTCTTATTAAATGTTCCAGTAGCCATTTTAGGCTGGATGAAGGTAGGAAAAGGCTTTACAATCTACAGCCTCTTTTCTGTTGCTTGTATGACTGTCATGCTGGAGCTGCTGCCGATTCACGCACTTTCGGATGATATTATTCTAAACGCAGTGTTTGGCGGAGTAATTGCTGGTGTGGGTGTTGGTCTTACATTGAAGTGGGGTGCTTCTACAGGGGGTATGGACATTGTTGTCATGATTCTGTCTCGCTTGAAAGATAGACCTGTAGGTACCTACTTCCTTATGTTAAATGGAATTATCATTCTTCTTGCTGGTATACTTAATGAGCCTGCCAACGCCTTGTATACGCTCGTCACCTTATATGTTTCTACCCGAGTCATTGATGCCATTCATACGCGTTATGAAAAAGTAACTGCTATGATTGTCACTTCTCAATCGGACGAGCTCCAACAAGCTATCTACAACAAAATGGTTCGCGGCATTACTGTTATTCCAGTTCGAGGCGGTTACACAAAACAAGATAAGAATATGCTGATGCTTGTTATTACACGTTATGAATTGTATGATTTGGAGCATATCATCAAGGAAGTGGATCCAGCTGCTTTCATGAACGTTGTCGAGACAGCAGGTATCTACGGTTTCTTCCGGAAAGACAAATAAAAGCTGAGGAGCATCTAGTAGCTCCTCAGCTTTTTAATAACCTTCTTCTTCCATTACTGCGACGACTTTTGAAGAAAGTGCATCCCAATCTGCGTTCGGCAGTTTGTTAATTGTAATGAAGTTTTGGAAGCCGAATACATTATCGACACCTTCAACTGCCATCAGCTGATTCATGATGCCGTATTCACTCGTTTGCCCAGGCATAACAGAAACACTGCCATTCCCTTCGAAAATCATTTTATCAGTTGTGAATTTCTTTGCATTCGGATTCGGGGTATTTTCTACTCTAATACTCATGCGCTTGACCTCCTAGCGTCCATACTTATTACTATCATAGCAGATAGACAACATTTTAAAAAGCAAGAAATACCTTGCTTGATCGCAGGGAAGAGTGGGTATCTTCCAATGAAAAGGGGGAGTTGGGAATGTTTGTGAGAATATTACTAATTGGCAGTGCTGCTGGCCTTGTATTATCAGGCTGGATGTTTCTTTGGCAGCAGCTTACAGGTATCCGCGTATATACGCTATTAATGAATGTGGATTTTATTCCAATCTTGAAACAGGTGGAATGGAGTCAATTGATGCTTAATTTGTTTCATTTAATTATTTCCTGGGCAATTGTTCCCGTTTACATCTTGATGAAGAGAAAATTAACAGTTAACAACTGGCTGATCGGTCTTGTCATGAGTGCTGCTGTGGCATGTATTTATTTCCCTTTAGTCATACTTGCTGTGAAATCCGTTCCGTCGCTGTGGGATGGGTATGCATTGCTCATCTGGTATACGGGGCATTTGCTTTATGGTATATTTCTCGTAAAACTGACAGATATAATAAAAATGTAAATTTTTTTAATGGTGTTCAGAGGGCAGAAGGTCGTTATGATATAATCAATCTGCAATCTTAGCTTATACACCAGGTCAAGTGTAGAAAAGGTAGAGGTGTACAGATTGAAGAAATACCAAGAGATTTTTTTGTCAAAGATTAACGAAAGCTTTGCGATGTTTAAACAGCAAGATGAGATCTATAAAGAAGACTTGTATCAGCTTGTTCATCAAATAAAAGGGACTGGCGCATCAATTGGCTTGGATACGCTATCTGAAGCTGCAGAGAGGCAATTGGGGCACATAATAGAAATTGAGGATTCACGTCTCACAAAGAATGTATGGCTCCCAATTATAGATGAAATCGAGGCAGAATTGCAGCAGAAACCGGAAATGCCTCCAAGCCCGAGGGAACTTATCAGGCAGGAGCCCATTCTTCTTATTTCGAGTAATAATGACTGGCTCATGCGAGCAAGAGAACGTATTGAAAACGAAGGACTTCAAGTCATTGTTGCCGCAGATAAAGAGCGTGCCATTTCTCACCTTTACGATTCGCATCCGATTCTTACATTAATCGACGGCAACTGGAGAGGTCATATAGCGAAAGAAGACACCGCATACATCCAGCAAAAAATGTTTTCTTTAGTCATGTTTATTGGCGGCCGCTTAACGATGGAAGAAAAGCGGCGTTATTTGCGTAGCGGCATTACAGACATTATTGATACAGCTGAAGTGGATGAACTGGTAATTGAGCTATTATTCAATCGCTTGAGTCTGCTGGACACAATGGAGCAGCGAGTGGTAGTAGATCCTTTAACACAAGTATATAACCGCTCTTTTCTCGCTAGTTTTCCAATTGGCCGGACAACAGAACTTGTGTGCGCAGTGCTCGATATAGATAACTTTAAACATGTGAATGATACATATGGGCATGCAAGCGGAGACACTATATTGCGCAATTTTGCGGTGTATATAAAGAAAGCCGTCCGAGAAGAGGATTATGTGATTCGCTATGGCGGGGAAGAGTTCCTGCTTCTAATGCCAGGTATATCGGAGAGCGCGGCAGCCAGCCGTTTACGTGATATTTTGGATGGTTACATGCAAATTCCTCAAGAACTCGCTCAGGAAACAATATATACGTCCTTTACAGCGGGTATCTCATCGAATTCGAATGAACAGCGCTTTTCTTTGCATGAGCTTATTGAGCGCGCAGACCAAGCACTATATTACGGAAAGCGAAATGGCAAGCAGCAGGTAAATATATATGAGAAACGGTTCCACATGATGGAGGAACCATCTAAGTCCCTTTATCTTTCGGTTGTTGATGACGATGCAGTTATTCGTTCGCTGTTGGATGATAATTTGCGAGATTTACAGCTGGATGGGTATCGACTTCAGCTGCAAGCATTTGCTGATGGCAGTTCACTGTTAGCTTCAGATTGGATAAAACAAGCAGGCAAGCATATCGTGCTGCTGGATGGTGTAATGCCTGATATGGATGGCTTAGAGGTATTGCGCACGCTTCAGACATTCCCGAATGAGAAAAACTTGTTTGTAATGATGCTTACCGGCAGGCAGGATAATCAAGATGTCGTAAAAGCGCTGGAACTTGGAGCAGATGATTATATGACCAAACCATTCTATGTCGATGAAGTTGCAGCCAGAATAAAACGGATGATACTCCGTACATAAGAGGAGACAGTATAGATGGCAAGAATTTTAGTGGCAGATGATGAAGAAGTTCTTCGAATGCTTATTACGGACACGTTGGAAGATGAAGGGCATCACATTGACAATGCAGTAGATGGCCGCGATGCGCTGCAAAAGCTGCAAACGGAAGTATATGACTTGGTGATTTTAGATAATATGATGCCTGGAATGACAGGGGTAGAAGTGGCGCATTCACTTTCAGAAGAATGGAAACAGCAATATCCCATCATTATGCTTACGGCAAAGACGCAGCAATCAGATATTGAAGAGACAAAGAAAGCTGGCATCCCCTATTATATGGCAAAGCCTTTCAGTCCAGCGCAGTTGGTGTTACTTGTAGAGGATATTCTCGATGCCTAACTTTTTTCGCCAATCAATTAAGCGACAATTTCTGTATATTTTATTCTTTGTGCTGTTAGCAACGCTTCTCGGTATTGCAGCGTTTTTCTACATACACAATTCCACCAACAAGGAATACGAACAGAAACGCGATATGCTGGTAGAGAAGCGGGGAATCATTCAATCCATTAAAGATGACGTTAGTGAAATGGTTTTCCATATGCGCGGCTATGCGCTTTATACAAGCGAAGAAGAAAGACAGACTGCTGAAGATGCTCATGCCTCCTTAGAGGAAAGTTTGGCGCAGCTGAAAGAAGCGGATCTTTCCAGTCAGGAACAAGCGTATGCAGAGCAGCTTCAGAGCTTTGAAAACCTGTATTGGGATACCTATTATCCGCAGCTTCAAGAAGCCATTGCTTCAGGCAATGTACAAAGTCTTGCCCAGGAAGTGGCAGATGAGCGAATTTCCGACATCAATGCGATTCTTCAAGTGACAGAGCGCTTAAGGCTGTTAAATGAAGCAGAGGTAACAGATTTGCATGAGCGCTTTATGGATGACAACAGTCAGGAATCTTATATGCTGTTTCTGTTTGTATTGTTTATATTCGCTGTGCTCTTATTTTTCAACCGGCAATTTACACGAAATATCGGAAAGCCATTGTATGACTTATCGAATGCCGCCTATGATGTTGCGCAAGGGAAAAATGTGACGATTGCTCCGCTGAAGCGCAAAGATGAGATAGGAGTATTGTCTGATGCCTTTCGTGAGATGACAAAACGAATTCAAAATCGGGAGCTTAATCTTTCTGAACAAAATGCACAGCTGAAAGAGCAGCAGCAACAGCTGGAAGGCTATGTGTATGATTTGCGTAATTTGAATTGGGCATTAAATGAATCAGCTATGGTAATTGTACTGGATAACAAAGGTGTAATCAGCCAAGTAAATGCCAATTTTAGTTCCTTAGCTCAATGTCCGGAGAAAGAATTAATCGGCAGAAATTTGTTGAGCATTACTTCCCACGAAGATGTTACAACAGATATTCAGCAAGTATTTCCTGATTTGTTTAAAGGACAAGCTTGGAGTGGTACGCTTGAACACCAGAAGAAGGATGGAACAAGTTTTTGGGTTCATGCAACAATTGTGCCTTATATGAATGAAGACCAAATGATAGAACAGCTGATTGTCATCGAGCAAGACATTACGCGTATAATGGAATCGGAAAAGAAACTTCGTGCATCCTTGCGTGAAACAGAAGAGACGAAACAAGGGATTGAACGCATGAATCGGATGAATAATACGCTGTCAGTAACGATGGAAAAACAAGCATTGCTGGACACAATTATTACCGAGCTGGCAGCTATTTATCGCTATGATCATGGCTTAGTGTTTATGACCGAGACACCAGAATGGGCGGCAATAGGTATTGATAAGCATTTGGAGGAACCAGTAGCTGAGCATTTTCAGCATGTAGTGAATCGACTCAAAGACAATCCAGAATCGTTTGTTTTGGAAAGAAAAGCGGCCCGTACAGAACAAGGATATCGTGGCAGGGGTATTAGCGAGGATTTACATATACCGGTGCATAATTCTGCTGGTGAGCTCGTTGCCGTCTTTATTTGCACTAGATTTCAAATGGCATTCCGTGATAGTGAAAAAAGAGAGCTAAACTGGATTCTGAAACGGCTTAGTTTATTTTTAGATAAGATTGAATCATATGAACTAACGGAATACAACAGACAGCTGAACCAAGACATCATCGATAATGTGAATGAAGGCATTCAGTTTGTCAGTACTACTGGAGAATTATTGCAGTATAATGCCAACTGGCAGCTCTATTTGCAGCTTGCTAAGGTTGCTGCGCACCGGAACGCTTGTAATAGTTACGAAGTCTGGATGGACTATACAAAAACGTATATTGAAAATCAAGAAGCGTATGAACAATATGTGAGCCAAGCTATCTTTGAAGACAAGCAGCCTGAAGGCGGTTTGCGGCTGCTTGTCAACGGGATGGAAAACAAAGTATTGCTGCTTTATCACGTATCCATCAAACGCCATGGTGAGAAAATCGGCACGTTATTCGTCTATCGTGATATAACAGCAGAATACGAAGTAGATCAAATGAAATCAAATCTTGTTAGTACTGTTAGTCATGAACTGCGAACACCACTCGCGAGTGTACTCGGCTACACCGAATTAATGATCAATCGGGAGTTAAAGCCAGAACGACAAGCAAGATATTTAACAACGATTCATCAAGAAGCTACGAGATTGACGAACTTGATCAATGATTTTCTTGATTTGCAGCGTATGGAAGCAGGCAAGCAAGAGTACGTGAAAGAAAAGCAAGCATTTACGCCAATCGCAGAGCAAGTAGTAGAAAACTTCCAGTCAACTAGCCCTGATCACAACTTGGTTATCCAGAAAAACAGCAGCAACGATTATGTTGCTGCTGACCGGGATAAGATGATTCAAGTAATGACTAATTTGATTAGTAATGCGATAAAGTTCTCACCTGATGGAGGGGACGTGGTTGTTTCTATTCAGCAGCAGGAACATCAGCTTTTCGTACATGTTTCCGATGAGGGTATTGGCATACCAGATCAAGAATTAAGCAGACTGTTCCAGAAATTCAACCGGCTTGATAATTCCAGCGCGCGTAAAATTGGCGGAACTGGACTGGGATTGGCGATATGCAAGGAAATCGTAGAAGCACATAACGGGAAAATAATGGTTCGCTCGGCAGAAGGGGAAGGAAGTGTGTTCAGTCTTGTCCTTCCGCTTGTTGAAACAGATGTTCACACAATGACGCAAAAGGAAGAAAGTGGCCGGCAAATTGTGCTGTTAGAGGACGACAGGAGTTTAGCAATGCTCCTGGAAGATGAACTGAAAGATGCAGGTTTTACGGTTAACCGCTTTGTCTCAGGCGAAACTCTGATAAACCAACTGCACAATATCAAGCCCGCAGCCTTTGTTGTGGACTTAATGCTTGGCGAAGGAGTGGACGGCTGGGATGTTATCCACCACATTAAACAGCACCCGTTTCTTCAAGACGTACCAATCTTTATATCCAGCGCGATTCAGGAGATGGAGAAGGCAAAAGAATATCAAATTAATCATTATCTTATTAAGCCTTATCCCCCGAACAAGCTATCGACGATTATTTTGCAGTCTATTCTGCAGCATGGCAACAAGGGATTCATTGCTTATAAAGAAGAGGAATAACAGTAAAGAGGCAGATCCGATTATCGGATCTGCCTCTTTTTGTTACTGATCGAGCTTCTGCTGGAAGTCCTGCAATTGCTGCTTTTCTTCTGCAGTTGCATCGTTGTATGCAGATTGGATTGCCTCTTGCGCTGTGGCAGAGTCATCCTGACTTGGCTTATTCGTCAAGCCCTGCATTTTTTGCTTTGCTTTTTCGAAGAAGTTTTCCATCCTAAAACCCTCCATTATGGCTTTCTGATTTTTGCTTCTTCACCGTATCGCTGAAGCGTTCGCGGTAAACGAAGATCTCGTCATGCTGCCTCACCGATTGTGCGCCTTGACTTGTGATACGTTTTGATTTACTTCTCTTGCTCATTCGTTACCCCTCCGAACGTCTTAAGAAGTAAAAGCATAACCGGCTTTACCCGATTACGCTTTTATTTTGCACCCATAACGGATGGATTATAAGATGAAAAATTTGCTAATTAATTTGCAGGCTTTGCAGGCACTTCAAGCTTTAAATACGAATGAAGGAAGGAGGCAATTCCATCTTCCATATTCGTGCCGGTTGTGTAGTTGGCCAATTCCTTCAAAGGCGCAATGGCATTCCCCATCGCTACACCTGCACCTGCATATTCAATCATTTCCAGATCATTGTCTTCATCGCCAAATGCAATAATGCGATCTTGCGGAATGCCGTAATAATGGGAAATCTTCTGAAGTCCAACAGCTTTGCTCAGACCTTTACAGATGATCTCGATTATGTGGTAAGGTGCTCCCCAGCGTCGGTGTTCAATTACCTCGGCATGTTCTGTCTCTAATGTTTCACGTAAGGAAGCAACTTGGTTTTCATGTGGATAAATAAGTAAAGATGTAGGATCATCTTGCAGCAGGGATGTTAAACTGCCGACTTTAATCGGATCGTCTTCCTCTTCCAAATGAAATAAATCCAATAAGTACTGATCGTACCGGTCGATATAAACATCATCCATCACTTCAGCTATGATGTTTTTGACGTCAAGACGATGGCAAGTTTCGACGATTTTTCTGGCTGTCCGAATTGGCATTGGCGAGTGAACAGCATCCCATTTCTTTTCATCAGGATGATGGATAAGTGCGCCGTTAAAATTGACCATCGGTGTCGTTAGACCCAGCTCCCGGTAATAAGCGAGAGAAGCCCGATGCGGTCTTCCTGTGGCAATAACGACAACATGTCCCGCTCGTTTCGCTGCCTCAATGGCTTGTTTGTTTCTTTCGGATATGTGTTTATCATCTGTTAAAAGTGTTCCGTCTAAATCTAATGCTATCAAGTGCTTTTCCATTATTTATCACCTCTATATTGTACATTATAGTTTATCTCTCTCTTTCTTATCTGTAAAGAAATCGTCAAGACGAGCAGTATCAATTTACAAAGACCATCTCGACATACTAAGATGAAACAGTAGGTAATGGAAAATGAAGAAGAGGATGAAGTAAATGATCGTCATTAAAGAAGAAGTCTGGAACGAGGTGCCATTGCTTCGAGTTGAACAAGCAGGTACAGAAGATCAGAAACTTCCAGTGTTTACATATTTCCACGGTTTCACGAGTGCAAGAGAACATAATTTACCAATGGCTTATATGCTTGCAGAAAAGGGTTATCGTGTCTTACTGCCAGAAGCGA
Source organism: Terribacillus sp. DMT04 (assembly GCF_019056395.1). Classification (NCBI taxonomy): domain Bacteria; kingdom Bacillati; phylum Bacillota; class Bacilli; order Caryophanales; family Bacillaceae; genus Terribacillus; species Terribacillus sp. DMT04. The sequence goes on from NZ_CP077639.1 coordinate 1,094,991, forward strand.
TGCACCACGGTATACGAGAAGATGCCGATAGCAGCAGCAAGCGCCAAATGGAATTTTTCGCGATCGTAAAGGAAAATCTTTATGATTTAGAGCGGATTTATCAGTACGCAACTGTGAATGGCTTCATCCAGGATAATCGTTTTGCCATCGGCGGCACGAGTATGGGCGGGATTACAACATGTGCAGCATTGACGCAATATGACTGGGTAAATGCCGGAATGGTCATGATGGGATCACCTAAAATTGCTGCTTTTGCACGAGGTATGGTAGAAGCAGTAAAACAATCGGGTGTGCAAATGAATATTTCAGATGATGATTTAGATCAGCTCTATGCCCAGCTAGAAACAATTGATTTGTCCCTGCATCCGGAAACAATCGGCAGCCGCCCGCTGTTTTTCTGGCACGGTGATCAAGATCCAGTTGTTCCGTATAAACATTCTCGCAGCTTCTACGATGTTCTGGAACAACGGGCGAAAAGCCCAGAGCAGTTCACGTACGTGTCAGAAGCAGGCACAGGTCATAAAGTTTCCAGAAAGGCAATGCTTGCCGGAACAGCATGGCTGGAAACGGTATTGTAAGGAGTTTATTTCTATTTTGACGAAAATATGTTTAAATAGATGCAGACAAACAGTTATTGGAACTGATTTAAAGGAGGAGCAGACATGGATCAGGCATTAGAAGAGAATATGATGGGTGCACTGGAGAATGTTATCGACCCCGAACTTGGTATCGATATCGTAAACCTTGGACTAGTGTACGGCGTAGATATAGATGAAGATGGTACAGGCATCGTAACGATGACATTAACAGCAATGGGCTGTCCGCTTGCTGGTCACATTGAACAAGATGTGAAGCGAGTTCTTATGGATATTCCTGAAGTAAAAGAAACGAAAGTAAATATCGTATGGAGTCCGCCATGGTCTAAAGACCGTATGTCCCGCTATGCTAAAATAGCGCTCGGAATTCCGGATTGATGCAAATCCTCCTGCATAAGCAGGAGGATTTTTTTGCACAACTGAACCTTTCCCAGCATAGGCTGTGGGTGAAAAGGGGGAAGGTTCATCGTGACACATTCTTATGAACAATATCCGCAATTAAAGCAGATGATGGATAAATGTAAGCAGCACAAACATCAGTATGTAATGGTGCAGTTATTGGATGGCTATCAAATGGATGGTATTATCTTAGATGTAGATGACGAGTACGTTCATCTTGCAATACCGGCTTCGGAACAGTATGACTATGTGGAACAAGATGACTATCGGTATGGCTATCCTGGTTACCCGGGATATGGCTACGGATATGGTTACGGTTATGGTCCGCGCAATCGACTGCGCCGATTAGTTTTGCCGCTTGCTGGTTTAGCTGCCCTTAGCTTGATTCCATGGTAATAGAAAAAACCTTGCCGGTTGGCAAGGTTTTATTCGTTTTCTTCCGCATTTGGAAGGACTGCAGATAAAGTCCAGACGCCTAGACTGAAGATGATTGTCATGACAATCACAAGTGACATGTCATAAGGATCACCAGACATACTTGTCAGTACGAACGCTGCAACAGCACTAAGAACGAATCCCCAAATAATGGTTACGATAAATCGCATTAGTATCACCTCTATTACTCACACATATACTTCTATAATAGCAGGTTCCGGCTAAAAAGAAAACGATTCTTGTGCATTTGCTCACATGAATAGAAGAGGTGGTTCAGTATGCATTTTCTCATCGACAACTGTTACTCTTTTGAAGGCTATCATCTGGTTGAAACGTTATTGGAAGAAGGGCATGAAGTGTCAGGTATCCATTCTTCCGTTTTATCAAATAAGGAAGCGCATTTGAGTATGTATCTTGGCCGGCATGCATTATTTGAAGAAGGTATTCAAGAGAAAGATTATGCTGCTTATGTGACTTTTTTCGGGGAAGGAGAGAAGCAAGTTAGTGCCCATCGTCGTGTGAATTTACAGTATGATAAATCAGATGATACTGATACAGATGCAGAAGTACGAATTCTGCTGCCCATCTTATATGGAAAATGGATGCCAAGAGACACAGACACTCTGCAATGGGAGGGAAAGACTATTCCTTTTGATGATGCCTTTTTCCGTGCACATGCGCTGCCAATTCAGTCAGTTATGCAAACTGTCAGCAAACTGCTGGCGGGAGATACGAGATCTAAGAATTATCGTTTTTATGCAAAAGATGTCTGTCCGGAGCAGGAAGATCAGGCAGTTATTGCTTTTACACGTAATTTGCAGGATGATTTAATCACATTACATCAACACTATGCGAAATTCAGTCAATTCTATAAATAAGCCCTGCTCCGTCCAGTTTATTTTGAAAGAAATTTCATGGCGTGTTTCTTTACGTGTTTTACATATGGAGAAAGCTGGTCATACGTTTCCATAAGCGTGCCAGCGGTCTCCATTAAATTAAACTCCTTTTTTGGTTCCTCCTTCGCAGCCTCTTGCTTCCTAGTCCCAAATAAAAAAGTGTCCATACGGGAATTATTTCGTTTCATTTTCACACCTCCATGCGTTACAATATGTCCGGAAAGTGCATCTTGAGTATGCCGCTACCTAGCAAAAGAAATTTTGTTATATGTTTTAAGCTTACAGAACGCCAAAAATACGTTACAATATATCTCAGATTATGCACTTTATCTATATAAATATGGTCTATTTTATTTTTGGCCAGTTAGAACAGCTTCAGCTAGTATTTTGGCTGAAGGAGGAGGAACAAACGTATGGAAAAGAAAAGAGTTGTTGTCACAGGCATTGGTGCAGTGACACCAGTAGGAAATGACGCCGCAACAATGTGGCAGAACCTTTTAGAAGGAAAATCGGGTATTGACTATCTTACTCGAGTAAATAAAGACGACTACCCTGCAAAAGTGGCAGCGGAAGTAAAAGACTTCAATCCAGAAGATTATATGGAAAAGAAAGATACTAAACGGATGGATTTATTCACCCAATACGCCGTTGCTGCAAGTAAAATGGCAGTAGAAGATGCGAAGCTTTCCATTACCGAAGAAAATGCAAATCGTATTGGGGTGTGGATTGGATCTGGTATCGGTGGTATGGGAACGTATGAAGAACAGTTTGAGAAACTAATGACAAAGGGTCCTCGCCGTGTGAGCCCTTTCTTCGTCCCAATGATGATTCCGGACATGGCTTCCGGACAAGTATCCATTCAGCTGGGTGCAAAAGGTATTAACTCTTGTACGGTTACTGCTTGTGCATCAGGTGCAAACTCCATTGGAGATGCTTATAAAGTTATCGAGCGCGGAGATGCAGATATCATGATTACCGGCGGTACAGAAGCGCCGCTTACGAAAATGGCATTCGCTGGCTTTGCTGCTGCGAAAGCTCTTTCCTTTAATGATGATCCAGCTACTGCAAGCCGCCCATTTGATGCAAACCGTGATGGTTTTGTTATGGGAGAAGGAGCCGGTATCTTAATTTTGGAATCCCTTGAATCAGCCCTAGAACGCGGTGCAACGATTTATGCAGAAATCGCAGGATACGGTTCATCAGGCGATGCTTATCATATTACAGCACCTGCTCCAGAAGGCGAAGGAGCTGTCCGTGCGATGCGTCAAGCGATGGATGACGCCGAGCTGCAAGCAGAAGATATTGATTATGTTAACGCCCATGGGACAAGCACGGAATTGAATGATAAATTTGAAACGGCGGCCTTAAAACAGCTGTTAGGCGATCATGCGTATCAGACAGCTATTTCCTCAACGAAATCCATGACAGGCCATATGCTAGGCGCTGCGGGAGCAGTTGAAGCAATTATCTGTGTTAAATCGATTCAAGATTCGGTTGTTCCGCCAACAATCAATCAGTCAGAGAAAGATCCGCTTTGTGATTTAGATTATGTACCAAATGTGAAACGGGAGCAAACTGTCCGTGCTGCATTAAGCAATTCACTTGGATTCGGCGGCCATAATGCAGCTCTCGTATTCAAACAATATCAATAAAAGCAAAAGCCTCCTAGCTAATTTTAGGAGGTTTTTTTGTTACTCGATTACTGGTTCAGAAGAATAAAACTTTGCTGGTTGGTCATAATGTATCCTACTACAAGCCACACGGCACGCGCTCCCCACACCCAATAGATCTAGCAGCATGCAAGTGCGTACCAGTGTCGGATTAGCAGAATCGAAAAGCAAAGTGAGGGTTATCTATGTTATTTATGCATGATATTTGGGTGAACTGGTTCGAAGGTGAGGAAAATGGTTATAACGTATGCTCATTTCATGAATGGCGTAAAGAAGATGGAATCGAACTGCTGGATCAAGTACCACTGCTTTACATAGAAGATTCGCTGTTCGCCTACATTGAAAATGATTTACAAGAGTTGCCGAAAGCAATGCTGGACTTGATTCACCGAAAAGCTTTCTTGCGAAAAAATCAAGAGCGGATTGCGATCGATTATGCATGCATTGTAACGAACGGAAAAGCCATTCTGGCGGTTGATACGATGGGATATATCACTCCTGTTCGGAAAAGCCGACTGATTCCCAGGCAAGAGCGGCTTGTTTATCAGATGATTGAAGATGCACAGCCGGAGAGCTTTGAATGGCGGACAGGAGAGGATGAGAAACAGTATCATATCTTATCGCTTCAACCTGACTTGATGGTCGGATTGACTCGGAAGGAAAGGCAGTTAAAGCAGCTGCTTATGATGGCGATGGATCAGCTGGAAACGAGCGAGAATCTCGAACAGGTCCGCTACTGGCTGACGGAATGGAAGCCGGAGGAATATCATGTGAATCGGTCCTTGAACTTCCAAGAAGCATGGAAAAAACTATACGAAGGTGTCTCGGTTGGCTGGAGCAGAAAACAAGAAGAACTTTGTGAAAAGATGGTAAAAGGGCAGCCGTTTTACGAAAAACTATGGGAATTAGAACAAAGCGACCAGGCAAAAACGTCATAAAAAATGACCGGCAGATAAAACTGCCGGTCATTTTTTATTTGCCGCGACCTAATCCCATCGCTTTTTTTGCTTTTCTTAACGTCTTGTTGGCAGCTGCCTGTGCGCGTTCTGCGCCCTTATCAAGCACCTCGTCCAATTCATCGCTTTCCAGCCATTCATAATAACGCTTCTGAAGCGGAGCAAGCATATTCACAACAGCATCCGCAACCGCTTGTTTAAAATCACCATAACCGCTCTCAGCAAATTCTTGTTCACTTTCTTCAATCGTTTTATTCGTCGCAACAGAGTACATGGTCAACAAATTGCTGACACCTGGTTTATTTTCTTTATCGTAGCGCACGATGCCTTCAGAATCCGTAACGGCACTCTTAATTTTCTTCTCAATCTGTTTCGGTTCATCTAAGATAAAGATAGAAGCTTTCAGATTTGAATCTGACTTGCTCATTTTCTTTGTCGGCTCCTGTAAAGACATAATACGTGCGCCAACTTTAGTGATTTGGATATCTGGAACAGTGAATATGTTGTTGAATCGGTTATTGAACCGTTCCGCCACATTTCTTGTCAATTCCAAATGCTGCTTTTGATCATCTCCGACAGGTACAATATCGGTATTGTATAGAAGAATATCGGCAGCCATCAGCGGGGGATACGTAAGCAAAGCAGCAGAGACGCCATCCTTACCATCTGATTTATCTTTGAATTGGGTCATCCGTTCCAATTCACCGATATAACTAATTGATTGAATCATCCAGCCCAACTGTGTATGCGCAGGCACTTCCGATTGGATGAAAAGAACCGATTTTTCTGGATCAATACCAGCAGCCAGATATAGCGCTGCAAGTGAGCGGATCTGCTTCTTTAGCTTTAATCTGTCTTGTGGTACTGTAATCGCATGTTCATCAACGATACAGAAGTAGCATTGATTTTCTTCCTGTAATGCTGGAAACTGGCTAAGAGCACCAATATAGTTACCAAGCGTTAAACTGCCGCTAGGCTGAATACCTGAAAAGATTGTCTTCATTGTCATCTTCCTCCTAAAAAAGTCCATAAAAAAATCCATTCGCTAACCTGCTTGTATGCAGGGACGAATAGACCGCGGTGCCACCCTCATTACCCTTCTATTGAAGGATCACTTAACGCAGTTAACGCCTGCCAAAACGTCGGGAGACAACCCCGCAGCTCCGAAAACCCACTTTCCGCTACTCATAGTGCCCGTTTACACCAGCCACGAGCTCTCTTCAACTAGAGGAGTACCGTACTACATTTTCATCTTCGCTTTTTTAAACTTGTTAGTTAACTATTATATGCATCTTGCGACCGGTTTGCAAGCCGGTCTGTCAGATGAGGTAATATATAGCCAGCAGGATAAGCATTAGACCGATTAGGACGGCTGCTTGGAACTGCATATACCGTAGAAATGAGCGGTTCACCCATTGAGAGGGGCTACCGTTATCATCAAAATCAAATAATCCCCTACTCATTATCTTTCCGAATCTGCGAAAGCTTCTTGTGAGACCATCCAATATTCTGCCTTTAATAACAAATAAAAGTAAAGCAACGACAAAATAAAAGAAAGCAACGTAAAAGAGTGAATTAATGAACGTAAGTAAGTTCAGTACATCAGAAGTGAAAAATAGGATGCTTATAATTATTAGGTTGACCAATAATAATATGAAATGTCCTTTACCAAGCAAAATAAAAACCGCCTTCGTAATATGATGTACCATTATATCATAATTGCTTTCTAGTATTTTAGTAATCGAATCTTTTAGGTAAAAGGAGCGATATCAAGTTTAATGCACAGTAAAATTGTGTGAATAACATAAAATAAAGAAGAAAATCATCATTACAAACTAGGTATATAGTCCTCTTTTTCGTTATGAAAATGCAATGTTTTCGCACTTTTGTAAAATTCCTATAAATTTAGGGGTGCACAAATTGTGAGAAAACTTGTATAATTCTAATTGCGAACAAGTTGTTCGTTGAATGTTGAAAAAATTTAGAATTTTTGGGGAGGTCATGTTTTACATGAGAAAGAAGAACTGGTTATTAGTTGCACTTGTTTTAGTACTTAGTTCATTCCTAGCAGCATGTTCCGGCGGCTCTGACAGCTCAGGCGGAGATGGCGGAAGCGGAGATAGCGCTTCAGGCTCTGCGAATGGAGAACAGGTATTTAATTTGATTATTGGTGATGAGATACCATCCATGGATTCATCACTCGCTGATGACCAATATGGTATTCAGTGGACTTCGGAAACGCAGGAAGGCCTTTATCGTCTTGCTGAAGATGGTTCTCTTGCAGAAGGTATCGCTACTGGCGACCCTGAAGTGAGTGAAGATGGTATGACTTGGACATTCAAACTTCGTGAAAATGCAGAGTGGGAAAATGGAGACCCGGTTACTGCAAACGACTTTGTTTTCGCTTGGCAGCGTGCAATCAATCCAGATACTGGTTCTGAATACGGTCCATATATGATGGGCGGCGTTATTAAAAATGCTAACGCTATTAACTCAGGCGAAATGGAAGTTGACCAATTAGGAGTTAAAGCAGTAGACGATTACACTCTTGAAGTACAATTGGAGAATCCAACTCCATACTTCGAATCTCTAACCACTTTCCCTACTTTTATGCCATTAAATCAGAAATTTGTTGAAGAACAAGGTGAAAATTACGCGCTTGAACCTGAAAACTTGCTTTCTAACGGACCTTTCAAAATGACTGAATGGAACCATGGAAGCTCAATGAAATTCGAAAAGAATGATACTTATTGGGATGCTGAAAATGTTCAGCTAGAAGAAATCAACCTGCAAGTAGTAAAAGATATTGCTACAGGTGTGAACTTGTACGATACAGGAGAAGTTGACCGTGCACCATTGACCGCGGAATTCGTTGATCAGCGTATTAATGATCCAGCTTACATTCCTGTTGCAACTATGTCTTCTTGGTATCTAAAGCTTAACCAAAATCGTCTTGGTGAAGAAACGCCATTAGCAAATATTAATGCACGAGAAGCAATTTCTCAAGCAGTTGATAAAGAAGGATTAGTAAACGTTGTTCTTAATGATGGATCTACAGTGTCAAATGGTTTAGTGCCTAAAGGTCTTGCAACCGGTCCTGATGGGGAAGACTTCCGTGAAGCGAGCGGTGATTTGCTCACTTATGATTTAGATGCTGCAAAAGAAGCTTGGGCAAAAGCTAAAGAAGAACTTGGACAAGAAGAAATCACATTAGAAATATTAACTGGTGATACTGAGACTTCTGGTCAAATCGTTGACTATGTTAAGGGACAGTTGGAAGAAAACTTGGAAGGACTTACTGTCGAAACAAAACAAGTTCCTTTCCAACAAAGACTTGATTTAGATTCAGCTGGTGATTTTGATATCCTAATCTCAGGTTGGGGACCAGATTATATCGACCCGAATACCTTCCTGGACTTGTTTGTAACGGATGGAGAAAACAACAACATGGCATACAGCAATGAAGAATATGATTCTCTAATTGAAGCAGCAGCAACTGAAAATGCAACAAACCCAGATGCTCGTTGGCAGAACTTCTTGGATGCAGAGAAAATTTTGCTAGAAGATGACAAAGCAATTGCACCTCTATGGCAGGATGGTAATGCGTACCTATGGAGTCCAAAAGTGAAAGGTGTATTCACTAACCCGGCTGGTAACGATTTCGAATACAAGTGGGCTTATGCAGATAACGCTGCTGTAGAATAAGTCTAAAATAACTTACACGAAATGAATCTGGTGAAGAGAGTATATCCAACACGGAATATACTCTCTTTTCCATTGGTAATAGTTATCTAATTATAGGGAATTTTTCGACAAATTATTTAGGAGGTGCTCATATGGCACGTTATATAGGGCAGCGGATCATTTATATGATCATCACACTATTTCTAATAGCGACAATTTCTTTTATGTTAATGAAATTATTGCCTGGTTCGCCATTGGCAAACGCAAACAAATTGACAGAAGCACAGCAGGAAGTTATCTATGAGAAATACGGTTTAAATGATCCTATTCCAGTCCAGTACGTAAACTATCTTGGGGGTCTTGTACAAGGAGATCTTGGTATATCATTTAAGTTTGATAATCGAGAAGTATCTGATATTCTTGCTGATCGAATTGGACCTTCCGCACAGCTAGGAATTCAAGCGTTGATTATTGGAACAATTTTAGGTATTTTGCTTGGCTTAGTTTCGGCAATCTACCATAACGGAATTACAGACTACGCTGCAACAATCATAGCTGTTCTAGGAACATCAATTCCATCTTTTGTTTTTGCTGGACTTCTACAATATTTTGTAGGGGTGCAGTGGCAATGGCTTCCGGTCGCAACATGGAGTGGGTTTGAATATTCCATTTTGCCAACAATAGCATTAGCCATTTTCCCAATGGCTACTTGTGCACGTTTTATTAGAACTGAAATGATTGAAGTGCTGAATGAGGATTATATAACAACAGCGCGCGCAAAAGGTTTAGCAGGTCCTGCAATCATTTTCAAACATGGTATTCGAAATGCTTTAATCCCTTTGGTTACCATTTTGGGACCTTTAGCTGTTGGATTGCTTACAGGTACGCTTGTAATTGAACAGATCTTTGCCGTTCCAGGAATTGGTGAGCAATTCGTATCATCTGTTAATACCAATGACTTCCCGATTATTATGGGTACAACGATGTTCTTTGCTGTTGTATTTATAGTAATGATTTTAATCATTGATATCTTGTATGGATTGATTGATCCTAGAATACGGATTTCTGGAAAGGACTGAGAATATGGAAAATCAAAAAAAACAGCCGAATAAAAACCTCTTTCGTCCTGCCGATCGCACGCAAGACCAAAGTGAAGTAATAGCAAGAAAAAATTCCACCTTGCTGCAAGATGCAGTAAGAAGCTTACGGAAAAATATATTCTTTATGATTTCATTTTTCATCCTGCTTTTCATTCTATTAATGAGCATCTTTGCTCCTATAGTGAGTGACTACTCATATAAAGATCAAGATCTAAATAGATCTTTAATGGGTCCAAGGATACCCGTTTTGGAGAATGTTTCTTTTCTAGGCTTGGATGGAATGGAAACAAAAACCTTCAATGGTAATAATGTCGAAACTGCAAAAATGAAGGCGAACACCCAATATGATAATGCAAGTGATTTTATAAAATTTGAGGTTGTTAGTGAGGGGAATGGCACTCCTAACTCAGCAGCAGTGAAAGCTACTTATGATAAGTATGCTGCTAAAGGGCTGGGAAATGAATATTTTTACTTTGGTACAGACCGACTAGGCCGTGATGTATGGACACGTGTATGGGACGGTACGCGAGTATCACTTCTGATTGCCTTTGCAGCAGCGTTAATTGATTTGGTAATTGGTGTTGCTTATGGAGGTATTGCTGCTTATTATGGCGGCCGTGTTGATAACTATATGATGCGTTTCTTAGAAGTCGTTATTGGTATACCAAACTTGGTAGTTGTTATTTTAATGATACTGGTCCTTGATCCAGGTATCTTAGCAATTATTATTGCGCTCACAATAACAGGCTGGACTAGTATGGCCAGGATTGTACGTGGTGAGGTACTGAAATTAAAAGGACAAGAATTCGTTCTTGCAGCTCGTACGCTAGGGGCGCCGAATAGAAAAATCATCTTAAAACATTTGATACCCAACGTTATGGGATTAATCATTGTTAACACAATGTTCTCTATCCCTTCAGCAATTTTCTTTGAAGCATTCCTAAGCTTTATTGGACTAGGACTACCTTCACCAGCAGCATCGCTTGGTACACTTATTAATGACGGATTTAAAACATTGCTGACAACACCATCACTGCTTGTGTTCCCAGCTGTTCTAATCTCAGTTCTTATGATTGTATTTAATCTCCTAGGTGATGGACTGCGTGACGCATTCGATCCTAAGATGAAGAAATAAAAAAGGAGGCGACTACCTTGAAAAACGGTAATATCCTTGAGGTGAATGACCTCAAAGTATCATTTAATACCCATAGCGGTGAAGTACAGGCGGTAAGGGGCGTTTCCTTTGATCTGAAAAAAGGAGAGACACTTGCAATTGTTGGAGAGTCTGGCTCAGGTAAATCGGTAACAACAAAAGCATTGATGGGATTGCTTCCGAAGCCGCACGGTTATGTTAAAGATGGTTCTATTATGTTTGATGATAAAGACATTACAAAATTAAAAGATAAAGATATGCAGTCAATCCGTGGGAAGGAATTAGCAATGATTTTCCAGGATCCGATGACCTCACTGAATCCGACAATGAAAGTCGGTACTCAAATTATGGAAGGCTTATTAAAGCACCAAAAGCTAGGCAAAGAAGAAGCACGTAATAAAGCGATTGAACTAATGAACTTAGTTCAAATCCCAAATCCTGAAGCTCGTATGAAGCAATATCCGCACCAATTCTCTGGCGGTATGCGCCAGCGTGTCGTCATTGCGATGGCACTTGCTTGTAACCCGCGCGTACTCATAGCAGATGAGCCAACAACAGCATTGGATGTAACTATTCAGGCTCAAATTCTGGACCTGATGAAGGACATTCAAAAGAAAGTGAACACTTCAATCATCTTTATCACCCATGACCTGGGCGTTGTAGCAAACATTGCAGACCGGGTGGCAGTTATGTATGCAGGAAAGATTGTGGAAACTGGAACTGTCGATGAGGTGTTTTACAATCCGAAGCACCCGTACACTTGGGGTCTTTTAGGTTCCATGCCAACACTGGAGAGTGACGAAGAGGAACTGTTTGCAATTCCAGGTACACCTCCTGATTTGATTGCACCTCCGAAGGGTGACGCCTTTGCTGCGCGTAACCGTTTTGCTTTGGAAATTGATTTTGAAGAGGAGCCGCCGATGTTTAAGGTGTCGGATACGCATTATGCGGCTACTTGGCTGCTGCATGAAGATGCACCTAAGATTGAGCCACCCGCGTCAGTGAAGAAACGTATTGATTCAATGGATCATTCTGAGGAGGCGACGCGATCATGAGTCAGGAAAAATTAGTTGAAATTAAGAATTTAAAGCAGCATTTCAAACTTGGAAGAAATAACGTCGTCAAGGCAGTAGATGGATTGACGTTTGATATTTATAAAGGAGAAACTTTCGGTCTTGTTGGAGAGTCAGGCTGTGGGAAATCCACAACTGGACGCTCTATCATCCGTTTGTATAACTCCACAGATGGAGAAGTGCTTTTCAAAGGCGATAACGTACAAGGGAAGAAGAACAAATCTGAACTGAAGAAATTCAATCGTCAGATGCAGATGATTTTCCAAGATCCCTATTCTTCTTTAAACCCACGTATGACGGTAATGGATATTATTGCAGAAGGTATTGATATCCACGGTCTGGCAAAAAATGCGGAGGAACGAAAAGCAAAAGTTTATGAACTGTTAGAAACAGTTGGTTTAAATAAAGAGCATGCGAGCCGTTACCCGCATGAGTTCAGCGGCGGGCAGCGTCAGCGTTTAGGGATTGCACGTGCACTTGCTGTAGACCCAGAATTCATTATCGCGGATGAGCCAATCTCTGCACTGGATGTTTCAATTCAAGCGCAGGTTGTTAACTTGATGAAGAAGCTGCAAAAAGATAAGGGTCTAACGTATTTGTTCATTGCCCATGATCTTTCAATGGTAAAGTACATCAGTGACCGCATTGGTGTTATGTACTTCGGTAAACTTGTTGAACTTGCTGATGCGGAAGAACTGTACAAAAATCCAATTCATCCATACACACGCTCGTTGCTTTCTGCCATTCCGCTTCCGGATCCAATTTATGAGCGTAATCGCAAACGTATCGTGTATGATCCAAGTCAGCATGATACAAGTGAAGAACCAGAATTTCGTGAAATCAGCCCAAGACATTGGGTGTTATGCACAACGAAGGAATTCGAAGCTTACAAAAAAGAGCAGTCAAACACAGTAACAAACTAATAAATAAAAGTCGCAGCTCAGAGCTGCGATTTTTTTCTGTGTTCAGGTTTCCTGTTTAGTAAATTAGGATAAATAGGAATAGGGAGAGCAACAAATGACACAGTTCAGCAATGTTTTGCAAAAAGCGGTTTCATCTGCCATATATCTCCCTTATAATGAAAGTAACCAACATATAGGAGATTGATAGAATGGGAAAATGGAAGAATGTAATGCTGACAGCCGCTTTCACAGTCACCGCTCTTGTTCCAACCGCTGCATTTGCTGCAGAAGAAGGAGAAACGCTGGAAACAAAACAGCTGAAGACTCGGACAGCGACTGTGCAGTCGTATGAAGTACCGCAAGTTATGAAACGATTTACATACTCATCGGATCTGTCATTTGACTACCCAGACGCTGTAAGAGGTATTTACGTAACTGGTCCTAGTGCAGGAGGAGCAAGGTTCGACAGCCTCGTAAAGCTTGTAGATGACACAGATCTTAATGCGATGGTAATTGACATTAAAGATGACCACGGTAACATTACATATAAGCCAGACAAAAAATCTCCATACTACGATATAGCACAAGATTATATTGACGACCCGCAGAAAATGCTGAAGGAATTAGAAAAACATAAGATATACCCGATTGCCCGCATTGTTGTCTTCAAAGATACTCTATTAGCGGAGAAGAAACCGGAGCTATCTTTCCGTAATCCAGATGGAAGCGTTTGGAAGAATGGGCGAGGAGAAGCATTTGTGAGTCCATTCCAGCATGAAGTATGGGAATATAATGTTGAATTAGCAAAAGAAGCTGCGATGATGGGATTCCAGGAGATTCAATTTGACTATGTCCGTTTCCCGGAAGGATTCGAGAAAAGATCGGAAACATTACAATATGATCACGGTGACTATACAGATTCAGAAACAACAGGTGTTCAAAAACGTGTGCGCGCTGTGACAGACTTTGTAGCTTATGCAAAAGAAGAACTAGCCAATTATGATGTTCAAACATCGGTTGACATTTTTGGCTATGCTGCAACGCTAAAAGAGGCACCGGGAATTGGGCAGAATTTCTCTAAGATTTCATCTAATGTAGATGTTATATCTTCTATGATTTATCCGAGTCACTGGACTTCTTACTTTGGCATTGATGTCCCGAACGACCATCCGTATGAACTGACGGCTGAATATGCCAAAGTGGAGAATGAAGTATTAGGAAAACTCGAAAACGCTCCAGAATCCCGACCTTGGATTCAAGATTTTGAAGCACCGTGGGTATCCTCGAAACAATATGGCAAACAAGAGGTAGAAGATCAAATTCGTGCGCTAAATGAGAATGGAATCGATGAATTTCTCATTTGGAATGCCGGTAATAGTTACACAGAGGGTGTAGATTATACACCTTAAGACAAAAACAGCTCCTTTCAGAAGGGGCTGTTTTGTTTAGCACAAGCGCTCTGGGGAATAATTACGTTATAACGTCACTGAAGGAGCTGCCTTATGAATTGGTATGAAAAACTGAGTAAATATTTTCCGATTGAAGAGATGAAATCAAAGGAACATATGGAGTTACTGCTAAAAGAAAAAGCAGATGTATACTTTAAAGATGAAAGCGAAGATCATGTATTGATGTATGCAGAATTTGATTACTTTCTGTTTATTGATTACGTCTATGTTTCTGCTAAGACCCGCGGAAAAGGGGTTGGCGGAAAGCTAATTGATAAGCTGAAAGCGAAAGAAAAACCTATTCTTTTAGAAGTAGAACCTATTCAATATGAAGATTCCGATTCGGAAAAACGACTGCGTTTTTACGAGAAGCAAGGTTTTCAGCACGCCCAGGCGATAGGTTATAACCGCCGCTCTTTAGCAACAAATGAAGAGAATCCGATGGAAATCCTTTTCTGGGCTCCAAATGATGAAACCGAAGAGGAAATCTATCAGGCGATGCGAGAAATGTATGAGCAGATTCATACATACAAAGACAAAGATTTATATGGAAAAGCATATCAGGAAGCGGATGAAGTGCTGACCTTTGAGAAAGATGCTGCAAAGGATAGCATTTTCCATACCTTAAAAGATAATAAGAAATAATTTAATAAAATTGGTTTTAGATTATGCAGGCGGGGTAAATAGTAACCATAGGAACGAAACAAACGTATATTTGTGTAAAAACTGTGGTATCTTTCAGGAAGTCTTTCAAATACTTGACCGCTGTAGTATACTTGTACATAGAGAGATTACATTAAAATTATTTTAAATAAAATCTTTCCATGGGCAAAGAAATAGAAACATATTCTGTATTGAGGAGTGAAGTTTAAATGGTAACACTTTATACCTCACCAAGTTGTACATCTTGCCGCAAAGCTAAAGCTTGGTTAGAAGAGCATGATATTCCGTTTACAGAGAGGAACATCTTCTCCGAGAATTTATCACTTGAAGAAATCAAGGAAATCCTGCGTATGACAGAGGATGGTACGGATGAGATCATCTCTACACGCTCGAAGGTTTTCCAAAGTCTAGATATGAACTTAGATCAATTACCATTGAAAAAGTTATATAGCTTGATTCAAGAAAACCCAGGTCTGCTAAGACGTCCGATCATCCTTGATGAGAAACGGCTGCAGGTCGGATATAATGAAGACGAAATTCGTCGCTTCCTGCCAAGAACAGTACGTACATTCCAGCTTCGAGAAGCACAGCGAATGGTCAACTAGTTCTAGCTGTTGAAGGGCGCAGATCCCACGGGATTTGCGCCCTTTTGCTTTGAGTAAAGCGGATGACAAATTATCTGAAATGCGCTACAATGTACAGAATCCCAATGAGGTCATTCGCCTTTTTTCGGCAATCCTAGGCCTTTCTATTTTCCATTAGGGACAATTTATCATAAAATAGAAATAGACACAGAAAAAGTTTGGTTGAGGGTAAGGGAATGCGGGAAGTGTAAATGCGAGAGGGCGTTTTTCACCTGCCACTTTACTGGAGGGAGAGAAAACCATGGAAATCGAAAGAATTAATGAAAATACGATTAAATTTTATATTTCTTATATAGACATTGAAGACCGCGGTTTTGATAAAGAAGATATCTGGTACAACCGTGAACGCAGCGAGCAGCTATTTTGGCAAATGATGGACGAAGTGAATTACAAAGAAGATTTCAGTGTGGATGGTCCGCTTTGGATTCAAGTACAAGCGATGGACAAAGGATTAGAAATCGTTGTGACAAAAGCTCAGCTTACAAAAGATGGCGAGAGCTTGGAGTTAAATGTAGATGATAAAACAATTCAAGCGTCTGTTGAAGATAAAGTTGACTCTGTTCTTGAAGAGAAGTTCGGCTCTCATAATGAAACAGCTGAAGAAGAGGATGAGGGAGAACTATCCTTTGTTATCCAATTCCGTGACTTTGAAGATGTTATTCAGCTAAGCCATTATTTTGAAGAGACATCTGGCATTGAAAATAGACTTTTCCATTACAAAGATAAGTATATGCTTTATGTAGAGTTTGATGATAGTGTGCTCGGTGATGATGAGCAAGAAGATATCTTGAGTCAAGTGCTGGAGTTCGGCTATGATTGTCAGACAACAATTTACCGACTAGAAGAATACGGCAAGGTGATTTTCGCGGAAGATGCACTCGCACAAATAAAGCAGTATTTCCCTCTTAAATAGACATTCCTACAAGAATGTCTATTTTTTTGTGCGTGAAATTCAATTTTACAGCGTTTTTCTTCCTCGCTCTGCAGTTGGTGTAAACTGGTCTTAAGGAGGTGGTGAGCATGTTGCAGGCACAGCTGGACGACGGCAGAATGATTCTGCTTGCTGCTTATCGAAAGGAACAGATCCAATTCTTTCGTCAAGCACATTTCTTTTGTCCTGTCTGCCGCAAACCAGTCAAGATACGAGCAGGTAAGAAAACCATACCCCATTTTGCGCATGTTCATATACAGGATTGTGAAATGGAGGGGAAAGGAGAAGGTTTATATCATCTGCGGGGGAAGCTGCAGCTATATCACTGGCTGAAGAAGCAAGGTTATACAGTGAACGTAGAAGAGCGCATTGTGAATACGCAAAGAAGGCCGGATCTTCTGGTGCATGCAAAAGGTGGCAAGAAGATAGCCATTGAGTATCAATGTGCATCTATATCGGATGATGAATTGATAAGCCGGAATGAAGTGTACCAACAGCGAGGGATTCAAGCTGTCTGGATTCTTGGCGGTAATCGTTTAAAGCGAACCTCTACATATCTGTTTCATTTACCAAGAAAAGAACAGCGATTTCTTATGAAACTAAAGCCGGATTTACCATTGCAGATGCTTTATTATTGTGCAGATGCACAAGCGTTTTATAATGTGCAGCATATCCTTTTAACCGGAAAAAAACAGACAGTCGGACAGTTTTATTTCCGTTCACTCCAACAGATAAAATTTCCTCAGTTATTCCAGCCTCTTCCCAAACATCAGCAAGCAATTGACCTTGCTTGGGAACAATTGCAAAGCCGAACGATTGCAAAGCCGCTGACCTATGCTCCAAGATCGGTAAAACAATGGGTAATGCAAATATATGAGAAGGGGTACCTTCTGCAGGATATTCCAATTTCTATTTTGCAGCCTGTGGAATCACAGTTCAGGTTCTCGGTTCCTCCTTTTATTTGGCAGACGGATTTATGGCTTCATCAATTGGACACAGCTGCCGTCGGAGAAAATATAACGCTTGCGCAATTGTTCTATACGTGCCGAAGATGGGAAACAGCAATTAAGCCATTTGCTGTACATACAACGAAGCATCCGGTGGCAACATATATGGAGAAGCTTTGTCAAATGGGCATGTTTGAGCAGAATAAGGATGGTTCCTTTCTTAAGCTAAAAGCTTCTCCTTTTTAACTGTTCGCTGTACAATCGTATTCTTCGCATGAAACGGCAGTTTATATATATAATAAGAAGAGAGAAAATGCTTGTAAATGAAGGATTTTCCCATCAATTATACGAAATAGTTTAGGAACAGAAAAAGGCAACAGTATTGGAGGAGGATGTTCGTGGCAAAATCAAAGTCATTACCAAAACGTAGCGAGGTGCCAGTGGAGAACACGTGGAACCTGGAGAATATATTCGCAACTGATGAACAATGGGAGGAAGAACGCAAATCGTTAGCTGAGGACGGAGATGAAATTTCCGCATTCCAAGGCAAGTTAAACGAATCTGCAGATACGCTATACCAGATGTTCAAACTGCAGGACGAGCTATCTGAGCGGATAGGCAAGCTGTATACATACGCGCATATGCGTTATGACCAAGACACAACGAATGGTCACTATCAGGCTCTTCAATCCAAAGCAGAGTTATTGATTACCCAAATCTCAAGTAAGATGAGCTATATTGTACCGGAATTGCTTGCAATTGATGAAGCACGTATAGAGGAATTCCTAAAAGAAAACAATGATCTCAAAGTGTACGAGCATACATTAAACGAGATCAGCCGTCAGCGGGCGCACGTATTGTCTGAGAAGGAAGAAACATTGCTTGCGCAAGCTTCTGAAGTGACAGATAATGGTGCTGCTACATTCGGAATGTTAAATAACGCAGATCTTACTTTCCCTAGCATTAAGAACGAAGAGGGGGAGGAAGTGGATGTTACACACGGCCGCTATGTTACGTTCTTAGAGTCCAGTGACCAGCGCGTACGTCGAGATGCGTTTAAGTCTATGTACGATACATTCGGTCAGTTTCGCAATACATTCGCAACGACGTTATCTGGAACGGTAAAGAAAAATAATTTCTACGCAAAGGTGCGAAATTATGAGTCTGCCCGTCAAGCGGCGCTTGATAATAATAAGATTCCAGAAAAAGTGTACGATAATTTAGTCGAAGCAGTAAATGAGCGTTTGCCGCTGCTTCATCGATATGTAGAGCTTCGCAAGCAAGTACTTGGGCTTGATGACTTGCATATGTACGATTTGTATACGCCGCTTGTAAAAGGTGTCGATATGAAGGTATCGTATAAAGAAGCAAAAGAGCTTGTTCTTAAAGGGTTGGAGCCGTTAGGAGAAGATTATCAATCCATTCTTAAAGAAGGCTTCGAAAATCGCTGGGTGGATGTAGAAGAAAATAAAGGCAAACGCAGCGGTGCTTATTCTTCTGGTGCATATGGTACGAATCCATATATTCTCATGAACTGGCAGGATAATGTGAACAACCTGTTTACACTGGCACATGAATTCGGCCACTCTGTTCATAGTTATTATACGCGTAAGAACCAGCCATACCGCTATGGAAATTACTCCATTTTCGTTGCAGAAGTTGCATCTACTTGTAACGAGGCATTGTTAAACGAATATATGATCAATAGTGTGGATGATGAGAAGGAGAAGCTATACTTGCTCAATCACTTCCTTGAAGGATTCCGCGGCACTGTCTTCCGCCAGACGATGTTTGCTGAATTTGAGCATCTGATTCATAAGCATCAGCAAGATGGCGAAGTTCTGACAGCGGAAAAACTCACATCTCTATATTATGATTTGAACAAGAAGTATTTCGGTGAAGAATTAACAATTGATGAAGAGATTGGGTTAGAATGGGCGCGCATTCCGCATTTCTACTACAATTACTATGTATATCAGTATGCGACAGGATATGCAGCTGCGACAGCGTTGTCTGCTAAGATCTTGGAAGAAGGACAGCCTGCTGTTGATAAATATGTAGGCTTCCTAAAAGCAGGCAGCAGTGATTATCCAATTGAGGTGCTAAAATCTGCTGGAGTGGATATGAACGATAAGCAGACGATTTTATCAGCGCTTGATGTATTTGAAGCAAAACTGAACGAAATGGAAGAGCTGTTAAAAAAATAAAGTACAAAACCGACGCTAACTAACGCGTCGGTTTTTTCATGCCTTTAAATTGTCGTTTCCTTGTCAGGAAATAACAGAGAGCAAATATAGATAAAAACAATATAGGCAGTGTGACCGCTAATGAAACGAGCTGCAGTAATCCGAGAATGTTAAAACAAATGGCGAATAGTACTAAAGCTATCAATAGAATGCCAATACCTTTCATCGCTTCACCTCCGCTATTTTAACTGTATGCAGAGAGTGGAATAGCTAGACTAGCTGAGCTTGTGTCTTTTTTGTGAAATAATGCACATAAAGGTTGCTATTCAAATGTATATTTGGTACATTATATTTGTGAGAAACATCACAAACAAGTCCCCTTTGTTTGGATTATTGTTCTCCCATCCCCTCAGTAGAAGTTATACATGAAAAAGGTCTGCCATTAGGCAGGCCTTTTTTTATGCATTCCATTTGTTTAGAAATTGATGAACAGATGCAGTGAAGCTATCCAGATCTTCAAAATGAATGCTATGGCCGCACTTTTCAAATTGTTCAGCTTCTGCATGTGGATGCAGTTGTTGCATTTCCTTCCAGACTTCTTCAGACAAAATAGGGGAGTGGGCACCGCGCATTAATAAAAGAGGGCAGGAGACTTGCTGGAAGGTTGTTGTATAGTCACCGTTCAAGTAATCTTGTGATGCTTGGATGCCTTTGTTATCAAAACAAAGACGCCAGCCATCTTCTGCTTCATAAGCGCTTTCTGCATAATACAAGTAATGGTTTTCATCTTGGGCTTGTTCAATGCTTTGACAAAGAGCGGTAAGCGTTGGTGCGGGCTCTTGGAATGTCATTGCATAAGACAATTCGCCAGATACTTTATGTCCCATATCCTCTATGATAAGACCATTAATGCGAGCAGGATGAGCTGCGGCAAATTGATAAGCTGTGACAGCTGATAAAGAGTGGCCGAGAAGTACGAGCTGCTTGGCTGGTCCAATTGCATTAAGCAATATCTCCAAATCATGGAGATAGGCAGCACGGTCATAGTCTGCAAGTGCTCCTGCATGATCACTTTTTCCATGGCCGCGCAGGTCTGGCGCAATAATCCGCCAATTTTTTGTACGCTCCATAAATGGGATATATAAGCTGGCACGAGCGAAGAGGCCGTGCATCAGAACTAAAACATGATCCGATTCTACACCATTGTCTAAGTAAGCAAGTCGGAGACCGTCTGATTCTATATAACGTTGTTTCATAATATTTCCTCCTTCAGCTGAATCTTTGTTCCGATACCCGTTTCCATGCAACAAAAAACAGCCGCACATGTTGTGCGGCTGTCAAAAAAAGTGCAGCAAGCTTTACTCAGCTTTAGAAGTAATATTATATCTCCAAAATGTATCATGTTTCACAGGAATGCGTTCTACCATCTGTTTCAGTTGCAGCTTTTTCATTTCCTTTTCTGTCTGAGCTGCTGTCCAATCATAAATCAAGGAGATTTCACGGCTGCCGACAAATTTGTAACTGGAAAGGAATTCTTCCACAGGCGGTTTATCCGCCGGCTGCGGATCCTTTTGCATCATTTGGTGAAGAACATTTACGTAAACATCATAGCTGTAAATGCCTGAAATCTTAATTCCGGAGTCTTCTTCTGATTCATTGAAAAAGACGATGGAAGGCGATTCATCAATTTCCAGCTCTTTGGCGAGTTTAACGTCACACTGGAATGCTTTTTTCGCCGATGCAGAATACATATCGTCATGGAACTCATCCAAATCTAAGTTAGAAATTCTTGCACAATCCATTAAAATTTCATCTGCTGTAATATCTTGTTTATTTAAGAATAGTGCTTCTTGAATGGTGCGAAGAAAACGTGTGCCTGCTTTCCTTCCTTGCAGCTCAGCAGCTTTTACTGCCAATGATGTTCGCCATGGGAAGGAAACAGCATTATTCAGCAGCAAGTTATCCGGCTGCAGAACTGTTTTAGGATACGTGCATTCCCTTTTTTCGCGGACAAGCGGCTGATAATCTCCAGTTAAGATTGGACGTAACGTGAAGTACTGTCCGTATTCCATTGTCAGTTTTTTGAGTAAAGGCTCGAGGGACCAGCAATCTTTGCAAAGCGGATCGATAAAAACGTAAATCTCTACAGGTTTCTTAGAAGAGGAAGACAATCCGCAAAATCCACCGCAGTCATCCTCAGAGATTTGCTGGTTTGAATTGGAAGATTCCCAGATCATATCGATTCTCCTTTCTCTTCGTCTGGTGTGTTAATCATATGATGTGCAGTTAGCGCAAGTCGTTCAAAAATAATGCTGTTATAAGGTTCTTCCATACCGGTTTCCTCTAAGGCAGCTGCCATACAAGAAAGCCAAGCATCCTTACGCGTCGTTGTAATTTCAAAAGGGAGGTGCCGGTATCTTAATTTGGGATGACCATGCTCCTCTGTATAAAGTGGCGGTCCGCCGAAAAATTGAGTAAGGAACTGTGTTTGTTTGCGTCGGGTCTCACTTAAATCTTCTGGGAAGATTGGCTTTAATTGCGGGTGCTTTGCTACGCGTCGGTAAAAAGCATCCACAAGCCGTTCAAGTGCAGCCTGTCCGCCAATGTTTTCGTACAATGATTCCGAATGATTCATCGTTCTTCCTTTCTAATACAAAGCGATTACCTAACAGTTGCCCCTGCTTGTGAGGTCAACTGTTACTTATTTTAGCAGGCAATGCGCTGGTTGAGCAACTTATCTGTTTTCAAGAGAGTCATAGAATCGCTGAATCTTGTTCGGTGTCTTCCGTTTTGTTATATCATAATCGACAAGAATCGATTGGAATACAGACTGTCCATGTGCAAAAGTGTTAGCTTCTAATTCCAGCTCGTAGTCAACTGTATCTCCATATTCGCTTCGATCAAGTACAACCGTCGTATCATAATAAGCAGTTTCGCGTCGAATTGTTTTTAAACGGCCTCCGTACGCTAGTTCCTCGGTGCAAACGCCAAGCTCTTGAATCTGCTTTCTAATCTCAGGTCCTAATGTAATTTCTCCCTGTATCCAAGCATTCGCTTGTTCTGCTGTCAAAGTATCATGAGTTTCCAGCAGGCCGTCTTCATAGGGCTGTTTTAAAGTGGACTGGTATTCTCCATTTTTCTCACGGATCCTTAATGCAGCGCCATGCTGTTTGAGCTGAAAATCCTTTGTTTCAAAGTAATGATTCACTTGTTGAATTTCAGGTTCTTTTTCCATTTTTAATATTGTATATAATGTGTCAAATTCTGCTTTGGTGAGCAGATTTTTAAATTCAATTTCTACTTCTTGCGGCATGTGCTTACCCCCTGTACGTACATCTGTTGTTTTCCATTGTTATGCCAAGCTGCTTTTATGATACACTGAATGAAGAGATAATGCATCTGGAACAACTAGACGGGGCTGGTAAGAAAAGGGGCAATGTGAAACATGAACTGGGAAGTGTTTTTGGCACCATATGCACAAGTGGTTGAAGAACTGAAAGTAAAGTTGAAGGGGATGCGCTCTCAATTCGAATATGAATCACGCCATTCACCAATTGAATTCATTACAGGCCGTGTAAAACCGGTAAGCAGTATCTTACAGAAGGCAGCTACTAAACAAGTTACTGTTGATCTGCTTCATCGGGAAATCCAAGATATTGCTGGTCTGCGGATTGTTACACAGTTTGTAAATGATATTTATACAGTGGTTGGTATGCTGAAAGCGCGTAAAGATTTCGTCATTGTAGATGAGATTGATTATATTGTGCAGAAAAAAGACAGCGGCTACCGTTCTTATCATATGATCATTGAGTATCCAGTTGAAACCATTCATGGGGAAAAGAAAGTGCTGGCAGAGATTCAGATTCGGACGCTGGCGATGAACTTTTGGGCGACGAATGAGCATTCTCTTAACTATAAATATGATGGTCAAATTCCGGCAGATTTGAAGGCACGGTTAAAACGGGCAGCAGAAGCTGCATTCCGCCTGGATGAGGAAATGTCTAAAATCCGGGATGATGTTCGAGAAGCACAACGTATCTATCGTGATCAGCAGCAAATAAAAAAGCATAAATAGGGGTGTAAGCTGAGATGAAATATACGGTACTTTCAAGGGGAGATGAGAAGTCCGATCGTATCAAAGAGACGATCGTCGACCATCTCGCTCATTTCAATTTTGAATACGACGAAAAGGAGCCTGATCTTGCCATCTCTGTTGGAGGCGACGGCACGTTCCTGGAGAATTTCCATACGTTTGTCCACCGGTTGGACAGTACAGCTTTTATTGGTATCCATACCGGGCATTTAGGATTTTATGCTGACTGGGTCCCAGAGGAACTGGAGAAGCTGCTGCTTCAAGTAGCGAATAAACCGTACCATATCGTAGAGTACCCACTCTTGGCAATCTCGATTGCCCATAAGGACGGCAGAGTGGACGAGCATTTAGCCTTAAACGAATGCTCTGTTAAAACACCGGACGGTTCCGTTGTACTTGATCTCTCGATAAAAGGGGAGCACTTTGAGACATTTCGCGGAGACGGCCTTGTCATCTCAACACCTTCTGGCAGTACAGCATATAATAAGGCGCTAAACGGAGCGATTATCCATCCGTCACTTGCTTCCATTCAGGTGACAGAGCTAGCTTCTATTAATAATCGCGTATTCCGGACAATTGGTTCGCCGCTTATACTGCCGAGCCATCATCCATGTACGCTTCGCCCTGTCTTGGATAAAAGTTTCTTCATTGCCATTGATCACATGACCGAAAATCATACCGATATTGAGTCTATTACGTGTTCTGTAGCCAAGCAGCGCGTTCGCTTTGCTCGTTTTCGTCCTTTCCCGTTCTGGAAACGAGTACATGACTCCTTTATTGCAGATAAGAGGTAGCAATTATGAAATTGAGTTGGACTTTACAGGAAGAAGTCAGCCTGAAGGACTTCTTAAAGTCGCAAGGCGTATCCAGAAGATTATTCAAAACATTGAAAGAGGAGCCGGAGCTGGTAACACTCAATCAGCTGCCGGCCCTTCTTTGGTATACCGGAAAACCTGGCGATTGCTTGGAAGTAAAGCTGCCGGATGAGACAGCAGGTGGGTTTATGGAGCCAGAGCCGATGGACCTGGCTATAGTCTTTGAAGATGAGCATGTGCTGGTGCTTGATAAGCAGCCAGGAGCAGCAGTTATTCCTTCCATGAATCAGCCGAATGGAACAATTGCCAATGGTTTGCTTTGGCATTACAAGCAGCAAGGACTAGCTTATACGGTTCACATTCTGACAAGACTTGACCGTGATACTTCTGGTCTGATGCTTATTGCGAAACATCGATATGCGCACACCCTCTTGGCGGTAGACCAAAAACAGGGAAGAATTTATCGGTCTTATGCCGCACTTGCAGAAGGGCAGGTCAAACAGGAAGCGGGGTTCATTCATCAGCCGATTGGCAGAAAAGAAGATTCGATCATTGAGCGGGAAGTCAGACAAGATGGCCAAGATGCTTTGACTTATTATCGTATACAAGAAAGATTTGCTCGTCATACATTGCTGGAAATAAAACTCGCAACAGGAAGAACCCATCAGATTCGCGTGCATATGGCTTTTCTGGGTCATCCGCTAGCAGGGGACACACTTTATGGCGGCCGAACAGATGTGCTGAAGCGGCAAGCGCTGCACTCCCAGCAGCTGTGCTTTACCCATCCTTTTACGAAGCGCGTGCTCACTTTCCACGCGGCATTACCAGCTGACTTCTTAATCGAATGAGCGGAACTTTTCATTAACGAATGGCTGCTGTGATGGAACACTATAGAGCGTACGTTCAGGGAAGCGGCAGGCAGTCAGTTTGTTG
Organism: Terribacillus sp. DMT04; assembly: GCF_019056395.1. Classification (NCBI taxonomy): domain Bacteria; kingdom Bacillati; phylum Bacillota; class Bacilli; order Caryophanales; family Bacillaceae; genus Terribacillus; species Terribacillus sp. DMT04. The sequence goes on from NZ_CP077639.1 coordinate 1,120,515, forward strand.
CCGAAAACACAGCCGGTATCGATATTTATTGTATGGTGCATGATGCGTGCGTCCATAACAGGCGTATGTCCGTATATAATCCAATCATCGCCGTGGTAATGCTTGGCCCAGTCACGTCTGACAGGACGGCCAAGCTCATCCATCTCCCCGGTCGTATCACCGTACAGGACGAAGCTTTTCACCTTTTTCCCCTCTTTGCCAATAAGGGACTCCTTTATGCCAGCGTGTGCTGCAATCGCATTTATTTCTGGTAGCTGTTTATACAGAGGTGCTTTTTTGTATAGTTGCATGAACATATTCGTTAATTTTCGGCGCTTATTCGGCTCACATGCTTGTAATTCAGATACCGTTGTTTCTAACCCGTGTTTGACTTGTACATTATTGCCGAGTAAATAGCGGTATAACTTATCACAATGGTTACCGGGCACATAAAAGCCCAGTCCTGCTTCTGTCAGATGATAAGCAAGTTCAATGACGCCAATAGAATCTGGCCCGCGGTCCGTTAAATCACCGATGAAAAAAGGCTGCCGGCTGTCGGGATGAACTGGAAGATTATCTTTCAGTTCATAACCTAGCTCATGGAATAGATTAAGCAGTTCCGGCAAGCAGCCGTGTATATCTCCAATAAAATCGATTTTCATTCAAATCACTCCTATATAAAAAGGGAAAGCTTTGATGAAAGCTTTCCCTTTTTTACGTCTAGTTATTTCTGTGTTTCGAACATGTACGTTCTCGTTCGTGAGTGTATATTGAGTACGATACCTATCGCAATCATGTAAGCGAGCGTGGAGCTTCCGCCGTAGCTCAGAAACGGAAGCGGAAGGCCGGTAATTGGAACAAGACCGACAGACATTCCGATGTTTTGGAAAATTTGGTACGTGAACATCCCAATAAAACCAGCAGTTAAATAACTGCCGAATGGCTCATTGCTCTCTAAGCCTACTTGAATCATTCGATAAATAAGAATGAAGAACAAGAAAAGGACAACTGCTGAACCGATAAATCCATATTGCTCAGCGATGGCAGAAAAGATGTAATCGGTATGGCGTTCTGGAATAGATACCTGAAAATTAGACGCTCCCTTTCCAAGCAAAATGCCGGAGCCGATTGCCATCAAACCTAACCTATACTGATAACTGGAATCAGGGTATTTCTCTGGATAAAGCCAGCCGAGAAAACGGCTTTCCACATGCTTAAAGATTGTTTCTTGTAAGAAAGCGCCGACCTGATTAGGGAAAATAAACGCCAGCAAACCTACAATTGTTGCAATTCCAAGCACAACACCAAGAATCATCAGCAAAAGCCGCCAGCTAATACCTGATACCAAAATGGTAGCGCCGAGAATAGCGCATAATACTAGGAAACCACCAAGGTCAGGCTGTGAAGCAATTAATCCCATCGGCGGCAATGCGACAGCTAACAATTTGCCCAGCAGAATCAAATCGGTTTTGTTCGTTCGCATTGCATGTTTTTCATTATGGGACATAATTACATGAGCCAGGGCGATAACGACAAATACTTTAACAAATTCCGCTGGCTGCATCGAGCCGATACCAGGCAGGATAAACCAGCTTGTTGCGCCGTTTGCTTCATTGATAATGGCCGCTGGAAACTTGAAGAAGAGCATAAGCAGCATGACAATACCAATTCCATAAAATATCCACACAAGCTGGCGCAGACGGTCATAATCAAGCAACATCATAACGGTAATGACAATGGCGCCAAGCACGTACCATAAAATTTGTCTTGGCATATATTGTGTCTGAGCTGCAAGGCCTGATAAAGTGGGCTGCAGTTCATGTAACGTAAACGAAGAGACGATACCAAGCAATATCAAAACTAATATAATTGTTAGATCTAACCGAAATTTGTTAGAATTCATACACAAAACCTTTCTTTCGTTCCTTCCGCATCTCTAGCTGCTATAAAAGCGATTAGATTTTGCAAATGAGTGGAATATAATCTTGTTACAGTTTACAACAAAAATACGGATAAATTAAGTGAACACTATTAAAGTTTTTTAAACCTTTCAGGAAACGAGCGTTTATCCGTTGACAAATAACGGCACGTTGCATACTATTGATTTTTCTTGCAAGCGAGGAGGCTGGCTTATGGATCATCTAGAAAACCAAGAATTCTTACTATATCAGAATAAAATAAGGGAAGCACTAGCCAACCAGCAAATCGATCAATTTCGTGCAGAATACCTAGAACTGCACCCATATGATCAGGCTGCTGTTTTTGAAGAGCAGCCAGAAGAAGTTCGTAAACAAATCTATTCCTATCTTTCCCCTGAAGAAACAGCTGAGATAATGGAAAATGTAAATCAGGAAAATGCGGACGAATATTTCACGGAGATGTACTCACGCTACGCGGCCCAGGTACTGGCAGAGATGTCGGCCGATGATGCGGTTGATATATTAAAGGAAATGGACAAGAATAAGGTTGCTAGTTTCATTACAATAATGGAAAAAGAAGCTGCGGACGAAATTAAGCATCTTTTGCATTATGAAGACAAAACGGCAGGAAGTATTATGACGACAGAATTCGTTAGTGTCAGTGCCGCCGATACAGTAAGAGAAGCGATGCTGCATCTGCGTGCAGAAGCACCTGACGCAGAGACGATCTATTACACGTATGTTGTCGACATCGACAAAAAACTGGTCGGTGTCATTTCTTTGCGTAACTTAATTATTGCAGAAAAAGATTGGCTTATTTCGGAAGTGATGAGTGATCGTATTGTCAGTGTAGCAGTTGGAGATGACCAAGAACACGCTGCGCAGATGATGCGTGATTATGACTTCCTAGCACTTCCGGTAGTTGATTTTCAAGATCATATTCTTGGGATTATTACAGTCGATGATATTCTTGATGTTATGGAAGAGGAAGCAGATGAAGATTACAGCCGGCTAGCTGGTGTAAGTGATACCGAAAAAGGTGAAGATAGTGCCTTTGTGTCTGCGCGAAAACGACTTCCATGGCTTGTTGCACTTCTTTTCCTTGGTATGATTACGGCCAGCTTGATCAGCCGCTTTGAGTCAACGCTTAGCCAAGTTGCTATCCTTGCAAGCTTCATACCGCTCATAGGCGGTATGGGTGGTAATACAGGAACCCAAGCACTCGCAGTCGCAGTCCGCGGTATGGCAACAGGGGATATCGCCAAGCGCGGTAAGATGCGCATGGTGCTGCGTGAAGGTTTGACAGGTATGATGACCGGATTAAGCTGTGGTATCGTGATTACGATTGTCGTTGCGATATGGCAGAATAATATCTATCTTGGTTTACTTGTAGGGCTTTCCATTTTTGCTACTTTGATTATTGCCACATTAGCAGGAGCCATTATTCCGCTCCTTATGCACAAAATGAAGATAGATCCAGCGATTGCTTCGGGTCCCTTCATTACGACGATAAATGACATTATATCCATCTTGATTTATTTTGGGCTGGCAACAGCCTTTATGGGATTTATTACACAATAGAAAAAAGGAGGGTCCAGCATGGAGCACGAATCCATTCTTTCCCTAGTAGTAGTTATTCTAGCAGCATTCCTCACACCGATCTTAATGAATCGCCTGAAGCTCCGTGCGCTCCCGGTCGTTGTTGCAGAAATTATCGTTGGTATTATTATCGGCCAAAGCGGTTTTGATTTAGTGAATGAGAGCACGTGGCTGGAAACATTATCTACACTTGGTTTTATCTTTCTCATGTTTTTGAGCGGGTTGGAAATTGACTTTTCCATCTTCGCGAATAAGAAGAAAAAGAAAAAGGAAGGTCAGCCTACCCAATCTCCGTTTATCATCTCGGTTATTGTGTTCACAGGCATCCTTGTTTTATCTGTCGCATTATCTTATGCCTTCGTTCTAGCGGGCTTTATCGATAATGTCTTCCTAATGACACTTATCATTTCAACGATTTCATTAGGTGTTGTTGTTCCAACATTAAAAGAAGCACAAATGATGAAATCGACTTTTGGTCAAACGATCTTAATGATCGCAGTTATTGCGGATTTGTCCACAATGATCTTGCTCGCGGTGTTTGCCTCCATTTATGGACAAGAAGGCGGGAGCATGTGGCTATTGCTCATTCTGTTTGGCGTTGGGATCCTGCTTTATTTTATCGGGAAGGTCTTCCAAAAGCGATCCTTTGTTGAAACACTATCAAAGGGAACCGTCCAGATTGGTACAAGAGCAGTCTTTACATTAATTATCGTACTTGTAGCCGTATCTGAATCTGTAGGTGCTGAGAACATTTTAGGTGCTTTCTTAGCAGGTACACTCGTTTCCTTGCTATCGCCCAATCAGGAACTTGTCCATCAGCTGGACAGTTTTGGGTATGGCTTCTTGATCCCGATCTTCTTCGTAATGATCGGAGTAGAAATGGACTTACGCTCCTTGCTTACAGATCCACAAATATTAATGCTCATTCCGCTGCTTTTAGTTGCACTGCTCGTATCAAAAATCGTGCCAGTGCTGTATCTACGGCGGTGGTATGACTGGCGCTCGGTGATTAGTGCAGGTACAATTCTGACCTCTACGTTATCGCTGGTTATTGCTGCCGCTGCAATTGGCGAGCGGATCGGCGTTATTGACAGTAAGATGGAAGGTGCGCTTATTCTCGTAGCTGTTATCAGCTGTATTGTTACACCGTGGTTCTTCAAGCGATTTTATGTGCGTTATGTGGAAACAGAGAAGAAATATGATGTTGGATTTATTGGTGCAAACCAGCTGACAATGCCTTCTGTCCGCAATTTAGATGAGCGATATTATCGGACGCATTTGTATCATACGAAGCAGGACAAGCTTGATGAAAGTTTGGCACAATCCCGCTTTGACATCCGGGAGCTGGAAGATTACGATCCTGTAAAACTGGAAGCTCTCGGGGTGTTCGATGTTGATATCCTAGTTGTTTCAACTGGGGATGAAGAGAGAAATAAAGAACTCGCGCTTCATGCTAAAGAGCTTGGGGTCGAACGTGTTATTGCTCGTATTGAACAGCCCAAATTAAGCGATGAATTGAAAGAAAAAGATGTTGAAGTATTTTCTGTGCTGCTATCAACAAATGCGTTGTTTAAAGCGTTGATTGAAGCACCTAGTGTTGTCAATATTATGACGAACCAGGATAATGCGCTTTATCAAGTTTCTGTGCAAAATCCTGCTTATGATGGTGTGTCTCTGCGGCAGTTTCCGTTTCATGGGGACTTGATTATTGTCCGTATCTTCCGTGGGAAGGATTCTATCGTTCCGCATGGTGACACCGTGCTGCGGTTGGATGATATGCTTATCGTTACAGGTTCTGGTGAATATGTAGGAGATTTGCGAGAAGTATTAGAATAAGAAAAAAGGCTGTCTGCGGACAGTCTTTTTTTTATGCAATTATCTGGGCACCGACTTGCAGGCAGTTGCATACACTAGGTAGGAATCCTAATGCAGAGGAGGACAAAGCATGTCTAAAGGGAAAGTGCGACGCGAGCAGCCGCTGCTATTTATCTCCCAGCCAAAACTGGATTTGCCGAAAGCAGCCATGCAGCAAGCTTACCGAACAACGAAAGAAAAAAGAAAAGAAGAGGCAGCAGAAGCGTTACCAGAAGAAACAGCAGAAGAAATAACAGAAACAGCTGTACAGATGCAAAAAGAGGAGAAATCAGCAGAGCCGGAAGACCCGAAACAGAAAAAGAAGGGGAATTTTAAAGACCTGTCACTAATTGAGAAGATTGATTACTGCTTGAATCTTCCTTCCCAAATTCCGCGGATGAAGTGTGAAATTGTAACCGAGGAAACCAGTATTATTGGAATTATTATGGGGATAGAAGACGATGTTATTCAGGTGAAATCGGTACGCCGTCCATTTAAACGGGAAATTAAGTTAGCATCCATCAAGGATATCAAGCTGCTTGGATTTTAAGAAAAAAGTTCAATCTTGGATTTCAAGATTGAACTTTTTCTCTTTAGATAGCTGGTGTTGTTCCAGTATTTCCGCTGAAAGCAGAGATTGCTGGAAGCGTCGTAATGTGGCAGAAGCAGTGCAAGTCGACAGTGAAGCAAACGCCAGTTGCAGTCAAGTTTGCAACCGCCTGCACATCAATTGTATCTGGTGTAAGGTTTAAGTCTGCTGGATCGCGCAGCAATTCCAATACTGCACAGCCATCTTCGTATACTGTCTTCACACGGAAGTAGAAGCTCGCAACAAGCGGTCCAAGTGCTCCTGGTACAGCTCCTGGTACGACTCCAAGACCTCTAAACGGAGTGCCGTCCTGGTTGTAAAGAATAAATGGTACTGTATCAAAACCAGTTGATCCTCCCCAGTTGCCAAGAAGATCGTTAATGGATTGTTCCGCACTTGTTGCACAGCATTCTGTGTAGATATCCTTTTGTGCATTAGCGATTTCTTTTAGGATATCGATTACGCAGCCTGTGCCTTTTTCACATCCACAGCTCATGATGTTAACCCCTCTCGAAAAGATAAAGTAATGACGTATCGTCCTTAATAAGATATGGGATGCCCGGTGTTATGTGTGGGCGTTTGCCCTGATTGCTAAATAAGTTATTAGGTCATGATGGAATTGGGAAGTCCTTCTCTATAATAGGCATACTATGCACACCACCTGTTCCTTGCTAACATAGACTATTTCAGAATTGAGTTTAGGAAAAGGAGTGAAACATATGTCGGAAGAGAAAAAAGTGATTCACGTAAAAAACTTAGTCATCAAAGCAGATAAAGTGATTCTTGATACAGAAGACGTGAAAGAAGAAAAGCAAGATCATCACAGAAGACGTCAGCATGATCCCTTCTTTGGTCCTCACCGTAAAAGAGACGAAGAAAAAGAACATCATCATGATGAGAAGCATGATCATGAAGATAAAAAGGAAGACAACGAACATAAAGATACAGATAAAAGACGCCGGAATTTCTGGTTCTAAGTTAAAAAGCAGCCGCGGCTGCTTTTTTTTACGTTAATAAAGGAAGAAAAGGGGGAAAAGAAGAATACAAATACACGAGGAGGAGATGGCTATGACATGGGGAGTACCAGTACCAGGATATCAGTATATGGATTACCAAAATAGGCTTATAGGAATACGGAGGAGCCGTTATACAATTGAAAACGTCAATCCGGTAACACAAGATCAAACGCGAGACACTTTTGAGCAGCGGGTTCAGGACCGACTTGATTATCAAGCAACTTTGCCTCATACCAACAAAAAACAACCCGCAGAAAAAACACCCTTCGATCGCAAGTCATTCAGCTTGCTGACTGGCAAAGGGCGTCATTTTGATACGTATTGTTAACTATTAACGGTAAGCTTTTGTCAATAAACCATTAGCAGGGGTCCATTCCGCATAGGCTACATCTGCCACCTTATGAAAGCCTTGTTTTTTAATTTCTTGGTAAAGCCAATCCAATGTTTGCCCGCTATTGATCACATTATCTTTAATGATTTCTCCATCCAGGATGTAGGAGACAGGAAGCGGGTTGGCTTGTTCCGGCAAGTTTAAGTCATTCCTGGTTGGTGTTTGATAGGCGCTTTTCTTTAAGATACTCAACGTACCGTTTGCTTCAATAATGGCATAATCCACTTCCGCTATTGAAAATACATTGTTTGTTCGAAGCTGGTGCATCAGCTGGTTAAAATCCATTTTATTGGCTTTCATATCCTCGTAGCGGATTTCACCTTGGGAGATAATAACAGACGGCTTTCCTTCAAAAAATCCTCTAGTCCGTTTAAAGCGCTGCGTGATTTTTTCAATGACAATCATCAGCAGGCCCCACGTGATAATAGCAACTGCAATATGCGTTATGCCTGCTTCGGGATCGAATATAGCATTTCCGAACAATTCTCCGGCAGCAATAGCGGCGATAAAATCGAAAACTGTAATCTGGTTCATCTGTGTTTTTCCAAGTACTTTTGTTAACAGAAACAGACCAAGGAATCCGAAAATAACTTCTGCTATTATTTCTGCATACACATCCACGTTTCGTCACATCCCTTCGTAGAAAGCTTTCCCAAAGGACACAGGTGTATACAAAAAAGAGACTCCCGATTTGGAAGTCTCACAGTTGTTTGGTCATCGTTTTATGCGGAATACCCGCGTCCATAAATTCGTCGGAAACGACAGTGTAACCAAGTCGTTCGTAAAAAGGGATGGCTCTTGTTTGAGCATTGAGCTTTGCTTTATTCAAGCCGCGTTTTTTCGCTTCATCTTCCATTGCCCAGACAAGTTCATTACCATAATGATTACCACGAAATTTTTTGAGAATACAGATGCGTTCCAATTTAGCATAACCGTCGACGAAGCGCATGCGCGCAGCTGCCCCTGGCACATCTTCTTCATAACCGACGAAATGAATGCTCTCATTTTCTAATTCATCAATCTCAAGATCGGCGGGAACTTGCTGCTCTTCTACAAAGACGAGTGTTCTTACTTGAAAGGCATCTTGCTGTTGCAAACTATTTTCTGCTACCGATATCTTCATTAATTATTCCTCACCTAACGTAAATGATTCTTTAACTGTCCACTTGCCATCCGACTGCTGTTCTAATAAATGGAACTGCGTCACTTCTTCATGGAATTGGAAGGTCTTCAGCTTAAGTGTCCCGTGTAAGTCGGCGTATTCTCCATTAGACAGTTCTTGAGCGATGGTAATATGCGGAACAAAGTTATATTTTTTTTCTCCGTCGAAGAAGCCTTGATACAAACGCTTATGCAAGTTAACCAGCTCTTCCGTTTGAGACAACTTAAAATAAAGTGTATTGTGTGCTGGAGCAAATGTGCTCACTTTCTCAATGGTATAAGAGAAGGGAGCGGTATCACGTGCAATTCGTTTTAATTCACTGACAGCATCAATCAACTCATTCTCATTCAGCGTAAAGGGCTGCCTCACCTTTACATGAGGCTTAATAAGTGCATAAGCTGCGTCAAATCTTTTCCGGTACGAATTGGCTTCTTGCTGCACGTGCTCGGATGGGAAAAATGCTATCGTATAGTTCATCTGACATACCTCCTAATAAGAATGATTAACTTGCATATCATTTGCTTCTGTTTTTATTATACCAAAGTTCCCCCTGTGCTGTATGCGATGTTCCAGTCACCCAAAGACATCAATCAGCACTTGTTTCATATCATGCTGCCAATACTTCCATGTATGTTCCGCATCGTCTAGCTCTCGATACGTATAATCGACAGCCTGGGACTGAAAATATGCTTGTAAATCACGATTAGGTCCTACAAAGTCCATCTCTTTTTCAAAGGAAGTCGGAACAGCAGTCTCTTTTGTTCCAATTGTATGATAAATAGAAAGACTATCTAACTGTCTGGCAGTCTTTACTTCCTGCATAACGGTGTCATCAACGAGAGGGGACTGCATGACTACACTGCCAAACGTATGCGGAAAGCGCATAGCAGCAAGAAGGGAGAATGTGCCGGCTAACGAATCACCCATTAGTGTTCTAGTTGCACCCATATGTAATGTCGGCAGGTCATCCTCAAGCAGCGGCAGTACCTCGTGCAGAAGAAATTGCAGATATGCCTCGTGTTTCTTGCCTGACGGATAGTACTTATCAATCCGGTCGTAGCGATCGCGATAATGAATACCTGCGAATACGGTATTTTGGATTTTCTCTTCGCTATGAAGCTGATCGCTTAATGTTGCTATTCGCCCCATTTGAAAGTAATCATTGCCATCTTGCATGATACATAACTGATGCTTATACAAAGGAGAAAATGTTTCTGGTTTATACCAGCGTACTTCCAAGCTTTCGTCTAAAAATATACTGTCTATAGTGACGCTTTCCATTTTTCCGTTACGTTTCATCTGTTAAACCTCGCTTTGTGAAGGGTTATGCTGTCATTTTAACATGAATGACAGCCAGACGAATGAAAAAAGCAAATGGCAAGTGCCATTTGCTTAAGAGGAAGCCAATGCGGTAAACCGTCGCAGCAAGCCATAGCGAGGGGAGAAGATCCATGTCAATAAAAATAAGATGCCTCCTGCTGTACTCATGGCTCCAGAAATGGAAACATCGAGCCACACAGCGCCATAATAGCCGAACACAGCACTGGCAATTCCGAAAACGCAGCTGTAGAGCAGCATGAACGACAATCGGTCAGTGAGCAGATAGGCACTTACACCAGGCACGACAAGCATACTCACGACGAGAATAGCGCCAACTGCATCAAATGAACCGACAGCTGTGATGCTGACAAGCCCCATGAGCAGGTAATGAATCAACGTAACAGGAAGACCGAGTGTCAAAGCAAGTGCCGCATCAAACGACGTGATTTTTAATTCTTTATAAAATAGCGTGATAACCACCAAGGTAAAGACAGTAATGGCGAGCAGCATGCTAGTTGCTTTCGGAATCTCAAAACCGAGAAGCATGTGTGTATTGAACGGAAGAAAGGCGATTTCTCCCATGAGCGCATGCTCCACATCCAGGTGAACATCTTTTGCGAATAACGAGAGTAGAATAACACCGATAGCAAAGAAAGTAGTGAAAACAATACCAATACTCGCGTCTTCTTGAACACCTGCCTGATGAAGCGATTGTATAGCAAACGTTGTAACGAAACCAATAACGGCTGCGCCAATCAGCATATACATGCCATCCAAACTGTTTGCTATAAGAAAGGTGAGAACAATACCAAGCAGGACACTATGGCTGATGGCATCAGCCAGCATCGTCATCCGTCTGATGATTAAGAAGCAGCCAACCGTACCGCAGCTTATCCCGACCAAACAAGCTGTAAGCAGAATCCAGCCTTCGTACGTCATGCACTTTCCTCCTTCACATGTTTTGTACCAATGCGATGGGCGGTCAGTTTTTGGACAAGGCTTCGTTTGCGTCCAAAGATAAACGAGACACCAAAGAAAGCGGCAGCTGTCACAACAATGAGGGGACCAGTTGCCAAACCAGTTCGAATCGTGCTAATTAATGCGCCGGCTGCACCTGAAGCTGCTCCAATAGCGCCGGAAACGACGACCATCCAGCCAAGCTGATCTGTCCAGAAGCGTGCACTAATAGCAGGGATAATGAGCAGGGCGGCCATCAAAATAACTCCCACACCTTGAATACCGATAACGACAGTCATCACAAGCAGTGTGGAGAAGAGGGTCTCCAGCAAACCGATAGGCATCCCGCTATTTTTAGCAAAATCAGCATCAAAAATAAGTAATTTCCATTCTTTAAATAGAAGGCAGGAGATGAATATCAACCCTGCAGCAACACCTGCCATCGTATAGACATCAAAGCGTGTCATTGCTGCTGCCTGCCCAAAAATAAAGTGATCTAAGCCGCTTTTATTGCCTTCTGCTTGCTGTGTAATTCGCGATAGAAGAACTATACCAACGCCGAAAAAAACACTTAATACCATACAGATGGCGGCATCTTTCTTGATTCTTGTTGTTGCTGTAATCAGCTGAATCAGATAAGTCGCCAATAGACCCGTAGCTGTGGCACCTATCAGAAGCACAAGCAGCAGTTTCTCACCTGCCAGCATATAAGCCATGCAGATACCTGGGAGTGCGGCATGTGCCACCGCATCTCCAATTAAACTTTGTTTCTTTAATAAAGCAAAGCAGCCAAGAACGCCGCTGGAAATTCCAAGCAGCATCGTACTCAACACGACCCACTGGGTATTCGGCTCATGCAGCAGGCTATCAACTACATCCTGAATCATTTTGTCACCCGCTTATCCGGTCGCCTGGTGCTGTGAAGAAAGCCAGTGCGCCGCCGTATGTTTTTTGCAATAAATCCTTTGTGAACACATGTTCAGTCGGACCATTGGCAATGACTGTTCTATTAAGGAGGAGCGTACGGTCAAAATACTCCGGTACGGTTTGTAAATCATGATGGACGACGATAACTGTTTTGCCTTTTTGCTGCAGTTCTCGCAGCAAATCAATGATCGCATTTTCTGTTTTGGCATCTACGCCGACAAATGGTTCATCCATAAAGTATACATCTGCATCTTGTACGAGTGCTCGAGCTAGGAATACCCGCTGCTGCTGTCCGCCGGAAAGCTGGCGGATTTGTCTCGTTGCATAGGACTCCATACCGAGCTTTTGCAAAGCTTCTTTTGCTAGTAAGACATCTTGTTTGGAAGGTCGCTTGAACCAGCCGATATGTGCATAGCGGCCCATCAAAACGACATCCAAACTGTTTGTCGGAAAATCCCAGTCCACCGATCCGCGCTGCGGTACATAGCCTACGTTGCGGTTTTTTGGACTGTAAGGTTTGCCGAGTACAGAAATATGGCCTGAAGAGCGTTTCAGCATACCAAGAATTGCTTTTATTAAGGTTGATTTGCCGGCGCCGTTCGGTCCAACAATGGCAGTCAGACTGCCTTTCGGAACGATCACATTAACATGTTCCAACACAGCTTTCTTATCGTATGCCACCTGCAAATCCTTCACTTCCAACGCATGCATTTGTCATCCTCCTATTTTAATGCTTCTGCAATCGTGTCGACATTGTGGCGATACATTCCGATATACGTACCTTCTTCTGTATCAGCTTCCCCCATGGCATCGGAGTATAACTCCCCGCCATTTTCCACTTCATGACCAGCTTCCTTTGCACCATCAATAACGGCGTTGATTGATTTCTCGGAAATACTAGATTCCACAAACACAGCGCCAATATTTCGTTCGGTCAATGTATCTACTAATTTCTGAATATCAGCCAAACCATATTCAGAGTCAGTAGAGAGCCCTTGCAGTCCCATTACTTCCATATCGTATGCTTCGCCAAAGTAGTTGAAGGCATCGTGTGCAGTGACGAGTACGCGCTGTTCATCCGGAACAGATGCCATTTGTTCTTCCGCATAACGCTGCAGTTCATCCAGCTCCTAAAAATAGGCCGCTTCGTTTGCTTCATAATCTGCTTTGTTAGCAGCATCTTCTTCCGCAAAAGATTCGGTAATATTGCGAATGGCATCTTTCCAAATAGCAATATCAAACCAGATATGCGGATCTGCTAAATTGGCATCTGCTTCATCTGACAATAGAAGAGAGCTGTCTATGCTGTCACCAATCGCAACTGTAGGCGTTTTATCCTGCATACTTTCAAACACTTCCAGCATTTGTCCTTCCAAATGCAGACCGTTATACAGAATAACATCGGCATCTTGAAGTTTTGCCATGTCACTTTGCGTTGCTTTGTATAAATGCGGATCAATACCTGGTCCCATTAAACTTTGAACCTCTACATGGTCACCGCCGATTTGCTCAGCAGCATCGGCAATTTGCGCAATCGTCGTCGTTACCTGCAATTTTTCTCCGTCAGTACTTGAGTCAGATTCATTTTCTGAAGCACCACAACCAGCAAGCAAGAAGATAATCAACAAAGGGACAGCAAAAGAAAGCAGCTTTTTCATGTAAAACACTCCTCTTTTTAATTGGATTATTAGACAGTCACACATGTGTTTCCTTAGTGCAAAACTATAGTATGCACGCAGGAAAGTCAAGTGCATGTTCACAAAAAACAAAGCTTTCCGAAAATAAGTTTACTTTAGGCAAATAACGACATAACCAAAAAGAAAATTATGGTAATATAGAAACAGGGGGGATGTAAATGAATACAATCACAGGAATTTTAAACGTGTTAAACCTTGCCGAGAAACTGAAATTTGAAATGCGTCACAGCTGGCTTTCAAACGGACGTCAGGAAAGTGTGGCAGAGCACACGTGGCGGGTAGGACTGATGGCTGTTTTGCTGGAGCCATATATAGAAGAACAAATGGATATGGCAAAGCTGCTCAAAATGATTATGATCCATGATTTAGTAGAAGCAGAAGCAAGAGATGTGCCAGCTTTTGATACACTGTATGATGCAGACAGGAAAGAACAAAAACGACTGGCGGAATATGCAGCAATAAAGAATATTGAAACGATGCTGGACGAAGCGCCAGGAAGCGATTTACGACAGCTTTGGCTGGAATTTGAAGCAAAAGAAACATTCGAAGCGAAGGTAGCGAATGCATTGGACAAGCTGGAGGCGCAGCTGCAGCATAACGAAGCCGATATGGATACATGGCTGGAAGTGGAAAAGGAAATGGTCTATCTGTTGTCACCGCACACAGCGTTTCATCCGGTGCTGGAGGAATTGCGGAAAGCGATTGTGGCAGATGCAGAGGCAAAATTGCATGTCCGATAAGATGCTCGGCGGTATCAGTCACATTACGTTTGTTGTGAGAGATTTAGATAGGACAGACAAGTTCTTCCGTGAAGTACTGGGAGCTGAAGAGGTGTATGATAGCGGGGAACAGCGTTATTCTTTGTATCGGGAAAAGTTTTACACAGCAGGCGGTCAATGGATTGCTGTGATGGAGACAGAAGAGATCTTAAACCGAACATATCATCATGTGGCATTTCGGGTTGAAAAATCCAGTTTGACAGCGTACAGAAAAAGAATCGAGCAGGCAGGATTGGAAATCAAACCTTCTCGAAGCCGTGTGGACGGAGAAGGAGAATCCATTTATTTTTATGATTACGACAATAATCTATTTGAGCTGCACACAGGCACGCTGCAAGAGCGGCTGGCAGCATACAAAAAAGGATGAAGCGCAGCGGCTTCATCCTTTTTCCTGTGCCTCTAAATATGGCAAAATAACAGCGTGAAATGTTTCCGGGTTCGTAACAATCCGGTTTAAATAATATGGATAATCGTTCGGTGTGATGGATTGCGGTGCCAGGATAGCAGCTTGTTTGAATCCAGCTTCCTTCACCACTTGCGCAACTGCATCATTGGTGTTGCCATATGGATAAGCAAATGTTGTTGGTGTTATGTTCAACTGATCGTAGATAGTGTTAATGCTTTTATCCAAATCTTCTCGAAACGCCTTAAAATTTTTGTCATGTAAAAACAACGGTTTATCGGCTTCTAATCGGTGCATATCGTAAGTATGTGAGCCAATTGCAGCCAGTCCGCTGTCTACCATTTCCTGCAGCTGCGGCCAAGTTGCCATTTGCAAGTTCTGGAAGTTGTTATCACCAACATGTCCGGCAATGACATAAAGGGTAAAGGGAACGTTTTCTTGCTTCAGAATCGGAAAAGCATTTTCATAAACAGTGCGATCAATATCATCAAAGCTAATCCACACACAACGATTCGGAAATTGGCCGTCCTCTTGATATTGATTGAGTTGGTCTGGTGTAATAAATGTGGCATCCAGCGCTTTCAGCTTTTGTATCTGTTTTTCAAAATCATCTGTATAAACACTGTAACGTGTTAATTCATCAGAGCGTGTGACGAGAGAAACTGCCTTATTAAAGACAGTCGGCCGCCGCACACGATGATAATTCAATCCTAGACAGCCATCCTTGTTTAACGCATGATCAATGGTCGTTTCTTCTGCCTCGTCAGCCTCATACAAGTGGATGGCACGAAAGGTGATCAATCCGACAATACATACTGCGGCAAGGAATAGCAAGGACTTTTTCATTTTTCCAGATCCCGCACTGGATTTTTGTGGAACTCCATGTAGTTACTTGCCTGTAGTTTCTTAATCGTTTCCAGCGGCATGAGCTCCAACTTCTCCAAATCATCTACCGTGACGGGCATTGGCTGTTTGCGGCGGGACTTATTGCCAAAGCGTTTTTTATTATACGTCCGCCAGAATAGAAAATAGAGAAGAAAGGCCAGGAAAATACTCACACCAATTAGCATAAAGGTACGCACCTCTGCATTTGAAGTTTTAAATGCAATTTTTAGTACACCGCTGTATCTGTCATTTGTATTTAACAAAGCAGAAGCAAAGAACCATACAACAAACACACTATAAATCCAGATTAGTAATGTGAAAAACAGACTAACAAGAAAACGAGGCAGCGGCTGTTTTTCGAGAATTATTACTTGTTCCTGCCGATCCCGCGGTCTGGGCTTTTCCATGTCGCATAGCCTCCTTTATAGCGTGATGCAATAGCGCGAGGAAACGCGCTGATGACAACGCCAGTATTGACGATCCAATAGATTGCCGGATACCAAGAGGCCCATAAGTAAAACCTTTTTACCTTGTCATACTTTGAATCTATTTGTATGGAAATAAACAGCTGAATCAAACTCATGAATACAAGTGCAAATGAAGTAAACGTTAGCCAAATGAGCATCTCTTGGAAAGTATCTGCTGTAATCAGAAGGGAAACCGTAACGAACACCCAAGCAAATGCCCAGAAGGTGCTAATCCATTGCTCTATATACACAATCCAGATACGGCGCTGATTCCAGCGGAAAAGCACACGCCAGTGGCGAAGCATGACTTCTTGGCCGCCTTGTGCCCAGCGGACACGCTGCTTCCAAATACCGCTCAGGCTCTCTGGTACAAGCATCCAGCAAAGCGCGCGCGGCTCATAGCGAATATCCCAGAAGCGCTGCTGCAGTTTCCAGCTTACCGCGATATCCTCTGTGATCATATCGCGATCCCATAACCCAACATCCAGCAAAGCGCGTTTTCTAAAGGCCACAACAACTCCAGATACAGTCATTACTTTACCTAGAATTCGCTGCGTCCGCTTGATTGCTCCAATGATGGAAGAGTACTCCACCAGCTGCATCCGGCTAAGCAGCGTATTACGATTCCGGATACGCGGGTTTCCCGTTACAGCACCCAAACGCTCTCCTTTATGAAGAAAATGATGAATCAAGTAGTATGGCGCATCGTTATCAAGAATGGCATCTGAATCCAAGCAAAGCAGGTATTCACCGCGGGCAGCATGTGCTCCAAGGTGCAGTGCATTCGCTTTTCCGCGGTTTTCATACAACTGAATAACCCGAATGCTCGGATGTTCTTGACTGAGCCTTTTTAGAAGGGCTGCTGTATTATCTTTGCTGCCATCATTTATTAAAATAATTTCTTTCCGTGGATAATCCAAGCCAAGCAGATTATCCAATGTTTCTTCTATGGTATCTTGTTCGTTATAACACGGAACTAAGAAACTGATCAGCGGCCAATCAACCTTTGCGAAATCAATTTTTTGATCTTTGTCTCGAAACCAAATATAAACAAGCGTACCGGCAATCCAAAACAGCGACATCACAAATGGGTACCAAAAGACAAAACTAGCAATACCGTTAAGCCCTGGTACAAAGATATTATTGAACAAATTCTTGCCTACCTTCATTAATTCGCAATTGCGTTATCAAATTATAATAGAAGGAAAGACAAAAAGCACGAAGTATTTTGTTAGTTTTTGTAAGTGATAGTAAATTAACTAGGTATTTATAATCATTTACGATTACGATTGAATGATAAATTTAGACAGCAACGCTTCTAACACACGCAGTGAGACTAAACTTTTATAAACGAGAAGCCAGTGCTGTCATTTTATATGCTATTTCTGCGTGAAAGGGAATTCAGTCCTGTAGTAAATATATCCTCTTAATTTGTAAATTTGATTAAAAAATTCCTTATTTATCCATAAGGTGAAGACAAATAGGTATAGTAATAATCAAATGAGTAATCTAGTCCGGGCGTTGTAAATCCTTTTTCAACGTCTCTTTGTGTACTAATTTCCTGTTATGAATCCTGGCAGTACATAATTGTTTCAGGTGGAGTGTCATTTATACTATACCTTTCTTCGCTTCAGAAAAGGTTTCTTTTTTTGCTACTTATTACTGGTATTGTAAATATTTTGAACGTGTTACCATTGGATTAGTTTTGAATGGAGGATGAACAAATGAATAAAAAATGGATGCTTCTTCTTGGAGCGCTGCTTGCAGTATTTGTCATTGGAGGCTGTGGGTCTGATAGTAAGGAAGCCAGCGCAGACGAAGAGGAAAGTTCTGCTGAAAAATCAGCAGCGAGTGAAAATAATGAAGATAAATCAACGGATGAAACAAAAGCTGATTCAAAAGCGGCAACATTCCCTGAACTAATTGATTATATGAAAACAACAACTGATGCGGAAGAAACTAATGTCTTCTATGAACATAAGGAACCGCAAACACACGAAATGGAAGGCGTAGCCGTCTCTCTAGATGCCTATTCGTTTGTGGGAATTAAAGATTTCCATACAGATTTCAGCATCCCTTTCGATGATGAAACAAGCGGTGCAGTAATTCTGGCTAAATACACAGTAAAGAATGATTCAGACAAAGAAGTATTCTATATGCCTAGATTTGATTTAAGCTACTCAAGCGGGCTTGTCTATAACAGTGATTATAAAGAACTTCTTCCGGAAGACCAGCAGTTATTTGAAAAATTAAATCCGGATACTAAATATGCGATAGAAGCTGGTGAATCTGTAACAGGATTTGTAGCATATCCGTTTGGAACAGCAGAGTTAGAAACAGTAGTGAATGAAGGTTCTGCTTTAATTGAAGTACCAGCTGCACAAGCAAAAGCAGATGCTTTCGACAACCCAATCGGAAAGAAAGGCAAGTTTACAATCAACTTTGATGAAGCAGGAGCAAAGAAAACGGAAAGTAATAAGGAATTTTATCAAGATGCAGTTTCTATAGAGAATATGGGCGACAAGCAGATAATTGATCAAAAAGAAGGTGTTGGAGAAAGCAAAGAGCTTGGTGATGCAACGATCACATTAGATGGCTACCAGTTCACTGAATTTAAACCGAATGAAATGGAAGCACCTCGATTCGAGAATTTTAAAAACGGAATCGTTCTGTTAACGGTGAAATTCAATGTGGATAACAAAGGTTCTGCAAACATCGCACTAGACAATCTGCGTTCCAACCTTTATGTGAATGACGGCGCTCAATATCAAATGAACGAAGGGATGCTGTCACCTCATGAATTCGGCGATATAGCTTCAGCAGGAGGAACTGCTGAACTGTTCCAAGTATACGTGCTGGATAAAGAGCAATACGATAAGATTTGGAAAAACAAAGCATTCGATATCGAGCTTGGACCATTGTATGACGATAATGCAAAAGATGTTTCAAAAGGGAAGAAAGCTGAATTTAAGCTTAAGTAAACAGATAAACCGATCAGCAGCTGCTGATCGGTTTTTTGTTGGTCGAGTATGTAAGCTTAACTAGGCTTGGAGATACCAATTACATCGTTTTCAGGAGTAATGCTGTTTGCTTGGGGCGCTAAGTAACCGTGTTGAGTAGCTGTTTCTGCATATGCGAATGTCCCATCATTCTTCACTACAACAACAAGTTCAAGATCATCTCTTAACGACATATCTGCTGGATCGTGGAATCGCATTCCAAGCTTTTCTTTCATATATGCTTCATCTGTGTAGGGCGGGAAAATAATAATTTCCTTCCACTCATAATCAATATGATCTCCAAAATCAAAAGTATCAGAACTCGCTGTTTGCAGCTGTTCATGAAGACTTGCTTCTAATGTTTTATCGTGACTTACAGATGTACGAGGCACAACGATAAAGATCACGATGAGAATAAGTGCTGCGAGTGATAGCGTGACTAGCAGCTTTTTCGTTTTTTTAGATATAATAATCTGCTCCACTCTAGTTATAAAGTACAAAAGTATTATAATACATTCTGTTTGTTATTTATCATAATTTTAACAATAAAGGAAAACTGAGGATATGAAAAGGCAGAAGCAATTTTATGGATATTGCTTCTGCCTTTATTTCAAATGAAAATTAAGTTTCGGTACTTACTGTTTCTGATTGAGCTTGCTTCCCACCTGTATTGTTTCCTTTTTTTAAGAAGAATGACAAGACCAAACCGATGGCTGACAAGATGACAGCCGCAAGGAATGCTGCATCCATGCCTGTTACTTGTGCTTTCGCAGGGTTGGTGAAATCACCGTATTTAATCGTATTCGTCATAATCGTAATCAAAATAGCTGTACCAATTGAACCGCCGACTTGACGGAAGGTATTGTTCATTGCCGTCGCATGCGGTATCAAATGATTCGGCAAGGCATTAATGCCCGCAGTGGTGAGCGGCATCATAACAAGTGCTGTTCCTGCCATTCGTAATGCGTAAATGATGACGATAAAGGTAATCGACGTATCCAGCTCTAGGAAAGCGAACGGAACAGTTGTCGCAGTCATCAGTATGAAGCCTACAATAGCCAGCGGTTTAGCACCGATCCGGTCGAAGATAGCTCCGACAAATGGAGACAGCACGCCCATGACAACTGCTCCCGGCAATAACATTAAACCGGAATGGAATGCACTAATATCGCGTAAATTCTGTGTGTACAGCGGCAATATAGTTTCTGTACCAATCATTAAACCGAATACAAGCATCCCCATGATGGTAGTAATCGCAAATGTAAAATTCTTAAATACTCTAAACTCCAACAATGGTCTTTCCAGCTGCAGCTGGCGAAGAATGAATAAGAGAAGTGACAGCGCACCTATTCCGAGAGTGCCCATAACCTCCAGATTGACCCAGCCGCTCGTACCAGCAGAACTGAATCCGTATAAAATACCGCCAAAACCGATGGAAGAATACACGACAGACAGCACATCGATTTTTGATTCACGGAGTGTTGTTACATTTTTCATAATGAAAATTGCCAAAATCAAATCAATAACCGCAATCGGCAGTACAATATAGAACAAGTAATGCCAAGAGAAGCTGTCTACAATCCAACCGCTAAGTGTCGGCCCGATTGCCGGTGCAAACGCAATAACAAGCCCGAACATTCCCATTGCCGTCCCGCGTTTTTCGGGAGGGAAGATAGTTAAGAAAACTGTCTGCATAAGCGGCATCATAATACCGGCGCCAATGGCCTGGATAATACGAGCTAATAGCAGAACGCTGAAAGCCGGCGCAACCGCTGCCACAAGTGTTCCGATACTGAAGGTTGTCATGGCAAACAAGAATAACCTTCTGGTCGAATACTTTTCAATTAAGAAGGCCGTAATAGGAATTAAAATCCCGTTCGTCAGCATAAAGGCAGTCGTCAGCCATTGCCCTTCATCCGCGGTAATATCAAAGTCACTCATAATATGAGGAAGCGCTGTAACCAATAACGTTTGGTTCAGTATCGTCACGAAAGCTCCGATTATAAAGATCGTCACTGTCGCTTTTCTGTTTATTTGCATATTCTGTTCCGCCATATGTATTCCTCCTTCACATGAGTAACCGAATGGATCGGATACTTTCTTTTAGTAATGATTGTTGATCTAAGTACGTCAGCAAAGCTTCCACAAGATAGGCGGCTGGTTTATCTTTTGCTAATTCTTTTTCTAAATGGTCTGCCGCCTCTGTCAAAGCTTCATCTTGCAGCGTATTCGTCGTAACATCCTGGATTTGCAAAAATATTGTATGCATTAACTCAGCTTTACCAGGTGATTCGGGCAAGTCTGCATGGTAATGCAATTGGATATGTTGCTCATCCAAAAGCGGAGCCCGCTGCAGCTTATCTGTTACAATCGCATCCATCACCAGCTTCAGCTCATGCGCTACTTCAGCTGGGTCACGGATAATCACGCCATCCGCCATCATCTTTAAGTAAGGGTTTAGCAAACCGAGCAGATTCAGCGTCATATCCCACTTAAGTGGTTCCACCTTTTCTCCATAGAGATTGAGAAGCATTTCTTGATGCCATCGCATAAGTATAGCCCGCACATTGTTCATATGTCGCTGCAATTCAGATGACTCCTTAAAAGGAGGGGAGAACATCAACATCTGAATCAAATGCTTGTTTTCTTTAAAAGATTCAATCTCCAACACAATCTTACGCTCAAACCGCGCTTCATCAGATAAACTTTTATCAACCTCAATTAAAGCAGCCATATTTGTCAGCTGCTGATGATTATATTGAAGTAGCTCATCCAATAGTGACTCCTTGGAATCAAACAGCTTATAAATAGAAGCTTTTGATATTTTACAAGCCTCCGCAATCGACTGCATTGACACCTGCTGGAAACCAAATTCCGCAAACTTCTGTTTCGCAGCCAATATGATTTTTGTCTTCCGATCCATCCACATTCCCTCACTCAAAAAACTCATTGGTTTTGTAAAAACCGTCAGGTCACTATTGGAACTATACGCCCCTAAAAATCGAAAGTCAATTCATATGCTATAGGGTACCCGAATTCCCTTTTCCTAAAAGCGTTGACAAGCCCCAGCATCTAGAATAAAATAATACAAGACGTTACATTACATAATGATTCCGTAGCTCAGCTGGGAGAGCACTACCTTGACAGGGTAGGGGTCGTTGGTTCGAGTCCAATCGGAATCACTACTCAGAAACGTTGATATGAAGCGTTTCATAAGAAAAACACCACTTTCAAAAGAGTGGTGTTTTTCTCGTTTATAGGATGTTTGATACGAATTTGATACGAATGCTTATTCGTTTTGTGCGTAGAACATTTTCCCGAACTCTGCGACAGTATCTTTTTGCAGGTTAGGCAGCAAGTGACTGTACGTGTCTAGTGTTATCCGAACATTTGCATGGCCGAGTCGTTCTGACACAATCTTAGGATTTACACCTTGCTTTAATAAGAGGCTGGCATGTGTATGACGCAGATCATGGAACCGTATCTTTTTGACTTCACTTTTCTTAATCATGGCGTAGAAAGCTCGGTTAAGATTTCGAGGATACAGAGGGGTTCCAACGCTTGTTCGGATAACCAAGTCATGCTCGCTGTTATAAACAGGTCTGTTTGCCATTAGTTCTTGTTTATATATAGCTTTCAACCTAAGCACCTGGTTGAGAGTGTTCTTGTCGACAGACAACCTCCTGTTACCAGCGCTAGTCTTTGCTCCAATATTTAATTCTCCGTTCATATCCATTGTTTGTACAATTGAGATTGTCTCATTTTCCTCATCGATATCTTTCCATCTCAAGCCCAATATTTCGCCACGACGCATACCTGTTGTTAATGCAAGCAAGAATACCGCGTAGTATCTTGAGTTCTTAGCAGCATCCAAGAATGTTTTAATATCATCCTCATCCCAAACTTCAACTTCTTTTTTGTTAACCTTTGGTGGATCAACAAGAGAGGCTGGATTACGAATGATCATATCCCATTTTTGCGCTTTATTTAGAGAGTCATTAATAACGGTATGCAGCTTCCGTAGATTTTCAGAAGAAAGGCTGCCGCTACTTTTCACTTCGTTATAGAATGATTGGATGTCACGCGGAGTTATTTTGCTAATCTCCAAATGACCTAGCGCCGGCACTATATGGCTATTTACATAGTAACTATAAGTCTGAAAAGTACTCTTACGAACGTTCAATCCTTTATCTTCAAGCCAGGACTTCATAAACTCAGCGTACAATGTCTTTGAAGGTTCTACGTATACACCTTTATTCATAGCGTCCTTTGCCTCTGTCATAGCTGCTTCTGCTTCTTTCTTAGTTTTAAATCCTCGCTTCAGTTTCTTTTTGTATTTACCGTTATCTTTATAACTAAATGAATAGTACCATTTATTTGCTTTTGCATTTTCATCTTTGTATACCGGCATTAATTATCTTCCTTCCAGGTGATAACTTCTTCGATTGGTATTTGATAATGGCTGCATACCTTGTCCAACACTTCCATGGCAACATATTCATTTCTACCCATCTTAGCTAAAGTGGCAGATGAGATACCTAAGTCTTCGCGCATCTTTGACTTCGTTTCTTCTAAATCAATTAGGTGTTTCCATAATGGTGCATAAGAAAACGACATTAAACGACCTACTTTCTATAGCGTTATGTGCATATTATAAAATTAAATGTTTGCATATGTAAATGTTTGTTTCATGTACATAGAGGGAGATACGGGATTTTATAGAAAATATTTCTTGTTTTTATCTAATCAAGTACAAGTTGTTATGTTTATTTCCTTGTATATTTGTATTATCGACAGTCGGCCAAGAGATACTTGGCTGGCTTTTTTTATGGAGGAAGAAATGAACTGTACCAGATGTGAGTCCAGTTACCGGACAATGATTCAGTATTACGGCAATATCATCTGCACCGATTGTTATTTGAAACTCCCATTTGAGCAGAGGAAACAAGCTTATTGGGACATGGAACGGCGTGTAATAGCAGCGTCCGAATGAGTGACTGTGCTCTACGTAGTGTCCAGTTTGACTGGGCTCTATATAGTGTCCAGTACTGTGCTCTACGTAGTGTCCAGTACTGTGCTCTACGTAGAGACCCCTAAAAATAGTTTCTTCATATAATGCAAAGACGCTAAAGAAAAGTTTAAAGAAAAGTTTAAAGAAATTACCTAGCAAATGTTTTTGCTAGTCAGGATTACTAGATTTAAAAAGAAGGTGATGGGATGAGATGAAGAATAAAAAGGCTGCAGCTGCTAAGAAAGTAGACAAGCCGATGACTCGGAAGGACTGGATGGAACTGATGGGAACTAATCGTGATACTTACAAGCGTGGTAAGGGTGGAGCAATACGGAATACAAGGAGGCGTTAAGATGACTGATCATCCTGGTTCGATAAGGTATGAGTGTTTAAATTGCAAATCAACAAGATCAACCATTAAAGGAAAATATGGAGAAGTAATAGTGTGCGAGGTATGCAATGGTGCAATGGTGGATGTGTTCTATATTCACAAATATAAAGCAGCTGCAGAAACTAAACCGATCAACGATTTGCAGATTAAAGTCGAAGTAGATACAGCTGAATTGGATGCAGCAATCGAGAAGGCTAGAAAGTTGGACGAACTTGAAGTGTCTAAGTATATCCATAAGTATGGTCCTAACAAGAAAGAGAAGCTGCTGGTGATTGAGCTGGATGATATCGATTCTATTCCTAAGATTATTTTCAAAGGGAAACAGGTCGATGGTATTCATGAGTTAGATATTGCTTGGCATTCAGAATCTGAATCTAATGCTGCAACAGGAGTAAGGTACACTCAATCAGATACGGACAGAGAGATATCTGTTGTTTATGGCGACTGAGTACAAGACAAAGCAGCAGAAGCAAAGGTTCTACAAGTCAGGACCATGGCGAAAGTTAAGGCTCGTTGCATTAGAGCGTGACAACCATGAATGTCAACAGTGCAAGCGCAAGGGTAAGTTCAGCAAGGGACAGAACGTTCACCATCTTAAAGAGATCTATCATCATCCTAAGCTGGCGCTTGAGTTGGATAACCTTGAGACATTGTGCATCGATTGCCACAACAAGGAACACAAGAGGACGTTCAATAACATTGGCACGAAGAAGGATAGGAAGGAGTGGAATGATGAGCGATGGTAAACCAAACATTATTGTATCTGAAGTGACAGAGAAACATTTGATGATGAGGTATCCACACTTGTCAAAGGAAGATGTGAAGTCATTGTTTGTTCTTGGACTTCCAATAGAGACACCAATGAAGGTGTTTGGTGACAATGGTTATTTATTGCATACACAGAAACAATTGGGACTACAAGTTTATTGGGCAGACTTTTTTAATGTTGATACAATCATTGACTTGTTTGCAGGTGAGGACGGCATTTATTTTACTATTGTGGAGGGAAAAGAAATGAGTGTACAAGATAAATCGAAAGAGAAGGTACTAAATCTGTTTCAGGAATATGACGTCGAATACATTGATTACCGTGTTCAGGATGATGAATATTCCATCAGTCTTGTGAAAAAAGGAAAGCAGGAAGAACAGGAAGAAAAAGAAGAGAAATAAATACACAAGACACCCCCCGCCTAAAAGTTTTGGGCTTTTTTTATGCCCGGGGAACCGGGGCAGGGGGTCGATTTTCCAGATTTATCGCGCGTGGGCGCATGAGGGAGGGGGGTACCCATGAATGTCTAAGAAAAATCCGATTAAAAATCAAGATGAACAAATAGCTGCTGAGATTGAAAAGTGGAATGTGACACTGAGCAAGATGCCATCAAACAAGCGAGAAGCTGCACAGGTACTTGTCGAGCGGGTTGCTTTTATGACTGTCACTCTTCGCATATTGGAAGAAGACATAAAAGCCAAAGGGCCAACTTACAGATTCGTAAACGGTTCACAAAAGATGCATGTGGAGAACCCCTCCCAGAAATCTTATAACACCATGATCAATCGATACACTGCAGCATGCGATAAGCTGCTTGCAATGGTGCCGAACGCTCCGGTAGATATCGATAAAGTACAAGCTAAGAAACAGCGCTCTGCGGAAGACTTGGTATGATACAGAACAAATATGTCACGGAGTACATTAAACTCTGGAAGACGGGCAAGATTGAGCTAAATAAAGAGCGCATAATGCTCATTGCTTATCTGGAGAGACACATCCTCACCCGGGATGACTTGTACTTTGACGAAACCATGCTTGAAAACTTCATAAAGTTTGCTGAACGATGGTACTTTCCACTAGAACCATTTCAGAAATTCTTTTCGGCGTTTGCCTTTCTTTTATACAAGGAAGATGACGCCAATTTTTATGAGCAATTTTTGTTACTCATGGGTAGGGGCGCTGGGAAGAACGGTCTCATCTCCGCCCTGGCACACTTCTTTATTAGCCCGCTGCACGGCATACCGAAATATAACGTGTCTATTGTGGCCAATAATGAGAAGCAGGCCAAGACATCATTTAAGGAAATCTATGACACTATCGGGTCCAGAGAAGTTTTGGAAGATATGTTCTACCGCACCAAAGTCATGATAATGGGATACGACACAAAAAGCGAGTTGCAATTCCATACATCGAACGCTGGTACAAAGGATGGTCTGCGTGATGGCTGCGTTATTTATGATGAGATTCATTCCTATGCCACTTTCGATACTGTAAACGTATTTTCTTCTGGACTCGGGAAGGTACGCAATTCAAGAGAGTTCTTCATCGGCTCAGATGGATATGTCCGTGATGGTTTTTTGGATAAAACAATCCAAAGAGCCATGGACATTCTTGAAGGCAAAGAGTTGGACGATCCGCTATTCCCGTTCATCTGCAGAATCGATAATGTCGATGAAATGCACGACCCGGACAAGTGGGGCAAGGCAAATCCTATGTTCGAGTACGAAATGTCGGCATATGCGAAAGGCTTGCTCAGAAAAGTTAAGACCCAGTATCGCCAGTTGAAAACGAACCCTTCCAGCCGCATGGAATTTATCACGAAGCGAATGAACTTTCCGGAAGTGGACCTTGAGAAGTCAGTTGCCACGTGGGAAGAAATCGAAGCCACTAATAGACCAATGCCTGACCTGCAGCACCGAGCTTGTATTGGCGGCTTAGACTATGGCCGCATAAAGGATTTTGCTGCTGTCGGCTTGCTGTTCTACGTTGATGGCGACTACGTCTGGAAGACACACTCGTTTGCTCGAAAAGGTTTCCTGGATTCAGTCGAGCTGCAGGCGCCGATTCGAGATTGGGAAGATCTTGGACTGCTTACCGTTGTAGATGGACCAGTAATTGATATAGAGCATATCGTTAACTGGTTTGTTGAGATGCGTGAAAGCCACGGCTTATCAAGAATAGTAGCAGATACCTTCAGGCTTGATTTGGTGAAATCGGCGCTGGAGGCAGAAGGATTCGAAATTATTTATATCCGGAACCCTCGCGCAATACATTCGCTGCTTGCACCCCGGGTGGAAACAGCATTTGCTAAACATAACATTGTATTTGGTGATAACCCGCTCATGCGCTGGTACACGAATAATGTGCTTGTAAAAACCAAAGCTGATGGAAACAAAGAATATCTGAAGAAGGACGAATACCGGCGAAAGACGGACGGGTTTCAGGCGTTCATACACGCCTTGTGGCAGGCTGATGAAGTAATCGAAGATGATCAAGAGTTTTTCTTAGATGAATTAGTATTTTAACGAAGGGGGTGAATAAGTGGGATTTTTAGACCTTGGTCGAATTTTTAAAAGAAATGAAGAAGTAGATGTGATGCTTGATCTTGATCTTTTCGAAGAGAAGTCTAATAAGGCACATCTGAAAAGAGTTGCTATTGAAACCTGTATAGGTTTAATCAGTAGGACCATTAGCCAATCAGAATTCCGAGTCCGGAAAGATAAAAAAACAATAAAAGATGAAATGTATTACAAGCTGAACCTTCGACCAAATAAGAACATGACAGCCTCATACTTTTGGCAAAAGGTTGTTCGAAAGCTGATATACGAAAATGAATGCTTGATTGTTCAAAGCGATTCAGGCGATTTACTCATTGCAGATACTTTCGCTAAGAATGAATATGCGGTGATGGAGGATGTATTTAAGAACGTCATCGTAAAAGATTATGAGTTCAAGCGCAGCTTCCTGATGAGCGAGGTCATCTATATACAATACTCAAATGAAAAGCTCTCGAAATTAATCGATGAGCTTTTTTACGATTACGGAGACTTGTTCGGTCGGCTACTGGAATTTCAAATGAGAAAGAACCAGATTCGAGCCACCATCGATACAGCTGGTGTGTCGGGTACTGCCGAACAGATATTGAAAAAAGTACAGAATTTCATTGATCGTGTCTACGGGGGCGTTCGGGATAAGGCTGTTGCCTTGATACCTCAGCAAAAAGGTTTTGATTACAAAGAGCACCAGAAAGATAATGCAGTCGGCCCAAGTGTAGACGAGATTAATAAGATTACGGATGGCTTTATGTCGCAATTGGCAGCGGCTCTAGGCATTCCAGTAGTCATGCTGAAAGGTGACACAAAAGATTTGGAGAAACCTACGCGGAATTACATGGTTTTCTGCATAAAACCACTAGCGAAAAACGTTAGTGATGCGCTTAATTATACCGTCATTGATCGTCGTGCATTCCTTCGCGGTGAACATTTGGAGATACGCACGCCGACGTACAGTAATATCTTTGATTTGGCCAACAGTATAGACAAGCTTATCGCTTCTGGCGGATGGAATCGAAATGAGTTGCGCGACAAGGTGGGTGATGAAATGGTGGATGATCCAAAGATGGACGAGTATGTAATGACGAAGAACTATGAGTCCATTGATAAAATCGGCACATCAAGTGAAGGAGGTGAGGAAGAAGATGAGTAAAGAGCTCAAGGAACAGCTCATTAATATGATGACAAAAAAATCTGATGTTCGATTTGAAGCAAATACCGACAGCAAGGAAGCTCGTTTATATATTTATGGTCCAATAAGCAGCTGGTCATGGAGCGGTACAAGCGCAAAAAGCATGCAGCAGCAGCTCACCAATACTAAGGCCGATGTCATTCATGTGCATATCAATTCACCGGGTGGTTCGGCTTTCGATGGTGTGGCGATTGGAACGCTTCTAAAAAATCACAAAGCGAAAATTGTCGTACATGTTGATGGCTTCGCGGCATCTGCAGCATCTGTAATTGCAATGGCAGGCGATGAAATCATTATGCCTGAGAACACAATGCTAATGATTCATAGAGCATCAACAATTGAATGGGGAAATGCAGCAGCATTCGAGAAGACTGCGAGAGACCTACGTAAGATTGACACAGCATTAGCAGCTTCCTATAAGAAACGTTTCATCGGAGAAGATGGTGAACTGGAGCAGCTGCTGGATGACGAAACTTGGCTGACTGCTGAGGAGGCTGTGGCTTTTGGTTTAGCTGATACAGTCAGTGATGAAATCGAAATTCCAGAGCTCGAAGATGAAGCAGATAATCCGGAAGAACAACCAGATGAATATGAGAACAGCAAGGAAAAGCTACTCGCAAAATATGGAATGGCAGCACAAACAAATAAAAATAAACCCAAGGAGACTAACGCTGAACCTGCGGAAGAAATTTCTGTGCAGAACGTGGCTAGTCTCTTTTTGAAATTGAAATTATAGGAGGGCAAAACATGCCGAAAATTAAATTTGTGAACTTTGAAGATAAAAAAACAGCTTTTGCGGAAGCTGTACAAAACGGTGATCAGGAGGCGCAGGCATCCGCATTAAGCGAAATGATTGAGGCGCTTTCCAGTGATGTTCGCGCTGATATCTTTAATCAGGTGCAAAGCAATATGCAGGATCAATCCGTTTTGCAGGCTCGTGGCACTAACATGATTACTAGCGAAGAAAGAGAATTTTTCAATGCCGTTATCCAAGAAGGTGGATTTAAAGACAAGGACACTCTTCCTAAAACAACGCAGGAACGAGTATTCCAAGACCTTGTTGAATCTCATCCGTTGCTGCAAGCTATTGGTATTCAAAACCTTGGTGCAGTAACAGAGTTTATCTATTCTGATCCGGAAGGCGCAGCAGTCTGGGGAGAATTGTTCGGAGATATCAAAGGGCAGCTTAATGCTACGTTCCGTAAAGAAAAAATTACGCAGCTTAAATTAACTGCGTTCATTCCTATTGCGAACGACATGCTGCAGCTTGGACCAGTGTGGGTTGAGCGTTATGTTCGTACAATGATTGCCGAAGCAATGTCTGTTGGTCTTGAGCGCGGCTATGTAGCTGGTGATGGTCAGTCCAAACCGGTCGGCCTCTTGTATCAAGTAGCAGAAAACGGGGCAGTGACGCTTAAAGAGACAGCCGGAACACTTACATTCCGTCCTGGTCGCACAACAATAAATGAATTGAAAGGCGTAGTAGAAAAATTGTCTATTCGACCAGTTGGTAAAGATGGAGAAGAAAAAGTGCGTAATATTGCGGGCAAGGTTGTCATGGTTGTTAACCCATTTGATAGTTTTGGAATTCAAGCGAATTCCACTATCCAAAACTCTGCCGGTGCTTATGTACAAAGCTTGCCATTTAATCCAACTGTTACAACATCATCATTCGTTCCAAAAGATAAAGTGCTGTTCTTTGTCCGTGATCAGTACATCGCTGCAATTGGTGGGGCTATGACAGTAAATAAGTTCACTGAAACAATGGCCATGGAGGATGCGACATTGTATATCGCTAAGCAGTTTGCTACAGGTAAACCAGTAGATAACTACGCTGCACAGGTCTATGACTTGAATCTAGCAATTGAAGAAGATACAGCTGCACCAACTACACCAGAGGAGCCAGCCGGCGTCTAATCTAGGAGGTGGCATAGATGTCTAATGTCACAGAAGAATTGCTGCAGGAATTTAAAGATCGCCTTCATATATCTCATAAAAGCGAGGACAGTCACCTTAAAAGGTTGCTGTCCTTTTCTTATGCGGATATTTCAGATAAGTGCGGTTCATTCAGCTTAGAGACAGCAAATCCCGGCAAAGAGCTAGTGCTCGAGCGTTCAAGGTACGCGTATAACGATGCGCTTGAATATTTCAATGACAATTTCTTGTCACAGATTAATAGCTTTGCTCTGAGCAACCTTCCGGACGAGGAGGCAGTCGATGAGACCGAACAAGTATAAAGAGCCTCGGAAGCACTCGGGCGAGCTGAGAACGGCTGTTACGTTCTATGAATACGAAGATAATCCTGGACCATATCCGGGCGAGAGTGAAAAACGTACTTTATTTGAATGTTGGGCGGCGGTTGACCAAGTATGGCTGCGAGATATGGAGCAAGCAAAAGCCAATGGCACATTGTCAGACTTGACCATTACTATCCGTGATCCGGGCGCAGATTACCGGCCAATGAACAAGCATTATGTACAGGTACATGAGCCGGAATATGAGCATTTGAGATATAACATCCGAACGGCTCAGCCTAACCTGAAAGACCGGCGCTTTATTGATATTGTGGCGGAAGTGGTGACAGGATGAGTGTAGAAGTAACGGGGCTTAATAAATTACTTAAAGAAATAGAAGGCCGTTATGGAAAAGATAACGTGCAGCGTGTAAGCGACCGAGCTTTGGAAAAAGGTGCGGAAGTCTTTGTTAGAGAGTTAAAAAGTCAATTTGAATCTTTCAAAGACACTGGCGCTTCTCTGCGAGAGATCACGGTTTCTAAACCAATGACCATTGGCAAGGAAAGAGCAATTAAAGTTCACTGGAAAGGGCCGGATAACCGGTACCGCATTATTCACTTGAATGAATTCGGTACCGTTAAAAATCCGAACCCCAAAGGTAAAGGAGCAATTGCTCGCGCTATGCGTAATGCAGAAAATGCGTATCGTGCTGCAATCGTTGAGGCTGTTAGGAGAGGGCTATAATGCTGGATAAAATTTATCAAGCTATGATGGCCGATACATTTATAGTGACGCATGCCGGCAGCCGAATTAAGTATTATGAGTATCCAGAAGCAGCGAACATGGAAGAATCTCATATTGTTATAGATCCCCTGGATGCTCCTAAGCCGGGTGACTATGGTGACAATGAAATCCTCACTGATGATTTTCTTTATCAAGTGGATATTTGGTCAAAGGACATAAGCATTCGGGATGAGCTGGCTAAAAGGATACGCAAGGTTCTAAAGGAGATAGGCCTAGTTCAATATGGCGGTGGCGCTGATGAATATGACGGTGACTATGGCATTTATCGCGATGCCCGCAGATACCGCGGAAAAGAATACACAACTGATTTTGACACCTGAGAAGGTGTCTTTTTTATACCCAAAAATAGGAGTGATAAAGAATGGCTGAAGAAAAAAATTACCGAGCTTCCACTGGTATTGACGAATTTTACTACGGTGTACTTGACGAAATTACAAACACAACCGCTGCTGTAGAACGGGTGAAATTCTTGCAAACTATTACAGTAGAAATGCCTCAAGAGCCAGTTCGTGCATATGGGGATAACATCACTGCTGAACTAGCTGTATCTAGCGGTAACACGTCTGTTACCTCTGGTTTTCATAAAGTACCTGAGCAGGATAAAAAGGTCCTGTTCGGTTTGGAAGAGAACGAAGGTTTGATTGCTTACGGCTCCGAAGATACACCGCCTTATGTGGCGGTTGTTTTTGCTAAAACTTATGAAGACGGTTCAAAAGAATGGGTTGGTTTGCCTAAAGGAATGTTCATGCGTTCGAACATCACCGGGCAGACAAAAGGTGAAGGTGTAGAATTCAGCAGCGAAGAGGTAACAGCTGAATTCATGGATCGTACCGTAGAAGGATTCGAAAACGAAAAGTCAGCTATCTTTGGTCGCGATGCTAAGGGACAGACTACAAATCGAGATGCACTGTTCCAAGCCATTTTCGGACAGGCTCATCCTTCCGTTGTAGAAAGCGGAACAGAAACTACCCCGGAAGGAGTGTAATGTATGGCTAAGAAAGAAGAATTGAAAGACGAGTTGAAAGAAGAAACTGCCGGTGAAGTAACTGCAGCGGCTGCAAAGGAACCGGAGAAAACAGAAGAAGCCCAAAAGCCTACTGAGGACTCAGCGCCTAAGCAGAAAAAACGGAAATTTGTTGCGGTACAAGATTTCAAGGATTTGCAGGATAGCGGAAAGGTGTACCACAAAGGTGACTCTTTCCCTAAGCCAGCTAATAAAAACGTAAGTGAAGAACGATTGCAAGAACTTCTTACTGCGAGCAACAATCAAAAACGATCTGTCATTAAAGAAATGGAATAAAACCGAGGATGAGCTACGGCTCGTCCTTTTATTTATGCGCATAAATAAAAATCGAAAAAATCAATAGAGGAGAATTACAATGAGTGAATTAAAAAGACATGCAATCGAACTGGTCAAGGATGTTAAAGAAGGGGAAATCGTTAAGGAAACTTATCTAACTCCTGCATTTTTGCCAATGAAAGTAGTTTATGAAGCTATCGAAGTATACGCTGAAATCGAAAAGAACGAAACGAGTGAAGGAACTAATCCAAAGAAAGAGATTGAGCTTTATACTCGTGTAATGAACTTTGTGGCGAATGAAGTGTACGGCAAGCAATTCACTCCAGATGATATTTTCAATGGGCTGCATGCACCTGATGTAAACAAGGTACTTTTTGACCAAGTGCTATTTGTTGCGCGCGGGGTGCAGAATGATTTCACAAAAAAGTACCTGGCGAAGAAACGCTAACTGACGAAGATTTTACTTTTGAGAAGCAAAAAGAATACTTGAATAACCTAATCAGAAAAATGATGAAAAGTGGAAAGGACATAAACGAAATATTGAATATGCCTTATCACTTTGTACTGGATCTATTAGCAGAAGAAGCAAAGCCAAAAGAAGAAAAGTCCTTAATTGCCACATTCGGCGGTTAGGGGCTTTTTAAATTTTCGAGGAAAGGAGGAACTAAATGGAACGCATAGAGGGTTTATCGATTGGGCTTAATTTGGACGCAACAGCCTTAGAGCGCGGCATTCCCGGATTAAAAAGTAAGCTTGTTGGATTAAACAGTGAGATGAAAGCAAACATGTCTGCTTTCGATAAGAGTGAACAGTCAGTCGAAAGATATGAAACAAGTCTTCGTGGACTCGATAAAAAGATCTCCATTCAAAAACGCTTAGTCAGCGAATATAAAGCCGAGTATGAAAAGATGGTCAAAGAATACGGAGAAGGCTCCAAGCAAGCAGACAAAGCGGCAAAAGCTTATAACAATCAGGTCGCAGCTCTCAACAATACGGAGAGATATACAAAAAATCTGCGAGAAGAAATGAAAAAGCTCAAGAAGTCGCAGCAAGAAGCAGATTACGGTTGGAGCAAGATGAGTAGTAATATGAAGACTGCTGGCGGCCATATGAAAACTATGGGCGATGGTATTAAAGGTCTAGGTTCTTCCATGACAGCATTTGTTACAACATCAGCAGTTGGTCTTGGCACTGCAATGGGGTTGGCTGCGTCTAGTTATGAAGATTCGACTGTCCGGATGAAGAATTCATTAGGTCTAACCACTGGTGAAGCGAAGAATCTAACTGAAGCCTCACGTAACATCTACAAAAAAGGATTCAGTGAATCCACTCAGGAAATAGACACTGCACTTATACAAACGCGTCAAAATATACGGGATTTAAACGAAGCAGATCTTGAGCGTATTACCAACAAAGCACTTGTATTGGCTGACACTTTCGAGGCGGACGTAAACGAGGTCACACGAGCTGGAAACAATGTCATGAAGGCATTTGGTCTTGAAGCAGACGAAGCGTTCGATTTAATGGCTGTAGGAGCTCAAAAAGGTCTCAACTTCTCTAATGAAATGTTCGATAACCTTTCCGAGTACGCGCCTTTATTCGGTAAGATGGGTTATTCGGCAGAAGAATATTTTGAGTTGCTTATCAATGGGGCAGAAGCCGGTGTTTACAATCTTGATTATATAAACGATGTTATGAAAGAGAATCAGCTTCGCTTAAAAGATGGTTCAAAAACAACATCAGAGGCTATGGAGAAGCTTTCCTCGTCTACTCAAAAAGTTTGGAAAGAATTTCTTAAAGGCGATAAGACAGTCAAGGATGTTTCCAACGCAGTCCTCGCAGAGTTAGAAGGAATGGACGACCAAGTAGCTACTAACCAAATTGGCGTAGATCTTTACGGAACCAAATGGGAAGACCTAGAAGCAGATGCTATGTATTCACTGGGCGGTATCGATGGTGGATTAAAAGACGTTGATGGCACGATGGATGAGATGATTAATAATGCAGAGCAATCCCTATCCCAACAATGGAAGTCTACTTGGCGTGAAGCGAAAGCTGCGCTGGTTCCACTAGGGAAAACACTTCTGGAATTCGCGCGAGACGTAATGCCGGAAGTGAAAGAAGGTATTGCTGGTGTTACGGATTGGTTAAGAAACCTAGATGATTCCACAAAGAAAAACATTCTAAAATTTGGTGCTTTTGTAGCTGCAGCTGGGCCTGTGCTCATGACACTTGGTAGCCTTGTCTCCAGTGTGGCAGGCGTGGTTACTATTGCTGGGTCACTGTCCGGAATGATTGCTGGCGCTGGTGGATTAGGAGCAGCCTTAGCAGCCTTCGCAACTGGTCCAGTTGGTATAACCATTGGAGCTTTAGCTGCGCTGACAGCTGGAGGAATTGCGCTATATAACCACTTGAAACAGGATGCTATTCCTGAAGTAGACTTATTTGGTGATGAAGTTTCCAGTTCTACTGAACAGGCTGTAGGTGGCTTCATGAAGCTAAATGACGAAGCGACTGTTCAACTTAACGAGCTAGCGTGGAGCGGAAAATCTGTAAGCGAGGATATGCGTGATAGTTTGGTAGCTACGTTCGATGAGATGGGAACACAGATTGTAGAGGGTTTGAAAGAAAAGAAAGATGAAAGTTTGCAAGCATTGTATGAGTTCTTCGCTGAAGCAGAAGGGATATCCGATGAGGATCAGCAAAATCTCATTCAAAAACTGGAAGAAGGATATAAAAAACGCGAAGAGAAGGTTCGAGAGGGTCAAGATCGAATCGACGATATACTTCGTACAGCTCATGAAGAAAACCGGAAAACAACTGCTGCTGAAGATGAGGAAATGAACAAAATCAAGCAGTCATTTCAGGATCAAATGTTAGTAGCATTGACCAAAAATCAAGAAGAACAAGAAGCAATCTTAAGGAACATGCAAAGTCAGTCATCAGAAATATCAGCTAGACAAGCGGCAGATACCGTTAAGAACTCGGCTGAGGCTAGAAATAAAGTTATCGCTGATGCTGAGCAGCAATACAGCGATACTGTTGCTACTTGGGAAATGATGCGCGATGAAACTGGAGAAATTAAAGCTGAGGAAGCTAATGCTCTTATTGAAGAAGCGAAACGTCAAAGAGATGAATCCGTCGGACATGCAGAGGATATGCATGAAAACGTGGTCTCAGAAGCGAGGTTGCAAGCGGAAGAGCATGTAAGCGAAGTCGATTGGGAAACAGGAGAAGTCCTCTCTAAATGGCAGAAATTGCAGAACGATGTTGGTTTAAAGCAGGCTGAGATGTATGCCAATGCAATTAATACTTGGAATCTACTGAAAGAATATGTTCCTCGTAAAGCTGGCGAAATGAAGGACATGGCTATTGATAAGTTCCTAGACCTGAAAAACAAGGGTTCTAGTTTATTTTCGGCCTTAAAAGGTGCAACAATTGGGAGATTCTCTGAGATGACAGCCGATACCCTTTCTAACGTCTCACGCTGGAAGAACTCAGTACAAAACGTTGCGTCAAATCTAAAAGATCGCGCACTTGGTAAATTCTCTGATATGAAGAACGGAGCGATTAAAAGATTTACAGATATGGCGTCAAATACTTTCGGGACTTTTAAGCGTTGGGGCGGTTGGATTAGCGGAGTGTTTGATGATGTTGTTCAAGGTGCTAAGGACTTACCGGGCAAGATAGGCGCAGGAATTTCTAAGATGGCTGGGAAAGTTACTGGCGGAATTGACACTTTGAAAGGCAAAATGCTCGGCGGACTGGAAGGTGGCGTCAACGGAGTCGTAAAAGGTATCAACTGGGTGCTGAAGCATGTAGGTGTAAAAGAAGAGAATCGGCTGGCTAAGTGGGTTCCTGAATATGCGCATGGCACAGACGGTCATCCTGGAGGCTTGGCAATCGTTGGCGATGGAAAAGGCGCCAATGCCGGTCAAGAACTTATCCAGACACCAGACGGAAAAGTCGGATTGAGTCCAGCAAAAGATACTCTCGTCAACCTTCCAGAGGGAACAAGCGTCCTCTCAGCATCTGACACGAAAAGGTTATTTAGCAATATTCCTAAATATGCTTGGGGAATTGGAGATTTAAAGAAAGCTGCAGGCCTCACTAAAGATTATTTAGTAGGAAAGGGTAAGAAAGCAGCGAGTTCTTTAAAAGATACAGCGTTAGACGTATGGGATTATGTATCCGATCCAAAGGAATTGCTTAAGAAAGCGTTGGAAACTACAGGATTTGAAATGCCGGAATTCCCGGGTGGTTTCGCAGCTGCAACAATGCCGGCACTTAACAAGATGCTTTCAGGAGCTACAAATTTCATTAAAGGAAAAATAAGTAGTTTTGGTTCATTCGATAGCGATGCTCCCGGCAACGTAAAGAGCTGGATATCAGCAGCCATTGCTCGAACGGGTGTACCATCATCATGGCTCGGTCCCTTGACTACAATTGCCATGAAAGAATCCGGTGGCCGTACTGGTCCATCTACCATAAATAAGTGGGATATTAACTGGCAGCGTGGAATTCCGTCCATGGGTCTCATGCAGACAATTGGACCAACGTTCAATGCTTTCAAGGAAAATGGCTGGAATGACATTATGAATCCAGTTCACAATGCTGCAGCTGCTATCAATTACATCAAGAGAAGATACGGTAATGTGTTTAATGTGCCTGGTATTAAGGCGTTGCGGCAAGGACGTCCGTATGTTGGGTATGCTACAGGCGCGCGTATTGCTCAGCATGGCTTGTATGAGTTGTCTGAAGAAGGACATCCGGAATGGGTTATCCCTACGGATCCAAAGAGACGTACTGAGGCTATGAAGCTTCTTGCTCTTGCCGGCAGGGAGATAACCGGGAATAAGCGTCCTAATCAGCTACCGAATCCCACTGGCGGTACTGGTGACGGCGTAATGGCAGATGTCATCAATTTACTAAGAGAAATGGTAGGTATCCAACAGGAACAACTGCAAGCTATCATGAACGGCCATATCTTAGAGATTGATGGCAAGAAAGCCGGTCAGTTGCTTGAAAAGTATATAACTGATCAGCAAAACAGGAAAAAGGGAAGAGGTGGACGCTATGCCCCTAAAGGGATTTGAATTTAACGGACAGAGGAATGACAAAATTCACATGCTGCGGGGGCGCAGTAAATCCCCGTTCTCTTCGATAGAAAGAGAGATTGTAAAGTATCCTGGAGGGCATCGGTTAAAGAAAACAACGCGAGGGTTAATTGAAATCAGCCAGCCAGTAGGATTCAAGGTGAAGAATGATGAAGAGCAAATGCAGATTGTGGAATGGATGACAGACTGGCTTATTATAGAAGACTGGTGCCCGCTAAAGTTTGATGACGAGCCAGGCAGAGTTTATCCGGCTGTACTGCAGAACGATATGAGCGACTTTGAAAAGATGGCTACGCTTCGGCAAGGCACACTCAGCTTTACAGCGCTGCACGCAGCCGGCAAAGAAATAGAGCTCAATTTACTACCTGACCGACGCTCTTACTTCATAACAGGGCAGCGCGAAACGGACTGGACCAGTAAAACAACATTCGAAGCACCAACTAGCAAATACATCATTGAAGAGGCTGGCGGTGGTCGCATCGTTCTTAACTATAATTTTATTGCCGGCGATGTCCTCGCGATTGATTACCATAAACGAAAAGTGTTGCTGAATGGTAAGAGTCTAGCAACAGCCATTGCGCTCAATACAGTATGGTTTCCGTTGCGTCCAGGCGCCATGACCATAAATGCTACTGAAAATACGATTATGACTTATGTTGAGAGATTTCATTAAAGAGAAAAGGTTAATTCACAAACTAATAAACTTAAATCTCGCTAACTATATCTATACAGTATCGGTTTTCCTTACACTTAGATTCATATATAATCGAACTAAGTTAAATAAAATGGAGGCTAAATATGAAGAGAGAAGTGAAAATACTCATCATTTTAGGGATATTATTTTTTGGTTGGCTTTCTCTATACGATTTATTTAAAAATGGTGCCCTTTTCTTTTGGGAGAACCTCTTACAAACTATCTATATAGTTCTATTTATAAAAATTGTTACATGGTTAACTGGACAATTAAAAAAGAAAAACTAAAGAGATAGTTTTTGTGTTTATATTACATTTATAGTAACAAATTCCATAAAAACCATTGAATTTCCTAGTATACTAAGTTAGCATACTCCTTGAATACATATAAAAGGAGATGGAAATATGAAGAATCATTTTGTAAGAGTATTGTCGCTTGTAACTGTAGTAGCATTGTTCACGTGTCTATTAGCTCCCTTTAGTGTAGCAGCAAAGTCATCAGAATCATCAGAATCATTAGAAGAAGAAAAGGTAAAAGCAGCAGCTGAACAAATAAAATTTGTAGCCGAAGAAGCTACTATAAAAGATTCAAATGGGAACATAATTGGCTTAGATATTGAAAAAATCGAACAAAAATACGGCAGCTCTCCAGTATTGGAAAAAATCAAAAAGGATCAGCAAGCAACCGTCCAAGATATCAAAAATCCAAAATTGGATTCTCAACAATGTGCATTTTCATCAACATTTAGTACATTTAGTACATCCGGTGTAATTATGCCTATTGGATTTCATGATATGGAAGAATTTGAGTGCGTTCAAGATGGTTTTAGTTCCTTTTTTGTGGATCTCGTACCAACTACGGTATTAACTACAGCATATCAATACTTCTTGGATAAAAATTATACAGGTACAGCAAGAGCTTTGTTGAAAGCTGGAGCAAAAGGTAGCATTTGGGGTATTGCCGGTTCACTTACATGGGTAGCACTTAAGTGTAGGATTACAAATTAAATAATAACTTTTAATTAAAAGACCGTATGCTTAAATTGGCATACGGCCTTTTAATGTTCTTAAGTTTTACAGTAAACACTTAAAAAGTGATTAATTGTAAACCACCTTTATTATATGTGTTTATATAAATTTCCTTGGTCGCTTATTCGGCATATTGAGCTCTTGTCTACTAAAATTCAATACTTTACAAGAAAGGAGGACATAGTTTGACAGAACTATATATTTTCGGCCAAGATGACCAGCTGCTTACAGTTATCACAGAATCCACAGGGCTTGTCAGCGCACCTTTCCGAGAGGAATTAAACAAGGTGTCTGATACGCCTTTTTCTTTTACCGTCGAGGCTGATACGGAAGAATCCCAGCATGTAAAAGAAGAGAATCAAGTCGTATTCAAAGACAAGGATGGCGACTTGCGGCTGTGCGTTATCAAGGAACTAGATGACAGTGACGGCGCGGATGGTCCAGAAACAACAGCTATTTGCGAGCCGGCGTTCATGGAACTCAAAGAACACATCATTGTAGACAGACGCTTCACCGACAAAGAGGCGCAGGTCGCATTAGATGCTGCACTGGAAGGTTCGCGCTGGGCAGGAGAAGTGGAAGTATCGCTGGGTACCTATTCCACGAACTTCTACTACATGACCAGTATTGACGCTATCTGGAACATCCTCGAAACATGGGGAGGCGACTTTAAAGATGTAGTCGAATTTGTGGAGGATACCAACCAGATTAAGCGGCGAGTTATCAAGCTGCAGCAGCGACGGGGCGTTGATCGCGGCCAGCGCTTTGAAATTGACCATAACATCACAGAAATTCAGCGAACAGTCTTGTCTTACCCGGTTACTGCAATGTACGGCCGCGGCGCTTCCCTCGAGACAGAAGGCGGCGGATATACGCGCTATCTCGATTTTGCAGAAGTGGAATGGAAGAAAGAGAATGGTGATCCGGTAGATAAGCCGAAAGGAAAGAAATGGGTTGGGGACCCGGAGGCTTTGCAAGAGTATGGCCGTGTCCATGAAGGTAAGCTACTACACCGTGAAGGCATCTTTAGCAATCAAGATTACGAGACGGCGGAGGAACTGCTGCAAGCAACGTGGCAGGCACTGCAGGAAGCAAAGGAACCAGAGGTTAATTACAGCCTGTCTGTGGAACTGCTGGAGCATCTGGCGGGCTATGAACATGAGTACGTGCAGCTGGGCGACACTTCTCGAGCGATTGACCGTAACTTTTCACGACCGATTGAAATACAGGCACGCATCATCGCAATGGAATATGATCTAGTTGATATTGAAGGAACTGCTACCGTAGAAATGGGGCAGTTCCTTTCTGTTAATTCGGACAATCGGCTTCAACGCGTAATCGAGACCATCGATGGCAACCGTGGTAAATGGGAGCATATATCAAATGACCATTTTCCGGATGTTGTGCCGGCAGTACCTTCAAATATAAAAGCGGAGGGGCTGTTTAAGTCCATCCTACTGCAATGGGACTATACTGGTGAGATTTATATAAAGCATTACGAAGTGTACGGGTCTCAAGTTCAAGGATTCGTGCCACAACCGCAACATTTGCTGTATAGAGGTAATGTCTCATCTTTCTCGCACGCTGTAGAGACAGAACAGAAATGGTATTACCGAGTAAGAGCAGCTAATCACCAAGAGCGAGCAAGCGACTACAGCCAGGAAGTATCAGCAAGCACCTTGCGTGTTATCAGCGACGATATTCTGTTTGGTGAAGACATTGCAGCCCAACTCCGGGAACTGAGTATGACCGCCCAACTGCTTGCTGATGGCAGTATCAATTTTGAGCAGATATCGGAAACGGCTAGGGAGCAGATTAAGCAGGATTCTACCAAGTATACGGATGAGCAAATTACTACTGCAAGAAATGCTCTTATCCAGAACATCGCTGCTAAAGCCGATTTGGAATTTGTGAATGGTAAGTTCAAATTTTCGGATGAAAAGCTGCAGGAGTTAGATGGCGAGATTGTGGAGCTTACAAACAAGACAATCGCTTATAATCAAGACTTTGTGGAAGTAAAACAGAGCGTTGATGATGTGAAAGGCTCCATTGAAACAACAATTCAGCAGGTTAATGGCATTGATGATACCGTAAAAGACCAGCAGCTGCAGATTAAGCAGAATGCAAAAGGCATCAGTAGCAAGGTCAGCACGGACACCTACCAACAAGATGCAGCTACTATAAATCGGAGATTCGAGAATGTAAACAGTGAGTTCTCCCAGCAAGCGGGATTAATTCAGCAGCGGGTTACGGAAACGAAGTACAACGAAGGTATTAGCGGGCTGCGGCAGGCTATTGAGGGCATTGAGATTGGCGGTACAAATTTAATCCGGAATTCCCGTTATTTTAAGAATGTCGAGGGCTGGGTAGGGTCAACTCAGATGCCTGTATCTGTTACTGCTAACGGTAATCTTCTAGTTGAGATTATCACTCCCGTTACAGCGCATCATTTTTGGACGAAAATAACTGAGGATATAGAAAAAGGTGTTCCTTACACTTTAACTATGAAAGCAAGGTCAAGTGACATAGGCTCTCCATCATTTGTATTAGCAGATTCAAATGGCGGGGTATTTTTTGATTCTATGAATGTTCCTGATTTTTCGCAACCAGATGTGTTCGAGATACTAACTTCTCAATTTACCCCTGTAAATGATGGTGATTTAACGCTTGCAACGAGTTCAACTGGAAGACCGGATGGATGGTATCTAGAAATTGAATGGATTAAGTTAGAACGTGCAAACAAACCTTCTGCTTGGTCGGCAGCTCCAGAGGACTACCTGGATAGGTTTGTGAGGAATGAGTCCGACATCAAGCAACAAGCTGGGCTAATCAGCCAAAAGGTAAGCCAAACAGTGTACAAAACCGACCAAGATAAAGTCGTCGAACAGTTGGCAGATCACACATCCTTGATTGAGCAGACAGCGAAGAAGATTGAATCGAAGGTTGAGTCCAGTACCTTCAATAATTTGCAGCAAACTGTAAGCGAACAGGCAGCCACAATTGAACAGCAGGCTGGGCTAATTAGACAGAAGGTTGATTCGTCTATGTTCAATAACTTAAAAGGAACAGTGGAAAGTCACACAAGCCAGATCAAGCAGCAGGCAACTCAAATATCGCAGCGGATTACTAGTACAGAGTTGAAGAGTGCTATTGATAGTGTTACAAAGAAGTACATCACATCAGGAACTGGCTCGAGTAATTATGGGAAATGGACAAAGATATTTGATCTTGACATATATAATCGATACTCGTGGGTTTCGCTAGATTTTTCATTTATAGGTGGTGCAGATGGTGGATCTAAGACAAGATATGGAACAGGTTTTGCGAGGTTAAAACAGCAAAATAGCATGGGGAGCCCGCCTTTATGTCAATTAGAAATTAGAGAATCAACTGGCATTAGCGAAAATGATTTCGTCTATGTAGTTACGCAAAATGATTCAAGCAAAACTGTTATGACTGTTTATATGAAAATATCAAATTCATACGAGAGTTATTACATTAGCCCTGTTTCAATTGCTGGTCAGACTACGCCTAACTTTTATGAAAATACCGGTTTTGTGAGCCCGGTTCCAGGTGATTATGTTTGGGCTAAGCGTAATTTGGTTGCTGGAGATACTGAAAATATAAATGGTGTTCCTTCCGGTGAAGTTACACAAAGGCTTTCTACAGCCGAATCTGAGATTAAACAGCAAGCCGACAACATCGAGCTGCGTGTCCGCAAAGATGGTATCGTAGCTGCTTTAAATGTTTCGTCTGAAGGTATCCGTATCGACGGCAGACTGCACCATATCACCGGCACTACCCTGATTGACAGAAGTGTTATAAAAGCAGCGCATATTGCCAATGCTGCCGTAGGCAATGCAGCAATAGCCAATGCTGCTATAACAAAAGCGAAAATAGGAACTGCGGCAATAGGAACTGCGCAAATTGAGAACGGCGCTATTACCAATGCTAAGATTGCAAACTTAGCTGTCGATGATGCGAAGATAGCGAGTCTATCAGTTAACAAATTACGAGCTGGTACGCTTGATGCGAATAAGATTAAAATTCGGGGAGGCAGCTCGGTTGACTATATGGATATACAAGGCTCTAATTTAGAGTCTCGTGGTCGTTACAGTATGAGATGGAAGAATAGGTCAAGCACAATTGATGCCAGTCTGTACCTAGCTAATGGCAATTTTCGAGTTGCGAACTGGACAGATGAACGATCAATTTTCCTAACGCCTTACGGATTGTCAACTTTCGCAGATGGTTATGGTGATGGTACTAGTTCAGGGATGTTGGAATTCTTCTCTGAAGAATATGAGAGTAATACACATGGTATAACGTTAGGTAGTCAATACGGTATTACGGGTGTTAAATCAGCGAATAACAGCGTCATTATTGATTCTCATGCATCAGCGAGAATTGAGAGTCGTATATCCCCTGTATACATCAGAGCAGGACATGGTTTACAGCCTTATGACATGACTTTTGCATTCACTCCATCAAGTGATAGCGCCGATAGTTATTTAATGTATGGAAATACAGGAGCGCCAAATGTCGGTTTACGATTCTATAGAGGAGACGGAGATCCACGAATAGCTGTCGTTGACAGAAACTATGCGCGTGGTGGAAATACATGGTTTGATGTAGGTAACATCTCAGCAAACAGTATTGATAAGCGTGACGGCAGTGCTAGTGTCTATTGGAACGGCACAGGTGGCGGAACTCTGCTTACCACTAACCCGCAAACCCCTCTAATGGCTGATGGTGTGCGAGGAACTGCTGAATACTTCT
Source organism: Terribacillus sp. DMT04 (assembly GCF_019056395.1). Lineage (NCBI taxonomy): Bacteria > Bacillati > Bacillota > Bacilli > Caryophanales > Bacillaceae > Terribacillus > Terribacillus sp. DMT04. The sequence continues at coordinate 1,165,329 of NZ_CP077639.1, forward strand.
ATATCGGATCAGATGGCGGTACTAAAATTACAAATGGCGCGGGTTACAATTACGGCAGAGGGTTAGTCCATAAGCCTATATGGGCCAGTGCATTTAATCAGGTATCTTTAATTGAATATAAGACTAATATCGAAAGGCTATCTGTTGATGCGCTAGACCTAATAAACAGCACCACATTGACAAAGTACAATCTGAAAGCTGATTTAGAAGAAGGACATATTGTAGACAAAGTTGGTCTTATCATTGGTGGAGATTATAGTACCCCTAAGGAAGTTATTAATCCTGATGGAGATGCAATTGACCAATATGCCATGAACACACTAAGCTGGAAAGCTATTCAGGAACTGTCTTCGGAATATGAGAGTGCCGCAAAAGAAATAAACTTCTTACGATTAAGAGTGAGCACTTTAGAACAGCAAATTCAAGACTTAAAAAACAATGCAGCATAACAGGAGGAATAGTTCATGCAAGTAAAAATTGAAAATGCAAAGCTGGGGCAGGCAATCGACCTGCTCTTTAATATGCCATTAAAAGGGAAGAAGTCGCGTCATCGGAGCAAGCTGGTTAAACTGCTGCAGGAGCGACTGAAAGAAGTGGGCGACCAGGAACTGGATCTTATTAAAGAATTTGCTGGAGAGGATGAGGAAGGCAACCCAAAACGTAAGGAAGATGGTAGCTTTGCTATTGATAATCCGAAAGAGTTCAGACAGCAGCAGGACGAGCTTTTCGAAGAAGAATACGTCATTGATGGGGGTGATGCCCAGGGGATGCTGAAAACTGTAAAGGAAGTACTGTTAAATTATGATGAAGAACTAAGTGGCCAAAAAGCTGTTATCTACGACTACTTGTGTGATGCATTTGAGGAAGAAGAAACTAACAAAGGGAGCGAGTAAACATGGAAGACAAAATTACTGTACGAGTTACTGGTGTGAATTTTGAGTACAACGAGGACAACACAGCCATTGAAAAAGTGAACGTAAACTTCACTCTTGTGGATCCGACGCAGCAGTTTTACGGTAACGGAATTACGCCAGTAACCAAGGAAGAGTATGATGCATCTGACATCGCTACGCTGGGTACGCTTATTTCTGATAAGTTGGTTGCAAGATTGCAAGCATAGTAGCAGGAATATACTCTTAATCTGTCGAATAAAGACGGAAAAGGAGGAATAACTCTATGTATTTAGAAAAATATATCGGTAATAATGTTATCGTAAACTTAAATGATGAGGCAAGAGAGGACAAGATGATGAAAATGTTCTACAATACCTCATCGCAAGATAAGGGTATGATAATGAACAAACTTCATGGAGTAGATGGTATAGGAATTTGGATTGATGGTTTTAAAACAACAACTTTGTTTGTTGACGAGAATTTAAAGCCGTTACCGAACGGGGAAGAAGTCGTAGAGGATATGCCATATCATGTATTAATCCCTTGGGCGTATATTCAAGGGGTATCTGTTATAGAAGACCCAAAACTTGATAAAAGAGTTGGTTATAAAATTGATTAAGGTTAAATAGTTAAAGCATCCCAACAGGGGTGCTTTTTCTTTTGAAAGGGGGCGAGAAAAGAAATGGAGGGGGTACCATTGTGGCAGGATCACGAAGAACGAATAAAAAATCTTGAGCAAAATCAAGAAGTGTTAATGACGAAGGTTGATGACCTTTCCGGAACAGTGGAAAAGGGTAACTCAAAAATAGAGCAGGACAACAAGATACTTCGCGATCAAAACAATTTGCTTCTTGAGAAGGTCATCGAGATTAACACAAGGGCGCAAGACAGAAAACATGACATTAAGCTGCTTGATAGAAAAAACATCTGGCAGTTAATTATAACTGTCGGAGGTAGCGTTTCGATTATCCAATTAGTTATTGAATACGTGTTCAAATAAGGCCTGTCGGGACTAGCCGGCGGGCTATTATTATGCACAAAAAAGGAGAGGTTCACATGAAAATCAACTGGAAAGTTCGCTTCAAAAATCCACAGTTTTACATTCAACTGGCACTAGCAATCCTCGTTCCAATCTTAGCTTATGCCGGGCTTACAGCACAGGACCTTACAACATGGCCAACACTTTTCAACGTGTTCGCTGATGCTGTCAGAAACCCGTACGTGCTGTTTACTGTTGCAGTCAGTTTGTATAACTCAGTGGTGGACAATACCACAAAAGGTTTCAGCGATAGCAAGCAAGCTTTATCTTACAGAAAACCAAAGGGGGATAAATAATTATGAGTAGAGTATCATTAGACACGTTGCTAAGCCGTTCTGAAAGAAACATAGGTTCTGGCATGAATGCCATCGTAAAGAAGAGCGCGTTGGAGGTTATTCGACGTGCATACAAGGAAGGAATTAACGTACAAATTTCACACGGAATGAGGACTTATGCAGAGCAAAACGCACTGTATGCGCAAGGACGAACGAAGCCAGGCAACATCGTTACAAATGCCCGCGGTGGTCAATCAAATCATAATTTCGGTTTGGCTGTCGATTACTTCCTCACCACATGGGACGGCAGTAAAGCTACATGGTCAGTAAACAGCGATTGGAGACGAGTTGCTGCTATTGGTAAGTCACTTGGATTCGAGTGGGGCGGGGATTGGAGAAGCTTTAAAGACTATCCACATCTTGAGATGACGGGCGGATTGTCTACAGCGCAATTGCGTGCTGGCAGACGTCCGAGTCTTAAAGATCGGACTGGAACCAAGACTGCAGCACCGAGTAAAGTAGTTAGCGAGCCTGCATCTGGAGGTACCGACTGGGTTAAAGATGCGCAGAAGTGGGCAAACAGCCGTGACTATCCAAGTAAGGCGCGCTTCAAAGAATTGGACGAGGACGGCCTACCTGGACCATTATCTTTTGATGCTTTCCTTCGTATCTATCAATACTTTGGCAAGACTGGCATCGATGGAGAATGGGGTCCGAAGAGTCGTGCTGCAGCTGTTATCCAGGACAAGGACAATCATACTCCTGGTTGGACGCGATTGCTGCAGGCTACGCTTTGCTTGTATGGTTATAAGTTAAAGGTGGACGGTATTTTTGGAAGGAATACCGATAAAGCACTGCGTGCATTCCAGCGATCCAGAGGCATTACAGATGATGGAATTACTGGACCTAACACATTTACAGAAATGTTCAAAGCAGCATAAAAATAGCCCCTCCAATTAAGGAGGGGCTATTTTCTTTTTAATTTTAAATCTTTACTCTTCCTTAGATAAACCTTACATTTTAAAGTGAAATCACTAAGTAAGGAGGGTAAGGACTCCATTTTTTTATCGCGATCGGTTTTATTTGATTTATATAACTTCGAGTTTTGGTCTTCTTCATCAAGCCAGTGAATTAAGTGTTCATGGAAAAGAATTTCTTTACTCTTATTCAATATTTGCTTTAGTATCTCACTAATACCATCTTCTAAGTACAGTTCAACCGATAAGAAATATTCATCTAGACTCTGAACTCGATTGAGTAAGTCAGTTATTAAGATGTCTTTATAACTGATTTGAAGACTTGATTTAAGCCTAGCATAGTCCTTTTCCCATAATTCTTCTGCCCAATCAATTTCGTCTTGTTCAAAACCTTTATCAGCTAGGTATTTTGCTACTTGGAAAAAAGGGGTTTTGGGATTAGGTAAATTAAAGTGTACTTTACCTGAAGTTAGGGTTCTTGTTTGGTTTAAAATGACGTTTACTTCTTTGTACAAGTAAGGAATATGCTCATGCTTTTTATTTCTAAAGAAATCGAGTTTTTTAGCTCTTTCAGAAAAAACATTGTTGAAGTAAATCGTTAATATTGCTACAACAATAGGGAAAACCGTAGTGAATATCGTCGATGCGTTCAAATTTAATCCTCCAATCAAGACTGGTATTCTAGCTATAGCTTATCTTAATAGGAGAATCTTGTAAAAGTGTATACTTTTAATAAGATGGGTCAATACCTTTTCCGTGCAGTGCTTTCATATCCTTCTTATAAATAAACTCAAACGACTCAATTTCGTCCTGCGTGAATTGTGTAAGCTTCGGGTGCTGCGGCGTCAACTCAGGCATTACCTCTTTGTCATCATCCTCACTATCCAAGAAGTCCAGCAAAGCCTGCTGTGAAATATCCATTCTTGCCAACACATACTCTCCATACAATTCAATTCTGATTGGTCTTAACATAATTATCTCCTCCTTTTACCCCTATAATCGCATCTAGAAGTTAAAAGGTGTGATACATATTCCCATCTTTACAATCACTTAAAAAAATTCTCAGCATTGTAGAAATATAAGTCTTCCACTTTACATTTAAATAAGACAGAAAGCTTATATGCATTCTCCAGAGATGGCACTGCCTTGTTATTACACCACTTAGAAACAGACTCTCTGGACACAGAAAGCTTTGCTGCCACTTCGTCATTGGTTAGATCAGACCTCACAATCCATTTGTTCGGAACGACGAGCAGAGCGAGAGGGAAGAGTGGAGACTGGTGCCCATCTTGGATAGTTTTATACATGGAATTCAAATATTTTTTAAATAAATTTCTAATTTGTATGAGGAGTGATTAAAGTGATCACACTAATAGGTTGTGCTTTGATTGGCAGTTCTGTTGCAGGAGGGGCTTATCCTATATTTGAACGCTATTGTTTGAAGGAAAGGTATCGGAAAAGGAAGCTGCGCGAGAATCTTGAAATGGCATTTACGAATGGAGAATTGTACAAGAGCAGAGGGGAGAAAAGAGAATACCCATACGTTTTAAAAGCAGAAGAGCAGGGAGACAAGATGACGCTTGTTTTCAGCGTTCCGAAGGGTATGAATCCAGATGACATTGAAAAGCGTTACTACGTCCTTAAACAGCATTTTGGCAAAAACATTAAATTAGAATTGGACGTTATGCGTGGCATACTCCAGGTGTTTAAAGAGGGACTGCCAAACAAGCTAACATACAAGAAGGAGGAAGCATCCGCAGCTATTCAAAACATTCGTGTTCCTGTTGTATGCGGCCAGTCCCTTGATGGTGAACTGAAGGTATATGACATGGTGGAGAATCCGCACTTGCTGATTAGTGGCGAAACGGGCTCTGGTAAGTCCAGTGAATTGCGAAGCATACTCACGACTTTGATTATGAACAAGCGGCCAGAAGAACTGCAGCTAATACTTGGTGACTTGAAGCGATCTGAATTCCATTTATTTAAGCGGCTGGACCATGTGCAGGGTGTTTACCACTCACCGGCAGAGTTAATTCCAGTGTTATATAAAGTGAAGAGAGAGATGCAAAAGCGCGGAGATATGCTTGATGCTGAAGAAGTAAACAGTATAGGCGAGTTGAAGAGGAAGCTGCCATACATTGTGGTCTGCATAGATGAGGTAGCCTTACTCAAAGGCGAAACTGCAGTTACGGATATTCTTGAGGAGATATCATCGATTGGCCGGTCATTAGGCGTGTTCCTTATCTTATCGATGCAACGTCCGGATGCGAAGCTCCTGGACGGAAAGCTAAAAGTAAACCTAACTGTGCGTATGGGATTCCAGACTGCGGATGCAACTAACTCAAGGATTATCGGGACACCGGGTGCAGAAGATATCAGTGTACCAGGGCGCATGATACTGAAAGTAAATTCAGCTGCAGAAGAGATACAGTGCCCGTGGCTGGATAACCAAAAGGCTAAGCAGCTGCTTGCTCCATATAAGCGAAGCAAGGAAGAAGTGCAGCAGCAGGAAGAGGAACAACATGACGAGTATGCGGGAGTGTTTAATAATGAATAAGCGTGACATGGCTATTATAAAAGATTTAGAGCGATTCCGGGTAATGAGCAGGGATGATATTGCAACCATTCACTTCGGCAAACTGAAGAATCCCATCACCAGTGCAAACATGGTTTTGAAGCGGCTGGCTAGAGACGGGCAAATTGACGTAAGCAAATCATTCAGCCCGTTTGTATATTTTCCATATGGCTCTATTATGAAGCGAAACTCCACTAAGATACCCCACTTTCTCAGCCTAGTCGATGCATATAAACAGATATCTCACTACTACACGCCTCGTAAATTTCAGATAGAACCGAAATTCAGAAAGGGATTAGCAGAGCCAGACATCTACACAGAATTCAACGGCACGTCAATCTTCGTTGAGGTGCAGCGTAATGTGTACTCACAGAAAGTTATGGACCAGAAAATTGAGCGGTATGCTGCGCTCCGGTATTCTGAAGAGTTTAGATCAAGGCAGTTCCCAATCGTCCTAATGATTAGCACTACGCGTTATGACATTAAGAGCCAAGATGTTCGCGTGTTTCAAACTGAATCTATTCATGAGTTCATTCGTAATGCACAGAGAAGCAGGCAACCATCTAAGAAGCCAGCGCAGGGAACTATTAAATACAAGCTGGGATGAATACATTTTAGATGGTATGATTTAGTTGAATTGGAAAATAAGAAATATAGAATCAGGAGGAAATTATGTTTGCGACTTTGTTGATTTTGTTAAGCATTTTATTGTTTCTTGCAGGCATCGGCCTATTAATTACATTCGCTATCTTAAAGAAGAAAGCATGGATTTGGATTTCGTCAGGAATGGTTGTTGTCGCTCCTATACTACTTGTTATTGGGATAGTTACGGCTTTTACAGATGGTGAAGATGTGACTAAACAAAGCGAACCGATTGCTACAGAAGTTTCAGAAGAAGAGCCAGCAGGTGAGGAAGAAAGCATTGATGAGCTGACGCAGGATGAATTAGATGAACAGCTAAAAGAAAAATCTATAGAAGCCGATTATGAAAAAGTTAAATTGGGTGAAGTTAGCAGCGATGAAAACTTGTATGTAGATGGAACTGTAGCCAGGATCAAAGACCCCAACGAATCTTTTCCAAAGTATTACTTAAATACCGAAGAAAGTGATGGAAGCACAGGGTGGTACTTAATATGGGATATGAGAATGAACGGACTACCAGAGGAAGATGATCAATTAAGAGTTTACGGGTCTTATGACGGAAAAGAAGAAGAAACAGGAATACCCATGTTGATTGGAAAAATTATAGAAAAACAATAATTTGTCTAAAGAGTGGCTACTGCAGCTCCTCTTTTTTTTGTGGCTCAGATTAATTGGTCAAAATTACCACTTTATTATTGGTAAGATATACCTGTATTATGAAAACAGGCGCCTAAGATATGTCATGACAATATTTTTACCAATTTCCAAAAAAGGATTTCCATGTGTTCGCATTGTGTGCTAATATAAGAACAAGCGTTCGCTATATAACCAAACAAAAAAGCACATTCAAGGATGAACTTAAACGTGCTCTTACATAAATTTCTGCTTTACTGATCTATACAGAGCAAGAGTATTAGTCAGATACTCAACCTCATCAGGTGTGTAAGATTCTAGGTGTATCGGGTTGTCTGTTCTTTCAAAGAGGTAATCCAGGGGAACTTGGTAGTAGTCAGCTACCTTTAGCAAGGATGTGTAATCCATTTCGCGATTACCCTGTTCATACATTGCATAAGTTGTCCTACCCACTCCTAGAAGTTCAGCGACCGCATCTTGTGTTAGATCATGATTCTTTCGTAATTCATATAATCTTTTGAGTTTCACTATGTACACCCGCTCTCTAAAACATTATAAAGCGGGCATTAACAAATTAAATATGATGTCACGATACGTGTAATAAATCTACTCATACGACACAATTAAATTACAAAAAAGGTGGGTTCATAGAATGGCAAAGGTGGTTGATCTAGATAAGGTTTGTTTAATTTTAGGCATAAAAAAAGAAATGCTTAAAAAAATTATTTTTGTTGAGAACGCAAAAAGCGAAGATAAGTAATTAAATTCTTTGCTTCATCATCAGTAATTATTTCTCCATCAAGTTGAATATTAAATTGCTGCATAAGTTCTTTATCGGATAGCTCTAAATTATTAAGGAACTCCTTCTCATTAGTTGCATATGAGACAGGGGTTTCTTTTATTTTTTCCTCAAAATTGATTGGCTCCAGTAGATCTTCTTCTTCCCAATAATCACATATAACCATTAATTCAACCAATGATGTTGATTTTAAATAACGAGCAAATACTTTTAATGTTTCTGCATTTGGTTTTTGTATATTTCTTTCAATTCTAGATATTGTAGCTTCTGAAATATTTGTTGTATTTGCAAATTCTCTCTTTGTTTTAAATCCGCTTAATTTTCTATTGTTTGCTATGAATTTTCCTATATCTTTGCTCATTTTTATTTCTTTCCTCCGTTTTTCATTTTTTTAAAAAATAAATGTTATCTATTAAAATTTCATTTCCACATAATAATATATCTTTTATTACGTGCGCGCAAGGTGTTTTATTTAATTTGAAATATTACTTGCAAGTTCGAAAGTTATGTTTTATAGTCGAATTACGTCCTCGCAAGTAGTATACGAAAGGAGGTTGATATTTATGCCTAAAACCGTCATCAGGTTAAGAACAAAGGAGTTCATGAAGGCAACAATAGATGCTGATTTGGGCACTGTTACTGAGATGGCTGCAAAAATCGGTGTTTCTTACACACAGCTTTATCGGACTACTCTTCCAGTAGACCACCCGAATTACAACGCACCTGGCACTGCTTTTATTGCAGGAGTTATGTCGGCTTTTGACGCTCCGTTTGAACAATTCTTTTTTTTAGAAAAAAACTTACGAGGGCACAAGTCGGAAGTTAGCTAAGGGGGTGAACAAGATGTCATTGTATGAACATTATCTGACTGAGGATTACGAGTTGCTAACTGAAACACTGGGCGCGCTACACGAAACATGCTTAAGGATTATTGAGATCGGTACAACTGCCGACTTCGAACAGCAAGCTTCTCTTCAAATCAAATTGCACACAGCTCTCACTACATTGCATGCACTGAATCACAAAAAGACCCAGCGTTCTGAAATCGAACAAGCTGAGTCGATAAGGAGGCACATGTTTTGATTAACCGTATCAGGGAGTCTAATTGGACTTACAGAATATTGTTTGTTGCTGTAGCTGGCTTTCTGGCATGGGGTCTTATCAATTCTTACTGAAGGGGGGTGAAATCAATGAAGTGCCCATATTGCCAAAAGGCGCCAAATCAGATTCAAGAGTTCGTAAATAGAGCTAAGGAGGAAATGATAGCACCGGAGGAGTTAGTCAGGTGTAGTGAGGGCACATATGATGCTCGAACAAAACTGTTTTGCTGCACATCCTGTTATATCCGAATCGGAATGCCTGCAAATGATAAGTTACATGAAGCTTTTCGTTATTACCGAAGAGACCACGAACCGATTGACGGCTTAAATGAGACCTACATTAACCAGTACTGAGGGAGGTGATTGAAGTGGAATTAGGAGTAGCTGGATCAATCGCTGTTGAGCAATTTAGCAGTAGCGAAGCAGTAGATGGATCCATAAATAAGTGGCTTAAAGATAATCCAAATGTCGATGTCATCGATATTAAATTCTCATCTAGTGCAAGTCATGAAGACTGGGGCAGCGATGCACTAATCATTTACCGAAAGGAGTCGTAACATGCAAATAAAATTTAAATCTCTTAAACTGCAAAACTTTAAATCTCACCGCGATCTTACGGTTAACTTTGGCGAGGTAACAAAGATCACGGCGGACAACGCCAGAGGTAAGTCCTCAATTGGCGAAGCTATATCTTGGCTATTATACGGCATTGATTTGGTCGGAAGCAAATTGGACCCGACACCGGTAACATACGAGGCTGATGAAACATTGGTTTCACTTTTATTCAACGATGGTCAAAAAGATGTTCTTTTATCACGCGGATTAAAGAAAGGCAAGGCGTCCTACTACATCAACGAGGTGCCGTCCAAAGCCGGTGATTACAACGAATTACTGGATAACTTGTTCGATAAAGACTTGTTACTTAGTCTGTTTAACCCGAATTACTTTTTCACTATGAAATGGACAGACCAACGAGCAATGGTATTGCAGTATGTAACAGCGCCTGCAAATAAAGAAGTATTTGCAGCATTGCCGAAAGCGCAGGGAGATAAACTGGCTGCCTTGGTTAAAAAGCATTCTCTTTCCGACATAGACAAACTACATCGAGATAAAAAGAAGAAGCTTGATAAACAATACATCGCAGCACAGAGCAAGACAAAAACACTAAAAGAGCAACTAGAAGAGGATGCGCCAAGAGTGCCGCTGGAATCCCTGCAGGCTGAGAAAAGCATATTCACAAAGCAGCTGAATGAAGTGCAAGAAGTGATTAATTCTGCCAGCAGCACTAACAATCAAATCAATACGCTGAATGGTCGCATTAAAGCATTACTGGACGAGCGTAGTCGCATGCAGGAGCAATGGAAGGTATTGAAAGCAGAAACGATCGAAGATACTTGTCGCACCTGTAAGCAGCCATTGAAAGGTGATGCTGTCAAAGCGGCCGAGGAAGATAAGGAACATCGCAAGGCAAACTTCAAGGCTACTTACGACAAAACTGTCGCTGACCGTAAGGCATTAGAGGCACAGCTTGCTGGACTAACATTCATCGACGTATCTGAACAGATGGCTAAAGCCCAAGAGCTCCAGCAGAAAATAGCACCAATTGAAGCAGAGATACGGAATCACAAGCTGTTTGAAGGAAAACAGCAGCAAGTGAAAGATGCAGAGCAATCCGAGCAGCAGACGCTAACTGACCTAAACGAATCCATCTTCATTATCGATGCAGTCAAAGCCTACTACGCGAAAGAAGCAGAGCTGCAAGCTGCTAAGGTAGACGACTTGCTGGACAACCTATCTATCAAACTATTTGAAACGCTGAAGAATGGCGAGATTAAGACAACATTCGAGATTCAGATGGACGGCAAGGACTATCGCAAGTTGTCGTTGTCAGAGAGCATCCGTGCCGGTCTGGAACTGCGAGACGTGCTGTCGGAACAGAGTGATGTTATCACGCCTGTATTTGTGGACAATGCGGAGTCGATTACGAAGTTTAGAGAGCCACTTGGCCAGCTTATTGTTAGCCGGGTTGTTGCAGGAGAAGAACTCAATATAAAAGGAGCGAATGAATAATGGCACACACTCCAGGTCCGTGGTACATCGGTAAAGAAGCAGGCTGCGTTGTAACAAGTTCTCCTATCGAGGGAGATATTGAGGACTCAGGTTTTCAAGTAGAACATTACGGCGGCAACCTTATTGCTGAAAGCATCCATCGCGAAGATGATCGTAAGCTGATAGCTGCCGCACCTGAAATGGCTGCATCGCTTAAGAAGCTAAATAAAGTTTATAACACTGCTCACAAGCCTGAGATTTCTTCTCTTAGAGAAGCTGAGATGTGGACTGAAGTACAGAAAATCATCGACAAAATCAAACCAGCCAAGCAGTACATCACATTCGCCATGGCTATTCAGCATCTGGCTGATGGGAAGAAGATAGGCTGTGATTACAAGAAAGAAACAATCATCATTAATCCTGGAAGTGAGGGACTGATTGCCTCCTTAAACAGAGGAACTCATACTGAGTCAGGCGGGGATGTGCTCTAGAAATAGCTTATATCAACAGCCACAAATGGTACGTAATCGAGGAGGATGAGTGATGCGCTTATATGAAATCACTGAGGTCAAAGAAATCACTATAAATGCTAGAGTACGGGCGAGAGACGCCAGAGAAGCTGAATTGCTTCACAGAAAAGGTGTTAGCTATACACAGTCGGTTTCTGTAGATAGAAGCTCGACAATTGAAAAATATGAGGAGGAAACAACACATGGCAAATAACAATCAACTTATCACACAAGGTATGGAATTCGGCGAACTTACAAAGGAAGACATTACAACAATCCGTCAGACACTGGCGAAGGATTGCAACGACTCTCAATTTAAGCTTTTCATGTCAATCGCAAAGAGTTCTGGTGCTAACCCGGTTATGAACGAGATCTACCCAGCAGTGCGTAGCGGGCAGCTAACGGTACAATTCGCTGTCGAATACTTTGTACGTAAAGCGAAAGAATCACCTGGATACTCAGGTCATGATGTGCAGCTGGTGCATGATAATGACGAATTCAAGATGCACCAAGAGCAGGATGAGGAAGGTCGCTATTATGCTGTAATCGACGAACACTCTTGGGCTTTTCCTCGAGGCAAAGTAATCGGTGGTTATGCCATTGCTTATCGTGAAGACAAGAAGCCTTTCACAGTTGTTATGGAAGTGGATGAGGTTGAGCATTTCAAAAAGTCTAACATCGGCATGCAAAAGACAATGTGGACGAATTATTTCAATGACATGTTCAAGAAACACATGCTACGTCGGGCTTTAAAGGCTGCATACGAGCTTAATTACGATGATGAGGTAACGGTCGGTGAAAGCCAAGGGTCTAATGATAATGATGAGTTCCAGCGAAATCGCAGGGATATTACACCGAATCAAGACGTTATCGAACACGGCTCACAGCAAAATGATAATCCGGAACCACAGCAAGAACAGAAGCCATCTAAGATTGACCAGTTAAAAGATCAGATGCGCACGCTCTTCACGCAGCTTGGTATCACAACGAATGATGGAATCAAAGATTATCTTAAAAAGCATGCTCCGGATGCTAACCCTGGCACGCAGAAAGGGTTAATTGCTATTAATCAGTTGCTCGAGACGAATTTGGAAATGCTACAAGCGCAAGCATCTAATGATGACGCGTTGGACTAAGCCATGTATAACCCTTATCGGAAGCACAAACCGAGGGTGCAGGTAATCGAGAGAGATCTTGACTGCGAGATTTGTGGAAATGAAATCAATCCTGGTAAAGAAGCTTATAGCCGCGGGTACCGAATATGCCCGCGGTGCCAGGAAACATTGGGGGAGAAAAGATGTCGTACATTACGCAAGAGCATTTAGATTTTTTGAATGAAGCAAATCAAGCTTTTGATAATGACATTGGTTTAACAACATACAGAAACGAAGAACTAGGTTTAATTGCGCTACGCCGCGGAGTAGAACGCGATTGCATTCAGGTACTAAATCTTGGTGAGGAAGTTGCCTTCTTCGCAGAACAATTGAAAAGCGCGCCACACTTAAGGAAACCATTGTATCAATTTGCTACACAGATGGAATGGCAGCTTCGTCTAAATGACAGCAAGCTGGGATGGAACAAATTAAACAGATTAGACATTGATACAAAGCTGAGACAAAAGGTTATGGCATTATCTGATTTACTCACAGCAAATATGTATGACGATAGTGAGGAATTAACAGAGCTATGTGCTGACATTGGAAACTACGCCATGATGCTATACGACAACGAGGGGGAGAAATGATGGAAGAAGATATTGCTAATTACGCGCTTGAAATAACCGCTGGTCTTCATAACACCCTAGACAATGAAAACTTCATGGAAGATCAATTCGGAAATGGATTTAAATATATAAAGAATGAATTAAACCTTATCGATGGCTGCATTAAGGGAGAAGTGCCAGGCGCAGCATTCAAAGTAGGAGAATTTGTGTCAAGAAAAGGCTCAGAGCTTGTACAAGTAAACCACAGATCCTACACGGAATCTAGAGGGTGGGTATACGGTATCACTTATGCTTCTGTAAACAAAGAAACCCAAACATTAAATGCAAGTGGTGGTGCTTCATGTTGGTGGAATGAAGATGAGTTTAAGAAGATTGATGATCCGTTGCTACTTCTAATCATAAAAAAATACTTTCTTACAAAAGAAAAAGATGATCTAAAACGTCAATTAATTAATGCAGAAAAGCAACTTGATAAACTCGCTTATTCTTTAAATGTGGTGAAAGGAATATGAAAGTAGACATCCTAGCATCCGGCTCATCAGGAAACTGCATCGCTCTTACAGCTGGTAACTCTACTATTCTCGTGGATTGCGGAATTGCTAAAACAAAGATAGAGAAGCGCCTGATGGAATGTGGCATCGAACCAGGCAACATCTTGGCCATCTTTGTGACTCACGCCCATAACGACCATATCAAAGGGCTGCCAATCGCAGAGAAGTATCATATTCCGGTATACGCCGGTGAAGCGGAATGGAAGTCGATTAAGAATGTTCCGGAAGAGTTACGCGAAAACGTATATGACGAAGAAATCCTTTTCGACTTTGAAGGTTATTATGACTGGTTTTGTGTTGAACCATTCAAAACGCATCACGATGCATATGATCCGAAAGGTTATGCAATCTACACGGAAAATCATAAGGTCTCCATCTGCCTGGACACTGGTCGCGTTGATGAGGACATGCTGCAAGCTATGAAAGGTAGCCAAGTGTACATCATTGAAAGCAATCACGATCCAGTCATGGTCGAGCATTCCGATTACCCGAATTCAGTCAAAGCACGTATTGTCTCGCAGGTCGGTCACTTGAGCAATATGCAGACAGCAGAAGCACTTGCACGGCTGGTGCAGGGCGAGGGAGAAAAGATTTATCTTACTCACTTGAGCAGCAACAACAATATGCCTTCACTGGCATTAATGACAACAGTGCGGCAGCTGATGAAGAAGGGTTTCAAGCAAGATAAACATTATGAAATTGAGGTGTTCTAAATGGAAAAAGCAATTGTACCGAAGCAAGTGGCTCAGGCGTTGGACTTACACAAGTTAGTTTGGGATAAGGCTTCATCTAAAACGCAGGCACTCCAGTTCATGGCTTTGCCCTTCTCTGAAGTGAAAGGAACGGCAGTTGAAACACTAAGAAAATATGCAATTAAAGAGCCTGAAACATACATGCAAGCAGTTCTCTACGGCTACGAGCCACGAATTGAAAATGAAAAAGACTTGGCTAATGTTATTGAAATTTGGATGGCCAAGCCGTACGTGGATGATGAACGCAAGGATATCGAGCAGTTTGCCGGAGTGATTACCAAACACTTTCAACATTGAACGGATGATATGGCATGGCAAAACCACAGCGAGAAAATGGATATACCGGTGTTGCCAATGAAATTATGCAACAAATTGCCAAGACTAATTTGAATGGCACACAGTTTCGATTACTGATTGTGATCTGGCGTTACACATACGGTTTCCAGAGAAAAATGTATCCCATGTCAATTAACTTTTTTGTGGAGAACACGGAGGCCGGTAGAACACAAGTCAGAAGAGAATTAGATGTTTTGATAGCTAGAAAGATTGTAGCTGTCGGAGAAACGAGCGTCAGAGGTACCAGGAATATAGGATTCAACAAGGATTACACAACTTGGCTAGAAAAAGAACCAAGCAAGGGGGAAATAAAATTGGCACCTAAAAAAGAGAAGACAGCTGCAGACAAGGAGCAACCTGCCAAGAAACAAAAGTACACCGAAGATAACCAGTATTACAAAATGGCCGTTTATTTCTTCAAACGAGTTGAGAAGGTTGCGGAAGAGGCCGGCATTGCTCACCTGCTGCGGAAGTCGAATATGCAGACCTGGGCTGATGATATGCGAAAACTGGTGGAGATTAGTGGAGTTGACAAGCGAAAAGCTAGGGAAGTGATGGATTGGGTTACTACAGATTCATTCTGGAGGACAAATATCCTTTCGGCAAAGAAGCTGCGCGACAAGTTTCCCGAGCTGGCAATTAAGATGAAAGCTGAGCAGAGCAAGTCACAGCCGGCAGCAAGAAAGCCTGACCCGCGTGATCCAGAAATCGCGCTTCAAAAATGGATAAACGAAGGGAATGACCCGAATGACTTCAAATGGAATTGAATTAGATATTGAGCTCTCTGCAGAACAATCAGTGCTTGGGGCAGTCTTCCTAGATGCAGAGGTACTGGACGACATCAGCTTTTTGGAAGCAAGAGATTTCAGCAACCCGGTACATGCCGACATCTATAAAGCAATGCGTTGGTTGGAAGATAAACATGAACCAATCGACTTTGTAAGCGTAATGTCCTTGTATGTGAAAGCAAATAAGCAGCAGGAATTGACGTCCACTTATTTGCTAAAGCTTTCTGAATCATGTCCGACAACAGCTAATGTTGTGTACCACGCAAACCTTGTACGATCTCAAGCTCTTCGCAGGCGTGGCTCAAATGTAGGGAAGCAGATTCAAGAACTGGCTCGAGAAGACTTTGAAACTGATGAGGAATACTTTGCTGCAGTCGAAGCGAAGGTAACGGAAATTCGCCCTAGCGATTCAGGGAAAATGAAAAGCTTTGCTGATAACAGACAGAAATATTTTGCTCACATCATTTCCAAAAACGTAGAGTATATCGAGACAGGTTTCCCACAGTTTGACGACTGGGCGCACGGAGTTTGGCGGGGATGGCTTTTCATATCAGCCGGAAGACCATCAGTAGGTAAAACAGCATTAGCCTTACAGCGTATCCATGGCGTAGCACAGACGGCTCCAGTCCTTGTGTTCTCGCAGGAGATGGACGACACACAGCTGACAGATCGTCTTATTTCTAATATGAGCGGCATACCTTACAACCGAATTAAGAACAAAGACCTGACACCTGAACAGTACGGCATCGTTGAAGAAGAATATAAGAAGCTTGAGAAACTACCAATCTTCATACAGGACAGTGCAGGTATCACCATTGAGGAAGTAAGGGCAACCGCACGGCGTTACAAACGAAAATATGGAGACTTGGGAATGGTTGTAGTGGACTATCTACAGATCATGAAAATACCTCAACATGGTAACGAAAACCGTGCAACTGCCATAGGTAATGTAACAACAACAGCAAAGTCAATCGCCAGAGAATTGAAATGCTGCTTCATGATGCTGTCTCAGATGAATAGGGAAAGCGATAAGTTTGCACGAAAGCCGACGTTGGCCGACCTGAAAGAATCATCTTCAATCGAGCAAGACGCCGATGTGGTGGAGTTCCTTTGGCACGATCCAGAAGACAGAGTCCAGGAAGGAAAGGTCATCCAGCAACTTTTTGCCAAAGGGCGCGATACCGGCATAAACGAGTTCCGGTTACTCTTCCGAGGTTGGAAGCAGCAGTTTGCCGAGTTGGATAAGAGACGATAGGAGGAGCTTGTAAAATGAAAAATACACTTGGCGACTTGAACAATCATTTATTTGCTCAATTAGAGCGTTTAAGTGATGAGGATTTAACAGGAGAGAAACTGTCAGAAGAAATTAACAGAGCTCGCTCTATAAACGATGTTGCAGCAAGAATTATTTCAAATGGATCGTTGGTGCTAGAAGCGCAGAAGTTAGCCGATGACCGCATGAATGCAGATGTAACAGTCCCCAAGATGCTAGAAGGAAAGTAATATGAGGCTATTTACTAAAGAGCAGCATGAATTCCTTGTTGAACACGTTGAAGGAAGAACAACGAAAGAGCTGGCAGAAATAATGAATAACAAATTCAATTTATCTGTGAGCAAACAGCAAATTCACTACTACAAAAAGAATCATCGGTTAGTCAGCAATATATCAACCGCATTTAACAAGGGGCATATCCCGAAAAATAAAGGGACTAAGGGCTTATATAATTCGGGAGGAAATAAAACTTCTTTCAAAAAAGGCCAGAAGGCGCACAATTACAAACCTGTAGGCTATGAGCGTACTGATTGTTATGGTTACGTCCTTGTAAAAGTAAATGATGAAGGTCCGTGGCACAAGCGGTGGAGACATAAGCACAAAATAGTATGGGAAGAAGCCAACGGCCCTATACCGCCGAACCACGTTATACTTTTTTGCAGATCAGAACAAGGAAAATGTCGTGGCTGAAAATTTACTTCTTGTATCAAGAAAACAATTGGCTACATTGAATAAACAGGATTTGCTCTCCAATAATGCAGAGCTTACAAAGACAGGCATAATAATGGCGGATTTGTACCAAAAGATATCAGAAAGGACGAAATAACAATGGGAGAAGCAGCTGAATTAATTATTGAAGGTGTTCTGTGTGAAGCGTGTGGCGGTGTAATAGACGGCGAAGAAAGTGGATATCCAAGATGTTGTGAGGAGTGCGAATGAAAAGATTAATCATTATCGCAGTCGCAGCAACTTACCTGTACTCAATCAGAAAAGAAAACCAGCTACGCAAGTACGAGCAGCTGGATCAGGGGGAGGAAATGAAGTATTAATAAAACGGCTTAAGCTCAAATTCAATATTTTTATCTACCCAGTATAGGCGACAAGCTTTCTCGGTAAGTCGATACAGCTGTTGGCTAGTTAAACGAACAGTACCGTTATCATAACGGGTACGCCACTGGTATTCACGAGAAACAGTAGTTGAATGTATAACCTTGACATAAAGGCGGTTAGCACGGCGTAGCTGCTCCTGATGTTGCTTGATTGTTTCAATTACAGCTTCAGTTTTGGCTATGTAGATACGCTTTCCGTGAAGTTCGGATTTCTCATATAGCTTTATATCATTCTCAAAGTTCTTACATGCAAGGGACAAGCCGATGTACTCAAGAACGAGTTTCACTTGATCATCCATTTCATCACTCCTTATTAGGAGATTATAACACGAACGAATGTTCTTTATTCATAGAATTTAGGAGGGGAAACGAAGTGAATAGATTAGATCGCATTGCACAATTGGAGAGTGTTCAGTACACAAAGCAAGATTTAGCTGAAATGGTTGCTGATTTGGAAGCAGCTGCAGCATCGAAAAAGCAATCAATGGAAGGTGAACTGGCTGCTAAATATGATGTTATTGTATTGAACAACAGTAATAATCCCAAAGAATCCCGTTTGATTTATGAGGGGAAAAAGGTAAGCGACATTGAAACTATAAGGCTCTTTATAGATCCAGAATACGGAACCACGCTAAGCGTACAGCAAACAGATAAAGTTGTTAGCTTCTTAAAAGGGATGCCGCGTAGATTCCATAATAATATTCATTATCGCAAGCTTACTGCCATGGATACGTACAACCGTGAAAAGATTCTTGGTGAAATGACAAATAAATCACTACGTCAATTGATTTATCAGATGCTTGATGCGATCGTCGATTTAAGGCTTACAGTTACCAAGAAATCAAAACAACTGGACAAGATGTATAGAAAGGGTAAACAGCTATGAGATTTGTAGGTATTGACCCAGCAACTAAAACAGGATTTGTAGCTCTTGGTCCAGATGGAATGCCGGTAAAGTCAAAAGAGATTACAGGTAACTCGGACAAGGATCCTGAACGCATGACCACATTAATTGATAACATTATTTATCAGGTCGAGAAAGACGACATCATCTGCATTGAAGGTTTCCCTTTCGATACGCAGCGCGCAATGTTCGCAGGTGGACTGCACCACGGCATCCGTAACGAACTGTGGAAGCGGGGCATTCGTTATTACGAAGTAGCGCCGAACTCCGTGAAGAAATTCGTGGCTGTTACCGGATGGGTAGGAGAGCCCGGAAACAAGCGCCGCTTAAAGGGTAAGGAAAAGAAGCAAGCAGTTATGAATGCTGCAAAAGAACATTACGGATTTGTCCATTCTAGCGATAACGTAGTTGATGCATATATCATGGCGCAAATAGCCAAGTCAATGCACACGAAGAAAGTAGCATATGAGCACCAACTATCAGTAGTTGAAAACCTAAAATTAGCATAGTCCGTCAGAAGTCCATAGAGCCAATCTAAGAGGCGTTATTCGTTTCAGCTGTATTGGTATTATTTTTACAGAAAAACTTACGAGGTTGTAAGTATTGAATAACTGGAGGGAAATAAAAATGTCTAAAGTTGAATTGAATGTATTATTTAAGAAAATCCAGAAGGACGATAAGAAGCAGGTACTTGAATATCACGTACAAGGCGATGAGCTTCCTAACTCTGAGGAGCTGGTGCAGCTGGCAGGATCGATAGCACTTATTGAAGTAAAAGGCTGCGAAGCGGGTCCTATCAATGTAGAATTCAAATCCATTCAGCGCGATAGCAAGAAAACGGCATTAAAATTTAATGTCTCTGGTGGAAGTGACGACAAAGTCATTAAGTTATATCCATTTGCCGGCAGCAACGTAACACTTTACATTCAGCCTTCACAAATGAGTATTGAGGAATTCCATGATGCAGCAGAGCAACATGAGGGTGTCGAATATACCGTTGAAAATGACGGATCAGTCAATGTAGAGGGGCAACTATCCTTCGAGGATATCCCAACTGGTGAAGATGGCGATACCGCTCACGATGACGATGCATTGAATTAAATGGGCTAGGCTCCAGCAATGGGGCCTCCTCTTAAGGGGGTAGAACAGTGGAATTTGAATTACCAGAGTTAGATAGAAAAGCTACTCAAAAAAGAGTGGAAGCTGCGCTTGAGAAATACCGCATTTATAAGTACATCAGCTTTGACGAGCATGAAGCAAATACAACTGCTTCATATGATCCTATTGGCGGAGGAAAGAGCAATAGTACTTCCGACCAGACTGCAGCTATTGCCGTCCATAATGCAGATGCTAAAGCTTACCGTAAAAGATATTGCGAGAATATAGAGAGATCAGTACAACGTCTTCCAAAGATGGAGAAATTTCTAATCGAGCAAAGGTACATGATTGAAGACGCAGAGTATATGACTGACTTAAAAATATACAATCATGTGTTCCAGCCACCAATTAGTGAGAAAACGTACGCAAAAATTAGGTGGAAGGCATTTTATAAGCTGGCTCTGAATATGAACTTTGCAGTACTTCAACAGGAGGGGAAATCATGAATGGTAATGACCCATTTGAAAAATATCCGGAAGTTCTTGATCCAAAGCATGTAAAAGAAATACTAGATATCGGATTAAAGCAGACATATGAATTACTTAATCAAGAACCAAAACCGTTTCACTTTATAAAGATAGGACGCAGATTCAAGATACCTAAACAGAACTTTATAGCTTGGTTGCAAGGAAGCTCTTCGTAATGAAGGGCTTTTTATTTGATACCAATTGATACGATTTTTGATACGAAACTTAGGATAAAAAGAAGGAAAGAGAGAGAAAAAGAGAGTGTAAAGAAGAATGGAAGAAAGACTAAAAACCGCATAACAGAAGGGGTAAAGCATATATTGATAAGTGGAGATAAAAGCCATCATCACCTTGACAGGGTAGGGGTCGTTGGTTCGAGTCCAATCGGAATCACTAAATAAACCCTAGAGCCGCAACGGTTCTAGGGTTTTTATTTGTTCTTGTAAAAATACGAACACTAAAGAATTGTTGACTAATTGTTGACCAACTTATGAAGGTTTGTATTTTTGGAGCTGATTTATAGTTTTTTGCTGACGTTTTTTAGAGATGTGACCATAAACATCCGCAGTAAATTTTGAGCTGGTGTGGCGTGCCTGCTTCGAAACGGCCAGCAAGTTAACATCATCTTCTTCCATTAACAGCGCGACCATTGTATGTCGTAAATCATGCAGGCGAACATCTTTCATTTCATGTTTCTGTCTAATTTTTCTCCATTTTTTTGATGGGGTATCTGGATATAAGTGATTTCCAAAACCATCATGATAAAGATACTCTTTATCTCCGCCTTCCCAGTAATCGCCGGCTGTCAATTTCTCCTTAATCCATTCTCTGCGATAAACTTTTAAGAGATCAGTCACAAAGTAGGGAAGGGGGATAGTTGCTGCAGACGCAGCTGACTTAGGTTTTTTATAAACAGGTCCTTTTGTGCCATCTTCTCGAATACCGATTACTAGATTGTCCTCGACGGTTAATTCACTTTCTTCTATATTAATGTGCTTCCATTGCAGAGCAACATTCTCGCCGCGACGGAGTCCAGCAAATGTCGCAAGGATAAAGAATATCTTCCACATGGGTTCCTGGCCGTACAGAATCTCTAATACAAACGGCATTTCATCACCAGAGAAATACTCCATTTCTTTGCGCTCTAAAGTAGGTGCTTTCACGCCTACCATTGGATTATCCTTAATTACTTTCCATTCTGCAGCAACAGTGAATATATGCTTTAGTATTCTATGCAGATACTTTACCGTGGAAGGAGAGAGTGTTTTCTCTGGATTATTCTTAGACTTCTCTTTCATTTTTTTATCTAGAAAGGCAGTTATTTGGACAGTGTTAATGGCAGAGATTTTCTTATCACCAAAATAGGGGATAATATGATTATCTAGATTTCTTTCAAAAACCTCTAAGGTAGTGGGTGACAACGCTTTTTGAGCATGCCTATCTTTCCATATTTCTACGAAGCCGGAGAAGGACGATTTATCCGGATCAACATATTCACCGTTCCGTATTTCGGTTTCGAATTTCAATAATTCTTCTTCTAGATGGCGTTTTAATTTAGTTGGTGCCTTTAGTAATTTGCTATCATCTACACGCACTGTCCTAGTCTTTCTAATCCGTTTTCCGCGTGCGTCATAACCTAATTCTGCATATAAGGTCCAGGACTTTTCTGTACGCTGCTTAAATGACCCCATTACAAACAACTCCTTTTGTATAGTTGGGACTAGGGCAGTTACATTGCATAAATAGCACTCCTCACTTTATTGATGTACATTTCATATCGCTCAGCAGCAAAGCTATAGCTAACATTAAAAGTGTCAGAGATAATAATAGCTGCTTGGTGACACTGTCCCGGCAACATTAAATTGTGGAGCATAAATGTAGGTACACAGAAGTGGTATGCAAAGATATTCGCCTGTGACTCCTGCAATCTCTTGAAACTTGCCGGCATATATAGCTGGTTACCCGCATGCCTGAGCACATGACATAATTCATGTCCGAACTCATGCCATTGAGCAGTGCTGTCCAGTCGTTCATCAATCAGAATAGAATTCATTCCATTTTTGCGCTCAATCCCTTTGCTTTTCCCATCCCAATAATGCAGCCATATTCCTAATCTATTGGCTATTGTCTCCTTGCTGATATGTGAAGCTTCTGTGATTCCGATGCGCTGATAGACCTCCTGTACAAAGTCTTCCAGATGACTAGTATGATAGATTCTCCCCATGATGCAGCCCCCAAGCATTAAATATTGGAACGTGTGTTCTATTTTTGGTTGAAATAAAAACCCTGAATAGGGCTTTATTCCATTGCTTCAACCTCTTCTTTAGTAGAATAATCAAATTCTACTGTTTGCTCTTCACCAAGCACTCCATTTACTGGGTCAACTGCACCTAGACTGACCTAGCGATGTGAGACACAAAGAAAACACCCTTATTAGGCTGCCATGCTACCATATTCTTTTGGTGGGTGGTAGCCTAATTTTTCTTGGATGCGCTCTTCATTATAATACTTCATGTATCGGTGAATCCGTTCGATAACTTCTTTTTCTGTTATGGAATTGAATCTTGTATACATAAACTCCTCTGATTTTAAGCTCGAGTGGAACGATTCAATCACTGCGTTATCCCAACAGTTTCCACGCCTAGACATACTGCTGGTTAGTTTCTGTTCTGCCAATTCTTGTTGGTATGCATAAGACGTGTACACACTTCCCTGATCGGAATGCACGATGACTCCTTCTGGATTATGTCGGCTCGCTATGGCTTTCCGTAATGTATCCAGGACAAGTGATGTCTGTTGATGATTATCCAAACTGTATGCGACGATTTCATTGTTGTATAAGTCCATGATGGTAGAGAGATACAACGTTCGTGATCCGTATTGAATATACGTTATATCTGTCACCCATTTTGTATCAGGCTTTATAGCCGTGAAGTCCCGATTTAGAAGGTTCGGGGCGATAATGACAGACTCTCCCTGCGATTTCCATCTCTTTTTACGTTTAACTTTACATTGGAGATGGAATTTCTGCATGATACGCTGCACCGTGTTTCGATTGCGTTTGATACCATATTGGCGCTGAAGCAGCTTCCGTATCTTTCGATGCCCGTACCGAAACGAGGTTTCGGTACACAAAGAAATGATTGCCTCCTCAACTGCCGTTCTTAGGGGAATGCCTTCGGAGGCCCAACGATAATACGTTGACCTGGCAACCTCCAAGACATTTAAGATCGTTGTAACGGTATGCTTCTTGCGTAGTCTCTCCACTAAATGAAGGACTACTTCTTTTTCAACTCCTTTTCGATCTCCAAGTACTTTTTTAGAATTTCATTTTCTACTTTTAAGTGCTCGATTTGTCTGTTCGTTTTTTCCTCTTTAGAAGCATACTCCGGGCCGTGGCCATAGCTGTATTGCTTTCCAATCGGCTGATCAAATCGATGCATCTGATTATCCCGGTACCATTTCATCCATGTCTTAATCTGAGAAACATTTTTAATCCCATACTTCTCCATTAATTGTTGGTTGGTATACTGCCCACTTAATTTATCTTTTACCACTGCCCATTTCGTTTCTGCCGAATATCTACTTTTCCCCATAAAAAATACCCTCCAAATTTACACTTAATCTTAGTGTATCACTTGAAGGGTGTTTTTTTATGTCCCATTTGATTAGGTTAGTCTATCTTGGAAGGCTTTTTTTATTTGGTAGTGTGATCTCCAAAGATTAGAGCTGCATGATCCATATACATTTCTTCGAACATCTTGCGTTCTTCTTCTGTAAACCTTAGAAATCTGTGATCCCACTCTAAAGCTCTTTCCAGGTTGTACCCCTCCTCATGTGCGTCCCCCTTTAGTACTATCAACTTAAAGTTAAACATAATTATTGGGTTGTTCAATCCTTTTTTAAAATACAGGATTTATTGTATATTTTGCTAGTTCTTTTATTTGGGAAGGAGTAGTAAATAAAGGACAAGATAATGATTTTTAAAATCTTCTTCCAACTAATCGATATTATGTTTTCAATGTTTAGAGGTCTTAAATACTACTTTTCAAGAAAATATGATTACTTAAGTACCTGGACTAAAGGAGCTTTTTTGTTTTTGAACATTTAAATTAATGGGAATGAATGGATATTTCTTATATAATTTGCAAGTACATAAGCAATAACCCAACATTGGAGGTTAGGCTGCGTGAGAATAAATTTTGTTATTGTTCTTATCGTAACAACATTGATTATAGGAGGGTGCGGTGTGGGCGGCGATAATCAGTCATTATCTCCTTCTGAAATGTATCCAAATGAATTGCCGGAGGTTCCTGCGTTTCAAGATGAATTTACTCGTAACTTTATACAAAGCACTGAGCCTGTAAAAGAAGGATACTACCATTTCCAATCCGGGTCGAACAGTTTTACAATGAATTTCCCCGAAAGAATGATAATAGTTGATGAAAGTTACAGCTTAGGTCCTGATGATAGAAGTGAATATCTTGAGTTTTCACATCTAAAAGAAGATAAAGAGGAGATGGATCTTCTCCCTTTGATAACTATGGATTATTACAAATTTATGAGTAGCGAAGAATCAAGTAAAGAAGGGCTATCAGGGAAAATAAATGAAGAGCTTGAATTTAAACAAGTAGAAACAGAAGAAAATCAGAATATAGAATATGCTGATACTACTGAAGGACCTTATCCAGGTATTGCTGCTTTAGTATGGAATGGCAATGACCAGCAAATACAGATATTCGCGACTTTCGTATGTAATGACAATCTTAATGAAGAAGAATGCGAGGAATCGGTTAAGTCAGAAAAGAAAAAAATCCTAGATATAATAAGTTCAATTCACTTTACGAAAGACGAAAGTGAGTGATTTTATGTCTCTAGACAAAATCACTGCCACAGATGTATGGATGCGGCTAGTAAATACAGAGTATGATGAGTTACCCCATTCTCAACTTGAAGAGAAGTTTAAGTATATTCATCTGGAGTAAACAGGAGAGATATTCGAGGGCGACTTAAAAGTGTTTCATTCCTCTGAGTCTAAATCGGTTAATCCAGAAAAGACAGGATATGCTGGAACAGCTCTTCATATATCTGAGGATGGAGAGGAAGAACTCTTCATAATTAATCAAGGGACTCAGTCCTATAGTTTTATGGAGGAATTTATATGAGGTTATTCGATAGATTTATCGTGCAATCTGTAGTAATTGAAGGGGAAGACTATGGCTTAAATGAGGTATTCAAATCCATAGATGATGGAATACAAAAATTAGAATATATTGCAGATGGGATACTTCTGGGGATGTTTCTAATGGGATCAATTACGATTTTAGCTGCGGGATTATTGACGTTTATAATTTGTTTCCTAGCTATGTTTCCTTTTAAATCAAAGGAGGAGAAGAAGTCTTTTTGGAAGACACAGGGGTTTGTTATGTTAGTCTTTGTAATTGTTGCTGCTTTGCTATTTGGTATTCCATATGCCATCCTTGCGTAAAGGAGGAGCTGCATTTTTCCAAACAAAAAGCCCTCGAGGAGGACTGAGAAGAGCTGAATTGAATCAACAGATATATGAAATGAAGTCAAGTGTAGATAGCGTCATAAGCTCATAGAACGATATTATCAGTCACAATTTCTATGCAGGGACAGTCTTACTGAAGACAAGTGCAAGGATCTAGTAGAGTAAGAAAAGAAAAAAATACTAGAGATTTACTTCGTTAAGTGATATCTGTGCATCCATCCACGAGAATACGCATACCCTTTTGGTTTACCTTAATAATTAAGCTCTCCATCTATTTTTCCTGATATTCCTTCTTACTTGTTTCTTCGCTGCTAATAAATATGTATACTACACGATTTTGAACTATTTTATGTATAGTATTATTGATTGAATCAGTTTTTTTAGTACTGTTGGAATTTCTCTAAAGGGACTTACAGACCTCGACTTAAGGATTGTTTTTTTATTTAGTTATTAAGATTATGGAAATAATGGATATTTTCAATGTGATTTTTAAGACAAAAGCAACATTTGGGGGTTAGGCTTAGTGAGAACTAAATTCGTAATTGTTCTTATTTTAACAACGTTGATTATAGGAGGGTGTAGTATGGGTGGTGATAAACAGTCAGGATCTCCTTCTGAAATGAATCCATCTGAATTACCGGATGTTGCAGCATTTCAGGATGAATTCACGCGTGACTTTATACAAAATTCTGAGCCTACAAAGGAAGGGTACTACTCAATTTAAGTCGGGATCGAACAGTTTTACGATGGACTTTCCAGGGAATTTGGTTGTCATTAGAGGAAGCTACAATAAAGATGAGAATGATGGGATTGAAATGATTGAGCTCTCTTTTCCTAAATCTGAAAGAGATAAGATAGATGCAGTACCTGTAGTTAAATTACATTATTATGATTTAATGAGCAGTGAAGAGAACAGCAAAGAGAGTATAACTGCACGAAGTAGCGGTACACTTGAATTTAAGTCCTTAGAGTCAGTTAAAAGTGATCAGCATATACAATATGCTGAAAATAAAGATGGTATTTATCCAGGTTTATCTGGTTTAGTATGGAATGACAATAATCAACAGATTCAGATATTCGCTTCTGTTGTTTGTAAGGAAGGTTTAAGTGATGAAGAATGTGAAACGGAGGCTAAACCAATAGAGGATTCCTTAGTTGAGGTTGTAGGATCAATTCAATTTCAGGATCAAACAGTTGACCAAAAAAAAGGTCCGAACGAGTCCATAAGAGAAGCGCAATAGAAGTAGGGGAGTTATTTATGATCTTAAAAAAAACAGCAAAGTTGTTTCATACAGAAACAGTTGCTGTTTTTGTTTAAGGTATCTATTTTATTTTTGCGCTTTCTTTGTATTTAATAACTATCTTTTGTTGTTTGTTACTTTCTACTTGCTCGCTAAAGTTACCTACGACTTGAATTGTCTTCATAGTAAGGGACATATATAAGCCTTGTTCTTTCTGCTTTCTTAGTGTTGCGGCAAGACCTAGTTGTGCAGCTATTTTACCTTTTTGGCCTTCTCCTTCAATCGTACTTTTCACCAAAGCATAAAATCTTTCGTCCTGGCTCTGGATATCATCAGCGAGGTTCTTCAGCATCCTAATTTTATGACTGTGATCATCTTTCGGAATTATTTGAGTCATTTCATAGTCTGTGAATTCCATCCATTAGATCCCCCTTACCAAATCAAACATTTGTGATAGCTTTTCCTCTTCCGCAAATAAATCTTCTACAGCTTTTCTATAGTCTTCTATGAGCTTATAGCCGCTATCCACACTCGACTTCATTTCATATATCTGTGCATCCAAATCAGCTTTTTCTAGCGGAAACACGTTATCCATCACCTTTAGCGATTCAACTTCATAAAGGGGATATCTGTGCATCCAACCTCGACTGTATGCGTACCCTTTGGGATTACTTTCGATGTGATATATTTCGTCGAGTACTTTTTTTCGTTCTTCCTTGAAAGCTAACTGTATTTCTTCGTGAACGGTTTTTTCCAGTTTTGCAATGGCAGACATCTTGTCCTCAAATATTAACGCACCTTCGCGGTATAACCTTAAAGCAGCTGACATATTTACTTCAATTGGTTCCCCGCTGGCACTGGTAGAAGTATAAATTAAGTCTTTCCCCGAATAGCTTTTACTGCCGCCAGCCAAAGCATTAAGCATTTCATTAATACTGTGGCTATCCTTAATGGATTCCAGCCTTTCTAAAATTCCACTGTTTAGAATATTTTCAATTGAACCCGTAAATGAACTCTTAAGTTTCTGAAATGCTTTATACAAGCGATAGTCACCGTACAGAGACAACTCATTAAGATTTTCGTTTATGTCTGCATTTTCATAAATAGCAGCATACGCCTCGGATAAATCTTTTTCTAAGATGGCAACTTCTTTTATTATTATATTTTTTTGGTCTTCTGTTATATATCCTTCTTCATAAAGCCGGCCGAATATAGTGTCAGCATTTTGGGTTATTACACTTACCTTTTCTAATAATGGAGGTAAGTTATCTTTTAATGCCTTTATTGTCTCATCAAATTCATCGTGATCGAATGCGTACCATTGTAAAATGTCCATATTACCTTTAATTCCTTCGAGGTACTCTAACTTTACTCCAAGAAGCTGAGAAGCAACTTCATTTACGCCGCCTTTATTATCAGCAACTGAATAATCAATCGCCAGGTCTCTGAAGCTTGCTATTACATCATCCGGGATATCATCAACGAGATTTTTAATTCCGTCAACTTCCGGATTCGTATCTATCATATCTACATCGCCAAATGTAACAAATCCGGCTTTCTCTGTAACAGCAAACAGCGGATCATCCTTGGAGATTTTTTGATGAATTTTTACTGGAGAATCTTTGTAATAGTCTTTTGTAAATTCGGCGAGATCATTAGAAGGTATTTTAGTTACATCATCAGGATTTTTAATTCCGAAGTGTTGATTAACTGCTTCAAAAAAAGTTGGGTCATAATCATATACTTCGAGTGGAGGTAGTTGAAGCCCGTTAACTCCATATATTTCATCAAATGTATCATCTACAATACCAGTGATTGTACTGTTATGGTTTCCCAGTGAATGACCAAAAGAAACAACTTCTGTATCATCTTTTATGCCAAAGTGATTCTTAGAATCATCTACAAAAACTTTTGTTGCTTCAGCTTGTTTTGTAGATTTTCCTGCAAACGGCCCTTTTATATTTTCACTCCAATCAGCTCCATCTACAGAACCTTGGTTTATCACATATAGCTTTTCTTCTCCACCTTCAGATATTAAAAGTGAGGTGCCATCATAACCCGACTCAAGATTAGATGTATTTTTTGAGTCAGATGAATGATAAATTTTGACCTTTCCCTCAAAAAGTTCGCCTGTTTCTTCTAAATAAATAGATTTAAATTTCACCTCTAATTCATCAGGTTTCAGATTGTCGTACTCTGTATTTGTAAGTCGCATCCACACATTAGTTGATGTGATTTTATCCAATGACATAAAAATCAATCACCTTCATTCTGAGTCAACTTTATGGATTGGAATATATTTAATACCCTTTCTTTTTCATCCTCTACTAATTTTGAGCACTCATCTGAAGAAAGGTTATCACCACAGATCATACTAGTGAATATCTGTATGTTCTCGTTATTATCATTCCAAATCAATGTTGCAAATCCAGGATTGATTCCATCAGTATAATCAGCAACTTCAATGTTCTGTCCCTTAAATTCAGTGTTTTTTGACTGAAATTGAAGTTCTTCATTTCTCTTAGCGGACAGTCCATCCTTAGTTGACTCCACGTCACTCATAAAACCATAGTATTTTAATTGTATATTGGTGAATACGTCAAGGCTTTCATCGGTATGAGATATAGTAAGAAATTCACTGTCATTCTTTGAGGATTTATTATAACTTCTCTCAACTATATTCATATCTCCTGGGAAATCCATTGTAAATTTCCCGGACTTCGCTTCAAACGGGTAATATCCTTCTCGAACCGGTTCTGTTGATGTAAGAAAATCACGAGTAAATTCATTTTGAAATGCCGGTACATCCGGTAAATCTTGTGGATCCATCTCGGAAGGTGAAGCAGATCCTTTTCCGTTTGACATACTACATCCTCCTAACACAAACGCTGTTAATAATATTAGTACTAGAAATTTAGTTTTCACAGAGTAATACCTCCGCTCTTATGATGCTTACTGCACAAAATTATACAAAAACAGATACTACAATCACAGGGATATAGTGGATATTTACAAAAAACCGTTCTTTTGTCTTAGGTATAATTACCATTGGGTGTGAAGATGTGAGGATACGACGTTGCAAGAACACGTTTTATAAATGGCAATAAGAAACATATGACAAATTATTCTTTAAATAGTGAAGCTTGCATTTGCAATATGTATTGAATCGTAGTAGAAGAAGACGAGACTTATTGAGGATATCTGTGTTAGTTCTGTTTTTCTTATTTAACTAATACAGAAAGATAAGTGGCCATTTGCTAACGTCAATGCTAACGTAATTAATTTTTTGAGCTGATTTTAACGGAATTAATGGACTATATGGACAGAAAAACCCTTTAAAATACGCTATTTACGCCTATAACAAAATTGACAGGGTAGGGGTCGTTGGTTCGAGTCCAATCGGAATCACTAAATAAACCCTAGAGCCGCAATGGTTCTAGGGTTTATCTCTGCTCGCATTTTTACTTGACGTCATATTTCGCGCCTTCCACTTGGCGACCGACTTAAGATGGTTTGTATTTTTGGAGCTGAATTATAGTATTCTGGCTGACGTTTTTAGAGATGTGACCATAATTATTCCCATTGGATTTTGAATTGGTGCCGGTTCTGCTTAGAGTCGGCCAGCAAGTTAACATCATTCTTTTACATGCGTGCCAGGTAGACGACGGGCTTGTTGGTTGCATGTGGAAAGAAAAGCGCAGCATTCGCATTGAATTTAAGCAACGTGACGTTTATTACCGGAATGAAGGACTAAGAAAATAGACTTTCAGTTCAGGACTACTGATGAAGGCTTCCTCCTCTTAACCTAACTTTCTTTCGATTCTGTCAAGCTGCATCTTCATTTCTTCTTGACCTTGCTTTATTTCGATAATATCCTTTTTAAGTCCATCTCTCCCACTAACTAGCTGTTTCACTAATTGTATTTCCTTTAGTATCTTTCGTAATAATTCTTCCACAAGTCAACCTCCTTTGGACATAATTTTATCTTTACTTGTTTGGGAAAAGGACCATAGGAAACTTATTTGTTTTGTATATAATTGATAAACAGATTCCGCGACTATATTATATCTTTAATATAGTCTACAGTAGCAAGTCCGTCTATGCATGCTGGCTTTGAAGATAAAAGTGTTAGGTGTAATATATATAATTTGAAGGGAAGAAGAGATTCATTATT
This sequence comes from Terribacillus sp. DMT04, assembly GCF_019056395.1. Lineage (NCBI taxonomy): Bacteria > Bacillati > Bacillota > Bacilli > Caryophanales > Bacillaceae > Terribacillus > Terribacillus sp. DMT04. The sequence goes on from NZ_CP077639.1 coordinate 1,196,808, forward strand.
TCAGGTTTATCAGTGATTAGGAAGAAGAACAACCCTTATCTTTTCGTAGTTATATTAGGGTAATACCAATTAAAAGCCAAGGGCAATTGACTTGAAATCTCTTATATTATTTCATCCTAGTTACTTATCTTATATTATTCAGTCTGCGGAGAGAACTATACAAGTAATCCGGTTACGGAATTTAAGCCCCGCGTTTGTTAAATACCAAATATTCAAAAGGGATAAGCATTATAGACTTTCCCAATGATACCTTTTAATTGATGAACACCTAGATCGGTATTTGTCATTACGACTAATCCTGTTTTTAAATAAGGATAAGCCACCATCATACATTGGAAACCAACACCCCAACCAAGAGATGAAATTTCAATTCCTTTATCGGTTTTATCCAGAAAAACTCCTAGCCCAGTCCACTCCTTACAACCTTGAGGATTAATAACTTCCATTGCCTTACTTACTGATAGCTCAAGCTTACTTTCACCGTTTAAAGAATTCATTACTTCAATAACCAAAAGAGCTAAATCTTTAGGCGTTGACCATAACCCAGAAGCTGCTGGATATGGATAGATTGGAAATTTTCCATTTACTAATTTTCCATTTTTGTGGTGACCGCAAGAGAAATAGTTTGTTACTTCTGATGTTGGAAGTTCAAATGTGCTATTCTCCATATTTAATGGTAAAAAGATATGTTCATTCATTACTTCATTAAAAGGTTTCCCAGTAACGTCTTCAATCAGAAGCTGTATAATGCAAAAACCTGCGTCTGAATATTCAAAGGTGCTCCCAGGTTCATACTTAATTTCAATAGGTTCTTTACAATAGGGTGTTCTTCCTTCTAATATTTCGACTATTGAGGGAGGATCTATCCTGGAATTGAGTTCTAGGAAACTTCCTTCGGGGTCCATAATACCAGATTGGTGACTAAGTAAATTTCTTAAGGTAACTTTCTTATTTTTATTTAGTTCACTATGAGGAACCTTCCATGATGTTAGTTTTTCATTTACATTCTCATCTAAATCCAGGATTCTTTGTTCGGTCAATTTCATCACCAGTAGTGAGGTCAAAAATTTACTGATTGAACAAGCACTAAATATAGAATTACTTTTCACACTTTTATCTGTTTCTGCTTCGAGTAAGCCGAAGCATTCTGTACTACTTATGGTACCATCATCAATGGTTGCGATGCTTAATCCAGTTACACTATAATCTTCCATAAGATATTGTATGTTGGTATTTAGTGTTTTCATTAAAACAACCCCCGAATTAACTCCTATGTACGCCAAATGGCTGATACTTGTTGACGCACCTTCGACTTATAGCTATAAAGATTTTAGGTGAAGCGTGTGATGTGCTTGTTTTTAATCAGCCAGCAAGTTCGTGTCACCCATATCTCGATTGGCTGCTTTGTTAGTAGCTTAACTAATTATATGTACAAGTAACTTAGTGTCCAGGGTCGCTTTCTACACTTAAAATGTGACTTTTATTAAAAGCTATTATAGCTGTAGTAATGAATGCTATTAAAGAAACAATGAAAAATTCAAATTTAACTAGCAAGGCTAAAATTATACCTATCACACCGATAAGATATAAAGTTTGTGACAAGGGATTCACTCTTACGATGACTGAAGAATCATTATTAACTTCAATCTTATTACTGTATCCGCCGCCTTGAACGGTTGTTCTTATATCGACGAGATTGCTGTCCGGTTCAAACTCATATGTCTCGCCATTTCTAAGTTTAGTTAGCATTTGATCACCTGCATACAATTTAATGAGCGCTAAACCACCATAAAAATTCTTTTTACGAGTAACTTTAATAGTCATATAGAAAACCACCTTTATAAAAAATACCTTAAAAATATATCATAATTTACCAATAATTACTATAAAAGTTTATTGCTTCTTTGTTTGCTGAGGAGAGGAGAAAATAGTAGGCATGAGGAATGTACAAGTTTTCCTTGGAATAATTTCTCTGTTGAAGAAGACTTCCGCAGTAAACAGATGATACTAATGGTGATGACTAAGAAAGCGATACAACAAGCATCTAGGGAAGAATAATCTAAAAAGCATAATACTCTCAGCTGATTGTGTATTTGGAGACATGGTACATGAGAGGAAGAAGGGGAGAATATTATTTCGTATAGCTTCAGTGGTATGCGAAAATCAATTAAATTTGCAACCTATTTAAGAGCCTGTTTTAAAGTTAGAGTAATTGAAATATTCTCGTATATCTAACGAAGTTTAACTTGTATTCAACAATAGGCTCATTGAGAGATTTTTTGAAGACAAAAAAACAGAATGATGTTGCAAAGGATAAATCACAAGTTCCAGTTTGAAATGGGGGTACTTATGAAAACTCATTATTATTTAGGTTGGTTTAACAATTTCTTTCCAGAGAATTTGAGCAGTGTGTTAAAGGCAGATATAACTGATAGAAAATCGCTTGTTATGATTAGCTCAAATCCATCTATTAATGAAGATAATGGGGCAACGGAACGCTCGTGGCTTGACCAAGCTGGCATTAAGTTCGATGAATATCATTTAATTAATTATTACGTACAGAAGGAAAATGCTCAAACGATGATTCAAAATGCTTCAGTCATTTTCTTATTAGGAAGAGACACTCTTAAACAAAATGATTTCTTAATAGAATATGAATTATCGAATTTGAATAAATAGAGCAGCGGTATTGTGATGGGAACAAATGCTGGTGCAATTAATATGTCTGCAAAATGGTTATGCTCGAAAAAAATTGGATCTAAAGTTGAAAAAAGCTCTGTGTACAACGGAATTGGTCTTGACAATTTTTCCGTCCTTTCTCATTTTGATCTCGAAAACAATATCGCACTAGTTCAAAACGAACTATCCCTTTTATCTGAAGAAATGAATATTTATGCTTCGAACAAAGATTGTGCTGTACGGGTAAGAGGGGACAAAATCGACATTTTAGGCAATGTTTTTTTAATCTCCCGTTCTAATATTCAGAAATTGGATGAGACGCTCTGGTTGTAGTGACTGGCTATGACTTGCTTAAATTAATTTAACTACAGCAATCGGATCTTAGTATTAGTTGTAAGTGAGTTATTTTTTTATCAGCAAGAGAGGCTAATAGCTAAACAAGGAGCTGTCGAATGTAGTAGTATTTAAACGCGTTAAATGGCAGTAATGTGTAAGACTCAGTAAGAGATACAATGGGAAATGTTATTATATGTATTTTTGTGTGATGACTATAACATATATACAAAACGACTTAAACAATATGGCAGCCCATATTCACATAAGAAAGAAGAGAGTGTGTGTCTAACTATATAACAGTTAAAAATAAGAAAATCTATTATGAGAGCCATGGTGATGCCCATCTACCTGTATGTTTGTATTTACACGGCGGACCAGGAGCTGGTTCCTATGATTTTATTGAACATCAAGGTCAAGAGCTTTCAAAATTTCTGAAGATAATTGCAATTGATCAAAGAGGGGTGTTACGTTCGGATCCAATTAATGATGAAGAGCCGTTCGGAATTCATGATTTAATAGATGATTGCGAATCTATCCGTGACCAACTTGGTATAGAAAAGTGGGGAATCATTGGTCATTCAGTTGGTGGTTATTTGGCTGTGCAATATCAATTGAAATATCCTGAGAAGGTGACATATCTTTTGTTGGAATGTCCAACGCTTGATCTGGGAAGTTCTGCTCGCTCACTAATTGCAGGAGCGCTTCAGGAGTACGAACGATTAGGAAAATATGAAAAGATCAATGAATACTATGCTGCTTCAAGTATAAGAGATACTGAAAAAGTTTGGGGAATATGTATAGAGGTTCTTATTGATTTGGATGAATATAAAGACAATTTGTATGTCCACGGGGAAGATAAACATTTTTTTGATTATCTTGTTGAAAACTCTGGTATTCCACAAGAAAATTGGGAACGGGCATATAATCATCAACAAAAGCTCTATCAAGAAGGGAAAATATTTGAATCTTTGTTACCGCAACTCGATTCTGTTACTTGTCCGATGCTACTAATTAAAGGTGAATATGATTGGGTAACCAGTAAAAATCAACTGACTGCATTTGCAAATGGTCAGGCCAACCGTAAGATAGTTATGTTTAGTCAAAGCGGAAATTTTCCGAGGTTCGAGGAACCTGAAAAGTATGTAAGGGTAATACGAGAATTCATAACTTAATAATTTATTCGAACCTTGGGATATTAAGTAGATATCATGAATTCAAATTTCTTTTGTTTATATGAAAGGGACAAATAAAAAAAAGACTCCATATGGAGTCTTTTTTTATAATTAACCTTTGTTTACGTTAACAGCTTGAGGTCCGCGTTGACCTTGTTCGATTTCGAAAGATACTCTTTGACCTTCGTCTAAAGATTTGAAGCCTTCGCCTTGGATAGCGCTGAAATGTACGAATACATCGTCTCCGCCTTCAACTTCGATGAAACCGAAACCTTTGTCTGCGTTAAACCATTTTACTGTACCTTGTTCCATAGTATTGCCTCCTGTGGTGGGATGTCCCACACTTATATTACTACCCTTGTTTTTAAGATAAAAAATTCTAAAGGAGAGATCTCTCTTCTCGCAAATTTTACACCGAACAAAAATAATTAACCTTAGTATAGCACCTATTACTCAATATAGCAAATGCGTATAGTATTTAATTTTTTCATACATATTTACTACTTCTCGTAATTATATCTGTAATTACACTCCTGCTATATAAGATGATTTTTTTCGCTGTTGTATCACAGTTCTGGACAACTAGTGTAAGAAGACAGAGCAGTGACAGTTAGCATGGGCATTTATAAGATGTCTTTCTTTAATGACACTTTATCTGTACTGTCTCAAACAGATGATGATTTTTTGGGAGAACTATTATAGTTGGAATTGGTAAAGCCTTCTGACATATAAATAGAATAAAAAATATAGAAGTTTGGTATTACAATTGAGAATATCTAAAAGTACGTCTATGATAAATCTTATATACTTGAAAATTTATACAGTGGGGTGGAGTTGTGCAGCTACTATGTGAATCGGAAAGTTTAGAGGAATACCTACTTGAATCAAATGAAGTTGATTACACAAAGTCTATAGTAAAAGAAAAAATAGGAGAACTTTTCAATCCTTCACAAACAGAGATAGAAAAAGTAAGAATTGCGTTTGAGTTTGTTCGAGATGAAATAGCGCATTCCTGGGATATCCAATCAGTGCAGGTTACTTGTAAAGCATCGGAGGTTATAGCGTATAAAGAAGGGATTTGTTACGCAAAATCACATCTTTTGGCTGCTTTGTTACGTTCGCAGGGTATACCAACGGGCTTTTGCTATCAGCGATTAATGTTATTTGACGTACCTGAAAAAGGCTATTGTATCCATGCTTTGAACGCAGTTTATCTGCAATCAATGGATAAGTGGGTAAGGTTAGACGCACGTGGAAATAAGAAAGGGATAAATGCACAATTTTCTGTGGACAAGGAAAAGTTAGCGTTTATTACAGAAACGGAAAAGGACGAAATAGACTATCCAGTAATTTATACGAGTCCTCACCCCGATATTGTTGCTGTATTAAATGAACATGCGGATGCTTTAGACATGTACAAACATTATTTACCCACAAGAATATAATCTGCTGTAATTACTTGTAACGATTTTAATTGTCAAAAGACAGTACTCTTAAATCACATATTAGACTTGGGGGTTCATATGACGAATTCAAAATTAACCTTAGAAACGGATTATTTTTCTGTACATGCTTTATGTGACGGTGTTTATGCAGTAACAGCAAAACCTGGTCAAGGTACATGGAGTAATGCAGGTTTTGTTGATTTAGGAGAAGAACTGCTCGTATTTGATTCTCATGGCACTCCTACAGCCGGTGCAGAGTTACGTAAAATCGCAGAGTCTATGACGGGTAAGAAAGTAAAATACTTAGTAAATAGCCATTATCACGGTGATCACGTATTTGGGAACCAAGCATTTAACGATACGGTAATTATATCAACTGCCGAGACGCAAAAACTGTGTACAGAGAAACACAGGCTTGGAAATCTGAAAACAGAAGAGAAAGTAATGCAGCAGTATTTGCTTAAACTAAAAAATCAAATACGGGAAACGGAAGAAACTATTAAAAAGAAAAGTTTGTATAAACAATTTGATGAAACGACAAGATTACTAGCCGATTTACCTAGGTTAAAGTTGGTGCTGCCTACACTGCTATTTGAGCAAAAACTCACCATAATAGGATCAAAACGAACGGTAGAATTGAGCTGTTTAGGTGGAGGGCATACTCCAAGCGACACTTTCATGTACTTGCCGGCAGATAAAATTGTGTTTACAGGTGACTTGGTAACGGAGAATCTACATTTACCAATATATGATCCTAGAGAATTCGTATCTATACTGGAGACTATTAAACACATGGATATAGATACCGTTGTTCCGGGGCATGGGAATGTGGGCAATAAGGATTTGTGCAACACTTTAGCAGACTACATAAAGTTCTTAATTCGAAAGGCTAAAGAAGCTCATTATAGAGAATTATCGCTTCCAGAATTTATAACTGGATATGAGCTATACGAGGAGTATAAAGATTGGGGAGGCATTAATGGAATACAAACAAACCTTTCTAGTATATTTAATTATTATTCTAATGATGTATCAAGAAAAAAGCAGAGGTGAAATTCCTCTGCTTTTTTAAATCTTGTCACTGTATTAAAGGAAATCCCTTTTGTAATTAACCGACTGGTTTATCATCATTTCGCTTTCTCACTATTAAGATTGTAAAAAGAGATAAACACGCAATGAAAGCTGGTAAGATAAACTCAATTATGTACGGGAGATTAATAACATCACAAATTATTAATGCGGCTCCGCCAAAAGCGTAAAAGATGATAGATGCTTTGTGATTGTTTTTGAATCCTGCTGGTGCAATTAACCATTTGTATTTATCTTTGTCTACGATGATTAATAGTGCAGCGGTAATGCCGATAACTCCTATTAAAAACAAACTCATTTTATTCCTCCTTATTCTTTTCTGATACTTTCACTTTTCCATATAAAGGATCTAAGGTTATTTGATACAATTTTCTCGTAATTGATATGAAAACTATCTATTTGGGTTGAACAGAAAGAGGAAATTGGAATGTATTGATTTGTCATATAAAGAGATAAGACTATTTTTCGATTACTAACCGCGGATTTGAAATATAACATAGCAACAGACTACTAAAGGAACCTGGGTAATCAAGCACCTTTCCTTATGTATTTAAATGATTTTTTCTTATAGTCCAAGTGAACCATTAAAATTAAAAATAGTAAAAGAACAACCATTGCAAGTGGTTCTAACCATAGAATTTTCCCATCTAAAAATAGTCCTAATAGCATAATTATTATCGAGATTATTGGGGCCATTGCATAATATGATTTCGCATTATAAAACCAACCATAAGGAAAGAAGTGAGCTCCTGTTATGATTGCAAATAACATAATGGCGTTACTAGGGCTTTCTATAATTCCCCAAAAAAGAATAGGAAAGTAGATCAGCTGAGCAAGATTTAAATATAAACCTAGATCGCCCAATGGATTATCTTTGGATTTCCAATCAGCTTTTATTAAATTGGAAATGCCAACGGATAATGGAAACATTAGGCCTGTTGCAAATAACATAAAGATGTTTTTCTGGTTTAACTCTAGAGGCAGCAAAAACAATATAGTGATGATGCTCCAGATGACAACAGCTGATAGTAAAAATCCTATCCCGTTTTTACTTTTGACTGATAATTCATTTCTAATTCTTGTTATCTCCAAGCAATTTCCTCCTTTTTTAACCAATCTGCTGCATTGGTTATAGACAATTATTTCAAGATATTACTAACAATTTTATCATAATTCTTCCAAAATGCTTCAAAAAAATAGCCCACTTATTTTTAAGTGAACTAGTAGAAGGAAACTTGTTATGGTTATTCGCTGTCCAGATAACAAGATGCTCTATTAACGTAATGATTTTAGTGATTAACATTGTTGTTGCGGTTTGCGTTTAAGTAATTAGCCGCTTCCGTTTTACCTTGTTGTGCTGCTGCCGCAGAGATTTCCTCAGGATAATGAAAAAGGTGTTTGGGCGTTAAGAATGTGATAATGGCTACAACAAGAAAGCCGAATAAGAACAATAACATGTTTATATCTCCTTACATTTTCGTTTGTACTCATTATAAGAATCTCTTGTGTACATCATGTGTTGTTCTCGCCTAATTTTAAATATAAATGCGAAATTTCAAGTTGACTGTCAGCATTTCTTTCATAAGACGATAGACGAACTGATTTGACACTTCAAGTCAGTAGGAAAGACGGTGATAACAGATAAACTTTCGCTAATACAGGGATTCAGCGTGCTAATGTAGAAATCCTTTTTGAGGACTTTGGCAATAGCTGCTTTTTCATTTATTTGTCTAAGCAGGATTGGGTGTAAAGAAGGGAAGCCGAAGAGATGGTTATGACAGGTAATGAAAAGCGAGATTAGTAGTTTTATAAATAACAGATAGATTGGAGATCCAAACATGGACTATCAATACCTTGGTAAATCTGGTTTAAGAGTGAGCAGGCTGTGTTTAGGCACAATGAATTTTGGTACTGCTACAGACGAAAAGGAAGCATTTCGTATTATGGATGCGGCACTTGATGCTGGCATCAATTTCTTTGATACGGCCAATGTTTATGGTGGTGAAAATGCTGGTCTGACGGAAACCATTATCGGCAAATGGTTTAAGCAAGGTGGAGGAAGGAGAGAGAAAATAGTGCTTGGTACAAAAGTTTACGGGTCCATGCATGATATTTTAGATGGTCCGAATGATCAATCGGGATTGTCAGCATATAAGATACGGCGACATCTTGAAGCATCGCTTGATCGCTTGCAAACGGATCATGTCGAGCTGTACCAGATGCACCACATTGATCCTGCCGTCACTTGGGAAGAGTTATGGGGGGCATTCGAAGTAGGTATCAGCCAAGGGAAAATCGGATATGTTGGTTCTAGTAATTTTGCAGCTTGGCAGCTTGCAGTGGCACAAGGTGCTGCTAAAAACCGTCATTTTCTCGGTATCGTATCCGAGCAGCATAAGTATAATTTGAACTGTCGGTATGCTGAATTAGAAGTACTTCCCGCAGCAAAACAACTCGGTATTGGGATTATCACATGGAGTCCGCTGGATGGAGGGCTGCTTGGCCGAAATGCGCTCAAGATATTGCCTGGAAGCCGCAGTGGGGATATTGCTGAAAAGATAAACTCGCAGCGGGCACAATTGGAACAATTCAAGAGTCTGTGTGAAGAGTTAGGAAAATCCCAAGATACTATTTCTTTAGCATGGCAGCTTGCTAATCCCGCAATAACAGCGCCGATTATCGGACCGCGTACGGCGGAACAGCTCGAGAGCGCCTTTGCTGCGCTTGAAACGCATCTAGATCAAGCTGCTTTACAACGATTGGATGAGATTTTCCCAGGTCCAGGAGGTCCCGCACCGCAAGCGTATGCTTGGTAAGCGAAAAGAGTTGAAGGAGGGAGAAGTTACCCTCCTTTTCTTTGTGTTTGCAAATTAAATTTGAGCTGTTCTATTAATTCCAGTATAGTAGGACGTATAGTATTCGAGATAAGAATAGGTGGAATTTCTTATGACAAACCAGGCGTTCATGGATGAGTGGTTGGCACTGGACAACTTACAATTAAAAATAAAAAAAGAACTGGAAACAGTTCTTCAAAAAGAGTATAGCTTATCAATTAAAGAGTTCTACGTTTTATACTATCTTTCCAAAGCTCCTGAAAAAAAGCTTCGTTTACAGCAACTGCAGGAATTGATTGGTCTGAGTCAAAGTGCGTTGTCCAGGCTGGTTGGCAATATGGAAGCGAGCGACTGTGGTGCTTTGCAAAAGAAAGAATGTACAGATGACCGCAGAGGAACATATACGCAGCTAACAGAGATAGGGGAACAAAAACTGCGGCGTGGCTTGGAAGCATTTCATGAAGTGTTAAAGACAAATCTCTCCGCAGTTAATTCGCAAGGTATCTTCCAGCAATTATTGCAGAAGCTATAATAACAATGATCTAAAGGTACCTAAAAGGGTACTTTTTTTGGTGAAGTCTTTAAATTGACAGGACGATTTAGAAGCGTTAAATTAAATGCATGTGTAATGCATGTATTTAATTAGAGGAGTGTTAAACATGGAAAATTTGTTTAGTACATACAAAATAAAGAATCTGGAATTGAAAAACAGAGTTGTTATGCCGCCGATGTGTCAATATTCCGTTGAAAAGAAAGACGGTATCGCGAATGAGTGGCATTATCAGCATTATGTCAGCCGAGCAGTTGGCGGAACAGGATTAATTATCGTAGAGATGACAGATGTAGAGCCTGACGGACGAATTACGGATTATGATTTAGGTTTATGGTCGGATGAGCAAGTCCCAGCTCTGACAAGAATTGTTGACGCAGTGCACAGTCATGGCGCTAAAGTTGCTATTCAAATTGCACATGCTGGACGTAAAGCAGAGGATGCAGCAGAGCCAGTAGCTCCGTCTGCGATTCCGTTTGATGAGAACTCAAAAACACCTCGAGCACTTGCAACGGACGAAGTGAAAGGAATGGTAGAAAAATTCCGTTTGGCAGTAAGACGTGCCGTAAAAGCGGGGTTTGATGCAATTGAAATTCATGGTGCACACGGCTACCTAATCCACCAGTTCCATTCTCCGCTTACGAACAAGCGTGATGATGAATATGGTCAAGATTTAACGAAATTCGGCCGTGAAGTTATTGAGGCAGCCAAAGCGGAAATGCCAGCTGATATGCCGTTAATTATGCGAATCTCCGCAAAAGAATATGTGGAAGGCGGGTATGGTATTGAGGAAAGTATCGAGTTCGCCAAAGCATATAAAGAAGCAGGAGCAGATGTGTTTGATATTTCTTCTGGCGGTGAAGGCCAGATCGCTGCTTGGGGAAGACCAGGAACACATGCAGCTTACCAAGTGCCGTTAGCACGTCAAATTAAAGAAGCACTACAAGTTCCCGTAATGGCAGTCGGCAGACTTGATGACCCAACATTGGCTAATGCTGTTATCGGAAATGAAGAAGCAGATCTTGTCCAAGTTGGAAGAGGGATGCTGCGAAATCCATACTGGACTTTGGAAGCGGCGAAGCAGCTGCGAAAAGAGACTGATGTACCGAAGCAGTATGAAGCTGGATTTTAAGTAAATTATCATATGAAGCCCGTCTGTTTAAACAGACGGGCTTTTTTTAGGAGTGCAGTTTCATGTTTCTTACTCTGTGCGGGTTATGATGCAACAGCCATTTGTCAGCTTCTCTAACCAGCCGTTCTTCCAACTCATCTAGAAAAGCCACTAATTGCTTCCAATCTGAAACAGGATTAATTGCATATTCTAGTGCTTGACTCATATTGGCTTTGTACTGCGGATAGTGTTTAGCAAATACTTCATAAGCAGGGTATAAATCTCGCGTGTAATGTTTTTCATAGTCCAGTACGAAAGCAAGGCCAGCTCGGACAATAATCTTCATAATCCAGCTGCAGCAATCTAAAACATCCTCCTTATCTTCATTATTTTGAAGTTCCATTCTCGCTTGTTCGATTTGACCCTTTAAGTGGACAATATGGTGATTAGCCAGCGTCTTATCCGCTTTGTAAGATGGTAGAAGAGAACTGACATCTTCACCTAATACGCATACGCTATGTGTCTTGATCATAAACGGTATGATGGAGAAAGATTGTGTATCGCAAACATCCTCGATTGAATAAACACTCATTTCAATACCGCTCACACATGGGAAGCTGTTATTTAATTCTTCTTCCGCTTTGCTAATCCAAGCTAAATCTGTATCTTTCATTCGGTCCTTTGTGATACAAATTGTATCCAAATCAGAAACTCCTAAAATCCCCAGACCGCGCGGAATAGAGCCTCGTAGGTAGATACTGTGCAAACTTGAACCAAGCTTGCGTTTATAAGTAAGTATAACCTTCTCAATTAAATCGCTATAAGCAGATGCAATTTTCGTTTGGTTTGCTTCGTTTATGATGTAACCGGCATCATCATTTGGGCAAAAGCGGCCAATATTTTTAATTTGTGTCAATGTACATCTCCTTGTTTTCTAATTGTAAAGCTATGTATCTAATTATAGATTAGTAACACCTGTTTCTTCATACGAGCGTATCAGCCTCCATTTGCCATTTTTCATTGTGAACGTTTGAAAGAATAGATTTGAGGTTTTGATTAGTTTTCCGTCAAGAGTCATTGTTGCTTTGATAATCGCCATTATATCTTTTTCATTGAGAGGCAGGATGGATATCGGGGTGAGAACCCATTCCATCTTTTTATCTTTAAAATAAGCAAAAGCTTGTTTCCATCCTGTTACTGATGATTCCTTTCCGTAACTAGAAATACTTCCATCTCGCACTTCCATTCCTTGAAATGTATCATCAATTAAATTCTCGATAAATTCAACATCCGCTGCTTTCCATTTGGCTAGATAGTGATTAATAAAAACATGAAAATCTTCCATATTCTTACCTCCCTTATGTTTGTATCCTGAAAATTATCGATGAACTTGAACTGTTAATGTAGTTGATGTGTTAAATTGAGTTTATCAGATTTTTCCATATACAGAACAGAAATTCACAATAATAGCAAACCTAACAGGTAAAAATAGTTCTATATGAATCAGTTACTTGCTAGGAAGGAGGTTTTCTTGGTGAAAAGATATCGATGGTGGGTCAGTGGAACAGGAGTTATCTTGTTACTGTTAATCAGCACGCCTTTTGTAATTCTTTATCTTATGAATAACGGAAACCCATATACACGCTTTTGGACAGAAAAACAAGTACCAGCGCATCTGGCCGAACAAGGATATACAGAGGATGATTATTTGGAGGCGTACTGGGTTCTGCCTAACTATCGGATAAACAAAGATATTTATACAGATGGCTTTGTTGTTCGGTTTAAAGATGAACCGAATGTCGTCTATACATATGGAGTAAAGCGTCATGGAAAGGAAGTTGTGCAATATTGTGAGAAAGAAATAGGAGAAGCTGAGTCGGATGATGCGTTGCAGATTGTGAAATCAATGGATGAGCCATCTGCGAAGCATAGCGAGAGTACATGCATTGATTCAATGGGTAATAGGTAAATACAACAAGGACACTGCAGAACAAAGTCCTTAACACAGCAAAGAGGAGAGGTAAGATGAGCGAAATCATACACTTAAAATCTTATAAATATCCAAATATACCTCACTATGAATGGGAAGGACGTTTGCTCCAAAAAACGCCAGATTACGCTATGGTGCTTTGTGAAAAAGGAAGGGAGTTGAAACACCATACGAAAGGTATTACATTTACGATAGACCTCACATCGCTGGAATACTTCTTTTTTAAAGAAGGATTTACTGTCGCGATGGAGGTGGGAGCAGGGGAAATCCTCTCTTTTTATTGCAATATTGCTACGCCGTCGGTATGGAATGGAGATGAACTCCATTATATTGATTTGGATTTAGATTTAATTAAGAGAAGAAAAGAGGATTGGCAAGTTATCGACAAAGATGAATTCGAATCCAATGCTGTAAAATACGGCTATCCTCCTGACCTGAAGAACTATGCTTTACAGTCATTGGAGCGGTTGCAGAAAAGGATCCACACAGCTTCTTTTCCTTTTGACGGTAGTGGATTGGTTTACTTGTCTGAGAGCAAACGGTAAATCCGACTCTTCTTGCTTTATCACATAATTTATTCATTTGTTTCACTTCCATCCAAACGTGGAAAGAGTATCCATGAGATAACTCAGCAAAGGAGAGATAATCATGGAACCGAAAAACATGCAAACAAATGGAACACCAAAGCAGGAGCAGGATCGCCAGCCTGGTATTGAATCCAGAATGGAGCCGCTGCCGCATCAGCCGAAGGAATATAAAGGTTCTAGTAAGCTGCAGGATAAAGTAGCGCTGATTACCGGGGGTGATTCTGGTATCGGTCGTGCTGTCGCTATCACTTATGCAAAAGAAGGTGCTGATGTTGCTATCTCTTACTGGGATGAGCAAGATGATGCGGAAGAAACAAAACGATTAGTCGAAGCTGAAGGCCGGAAATGCTTGCTGCTTCCTGGTGATATCAAAGATGAAGAACATTGTGTCAATATAGTGGAAAAAACAGTGGAGGAATTCGGCAAACTGAATATCCTTGTAAGTAATGCGGCTATTCAGTATGTTGTCGATGACGTTCTTGATATTTCAAGTGCGCAATTCGAGGAAGTGTTCCGCACTAACTTTTTCCCACTATTTTACTTGACTAAAGCTAGTGTGAAGCATATGAACGAAGGTGATTCAATTATTGCCACGTCTTCCATTAATGCTTTCCAAGGGAATGCCATCTTTATGGATTATTCAGCTACGAAGGGTGCAATTACTGCTTGGATAAGAAGTATTGCACAGAGCTTAGCAGGCAAAGGCATTCGAGCCAATTCTGTGGCGCCGGGACCAGTATGGACACCGCTTATTCCGGCTTCTATTCCAGCTGATAATATCGAGAACTTCGGTCAAAGCAGTTTAATGGGTCGTCCTGGACAGCCGTCTGAGCATGCATGGGCGTACGTGATGCTGGCTTCAGATGAAAGCTCGTATATGACAGGTCAGACAATCCACATTAACGGCGGAAAATATACATCTTCCTAATCAAAGAGAGAAAGTACCAGCCAGTGCCGGCTGGTACTTTTTTACGCATTCATTATTGATTTTACTGGATGAGCTTAGGCATCCCAGGGTAATTGTGCTTAAGTAAGTTCCCGTTGGTAATCAGCTCTTAAGTCCACATATGAAAAGCACGAACAACACCTCGCCCAATCCAAAGAACAAAACGAATTGGCAGCTCCGGAACCCATAATAGTATATCAATAATATCCCATGTGTAATTTTGATTTTCTTCCTTTTTTCGCTGTCTCCTTCTTTCACGAGGCGTCAAGTTGCATCTCCCCTTTAGTTAATATTGTTAGTTTTATTATAACATATACGCTAACAGTATTTGTAAATAAATGTGTGCAGATTTGACTGCGTCTTGACAAAAGAAGGAAATGATAACACTATTGAAGAAAGCGCTTTCTGTTATGCGGAGTGATAACTGGATAAAGGGGTGTCATTCACATATGGCATTATGTAAAACATTAATTGTAGATGATGAGATTCTTATCCGACAAGGAATTAAGCATTATATAGATTGGGAAAAAGAAGGCTTTACAATAGTAGGAGAAGCATCGAACGGTCAAGAAGCTTTAGAGATGATCGACATATTCGATCCGCATATTGTTATCACAGATGTTGTCATGCCGATTATGGATGGCGAAGCATTAACAAAAGCTGTAAAAGAGAAATACCCGCATATTGGTTTAATCGTTTTGAGCAGCTTTAGTGAATTTAATTACGTTCGAAGTGCTTTTCAAAATGGGGTCGTCGATTATATTCTGAAGCCGAAACTGAATGCAGAGAGTTTGCTCAATGCATTGCGTCAAGCAGCAGGTCAATTAGGCGATATGGAATTGAACAGGAATGAAAAGCATGAACAAACACTAAATGAAAAACTGCGAAAGCTATACGAAGGAAACGATATCAGCATTGAAAGTGAAACGGCAGCAAGATTTCCGGACAGTGTTTTTCAAGTAATCAGTTACAAAAATAAAGCTGACCAAGGTACTGCGCCGATTTTTAGTGCTATTGAGGAACTGGGCGGTTCTTTGACGACGCTGTTATCCACACCGGATTATTATGTTTACTTGTGGAATGGCAGGAAGCCGCTCGTTAAAGACAACTTCTCCGGTTTATTGAAATCCGATATCGTCTGCAGTACGAATGCTTTTCACAAGCTTTTTGAACTTAAAGACAAACAAAAAGAATTGGTGAAGCTGGAGAAGTATCAGTTTTTCTTCCCAGATAGTACTTTTCTATCAGAGAGTACACTTCCGCCACTCGGCGAAAGGCGTGTATTTCAGCTGGACTATTTTATAGATGCCTGCAAGAGGGATAACTTTCGAGAAGCTTTTTCTTATTTAGATAAACATGTGGAACAAATGGCACATGATTATCAGCAGGATGTTGATGAATACAAAGCATTTCTTAATAATATTCTGTTTAATCTGATGGTACTGCTTGGTAATTTGAACTACCAAACAGAAGTATTGCAAGCAAAGAAGTATGCGTATTTTCAGCGTATCAGCCAAGCAGCAGATGTATATACCGCCAACGATACGGTGAAGTCATTTTTAACAGATGCAGAAGGGGTTGTAAAGACGGAGAAAGAACAGGGGCATATGCGTAAGCTGACGGACTATATTAAGGCGCATTATCATGAGTCATTATCACTCTCTGACATTGCACAGCATTTTCATTTCAGCTCGTCTTACTTGTCCAATTACTTCTCTACTCATAGCAAAGAAGGATTCAGTGAATACCTCAACCGGATTCGGATCGAGGCAGCTATCGCATTGCTCAGACAAAATGATATCCCAATTTCAAAAGTAAGTGAGCAAGTAGGGTTTTCTGACCATAGTTATTTCTGCCGCGTTTTTAAGAAGCAAACAGGCTATTCTCCTTCCCAATACCGGCGGAAAAGGATAACGCCTTGAGGGGGCGATGAGATGAGATTCATTAAGGACCGGCTTCATCCTAACGGGTTGTTTATGAAGATGTTTTTCATAACGGTTGCACTAATAATGCTAGTGGCTGTGGCGGTAACACTTGCAACAATCCGGATGGCAGAGCAATTTTTCATCGAAAAGTTCAGTATTACAAATTCCCAAATTATTAATCAGATTCAGGATGACTTTGAGGATCTGAATTATAGCATTGTGATGGCATCCACGGACATTAGTAAAAGCAGTACCATTGAAACACACTTGTTATCAGAAAAGGCACCAGATAATGAACGGATACTCAGTTTGTTTTTGGTTATGCGGCAAATTGATAATTTGCGGGAGCAGCTTGGAGATCAAAATGTTGAGATTGCCGTTACGGATCAATCGGAAATTGTATATACAACAAACTATACATATTGGCCTGCTTCCGCGGATATCTCTGCGCATCGGATTACACAAGCAATCACAGCTGAGCCGAATAAATTACTTTATTTTCAAGCTTCCCAAGGCAACTCTGATGATTACGTCGTAGCTGCTAAGACACTGATGGATAGCGAGACTGATCGAGCGTATGGTGCTGTGCTTCTTCCAATTAAGGAAGAGCAGCTGCGTTCTTTTTATCAAGATTATGTGAAGCCTGGGAACGATTTTTATGTGTTGAATCAAGAGGGGCAAGTTGTCTCAAGCAGTTTATCCAATACAATCGGTACATCGCTCCCGGAGCTTCATCAACAAGCTGAAACGATGGTATTGGATGGAGAGTTATACAGGGAAATTAATGATGAAGATACGAGTCAGATAATGGTGGCAGAATATTTGCCTTACTTTAATATGTATCTTGTTAATATGGTGGATAAACAGGCAGCAGTCGGTAATTTAATTGATACCAAGCAGATTATTTTATTGCTGGCAGGTGTCGTTGTGCTTGCTCTGGTGATCGTATTCCTTGTTACCAAGCGGCTAACCAATTCGCTTTCCAAACTCGTTAATGACATTGAGGCAGTACCTGAAAAAGGGCTGAAGCGGCGGCTGGATTATACGGGCACTTATGAAACAAAACAAATTGGCCTGGCTTTCAACAGTATGATGGATGAACTGCAAGAGCATGTGGAGAAACTCCTTAAAGCCCAAAAGCAGCAGCGTCACGCTGAGCTGGCGGCTTTACAGCAGCAAATCAATCCGCATTTTCTATACAATACGATGGCTTCCATTAAGTTTTTAGTAATGATGGGAGAACGTTCGGAAGCAGAGAAAACGATTGATGCGTTTATTACACTGCTGCAAAATACAATCGGAAATGTCGATGAGTCCATTACAGTAGAATTGGAATTAGCTAATTTAAAAAACTATGTACTTATCAATCAGAAACGTTATGGAGACAAGATACAGGTGCAGTTCATGGTTGCGCCGGATTGTATGCAATATGAAATACCAAAACTAATTCTGCAGCCTTTTATTGAAAACTCATTTTTCCATGCTTTTAATAAAACAACAGCAGGAACAATTTCTGTGCTTGTATGGAAGGAAGCAGATGAGCTGCTCTGTGAAATTGCGGATAACGGCGATGGCATGGCAGCAGATAACAACCAGCTTCCGAATACAAACAGAAATCGGCAGTTATTTTCCGGAATAGGGGTAAAGAATGTGCATGAGCGGATTCAGCTGTTATATGGTACCGACTACGGTGTAACAATAACTAGCAAGGCAGGAGAAGGAACTACTGTAAAGCTGCGGCTGCCGGCAATTCATACGGATCCAGGTGAGGAAAATGTCATATAAGTGTGCTTTTCAAGAAAGGCATAATAAAGCCTTTTCACCAACGTAATCGTCCGGGTTAATTGGTTATAAAGGTCAACAGGAAAACAGCAAATCAAAACAAAGTACAAAATACAAAAGATATTCCTAATCCATCTAATGTAAGCGCTATCAACAAAGTGATTTACTCCTAGTTTGGATAAAGAAATTCCTAACAGAGAAGGAAGTGCACATGCTACGATAAGAACATAAAGATAGCGCTTACAAAATGGGGAGGGTTATAAGATGAAGAGATTTTTAGCACTTTTATTTGTTAGTATGTTCGTGCTGTCTGCATGTTCTTCTGGTTCAAATTCGGAAGCTGATGCCGACACAAACGATATCAAAGTTTGGGCATGGGATCCAAACTTCAATGTAAAGGCGATGGAGCTTGCCAAAGAAGCATATAAAGAAGAAAATAGTGAGCTGAACATTGAAATCATTGAAAACGCCCAAGATGATATTATACAAAAGCTGAACACAAGTCTTAGTTCCGGTACGACCAAAGGGATGCCAAACATTGTGTTGATTGAGGATTATCGTGCACAAAGTTTCTTGCAATCCTATCCGGATATGTTTTATGCGGTAGATGATGCTGTCACTACAGAAGAATTTGCTCCATATAAGATTCCGCCGACAAGCTTCGAAGATAAGCAATACGGTGTACCTTTTGACTCTGGTGTAGCAGGTTTGTATGTACGAACGGACTATTTAGAAGAAGCTGGGTACAGCAGTGAAGATCTGCAGAATGCTGACTGGGAGCAAGTAATTGAAATTGGTAAAGCGGTGAAAGAGGCAACAGGCAAACAAATGATCACACAAGATCCAAAAGATCTTGGGTTGCTGCGCATGATGATTCAGACAAGTGGAGCTTGGTATTTGGAAGAAGATGGTGTAACACCAAATATCGCCAATAACGAAGCATTGAAAGAAGCTTTCCGTTTGTACAAGGAAATGATAGATGCAGATTTAGTAAAACCACATGCGGATTGGAGTCAGTTCATTGCATCCATTAATAATGGAGATATTTCCATGGTGCCGAGTGGTAACTGGATTACACCATCCATTAAAGCAGAGGCATCACAATCTGGTAAATGGGCAGTAGCTCCATTCCCGAAATTGCCTGGTATGGAATCTGTCAATGCATCTAACCTAGGTGGAAGCTCATGGTATGTGTTAAATATCCCAGGTAAAGAAAAAGCGGCCGAATTCCTTGGTGAAACATTCGGAGCAGAGAGCGAATTCCATCAGCAGTTTGTTGAGGAGATTGGCGGTGTAGGAACTTACCAGCCAGCACTTGAAGGAGATGCATATCAAGCAGAAGATGAGTTCTTCGGCGGCCAGAAGATTCTATCTGACTTCGCTTCTTGGACAGAAGAGATTCCACAGGTGAACTATGGTTTGCACACGTACGTCATTGAAGACATCCTAGCAAACGAAATTCAGAAGTATCTAGATGGCGAAGATTTGGATGCTGTGATGGATAATGCACAATCGCTGGCAGAACAGCAAGCGAAGTAATCAATGGCTCTGGGACGCTGCAAACAATTATGCTGCTTCCTGGGGCTTTTTTAGAAAGGAGACCTTATCGTGAATATACCAAAGAACCTTGGTCCAGAAGAAATTGCTAAAAAGCCAGCACCACGCCCGGCGCGGTCATTGCGATTGAAAAATACGCTTATTGGCTGGTCATTTGTTTCGTTAGCTTCTGTGCTTATTGGAATCTTCTATTTCTATCCGATGGTGCAAGCGTTGATTCTGTCCTTTCAGTCCGGATCTGGTGTGAATCTGTCTTTTGTCGGATTTGAAAATTATGTGCGTTTATTCCAGGATCCTGTGTTTCTGACTACTGTGAAAAACACAGTAATCTATCTAATTATCCAAGTACCGGTGATGATCTTATTGGCATTATTCTTGTCTGTTGTGCTGAATAATAAGACGCTCAAATGGAAAGGGTTCTTCCGAACGGCAATCTTCCTGCCATGTGTCACGTCACTTGTAGCCTATTCTGTTGTGTTCAAGTACTTGTTCGCACCAGATGGCATCGTTAACATGATGCTGCTTAAGATTAATCTAGTCGCTGAACCAATTCAGTGGCTGACAGATCCCTTTTGGGCAAAAATCACAATTATTCTGGCTATTACATGGAGATGGACTGGCTACAATATGATTTTCTATCTATCGGCGCTGCAAAACGTGGATCGATCTATCTATGAAGCTGCTAAGATTGACGGTGCTTCCGCGGTACAGCAGTTCTTTAAGATTACTATCCCAATGCTGAAACCGATTATCTTGTTCACCTCCATCACATCTACAATCGGTACGTTGCAGCTATTTGACGAAGTTATGAATATTACAGCGGGCGGTCCGGGAAATGCAACCATGACCATTTCTCAATATATTTATAATCTATCATTTAAGTACACACCTGACTTTGGCTACGCTGCAACGGTTTCTTACGGCATTGTCTTCTTAATTGTCATCTTCTCGATCATCCAATTTAAAGCGGCAGGTGATAAAAAATGAAATTACCAAATAAAGTGATTGGCTACCTGTTTCTTGCTATTTGTGCGATCATCTCAATCTTTCCATTTTATTGGATGGTCGTTAGTATGACCAACACCTCAGCAGATGTCACAAGAGGCAGTCTGCTGCCAGGCGGGCATTTTATTGAGAATTTTAAGAACCTTACACAAACAGTTGATCTGGTGCCCGCTTTAACAAATTCAGCAGTAATTGCTATAGGGTCGACGATACTGAGTCTGTTAATTGCCTCTTTAGCAGGGTATGGGTTTGAAATCTACCGAAGCAGAGCAAAAGATGTTGTATTTAATATTTTACTATTGTCAATGATGATTCCGTTTGCTGCCTTGATGGTACCTTTATTCCGGATGTTCGGTTCTATCACACCAGTGCTGCCGTTCATTGGTATTGACACACTTTCTGCTGTTGTTCTTCCGACAATCACAACAGCTTTCTTAATCTTCTTTTTCCGGCAGAGTACCAAAATGTTCCCAAAAGAAATATTAGAAGCAGGTCGTATAGATGGGTTGAAGGAGCTCGGTATCTTTTTCCGTATCTATGTACCAACAATGAAGACGACATATGCGGCAGCTGCCATTATCACGTTCATGGCAAGCTGGAATAACTATCTCTGGCCGCTCGTTGTACTGCAGTCGCCAGAAAAACAGACCATTCCACTGCTTATTTCAACGCTAGGGTCCAGTTACTCACCAGATTACGGCATGATTATGATGGCAATCGTTATTGCGACGCTGCCGACAGCGATTATCTTCTTCTTTATGCAAAAGCATTTCGTTGCAGGAATGATGGGCTCAGTGAAGTAATGGATAGAAAAGGGAGGAGAATTTTATGACGTACAATACAAAAGTGACACCAAGTTTGGATTGGCTAAGTGATACAAGTGTTTTTGCAGTTAATCGGTTAGCTGCACATTCGGATCACTTGTATTATGAAACGATGGAGCAGGCGAAGTCGTGTGGAGAGATGCCGTGGCGTCACAGCTTAAATGGCCAATGGAAATTTCATTATGCTAAGAACCCCGCAACTCGTCCGGCTTCCTTTTATGAACAAGGATTTGATTGCAGTAGTTGGGATTCGATTACTGTACCGGCACATATCCAGCTGGAAGGGCACGGAACGCCGCAATATGTAAATACAATGTATCCTTGGGATGGGGTACATGATATTCGGCCGCCAGAGGTGCCGATGGAGGATAATCCAGTCGGCAGTTATGTGACACAATTTACAGTACCAGAGCATATGGAAGATATGCCATTGTTCATCTCTTTCCAAGGAGTTGAATCTGCGTTTTATGTGTGGCTGAACGGTCACTTTGTTGGTTATAGTGAGGATTCTTTTACACCGGCAGCATTTGATTTGTCCGATTATTTGCAGCCAGGTGACAATAAATTAGCGGTAGAGGTGTACCAGCGGAGTACAGGCAGTTGGCTGGAGGACCAGGATTTCTGGCGTTTTTCCGGCATTTTTCGTGACGTCTATCTCTATACCACACCAGAGATACATGTGTTTGATTTGGCAGTGCAAGCAAGATTGGACGATACGTATTCAAAAGGTTCTTTAAAAGCAGCCATGCAGTTTCAAGAAGCATTGCCAGCGGCTGCTAAAATAACGGGCAGCCTCTACGATAAAAACGGCAGCTTAGTGCAGGAAGCAGAAGCTTTATTCAGCGAACAAACAGCAGTTGTGCCTTTCGAAATTGACAAACCGAAATTATGGAGTGCAGAAGATCCTTATTTGTATTCACTGTATCTGCAAATCTACAACGAAGAAGGGCAGCTAGTGGAAGTTGTTCCGCAGCAAGTTGGCTTTCGACGTTTTGAAATGATTGATAAAGTAATGTGCTTGAACGGAGAGCGCGTTGTATTCAAAGGCGTCAATCGGCATGAGTTTAACGCTCGTGCAGGCCGAGTAGTCTCGGAAGCGGATATGCTGTGGGATATTAAAACGATGAAACAGCACAATATCAATGCCGTCCGGACATCACATTATCCGAACCAAACCCGCTGGTATGAGTTATGTGACATATACGGTTTGTATGTGATTGATGAAATGAACTTGGAAACACATGGGTCGTGGCAGAAGCTCGGTGAGGTAGAGCCGTCTTGGAATATCCCGGGAAATTTACCGGAATGGCAAGATATTGTGATGGACCGGGCTATTTCGATGCTGGAACGAGATAAAAATCACCCTTCTATCTTGATTTGGTCATGTGGTAATGAATCATATGCCGGTGAAGTAATTGTAAACGTAGCGAACTACTTCCGTCAAAAGGATCCAAGCCGTCTTGTTCATTATGAAGGCGTGTTCCATGCTAGAGAGTACGACGAAGCAAGTGATATGGAAAGCCGCATGTATGCCAAGGCTGCGGATATTATCACTTATCTGGAAAATGATCCGGAGAAACCTTTTATCCTTTGCGAGTACATGCATGCGATGAATAACTCATTGGGCGGTATGGACAAATATACCGAACTGGAAAATAAGTATCCGATGTATCAAGGCGGGTTTATTTGGGATTATATTGATCAAGCATTAATGAAAAAAGATCGTTACGGTCAAGAATTTCTTGCCTACGGAGGCGATTTTCACGATCGTCCGACCGATTATATATTCTGTACCGATGGACTCATTTTTGCCGACCGCAAACTGTCGCCAAAAATGCAGGAAGTAAAATACTTGTATCAAAACATCAAGTTAGATGTAACGGATAAGACAATCAAGGTACGAAACGAAAACCTTTTTGTAGATACATCTGCATATGAATTAATCTGGACACTGCGAAGAGATGGTGTGACTTTGTATGAAGAATCCATCGAGCAAAATGTTCCAGCCGGTGAGGAAGCAGCTTATAACATTTCTATTCCAGAGCGTTTATTAGCCGAAGCAGGTGTGTTTACAATCGATGCAAGCATGAAATTAGCTACGTCTTCCCTATGGGCCAATGCCGGTTTTGAAGTCGCGTTTGGACAATATGTTTTGGAAAAACAGGTTGTTGCACCGAAATCATCTGGAAAACTTCGTATTGTCGAAGGTGATGTGAATATCGGGGTACACGGCCAAGATTTCTCGGTCCAATTTTCTAAAGCAGCAGGCAGTCTCACTTCCCTTCGTTACGATGGAAGAGAAATGATAGAGATACCTCCTTATCCAACGTTCTGGCGTGCTAGTACAGATAATGACAATGGCTACCAGCAAAGCTATACAGCAGGCATGTGGCTGGCGGCTAGTACAGCGAGAAAGTGTACAGATGTAGTCTTGCATGCTGATGAAAAGCAGGTGGACGTTACATTCACTTACACGTTCGCTACAGCTGAAAAGGTGACCGTACAAAGCCTTTATTCTGTGTTCCCTGATGGAAAAGTTCGTGTCAAAGCCGTTTACAATGGTGCAGCCAACTTGCCGGATCTGCCAACATTTGCTCTTTCTTTCAAAACGAGTGCTGATTACAGCAATCTGGAATGGTTTGCCAAAGGACCAGAAGAGAACTACGAAGACCGGAGTCACGGTGCAAGACTATGCCGTTTCGAAAATACGGTGGAAACAAACGGAACAGCATATGCAAGACCGCAGGAGTCTGGCACAAGAACAGGAGTCCGCTGGCTGACACTGACGAACAATCAAGGCAGCGGTATTAAGCTACAAGCAGCAGATGCACCGCTCACGTGCAATGCATCTCCTTATACAGCTTTAGAAATCGAGCAAGCAAATCATACTTATGAGCTGCCGCCTGTCCATTACACAGTCTTAACTGTTGCTGGCAAGCAGATGGGTGTTGGAGGAGATGACAGCTGGGGAGCACCAGTACATCCGGAGTATAGATTAGCAGCTGGGGAAGAACAGTCCTTTGTATTCTTCATTGATAGAGCGTAAAAAAAGGCCAGGAACAAAACAAGGTTCATTCATCCTAAAAGTGAACGATTAAGACACCGACAAGAAAGTTGTTTCTTATTTTCGAGGAGTCATCGTATTCTCCCTACACGAGTGAAGGGTTTCCCATACACAAATCAGCGGAGTGTATTTCCAAAGCGGTGCTCACCACTTCGTTTCCAATACAAAAAACCAAGCAATGCTACATTTAACGCAGCATTGCTTGGTTTTTATATACCATAAAAAGGTTTCGTCCCAGCCTCTTATTCTATGCAAAGACAGCTTCTTCGTACTGTAATAATGTTTTCGTCATCACTGGAGCTTGATCTTTCTTCTCTTTGCGCATGGCACGGTGTTCTGCTACATGAGATTCACGAGAAATCCAAGCGACGAAATCTTGCTTTTTATCCCATTTCGTCACAATTGCATAAGCAACCGTATCATTTTTCTTTGTATCTTTATTCCAGCATTCAGCTGTGTGTAAGCCGCTGACATCTGTCAGCTCTTCCATTGTATGTTTTACTTTATTAATAATTTTATCTTCATTGGCAATGTCGCCTTCAAAAATAACTTGATTGACAAACATAGGATTGCCTCCTTATTTAACTGATTCTACTTTAACGGTATCAGAAAAAAAGATAGCAGTCAATGAGAATGATTATCAATGATAAAAGAAAAGGAGCTGTGCAAGACAGCCCCAATTTTTCAATAAACTTTATCTCCATTAAAGATACTGTTTTTCACAACAACATAATCAACGTTTCGAATTGCTTCTAGTTTGTTTCCGCCAGCGTAAGAAATGGAGGACTGCAGATCTTGTTCCATCTCTGTCAATGTATCTTGAAGAGCGCCTTTGTGCTCAACGAACATTTTCTTGCCTTCCACGTTGCGTTTCTCGCCTTTTTGGAATTCAGACGCAGAACCGAAATATTCTTTGTACAGTTTGCCTTCTTTTTCAACTGTGTCACCAGGAGATTCTTCATGACCCGCGAATAAAGATCCAATCATGACCATAGAAGCGCCAAAACGAATAGATTTTGCAATATCTCCGTGTGTGCGGATACCGCCATCCGCGATGATTGGTTTGCTAGCTGCTTTGGCACACCAGCGAAGCGCAGCCAGCTGCCAGCCGCCGGTACCGAAGCCGGTCTTGATTTTCGTAATACATACTTTACCTGGTCCAATTCCTACCTTTGTAGCATCGGCACCTGCATTTTCAAGTTCTCTGACTGCTTCTGGTGTACCAACGTTACCGGCAATTACAAAGCTTTCAGGCAAATGCTTCTTTATGTGCTGAATCATAGAGATAACAGCGTTCGAATGACCGTGTGCAATATCAATTGTGATGTATTCTGGAACCAAGTTCTGCTTGGCTAGATCCTCAATAAAGCCGTATTCATCTTCTTTTACGCCGACACTAATAGAAGCAATCAAATTCTGCTCCTGCATTTGCTTGATAAATGCGATTCGAGTCTCTGGCTCAAAGCGATGCATTACATAAAAATAATTATTTTTAGCCAAGTAAGTGGCAATTGTTTCATCAATGATCGTCTGCATATTAGCTGGTACGACCGGCAGACGGAATGTATGGTTCCCTAGTGTGACCGCTGTGTCGCATTCTGAACGGCTCTCCACTACGCATTTTGCAGGAATTAGCTGAATATCTTCGTAATCAAATACATTTTCCATGTTTATACCCCTCTAAAGACGAATTATTTTTGGTTATACTATTTATTTCGTTCGCCCTTTGGTACTATACAATAATTCAGAAAACAAAGCAAAGGTTTTTACCTAGAAAAATAAAAAAAGTGTCAAATAGGGTAAGCTATAGATGGAGGGATAGAAGATGAAACTTCGAATGAATATCACGTACTGCACACCAAGAGGAACGGAAGCCGCATTTCATTCAGAATTTATGCCGGCTGGTGCTGTATTGCTGCTAATGGAAGATATGCAGCAAAATAGCAGAGTAGTGCAAACGGAAATACTTGATCAGTATGAAACAGAATGGACGTTAAAAGAATTACGAGCATATATGAAGGAACTTGAGACAGAACCGCATCATGTTCGACTGTTTGCTGATGGCGGTTTTGAAAAGCATACTGGAAGATCGGGGCTCGGCTGTGTTGTGCATTACGAACAAAATCAGAAGGAATATCGTCTGCGCCGCAATCGAGAAATAGAGCAGCTAGCTTCTAATAACGAAGCAGAATTTGCAGCCTTGCATTTTGCAATTGGTATCTTAGGGGAAATCGGTGTACAAAATCAAGAGATAGAAGTATTCGCTGATTCTCGTACTGTCATCATGCAAATGTCTGGAGAGTGGCCGATTTATGAAAAAGAACTGCAGTATTGGGCAGATAAAACGGATGACTTGATAAAGGAATGCGGGATTACGGTTCTGTATACACATGTGGATCGGAAGCAGAATAAAGAAGCAGACCAGCTAGCAAGTCAGGCGCTGAAAAAGATTGAGATCGACAGTACCATACAAAAATGACCGCCTGGCACATAATTGGCCGGGCGGTCATTTTTATTTGGAAGTCTGTTGATCAAGCGCTTCGATCAAACTAGTTTTGGTTGAACCAGATGCTGCTTCCACTAGTGTCTGGAAACGTTCTGTCAGCAAATCTTTATTTTTATACTCCTCCGGATGGTTCTGATTATAATAGAAACGGAAGACAGCTTCTTCTGGGAAGTACTGTTTACCTGTCTTAATCATGAATCCAACAGGGAGCTTATGATAAGCATATGCTGTTGCTGATTGTGTTTCTGCAAGCGGTGCTTCAGCTTTCACTGCAGCTGTATCCTTTTCAGTTTCGAGCTGCTGCATAGCCTGCTTGATGAATTTCTTGCGAGCGCGCTTTTTCTTAGAACGCATATTCATCTCAGCAAGAACTTTATCCAGACTTTCAGTTTTTGTAAGTACAGTCACGACGAAAAACTCCTCTATTATTGTCTGCAACCTCTATCATATGATATTTTCGGAGATTTTAGAAGGCTAGAGGTAGAATTGTTAACATTCTGACAAATGATTAATACGTATAAGTTGTTGAATATGTCGGATCCGTGTCTGGGATTAAGGAAAAACCGATGATTGTAAATACAATCATCAAGAGTATGGAAAGCACAATACCGATCGCAAATAAGATGAAATAAGCAATCGCAAAATTCCTTCTTGGATTCGTTCGATCAACTGCCCAGATGATTAGCATTACGATATTTACTACTGGAAGTGCGAGTAATAACAGTGTCCAAACCCAATCCATAATACCGAGCTGATGATTGTTTGCCCGGGTTGATTGTTCTTGTTGTTCCATAAAATCGCTCCTGACTAAGAATTAATAATGGCAAAAACAACTATAAGGCATAGTTTCTGTATATTCAACCAAAGTCAGGAAGGTCACAATCAGCATAAGAAAGCCTTTTTAAGGACTTTTTCCCTGTTTTGATGCTCGCTCCAGCTGCTGCTTCATTCGAAGCATCTCTTGCCTTGCGAGCGGATCGAAAAGTCCATTATTCAGCGTTTTATCAATGAATCTTATCGCTTGGTCCAGTTGTTTAGTCAACTTGATTTACCTCCTGCATGTTTAGGTTTCATTTCCTACCGTAGTTTGTGAATACCTTCATTAGAATAGCTCATAATCGCATCTATTATACTAGGTAAAATGAAGGCATGTTTGGTTGGAAAAGCTTGTTTGCGTCCACATAGTTCGATACACTTTCGATAATGAAAAATGAGGTGAATGAAGATGTTGTATGATGTTATTGTTCTTGGAGCTGGATCGATGGGCTTGAGCGCAGGCTACCAGCTTGCGAAAAAAGGGCGGCAAGTGCTGTTACTAGATTCATACTACCCGCCACATGTACATGGAAGCCATCATGGAGAAACAAGAATTATCCGGTATGCATATGGTGAGGGAGAAGCATATGTACCGTTGGCTCTGCGGGCAAAAGAATTGTGGAAAGAGCTGGAACAGCAACTAAGTAGAGATATATTTGCAGAGACTGGCGTATTAAACAGCGGACCGGAAACAAGTCCTTTTATTCAAAACGTTATAAAGAGCGGAAAAGCTTATGATCTGCAAGTCGAGCAGCTTACTGCTGCCGAAATGAAGAACCGCTGGTCAGGTCTGACTGTTCCATCTGATTATATTGGCTGCTATGAAAAAGACGCTGGTTATTTGCTGACAGATCCAATTCTAAAAGGGTATGCACAGCTGGCTGCTTCTCATGGGGCTGTCGTGGCGGGCGGACAACGCGCGGAAACCATCCAAATGAAAGATAGTTTAGTGGAAGTTAAAACGAAGGAGCATACATACCGAGGGAAGAAATTGATCGTAACAGCGGGAGCATGGGGAGGCGAGCTGTTGGCACAGCTTGGACTAAAACTGCCGATTCAGGTGACTAGGAAGACATTTGCGTGGCTGCATGCAGATAAACACTTTCGAGAAGGCAGTTTCCCGTGTTTTAGCTTTGATACAGAATTGGGTACTTATTATGGTTTCCCGAATATCAACCATACAGGATTAAAGATCGGACGCCATGACACCGGTACACCAATTCATCCAGATGATAAAGGCACTCCTTACCATGATGGAGATACAGAGGAACTGCTTCGTTTCTTGACACGATTCATGGGGGACGGTTCCTTCAACTTGCGAGAAGGAAAAACATGTATGTACAGTATGACGCCGGATGAAGATTTTCTCATAGACTATCATCCAGATTATCCGCAAATTCTATATGCACTTGGCTTTTCCGGACATGGCTTCAAGTTCGCCAGTGCAATTGGCGAGGTTTTGAGTGAAATGGCAATGGAGAAAGAGACAACAATAGACGTTAGCTCATTTCGGAATACAAGATTCCAATAGAAAAATAAGAGCTTTTGTGACAGAATGGTCATAAATAGAAAATTTGTGTCACGCTGTCATGGTATAATAAATGCAGATTATTAGTAAGGAGATGCGTTTCATGCCACCAGCAGTACGTTTAATTGTCATTTCGGCATTTGTTTTGCTCACAGTCGGGCTCTTAGTTTTAGGCGCTGTTAAGAGTAAGCAAATGCGAGTGCCATTTACAATCTTAGCGATCGTTCTAGCATTTATTTATATCGTGTCCTATATTGTATTATTTGTCTTATAAACATGCGCGCTGTCGTGCATGTTTTTATTTTTCTACAAAAATATTGTGATAATTCTCCAGCATATGAAAAATGAAATATTATTGTAATGTTTTGTCAGACTATCGTGTAGTATACTGTTTCCGGAGATAACTTTATTTCTATTCTAATTCATCGCAGACTAATCGAACTAGGAATGCCTAACGCCTATACAATAGATTCACAGGGGGAAACAACTTGAAAAGAAAATGGCTACATATTGGCTTGGCTGCAGTGATCGGAACAGCTGCGTTAGTTTTGCCGGTATCTGGAAATGCTGCATATGCCTATGAAGATTTAGATGAGAAGAAGGAAGAAGTCGAGCGGAAGAAAGAAGCGATAAAAGAGGAGCAGTCAGAAAAGACAGAGAAGCAGGACGACCTGCAAGCTGCTGCTGAGAAACTGCGCGTCGATTTAAAAGAGATTGATAGTAAAATAGGAAAAACAAATATAAAACTAACGGAGACTGAATCTGAGGTTGCTGAGCTGGAATCAGATATCAAATCATTAAAGACAGAGATTGCAGACTTAGAAAAAAGAATTGAAGAGCGTCATCGTTTACTGAAGGATCGGATTCATTCCTTGCAGAAAAATGGCGGACAAGTCAGCTATTTAGATGTCATTATGGAATCAAAGAGCTTTGCTGATTTTCTTAACCGTGTAGATGCCGTGAGTACAATCATGGGTGCAGATCAGGAATTAATGGATGCGCAGCAGCGCGACTTGGATGATGTTGAGTCGAAAAAGACAGAGCGTCAAACAAAGCTAGTACGTGTGGAGCAGCAAGCTGCCGTACTTAAAGAAACAAAACAAACACTGATTGATCAGCAAGATGAGAAGGACAAGCTTATTGACGATGTCATGAAGGAATACGATTTGACGTCTGAAGCGTTATTCAGCCTGACAGAAGAAGCAGATTTATTGGCTGCTCAAGAAGAAGCAATTGCGGCTGAGGCTGCTTATCGTGATAAACAGAAGGCAGAAGAAGAGGCTCGTAAGGAAGCAGAACGCCAGCGTGCTGAACAAGCGAAGCAGGAAGAAGCAGCGCGTATAGCGGAAGCTGAAAAAGAGGCAGCAGCTCAAGCGAATTCCGAACAAGAAGAAGTAAAACAGAAAGAAGCAGCACAAGAAGATGCAGAAGAGAAGCGTGTAGCATCTGCTGCTAAAGAATCGCAACCTAAAACAGAAACAGAATCGAAGCAAAAAGTGGAGAAGAAATCTAACTCCCAGCCAGCAGCGCAGCCTAAACAACCGGCAAGTTCTGCACCGAAGCAAGAGAAGCAGCAAGTGTCTAAAGCTCCATCCTCCAGTGCTAATTTCATTACGCCAGCACCAGGTTACATCTCATCTGGTTTTGGTCCGCGATCTGGCGGTTATCATTATGGTATTGATTTTGCCAAACGTGGTGCAGGAGTTCCAATTTGGGCAGCTGCATCGGGGAGAGTTTCAAAAGCGTATTATTCATCTAGCTATGGAAATGTGATATTTGTGACACACTCGATTAATGGCAAGACGTATACGACTGTGTATGCTCACTTAACCTCGATGAACGTAAGCGCAGATCAGCGCGTCTCACAAGGGCAGCAAATCGGTACAATGGGAAACACTGGTATGTCGCATGGACAGCATCTGCATTTTGAACTGCATACAGGTTCTTGGAATGATTCCAAATCAAATGCGGTTGATCCGCGTTCATACCTTAATTAAAAGAAACGAGAGCGGGACAAAACCCCAAAAAATGAGAAATTAAAATGAGGCAGGCGTCTCCGAGAATTCGGAGATGCCTGCCTCATCTTTTTATCGTTAATTTACTGTTTATAGAAGCAAAAAAAGGACCCCTCTGATAGAATTAAGTTACGACACAAAACACAAAAGAGGAGGGTCCTTATGTTTAAACATTATACCATGTGTGAAGTCGTTTTACCTCTAGATTTGGAAAGAAAATTACCTGAAAATGATATTGCTTTTACCGTTAACCATTTAGTAGAAAGTATTCCAGACGAAGCTTTTGACGGTTTCCGTCGGGAAACCGGACACCCTGCTTATCACCCTCGCATGATGATGAAGATTATTTTATGTGCCTATACGCAATCCGTTTTCTCGGGCCGTAAAATTGAGTCATTACTTCAAGACAGCGTACGCATGATGTGGCTTGCCCAAGATTATCAGCCCAGCTATCGCACCATCAACCGATTCCGTGTGAACCCTCACGTAAAAGAACTCTTACGCCAGTGCTTTGTCCAATTTCGCAGCCAGCTGGTTCAAGAAAAAGTCATTGAAGAAGAAGCCATTTTTATTGATGGCACCAAAATCGAAGCAAATGCCAACAAGTTTACTTTTGTATGGCGGAAGTCCACTGAGAAATACAGTACGCAATTGGTGGAAAGATCGGCTCAGATGTATGAAGAACTGTTGGAGCAGGAAATTATCCCCGCAATCGAGCTGGAGAACCCCGAAGCCCTATCGGGCGAAGAGTTAACAAAAGTAGCAGAAAAACTGGACGAAAAGGTGCAGGAATACGATCGCCGCATAGAAGCAAGTGATGATACTGCCGAACGCAAGCAGCTTCGTTCCGAACGTAAAGCACCAAAACAGTACCGAAAGCAAGTCAATGATTTCATTAAACGGAAATCAAAATATCAGGTCGACATGGAAATCTTCGGAGACAGAAATAGCTACTCCAAAACTGACCATGGTGCCACTTTTATGCGCATGAAAGATGATTATATGAAAAATGGCCAACTTAAACCTGGGTACAATGTGCAGCTGGCTACTGAAGGTCAATATGCCCTGGCCTATGATGTGTTCCCGAATCCTACGGATACGCGAACTTTCATCCCTTTCCTTGATAAGATTGAACGGGACTTTTTTGAGCTGCCCGACTATATTGTCGCGGATGCCGGATATGGCAGTGAGCAAAATTATGATGATGTGGTAAATAATCGGAAGCGCATCCCTCTCATCACCTATAATCACTACCGAAAAGAAAAGCAAAAGAAATATAAACAAGATCCTTACCAAGTAGCTCACTGGGATTATGATGCCGAAGGCGACTTTTTCACTTGCCCGAATAACCGGAAATTAGCGTTTCGGTACCTATCCGAAAGATGCGACAAATTTGGATTCAAGCGTCATTATCGCGTGTATGAATGTGACGATTGTACTGCTTGTCCCTTACGTGCAGAATGTACGAAAGCGAAAGAAGGAAACAACCGGAAAATCTATTACAACGAAAGATGGGAAAAACAAAAAGCATATACCCAGCAATTACTCAGCGAAAAAGAAACAGGGAAAATTTACGGAAAACGTAAAATAGATGTCGAGCCAGTCTTCGGATTTCTGAAGGCTCATTTGTGTTTCACTCGTTTCTCGGTACGAAGTAAAGAGAAAGTGGAAAACGAATTAGGATTCGCCTTCATGGCGGTGAACATCAGGAAGTTCACCGCCAGATCAGCAAGTATAGTAAGGAATTCAAAAAATATCAGATCAAAAAAGATCTCGGTCACCATTTTCCTGGTGACCGAGATCTTTTTTGTGTCAGAGAGGAGTTATGTCCCGCTCTCGTTTCTTTCTATTTTATGTAAGATAGTAGGAATATAAACACAGAGGGGGGAAGATGTATGCAGCGCGAGGCATTACATAGGTTAACAGAGATATTGGCGCATGAAAAAGAAGTGAAGGCCGTTTTTGTGAAAGGGTCTTTCGGCAGGGGAGAAGACGATGCATATTCGGATATTGATCTGTATTGTTTGGTTGAAGAATCAGATATACAAGTATTTCTAGCGAAAAGACTGTCCTTACTCGCTGCTTACCGTGAAGTTCTTTATAGCGAAGAGCTGTTTATTATCGCGCCTCAACTAATTGTTGTGTATGATAATTTGCTGCATGTAGACTTGTTTACTGTAACGGAGGAGAATTTTAAACAAACAGATCAGTTTCTTGTCCTTTACGATCCGCAAAATCGACTCGAACAATTCAAAGAAACGCAAACATTGACAATGACGGATAACATGTATGGAGAGCAAGTAATTGACTTAACGTGGTTTCTGTTTCAGTACCGGAAAGCGGCTTTAAGAGGTAATGCGGCATGGGCTGCTGCAATGCTTCAGCAAGTAACAGAGCCGCTAGCGCGAATGCTGCTGCATCATTATGCACCGACCCGTGCCTTGCTAGGTCTAAAGAGAGCGCAGCAGCTCCTTCCGGCTGCCGTATACAGTAATTTATTAGATGTATTAGAACATGTAACACCAACCAGTCACGACAAGGCAGCAGCAGCTTTGTTAAAGCTGCTGAACAGCGAGAAGACTTTCCTGAAGAAACATTTAAAAGGGGAAGAGAAAAAAATAATAGAACCTTTGTTAGAGTGTTTGATTACAGAGAAGCAAATAACGGAACCATAAGAAAAGCCATATCCTCAACGGATATGGCTTTTAATCTATGCAGAGCTGGACCGACCAAACGACATTGCTTTTCGTGTGAGTATTAAGCTTCTCCATCAAATCAGCTGCATCCGCTTCATTGCGAAACAGCATATCTGAAGATGTATTGGAATGTTTTAGGTAGGTTTTTGTTCCGTTCGCTTCTCTTGCTATTTTATAGAACATAGAACACACTTCCTCACCTATTTATTTTCGTTCTATTGCTATTTTCTCATAGTGGTAGAGCCATGTATAGGGACGCAGGTGAATATTAAATTAAGATTTTGTGGTAAAACTGTGAAATGTGTCTCTTTTCAGTCAATTTGGAGAGAGAAAGCGAATGTTGTAGAGAAATGGGATGTGTTTTCTTCTTTCTTTATAGTCTAAAATGCGAAGGAACATACTATTTTCAGACAAACAAACAGCCAACTGCCGATAGAGTACCGGCAATTGGCTGTTTGTCATTGTTCCTGCTTCCGTCTTTATGACAGAGGCAGTCCCAAACCAAAATAAAAATAATTTATTAGGGTTTATTATACTTTTTGAACGTTTGCTGCTTGTGGTCCGCGCTGACCTTGTTCAACTTCAAACGTTACTTTTTGGCCTTCATCCAAAGTTTTGAAGCCTTCGCCTTGAATAGAGCTGAAATGTACGAATACATCGTCTCCACCCTCAACTTCGATAAAACCGAAACCTTTGTCTGCGTTAAACCATTTCACTGTACCTTGTTCCATTATATTGCCTCCTAGAATCTAAAAACTTCACTAGATAATGTTTGAATCTAGCCTATTTCCTATAATAACACAATAAAGCTGTTTTAAACTTAAATTCTCATGGTTTCCATAAAAAATAGAATTTATTGCCTGCTTGAGCATGAAAATAGGTGGATATTTCCATAAATTTTTGTTTCTCTGCCTAATCACATGGGCCAGCGACAGGGTTTATATTTCTCATATGGATTTTCGGAATGATTTAGCTAAGCTGTAAAAATGAAAAGTGATGAAATACCTGCGGCTAGGCGTGACAAAGCGATGCATTATTTTTCCCTCTATATAAGAAAAGTCCATTGTTTTGTTAACTATATATAAAATCTTTACGCAGTAAGACTGTATGTATGCGCAAGTAAGCGCACTGGCAGGGGATTTATATTGTTATTAATTCTTTACGGTAATTAAACATATCTTCACAATTTTTTAAACACTAGCTTCATATTTGGCTTGTACAGTTAACAATATAAGAACAAATGAAGGGAGATAGTGCTTTGGGGAATAATTGTTTTTCTTCAACTTTGTGTTGGCTTGAGCCTGTAGAACAAGTTGTGCGGCAGGATGCTAGTGATCAGCTGCAAGGCATAGAGATTTGGGCACAGCATGTATTCTTTCATGATAGTAATCCGCTCGTCATTCGTAAAACAAAACCGGGCGGAACGCAGTTTACGATGCACGCTTCCAGCTGGTATTTACCTATTACAAGTATCGATTGCAGCATCAGAACAGCATCTGTAAATAGTATGATTCTGTCAATTGAACTAGCTGTCAAATTAAACACAAACTTCATTGCAATTTATTCGGGTTACAAGAGCTTGGCTAAGTATTATTCCTCCATTCATCAGCATTTGCAGGCAAAGGAGCATGTGATATGAAAATACTTGTTACTAATGATGACGGCATCTTCTCGCCGGGCGTGGAAGCGATGATTGAGACACTTCAGCATTTTGGTGAGGTGTATGTTGTTTGTCCAGATCAAGCGATCAGCATCAGTCATCCCGTTACACCGCGTCAGCCAATTCGTGTCAAAGAGATGTATCATTTTCCGGGCGTTGCAGGTGCATGGTGTCTCAATGGAACTTCTGCTGATTGTGTGAAACTAGCAGTAGAAGTTCTTATCGAGGACGAGCTGGATTTTATTTTTTCTGGCATCAATCTTGGGCCTGCTATAGGGCGGGATATTTATTATTCCGGCGCAATAGCAGCGGCAATAGAAGCTTCTCTGTACAACATTCCGGCTGCTTCTGTCAGTTTGAATTGCAGCAATCAAAACCACGTGAACTACTCGAAGGTGAAGACATTGTTTTATCAGGTCGCCGAAGTGCTCCTGCAGCATAAGTCAAAATCAATCGGTTTGCTGAATGTGAATTTGCCGAATATTGACAAGCGGGAGTTTAAAGGAATCCAAGTTATCCCGACGGATATGAGTGTATCGCGTTATCGTTTTGTCGGTCTGCGTGACCCACATGGAGAAATTTATTACTGGCTGAAGGATCAGCTGCAAGAGCTTGCGGCTTTCCATCCGACAAGTGATTATCTTCTATTAAAAGAAGGATACATAACTGTTTCTCCAATAGAATTGCGCAGCCATTATCGACGGAAGCAGGAACAAGTGGAACGCTGGTTTAAAACAACGGAAACAAATACTTCTGAATAAAGGAGAGTTACATATGAAACGAAAATGGATGGCAGGAATTGCCGGTGCTGCATTGCTGGCATTAACAGCTTGCGGACAGGAAGAAACGGGAGGAGGTACAAGTGCAGAAGGCGAGGTTGCAGGAACACTTAGCTTTTACACATCACAGCCGGATGCAGATGCACAGAAACTAGTAGAAGGATTCGAAAAAAAATATCCGGAGGTAAACGTGGAAACATACCGGTCTGGTACAGAAGAAGTTATCTCTAAACTGAATGCAGAAAAAATGGCCGGAGATGTTCAGGCTGACGTGCTGCTTGTTGCAGACAGTGTGACGTTTGAAGATTTGAAAGAGCAGGATATGCTGCAGACTTATGAATCGAGTGAACTGGATGCAGTTCCGGATGAGTTTGAGGGGAAAGATCACTATTACACAGGTACAAAGATTATGGCAACTGGAATTGTAGCTAACACCGAAGACGGAGAGGTTCCGCAAAGCTGGAAAGCACTTACGGATGAAAGCGGCCAAACGGTCATGCCAAGTCCCCTTTACTCCGGAGCGGCTGCTTATAATCTTGGTGTCTTGACTAGACAAGCTAATTTTGGCTGGGAGTTTTATGAAAAACTGAAAAAGCAAGACACAACCGTAGTCAAAGGAAATGGAGATGTATTGAAATCCGTTGCATCTGGCGAGAAACAGTATGGTGTTATCGTCGATTTCCTTGCAGCCAGAGCAAAAGCAGATGGTTCTCCTGTTGAACTTGTATACCCGGAGGAAGGGGTGCCGGTTATTACAGAGCCGATTGGCATTACGAAGAATACCGACAATATTGCCGCTGCCGAAGCTTTTGTCGATTATGTATTATCTGAAGATGGACAAAAGCTGGCAGCTGAACTTGGTTATACGCCGATTAGAGAGGGAATTGATGCGCCAGAAGGGTTAAAAACCTATGATGAAATGAAGGTGCTGCAAGCAGATACAGAAGAATTGTACAGTTCCCGAAACAAAGACAAACAGCAATTCGAAGACTTGTTCGGGGAATAAGCAGAAGGAGGGCGCCGTATGCAATTAACAATGAAACGAGAGCATCTTGAGAAAGGCAGGCATGCTTCCCTCCAGAAGCTGCCTCCGCTCATCGGTATTTTAATGCTCATCTTCTTTTTCTTGTTACCAATCATTCGTCTCATTATGATGAGTTTTACTTCCGGTGAGAGTCTTTCCGTCAGTGCTTATACAGAGGTGCTGCAGGATGCTGTTACGTGGAAAACACTTTGGAATACAATTGGTATTGTGGCTGGCAGCACAGCGATATCAATGATCCTTGGCATAACAATGGCTGCAATTATGGCATATACAGACGTGCGGGGCAAATCGGTCATGCAGCTGCTCATCTTCTTGCCTTTTATTATTCCGTCTTATATTACGACCCTCGCGTGGGTGCAGTTTTTTAGCGCTTCTGGGCCGCTTGGGGGTCTGCCGGATTGGATGCGGCCAGATTTATATAGTGTAGGCGGCATCCTATTTGTACTGGGTATTTCACATTATCCGCTTGTCTATCTAATGACGGTGCAAGTGCTTAGGAGAATTCCTCGTGACGCAGAATTAGCTGCCATGGTCTCTGGTGCATCTCGGTTTACGTGTTGGCGGAAGATCATTCTGCCGATGGCTCTTCCCGGCATACTGAGCGGCGGACTGCTGGCGTTTTTATCTAATCTCGATAATTTTGGGGTACCAGCTTTTCTCGGTATTCCAGCTAATATTCGAGTACTTAGTACATACATTTACGAGCAAGTAATTGGTTATGGGCCAAGTGCTTTTAGTCGAGCTGCCGTTTTGTCTGTGCTGCTTGGGTTGCTCGCCATAGCTGTAACCTTCATTCAAGTATGGCTATTACGAAAAAGTAACGTAACCGAAACAACAATAGCTGACTCTGCACCGCGCATCCAGTTAGCGTCATTCAGACGGAGAAGCTTACAGATGATTCTTTGGATTTTCCTGCTTGGAACGAGTCTGGTTCCATTCTTGGCAATGGGAACAGTAAGTTTGGTACAAGCTTATGGTGTGGATGTAACGTGGGAGAATTTATCGTTTGGAAATTATCACTATATTTTATTTGAAGATGAAAAAGTGATACGGTCCCTGCGTAACAGCATCCTGCTTGGAGGAGTCACGTCGGCTGTCTGTCTCCTCTTCGGTACATTTTTCGCTTATTATCGCGCTAGAAATCAAGGAAAGCTGCCAAAAATAATGGAAGCAATCATCACCATGCCTTATGCACTTCCGGGTACAGTATTGGCGCTGTGTATCATTCTCATGTGGATGCAGCCGCTTCCAGGCTGGTATCCAGGCGTTTACGGAACACCGGCCATTTTATTGATTGCTTATATCACGCGTTTCTTTGTGCTGCAATTTCGCGGTAGCCATACAGCATTTTCACAGCTGGATGAGCGGATGGAAGAAGCGGCAAGAACGAATGGTGCAAGCGCTTTTGTGCGATGGAAACAGATCTTACTGCCGCTCATTTTACCTGGTGTCATTAGTGGTGCACTGCTTGTCTTTCTGACGGCAGTAACAGAATTAACGGTATCGAGCATGCTGTGGTCGAGTGGTTCTGAAACAGTGGGTGTGATTATCTTCAGCTTCGAACAAGCAGGCTACAGTACGTATTCTACCGCTTTCTCATCCCTCATTGTTCTGGCTATATTGCTTGGCGCATTGGGCTACTTGTTGATACAGCATAAATGGAAACAAAAGGGGAGAAAAGAATGATAGCATTACAAGGTATTGAAAAGCGATATGGTGATACGACTGCTTTGCATGAAGTTGATTTGACCATACCAGATGGTGAATTTCTAGCTATTCTTGGCCCTTCCGGCTGTGGTAAGACAACGTTGCTTCGCTTGCTGGCAGGATTTATGAAACCGACAGCTGGGACGATCCAGTTTGGTGAAAAAGAAGTAGCCAATTCCCTAAAATCAATTAAACCAGAAAAGCGAAATATAGGGATGGTTTTCCAGTCATTTGCGCTGTGGCCGCATATGAACGTCGAAGAGCATGTCCGCTTCGCCTTAAAAAATCATCGATATGCTAAGAAAAGGACAGCAAATGAGCAGGAACACAGAGTGACAGAGGTGCTGCAGTTAGTCGGTATGGAAGCTTTTCGAAAAAGATATCCAGCTGCACTTTCCGGCGGGCAGCAGCAGCGTGTGGCGCTGGCAAGGGCCATTGCCCCAGAACCGGATGTCTTGCTTATGGATGAACCACTCAGTGCATTGGATGCAGAACTGCGCATTAGTATGCGGAAAGAAATTAAGCAGATTCATCGGAAGCTAGGGGCCACGATTATATATGTTACGCATGATCAGACAGAAGCGCTGGCAATGGCTGATCGAGTACTCGTCATGCAGCAAGGACGCATAGAGCAAGCAGACAAACCAGAAATCATATACCAGCGTCCTGAAACAACCTTTGTGGCGACTTTTGTTGGAAAAGCAAACCTTGTTAAAGGCAGCTGGAAAGGAGAGTTTTTTACGCCAGCTGACACGAATCTTCTCTGGAAAGATATCGGTGTAGCAGAGCAGCTGAAGCAGCAGCACGTATTTCCGGTCAGACCAGAACAATGGGAGCTTCTATCTGCCGAAGAGGAGGGACTGCCGGGGCAGATTACACTCAGCCAATTCCAAGGAACAGAAAGGCATTACGTTATCCAAGTTGGCGATATGGATTATCAAGCTTCTCTGCCTATTTCTTTTCCCGCTTGGCAGGAAGGCGATCATGTAGCGCTGCAAATTAAGGGACAGCGTACTGCTTCTTTCATGGAACCAACGATTTTAGAAATAACATAGTAAAAGTGAGACTTCCTTTTGAAAGGAAGTCTTTTTTGAAGGAATAAACCACTCCAGGCAGAAATTAAGGGGTAGAGGTGACGCGCATGAAGCGAAATATGAGTATTATCAGAGATCTTCTATTGGATATTGAATCAGAATATACCGAGGGCGGTTTTGCATTGGAGGTGACAGAGGAGGATGATTATACAGAAGAGGAGATGAATTATCATTTGCAGCTGATGAAGGAAGCGAAGTTAATCAAGTTGGAAATGGTTCTTGATGAGGAAGAAGAGGAAGAGGAGCTGCTCATTTACGGGCTAACCTGGGACGGACATGAACTGTTGGACAGTATTCGCGAAGAAGCAATTTGGCAGCAACTAGTAGTAAAACTGAAAAGGGAGAAGGGGAGTATGCCGTTTTCTGTGTTAAGGAAGCAGGCAGCGAAAGCAGCAGAGGCATATTATGCTGCTGAATAAATATGATTCGGTTTTTAAGTAAGAAGGGCGGATATTTTGGTGCGTATTTCGCATTATCTGACATCCGCGGAGAGGTTTAAGCATACTACTTAAAAAAGATTAAAAAACGAGTTTTAATAATCAGCAAATTGGCAAAACAGAAGTAACAAACAAAAGAGGAGGGTCGAGCATGTTCTGCATCTATTCTGCGGCAAAGGATAAATTTAAAGAAGATTATCAAAAGCAGCAGCAGGCAGCTAAAGTTAATGCAAAGACTAATTCAACCGCTATTAAAAAGTAAGCTTGAAACAGACTGCGTACTTATAAAAAGATGTAAGAATGTGCAGACTAGGGTTAAAAGCTAAAAGAGGTGCTAGTACGTGCGCAGTCGGTATTCATTTATTAGAGGATTTATGCTAGGTATAGTTGTGGCACTCGCAGTATGGTTTGTTGTTACTTATATTGCTTCTAAGTTTATATAATATAGTCCAAAAAGAAACACAGCTATTATCGCTGTGTTTTCTCTTGTTTATGGACATTATTTTCATATTCTGTTTCCGGATGACCGTACTCCCCGTTCATTGCTTGCTCGTTCTGATCTAGTCCGATTGCTTCTGCTGCTTCATCGCGCTGAATA
Source organism: Terribacillus sp. DMT04 (assembly GCF_019056395.1). NCBI lineage: Bacteria > Bacillati > Bacillota > Bacilli > Caryophanales > Bacillaceae > Terribacillus > Terribacillus sp. DMT04. The sequence continues at coordinate 1,238,585 of NZ_CP077639.1, forward strand.
GGTTTTGTTTGTTTTTGCTGCATATCAAGCCACCTCCTGACTAGTAGTGTGGCTCATTCTTTTAAATAATATGTAAGGACAGCAATAGCTGCCCAATTTATATTAACGCGGCCGCCCTGGATAATAGTAGTTGCCGTAAGGGTAGGGTGCAGGATAGGCATAAGGGACTGGATAAGGTACCGGATAAGGGTTGCTGTATTTGTAACCATATCCCGGACCGTTTACGAATGCACTGCCTAGAAGCCCGCCAGCAAGACCGCCAAGGAATGGGATGAAAGCAAACCCAAAGCGCTGATCTTCCCCATTATTTCGAGCATATGCGTTTGTATATGCTGTCTGTGCTGGATGATACGGATAGTGTGTATAGCTCATGTTCATTCCTCCTATCTCTTTACTGTATGCACAATCGTCCAGTGAAGGATGGGCAAGTAACTTGAAGAAGAGAAAAGAATTCCAAGTTAGCAAGCAAATGACAGGACTATTTTTCACGATCCGCACATACACTAGCCATAGCAAGTCCATGTTTGTCATTAGTTATGAGTGGGTATTAAGCGTTTATGGATGAATTTTAACTTACATAAACATAGTAAAGGACTGGATTATGCAAAAACTACTCTCGCATTCCTTATTAATCTTCTTTGTTGTTAGTAACTTGTGTCTATTGCTTTATTTGCCGATACAAAATATGAAGCAAGGTGTATATCCAGCAAAAGTCTACGCAGATGAAAGAATACAGCCCTCTTTAAACGAAAAAAACCTGCATACAGTAGAAGGTCCAGATTCCCTTGTGTTATCGGAACAAGAGAAGCAAAAAACTGAATTAGACGAGGTAACCTTTAAACAAAAGCAATACAAGGCAGAAGACATTCATCTTTTGCAAAGATTAGTACAAGCAGAGACGAGTGGGGAAGACTATCCAGGTAAAGTAGCAGTTGCGACAGTTGTCTTGAATCGCATAGAAAGCGAAGAGTTTCCAGATACCATTCATGATGTTATTATGCAAGAGGGGCAGTTCCAGCCAGTAATGACTGGTGTTATTTGGAAGAGTGAACCAACAGAAGAGACAGAACAAGCTGTAGCTGATGCACTAATTCAGAAAGATAATATGAATAATATTGTCTGGTTCATGAACCCAAAAACTTCTACAACAAACTGGATCGCCGATACGCAAGAACAAGTGAAGCAAATCGGAAATCATGTATTTTACCGCTAACAGGTAGCGAGTTGGATTTTAAAAGCCTGGTCGAATTGCTCGTTTTCTGTAAAATATGTAGTCAGCAAGTGACGGAAGCGCTCTGTTACATGTTCGTGTCTTGCTCCTTGGAGCTGGGACAAGCTGGGTTCTACTAATACACGAAAGCCCTCTGGATCATCAAACTTTTTTAAAAGCATGGCGAAACGCCACAAATAATCTTGACTGTTTTCCTGTTTGCATAATTGGAATCCATGTTCAAAAGACTGATAAGCCTTCTGATGATTTTCTTGTTTCATATAAGCCTCCGTACGCAAATAATCATTTGCAATAAGGAGGGAGGAATCCGCAAATTCACTAACCTTTTCCAGATAAAAAAGTGCGTCTGCCGTTCTGTTTTGATGAAGAAATAGCGCACCAAGATTATGGTAAACAGAAGCCAGTGATTGTTTATGTCCTAATTTTTCAGCTATTTTTGTGGCAAGCAATAGATATTTTTCTGCATCTTTTTCTTCACCAGCATTTAGAGAAGTTAGTCCCATACCCATGAGTGCATGTGATTTACGCACTAAAGAAGTATTATCCTTGCTAAATATTCGAAATGCCTGTTCAAAATGAAGCTTTGCAAGCGGTGTTATGCCAAGATAGTGGAAATTGGTTCCGAGCTTGTAATGCAGTTCTGCAGTGTCATCCTCTCCTACAGCTGCCACATATTTTCCCGCTTTTTCCAAAGTACAAATTGCTTTTTTATGTTCACCATCTAAAAGAAAAATATCAGATTGAAAGAGACAATAATAATACAGATATTTATTATCTAATTCCTGCACACATATGGATTTCATTAAACTTTTTGCTTGTGCTATGTAATGGTTTTGCAGCAGGTGCTTCACATCAAACAGCCGAAAGAGCATCCACTCGCTTTTTGATTTTGGCAGCTCCTCAAGCATATTACGATATGTTAAGGCTTTAGCTGTATCATGTAATTTAACACGTTCGTACCATTTCACTAGCTGATGGTGAAAACTATCTTTCAATGTGATTTGCACGTCGTTTTCCAGTCCTTTCTCTTCAAACACAAGAAGATTGTTCGGATATCTGCCTTTATTTTAGCAGATTAAACGGCAATAATATACAATTTAAGGAAGAAAATGATGAAATCTGTCGAAAAAATAGTCCGAGCTAAACTGCCTATGCTGTAAATGTTTTGTTTTGTGCGAAGTTGGTAAAACACTACAGAAAGTATAATGGTAAAGGAGTTTTAGACTTGGGAAAATTAGATAATCGCATTGCAGTCGTTACCGGCGGGGCAACCGGTATTGGCAGAGCGACTGCTTCTTTATTTGCAAAAGAAGGTGCTGCAGTTCTTGTGGCTGATTTAAAGCAGGAGGATTTAACGGAACTGACGGAATCTATCCAAGAAGATGGAGGTCAAGCAGAGGCTTTTAAGGTAGATGTATCTGACGAAGATAGTGTGCAGGAATTTGTAAGCATCGTTAAAGAAAAGTATGGAAAAGTAGATGTACTTTTCAATAATGCTGGTATTGATCAAGAAGGCGGGAAGGTGCATGAATATCCGATTGAATTATTCGATTCTATCCAAAAAACAGATCTGCGCGGTACATTCTTAATGAGTAAGTTTCTCATTCCGCTCATGTTGGAGAATGGTAAAGGTGCGATCGTGAACAATGCGTCCATGAGCGGCAGCTTTGCAGATCTTGACCGTTCAGGCTATAATGCCGCCAAGGGTGGTATCATCAATTTCACCAAGGCAACAGCCATTGATTATGGCAGATTAGGCATCCGGGCAAATTCTGTTTCACCGGGTACGATTGAAACCCCATTAATCGATGAATTATCTGGTTCAAAAGCGGAGGAGCAAGGCAAGGAATTCCGTGAAGCGAACAAATGGCTGGCTCCAATGGGCCGGCTGGGTGCACCAGAGGAAATTGCCAATGCAGTACTTTTTCTCGTTTCCGATGACAGTTCCTACATTAGCGGGCAGGATTTAGTTGTGGATGGCGGACTGACTGCTTACACATGGCCAGGTAAAATGGTAATGAACGATAGCTGGAAGAAAACAACCGACTGAGAGTGTTGCTTATGCATCACTCTTTTTTTGAGCAAGCTTTTTGACAGCGTGCAGTGTACTATATATAATTGACGTATCAAACATTGAGCTATCAATTAAAGAGGAAGGATTTTGCCAATGGATGAATGTTCCGTTCGTTTACAGATTTTTTTACAGTTGCAGGCGGTGAACAAAAATCTTTGTTCAAAATTCGAGACGTGCTTCGGTGCTAGTACTTCCCGTGTGGAAATACTGCATTATTTACTGAGGCATGGTGAAGTTCCGCAATCTGCTTTACAAAAAGAAGTTAATATTGATGCGGCAGCTGTCACCAGACACCTAAAACAACTCGAAACTGCCGGCACCATTGTTCGCTATAAGAAAACAGATGATCAGCGAGCTACATGGGTAAAGCTGGATGAGGAAGCAAAGCGACACATTGAGCAGTCCTATGAGGAAAAAAGACAATTTGTTAGAGAAACATTTGCTGGATTTAGTGAGAAAGAGCTGGAGCAATTCCTGCATATGTTAAGCAGAGTTAGTGATAATGTCTCACGCGTCACGAAACAGCACCTAGGAGGACAAAAATGAACCAGGCATCAACTTATAATAAAGAGGCGTTTCTGCAAGTTTTACATGACCGCCGCTCGATTCGCCGTTATGATGAAAATGTGAAAATCAGTAAAGAGGAAATGACTGAGATATTGACTGCTGCAACAAAGGCGCCATCTTCTGTCAACTTGCAGCCATGGCGATTTGTTGTTATTGAAAGTCCGGAAGCAAAGGCGAAGCTTGCGCCACTGGCATGGTTTAATCAGCGGCAAGTTGAGACATCATCAGCAGTAATTGCAGTGTTTGGCGACCTGCAAAATCTTGATTACCTTGAAGAAATATACGACAAAGCTGTTGAACTTGGCATGATGCCACAGGATGTGAAAGAGCAGCAAGTGACTTCTATCCGCAGCCTGCTATCTGGTATTTCCGAACAGGGAAATCGCGAATCTGTGTTGATAGATAGCGGTCTGGTGTCCATGCAGATTATGCTGACAGCCAAAGCTTATGGATACGATACGAATCCAATTGGCGGATTTGAGAAAGATAAAATAGCGGAAGTATTCGAACTGGACAAAAATCGCTATGCGCCCGTTATGCTGCTATCAATTGGAAAGGCCCTCGATAATGGCCATCAATCTTACCGCTTACCGGTAGAACAAATTACAGAATGGAAATAAGGAGAGATAATTATGATTATTATTCACGCTAGAATGTCAGTAAAACCCGAGAAGAAAGAAGAATTCCTAAAAGAAATTGACGCTGTTATAGAAGGAAGCCAGGCAGAAGCAGGCAACAATAGCTATGACCTATACCAAGATCCGAAAGATGCGAATAGCCTTATTATGATTGAAAACTGGAAAGACATGGACGCTGTACAAGCACATAATAATAGCAGCCACTTCCAGAAATTCAGTGCAGCTGCAAAAGAAATGCTGAGCGCACCTTTAGATGTGGATGTTTACCAAGGTGATAAAGTAAATTAATGGAAAGGGATGACCGCAGCGGTCATCCCTTTTTTTGTGCAGTGTTATCTTTATTCATGCTAGTGACTTTTGCTGAGAAAAGGAAATTAAACCGAGAAATAGTACTGTCAGTCTTTTCCGTTAGCTAATGAAATAGCTGTATGTCCAATTTTTAAGTTTTGCTCTAGCTGCTGAGCAGTGTCCTGCGGATGATAATAGCCATTATCCATCATATATAAGGAGATGTCTCGATGCTGCTTGATAGCATCATCCAATTGCTTTATAAGTACTTGTCTAATTTCAGGGGTGGCAGTTTCAGTAATGGCAAGTGCGTAGCTTTTGATACCTGCTTTTGCTGACTGCAGCATATCGGATGCAATCACTTGATCACTGAATGCACCCATACCTATAAGCTTTTTTACTATTTCATTCATATTTCTCTTGTCCTTTCCAGCAGATTCGTTAATTCCTGCACGTGCTGAAGGGATGTATCAGCGTCGGATACCATTAGGCGTTTTAAAGAAGAATCAGAAACAAAAGCTTTCATCATGGACGATTTGGTCAGACAAAGACTTTTGAAGTGCAGCAGTTCTTGTAGTTCGAGTTCTTCATGTAATCCAGCTTTCATTGCATCCCACCTGACCTTTCCAATGCTTCAGCAATATAGCTGCTATCCTTCTCAAGCTGATGCGGAACCCGATAGGCATCATAAATACCGCGGTCCTGCAGGAAACCATAAATTTTTTCATGCTGCTGAATGGCTTTATGCAGTTCATCTGTCAGAAGCTCATGAAGCTCCCCAGTAGTCGTTTCTGAAATGACAGCAGATAAGTCTTTAATGGAAGCTTTTGTTTTAAACAACAAATCGGTAGCAATTCCGCGATCAGCTACAGATAACGGTTGTTCTTTCATACAGATCCCTCCCCATGCATAAATGATTGGCTGGCCGATTCTAAGAAAGGCAGCATACGCTTGATCGTTAGCTTGTCTTGTTCTGCACTTGCTTGAAGAAGTTGTTTTAAGTCGTGGTTCTCCACTTGCTGAAGCTGAGCTTGCGTCTGTGTCAGACAAGCCCATTTGAAGTTACTAAGTTCCCGTAAATCCGTGATCTCATGAACACCGAATTGATTGCTTTTCATCAGCTCATCCATCCTTTTTTGTTTCACTTAGTATGTGATTAGGTCAGGGGATTATGCGAAGGGAAAGTTGTCTGTGCTGCTTACAAACGCGTAGAAAAAATAGCCGCAATATCTGCGGCTATTATATATTAAACTTAGTCTTTAGCATCATATGATACGTATCTTCATTAATTGTTTGTTTAGCAGCTACACCGTTGCTCCATTCTGTAAACGAAGTTGGCGTCAAAGTAAAGAGTCCAGCTGCTGTCCGTTTTGTAAGTAAAGGTGACTTATTGAAGGGTGAAGCAGCATCAGTCTCAATTCGTTTCTGGATCTGTTCTAATTGTTTTACGTCCGTAATTTTGTTTGCTTCTGAAAAACGATAACCTATGCGCCAATTGTGATCACGATTTGCTAAATTTAATTCAAGTAGATAAAACCTATCCTGCTGTTTGATCCGAAAAAGACCATTAGGAGTTGAAATTGCTTGCCCATTTATAGGTACAGGAGCAAGGGGAATATTCGCTCCAAACCCTGCATCAACAATGAATTTCTTTCCTTTATGCTCTAAAAGGATGGTTACATGGGTATTGCCTGTTGCACTCCATACATTTTCCTGCTGATTATAGATGCAGGCTGTCAGCATGGTGACATTCCATCCCTCTTCTAGTAAGTAATAGTAGAGAAGTGTATTTAATTCATAACAGACGCCGCCTTCGTTTCGAAGCAGAATCTTCTCGTGCAATTCTGCTTTAGTAAGCGGGCTTGCCTCTTGGTTTATTATACGTAGATTCTCAAATGGTATTGCTTGTGAAAATTTCTCAAGAAAATTCGGCAGAGAAGCAAGAGTTACTTCTTCTGTTAGTCCAATCCGTTGTTCCAGTAAAGCTTTTAATGATTGCATACATACACTTCCTTCTAACATTATTATAAAGATTCTGCCCTTTGAATGCTTGCATCCTGCTCGCTAAGCCTTTATACTGACAGAAATAATACGGGGAATAGTTTTCTAGGGTTCCGCAGCTGCATGCTGGCCTGGTCCGAGAGAAAACACACAGCTTTGCTGTGACACGGAAGGATAAAAGCCTGGGAGATGAAAAATTCTCCCAGGCTTTTTTGATTGGAGGAAATGACAATGACAAAACAATGGATGTATGTCTTGCTGGCAGGGATTATTGAAGTTCTGTGGGTGATTGGCTTGAAGCATGCGAGCAACTTTTGGGAATGGACTGGTACGGTTCTTTGTATCTTACTCAGTTTTTATTTGATGCTGCGGGCGAGTAAACATTTGCCTGTCGGAACGGTATATGCCGTTTTCGTTGGTATTGGATCAACAGGTACGGTTATTGCAGATATGCTCTTTTTCGGTGAACCCTTCCAGCTGGCTAAAGTTGTGTTAATCGCTGTGCTGCTAACAGGAGTGATTGGACTCAAGCTTGTAACTGGGGAAGAACAGAAGGAGGAGAGCACCTAATGGCTTGGATTGTATTAATTATTGCGGGTTTATTTGAAGTGTTTGGTGTAACCATGATTAATAAACTTAATGAAAAACCAACTGCAGCTAATATAGGCTTGTTTATTCTGGGATTTGCAGGAAGCTTCGGCTGTTTATCATATAGTATGGCTTACCTTCCAATGGGAACCGCTTATGCGATTTGGACAGGAATCGGAACTGCAGGAGGAGCCATTGTCGGCATGCTTTTCTTCCGAGAATCAAAAGATTGGAAGAGAATTGTCTGTATTGCGATGATATTAGCAGCTGCAATTGGATTGAAATTGATTGCTTAGTTTAGCGAGCGTGTACCTACACGCTCTATTTTTTATGACATTTATGCTGCTATTATGTAATTCGACAAAAATCCTCATTTTACCAGTTTATAAGACTTTTATAACGGATGTTTATAATTATGTGGCAATAACCGGGATATAATCCTAGCCAACACCATGACTTACTAATCAATTTCTGGAAATCGTTTCATAGTCCGTTGACTTTAATTTTTACTTTCTTTAGGATTTAACTGTGAAGGTAATGGGTATACATTTATTGGAATAGATACAACCTTCTGTAAAAAAATGATGAGGAGCTGAGTAAATGTCTGGACAAATTCGCATGACCCCAGAGCAATTACAAAACCACGCAAAAACATATGGTACTAGTTCTCAACGTATCGATGATGTTCTAAACACACTATCTAACTTGCAAGACCAACTTCGCACAGAGTGGGAAGGTAGAGCATTCGATCGCTTTGATGATCAATTCGTTCAGCTAAGACCAAAAGTTCAAGAGTTCTCTCAGCTTATGCTTGATATCCAAGCACAGTTGGAAAAAACAGCACAAGCAGTACAAGAGCAAGATCAAGCACTATCCCAAAACTTCGGTTTCAGATAAGCACCCATCTGGCTGCTGCGTAACCGTCGCATGAGACGACAGAGTGGGCTGCATGACGCATGCGTTATGCAGCCTAATTAATGTAGAAAGACAGGTCATAATGTACCATGCTGTTTTACTTAGTGTTTGTTTAAAACAACAAAATATACAAACTGGAGACACCAGGAGTTGAAAATACATTGAAAAAGTTTGATAAAAGATGGATTTTGTTTCTAGTACTGATTGTATTGCTAGCGTCTGGTTTATCTTACCTAACGCTTCACCAAGAAACGACCAAGACAGCAGAGCAGCCGAAGACACAAAATATGTCTATCGCTCTCGTCAATGAAGATAATGGCTCTACTTTCAATGGAACCGAACTAGCCTTTGGAGATGCCTTTATCAGTTCAGTTAGTGAGAACGAAAATAATGAATGGTTCGTTGTGAGTCGGGGAGTTGCGGAAAGCGGCTTAAAGAATAATACATATGACATGATGATTGTAATTCCCAATGACTTCTCAGAAAAATCGTTAAACATAACAGCTGAAGCGCCAGAGCAGGTAGTGCTTCAATATAAGGTTAATGCATCAGAATCGCCGCAAATAAAGCAGCAAGCAGAAAAGACAGCAAGCGATATATTGAATGACTTTAACCGTCAAATCATTGACGTTTATTTTGCCAGCATCATCGGAAATCTGCAAAATGCGCAAGATAGCATCGGCCAAATGGTGAACCGACAGGCAGTATATACGAATTCCTATAATTCAAATGTATATCAGCCGCTATCAGGTTATACAGATCAATTTAACAGCGTGCAAGACAATACAAAAGCATCCAAAGAGAGCTTTACAAGTTTCGAAGATTTATTAGCTTCTTATGAAGAACAGTTAGTAGAGGAATCACAGACAGGCACAGATTTTGTTGATGAATTAGACGAAGTAATGCAATTAAAAGAGTCGAATACAACAAATCTAGCAACCTTCCAAGAACAAATGGCTCAATTTAGTGAAGGTCTTACTTCTGCAGAGGTAGAACAGCAGCTCGATCAGCTGGCAGCTACAAATGAGGCCATCAATCAACAGTTTGCGGCTAACCGTGAAAATGCTGCCAATACATCCGTGATGCGCACACCTGTCACAGCGCTCAATACAGCTAACATCTATTCTGGATCTGTCTCATTAAAACAGCAGCTGCAGCAATCATCTGAAAGAGTGGCAGCTTTACAGCAAGACATTAATGCCTACTTAACAGAAAGCAATGAACAGTTTCGAAATAAGATCGGTGAAAGAATCAATAACACGATTGTAAATGATTTGGAAGAAGATTCGAGTATAGAGATTGTCAACATGCTTTTCGATGATCCAGATGAGGTAGCTAAAACTAGAATAAACACTGCTATTGAAAAACTTCCATCTTTGGATCCGGAAGACTTTCAAGGTGTAGGATTAGAGGATGAAGACAATAACGTTGTTAATGAGATTACGAACGTGATTGCAACAACGAACAAGTATTTGTCCGAAAATAATAAGAGTTATAACCCTGATTCTGACACTTTAAAAGACGAATTCAATCGCTTGAATGAAAAGTTAACGGAAGAAGGAGTACAGGTAACAGATACAGTGATCCTGGAAGAAAACAAAAAAGAAGGTCAAATCTTCACTTTAGATAAACCAGACGGATTCACCATTGAAAATCTAACACTCCAGCTTCCAGGTGAAGAAGAGCAAAACTATACAACTAAAATTGTAGAAGAAAGAAAAGTTAAGCTGCCAGCAAACCGTGAGGGCGAGTTCAAAGTAAATCTTACACTACGAAAAGAAGAAGCAGAAAACTTTGATGTATTTAACCCGATCAATTGGAGCTGGGAGTTAGAACAAAAAGATATTAAAGATGTGGACAAGCCAGACGAATTGGCATATGCACCTGCTTCTGGACAACTGCTCGCCTCTTTAAATATCGATACGAAAACCAATATGAACGTTGAGGATGGCAACACAGAAGATAACACAAACGCTACGACGCCTCCTAAAGAGGAAGCAGAAACAGTACCGAACCAGGAAAAAGAGCCAAACAATGATGGAGATTCAAACCAAGGAAACACAGATACACCTGAAACGGAACAAGGAAATGAAAGTGGCGTAAAGCCTGAACAACCGTCTAATGGTGAAAAGCCAACTGATGATGAAAATGCAGGTGAGGAACCTGGGACAGGTAAACCTGATGAAAACGGAGAAAACCCTGGAACAGATAAACCTGATGAAGACAAAGAAAATCCTGGTGCTGATGAACCGGACGAAGACAAGGAAGAACAAGAGCCAGAGAAGCTTTATATTGAAAACAACGTTATCAAGCATGAAATTAGCTCATCTGTAGAAGATCTCGATAAAACTACAAAAACGTTAATTCAAACGGCGGCAAATTCTATCTCTGGTTACCAAGAGTTAGGCGCACTGTACGAAAGCTATTATGGCTTTGGTCTGCATGGGCTTCCTAAAGGTTTCAATGAAGAGTCATTAGATAGTCTTTCGACGCCAAATTCACTTCACTCACTGTTTAATAAAAAAGATATTAAACAGTTGCTTACAGACTATATGACTGGTCAGATTACTGGCAGTGTAACAGAACAGCTGCGTACACCGACGGAAACATTCCGTCTGCAAGTAAGCAATTACCAAGAACAGCTACAGCAGACGATTGCAAATGCTGATTCACTGACGAATCAAGTTGCTGCCACGAATGAACAAGCTGCAGTGTTGAACCAAAGTGTGAATCAGACATTAGAGGATGTAGCAGCATGGCGGGATCAAATGCTGGCATTGCTTGAGCAGCAGGCAGAGATTCAGACGAACGCACAGGGCGAGCAGGAAGCTGTTCTTACACTTAATAGTGAGTTCCAGCCGCTGTTAACGTCAAGTCAAGCTTTGGCTGAACAGGCTCAGAGTAATACAAATACAGCTGACCAAGTTTATGATACTTTTGAGAGTATCGATACACAAGCGCAACAGATTGAAGAAAGCGGTACTACACTAGTGAGCGAGGCGGAACAGCTCGCATCCAATATGACCGATAAACTATCGGATGACCGTAACTTTACAGAGAACTTTACAGAAGTATTGGAAAATAGCCGAGTTGGGGAAAGACAGAACGAAAATTTATATGAATTCCTATCAAATCCTGTTCAAACTAGTAACGAGGGTACCATTGCAGCACAAAGTGAAACGATCTTCACGCCTTATTATCTTGTGCTGATTAGCTTCATTGTCGTATTGTTTACAGCTTATGTGATTTCAACATTGCATATGAAGCGTAAACAAAGTGACCAATTTGCATCAGAAAGCACCTTATTGGCACAGAATGTACCAATCACTATTATTACCGCTGGTCTTGGTGTGCTAGAAGGTATTGTTATTGGTATCGTGTCAAGTTATTACTTGCCTATCGATGACATGAACAAGCTGCAGATAACAGCCGTTATGGCGTTTCTTATCACAGCTATGCTGCTAGTAGCAACATACCTGCTGAGGCAGCTAAAAATGATAGGGATGTTCATCCTGCTAGCAATATTCAGTGTGTATCTGTTCTTTACGGATGCAATCGGGACAGCAAGCACAGCATTCCCAGCTATTGAGAAGTTTTCTCCTTTGCAGTACATGGAAACATTTATGCTTCGTATTGTAGAAGGTTCCGTCAACTATACCGCTGCGATATTCATTTTGATTGTTGCCGCAGCAGCAGGGGCAATTGTGAACCTGCTGGTGTTCAGTCAAACGGACAAAGGAGTAGATATTGCCGATGAAGACCAACAAGAAACGGTTTGATTTGGCGTCCATATTCATTATCTTTCTGCTGATACTTCCATTGGAAGTATCAGCAGAAACTCATTCTGAAGATAAAAATGAAGATGGTAGCCTGGATTTGCAAATCGACCGTATCCAAAAAGACAAGGATGCCGTAACGGAAAACCAAGAAACAGAAAAGGAAAAAAAGTTTCCAAATCTATTTAAAGCCGATACCACGGAAGAAATTCAGCAAAAATCTGAAAAGCAGAAATCAGGATTGGAAGACCTGCAAAATACGATCTTCACCCTTGAAATTGATGCGCCAACGCGTAATGAGCAAGTGCAGGATTCGTTATTTACTTCTGACTATACGTCGGAGGCAGCAACTGCACAGGAGGAATCGGATGAAACGAAAGAGGACTCAGGAAAAGGCGTTTTAATCTTCTTAACCGGAATTGCGCTAGTACTGTGTGTTGGTTTGTACATGCTGATGAGAAAATTATTAGACTAGGAGAAAGACGATGGCTAATACGAAACATGTTAACGTAACAATGGATTTTCATCGTGTCAGCGGAGAAAATTCTGTTTATGACTTACGTATTCCTACCCAATTGACGGTGAAGCAGCTGCTTCATCATGTAATGGAAACATTGCGTATTGAACAAAGCTACACTATTTCCACAATCAAGATTCTGACGAAGAATCTTGTCTTGGCGGATGATGACTATCTGAGAGACTATCCAGTAACAGACGGCGACGTACTTGTTGTCTTATAAACTGCTGCCGTCTGTGCTGATTGTGAAGGAGCCAGCCCACTATGAATGAGAAAAAGATAGAATTAGATAACGCCATATATAATCTGCGGCGAGAAAACCAAACAGTTCGAATTACTATACCGAAATCACAAACAGCTGTTAACGATATTCGACAGCTGTATTTAATGCATCAGCCTTCTGATTTTTTTGTACCGATGGAGGCACAAGATAATGAGGATAGTTTAGATTTTATTTACACTATTCATGATCAACGCCAAGAATGGTCTGAGGCACAACAGCTGCGTCACCATGATAAGCTGCGTATTCTTAGCAATATTGGTAAGCTTGAAAAATTCCTTTCCAGTCGAATCACGTTCTTTCTTCATCCAGACAATCTAGTATTCGATGAGAATTTAATGCCGCAACTTATTCATCGCGGTGTGCGTGAGACTGTACCCCCATTTGACATACAGTCAGAAACTTTCCTAAAACAATACAAATGCATGAGTATTGCTATGTTTTCAAAAAAGTATACATTTGATCAGCTTTACCATGGTTCTTTAGACAATGCTAATGAGTCAGATTTCGAAAAAGGTGTTCAGCAAGCTGATTCTATAGAAGCACTCAGAAAGTTTCTTCATGAAAGCTATGAAAAAGAGCAGAAGAAAACAGATAAAGTAATGAGCTTCGTACCAACCAAACGCTTCCGCCTTTATAAACAGTTGACGATTGTCATGATTATTCTCAGTGTATTATTAGCAGTACCACTTGTTTACTTTGCACTGATCAAAGAGCCTTTTCAGGACAAGCAGCTGGAAGCATTTGAGAAGTTTTTGGCAGAAGACTATAACGAAGTGATTTCCACTTTAGAAGATGAAGATCCAGCTAAACTGCCGAGTCAAACGAAATATGCGTTAGCTTACTCTTACATTCAAGCCGAATCTCTATCAGATGAAGAGAAAAAATCAATTTTAAATAATGTAACGCTCCAAAGCGATCAAGATTATTTGCTTTATTGGATTTACAACGGACAAGGTGAATTTGATGCTTCTTTAGAAAAAGCTAAATTTATCGACGATCCACAGCTGATTATCTATGGCTTAATTAAAAAAATGGAACAAGTGAAAAACAACCCAGACATCTCGGGAACAGAACGCGATAAACAAGTAGAAGATTTACAAAATCAGCTGGATAAATTGCTGGAAGAATACAATCTTGATCCTCTTGGTGAAGACGCCGGAACAGAAGAGGGACCTGAGCAAGAGGCTGCGTCAGCATCTGAAGAGCAGGAAGGCGCATCTCAGGAAGAGCAGAAGAACGAGGAAGAGAAGAAGGCAGAAGAAGAGAAGAAACAAGAAGAGAAATAATGTCGATCAGCAATGGATGGCGTGCATAGAGAGGAAGAAGGAACGATGGCACATAAAATACTGCTAGCTGCATATCAAGAAAAATTGCATAAATGCCATTTACCGGCAGATTCCGGCCAAACGATAACCATAGGAAACAGCCGTAAAAACCAAGTAACAATAGCTGCGCTTCCAAATGAATTGGTATTGGAATGGGATGGACACAACTTACATGATGACAAGGAAATAATCACCAATGTAAAACACATAGGAGAGCTTTCCTTATATGTAATAGATGCGCATACGACTATTTTGTACGATATTGCCGGACAGTCAAATCTTACTTTTGGAGCAGCTTCTTATAATGCAATTAGCAAACAGAACTGGAAAGCAGACTTTGTTCTGATGAGAAGAGAATCGTTACCTGTCTTTGAATTGGATATTCAAAGTGGGGCTGTCTACCACAATTATCAGCTTGTAACGCATGATCAAGAGATACTGATAGAAGAGGGCGACATCCTGTTTGCTGACGGTGTCTTATTAAAAATAAGCGCAGACAGCATTGAACTACAAGCAGACGAAGCAATAGATACGTCACTAGTTGAATTGATTGGGCAAGAAAAGCCATATAGCGGCGAATATCCAGATTATCATCGTTCTCCACGAATTATATACCGAGAGCCAGAAGAAAAAAAGACAATTGCTAAACCTGCCAATAAGCCAAGCAAGCCAAGTGAGCAGTTAGCGAGAACGATCATACCTCCGTTAGTTATGATTGCGGCCTTGGTAATTATTTCACTAATACAGCCGCGAGGTATTTTCATTATTGTTATGGTTGCTGTGACAACAGTTACGATTATTTTCTCGATTACCTCTTATGTAAAGAGTGTGAAAGAGTATAAAGCAAATATGAAACACCGTGAGAAAACATATAAAGAATATTTACAGCGTAAAACGAAGGAATTGTATGCCGCTAGTGAAGAACAGCGGCATGCACTGCAATATCACTATCCGGATGTTGAAGAAATCTCAGAGATGGCTGCTGCGACAGAAGCACGCATCTATGAAAAAACAATGTACCATCATGATTTCTTAAACTTTCGAACGGGCTTAGGAAGCGTCGATGCAAGCTTTGAAATTTCATTTAACGAGGAAGAATTTACGCAAGATAAAGATGAATTAGTAGATGAAGCTAGACATTTGCTGGGCCAATTCGATGAATTAAGAAATGTTCCTGTAATCACTTCTCTACGAAAAGGACCTGTCGGATATATTGGACCGCGAAAGTTAGTATTGGAGCAATTGCAGTTGCTTGTTATGCAGCTGTCGCTTTTTCACAGCTATCATGATTTGCAGTTTGTTACTGTTTTTCCGGAAGAAGAGAAGAAAGATTGGGAGTGGATGCGCTGGCTTCCGCATGCAAGCGTACGTGACATCAATGTGCGCGGATTCGTTTACCATGAACGCTCACGCGACCAAGTTTTGCACAGCATGTACCAAGTACTGAAGGAACGCAAGCAGCAGGTCGATGAGAAGAAGAATTCCAATGAGAAGATTTATTTCTCGCCGCATTACGTTGTATTGCTTACGGATGAAAAGCTTGTCCTTGATCATACAATTATGGAATTCTTCAATGAAGATCCAAGTGAATATGGCGTTTCACTTGTATTCGTTCAAGACGTATTACGGGCATTGCCAGAGCATGTGAAAACAGTTATTGACATTCGCGACAGCAATGACGGTAAGATTGTGCTAGAAGAAGGCGAACTCGTGAATAAAGCATTTCGTCCGGACCATTTTCCGAAGAACTTCCATAAAGAAGCTGTTTCGCGAGCGCTAGCGCCACTCAACCATTTACAAAACCTAAAAAACTCGATACCCGAGCAAGTGACTTTCTTAGAAATGTATGGTGTAGAAAAAGTAGAGGAACTAGCGATTCAGAATCGCTGGCAGCGTAATGAAACGTACAAGACACTGGCTGTTCCATTAGGGCTTCGCGGTAAAGAAGATATTGTTCGGCTTAATCTTCATGAGAAAGCACACGGACCGCATGGTTTAGTAGCTGGTACAACAGGTTCTGGTAAGTCGGAAATCATCCAGTCTTACATTCTATCGCTTGCTGTCAACTTCCACCCTTATGAAGTCGCGTTCCTACTAATTGACTATAAAGGCGGAGGCATGGCGAATCTGTTCAACAAGTTACCGCACCTGATGGGTACGATTACCAACTTGGACAAAGCACAGTCCATGCGAGCTTTAGCTTCTATTAAAGCGGAGCTGCAAAAGAGACAGCGTCTGTTTGGAAAATATGAAGTGAATCATATCAATCAATATCAGAAACTCTTCAAGCAAGGAGAAGCGGACGAGCCGATGCCGCATTTATTCCTTATCTCGGATGAGTTTGCTGAACTGAAATCCGAACAGCCGGACTTTATGAAAGAGCTTGTCTCCACTGCACGAATTGGACGTTCTTTAGGGATTCATTTGATTTTGGCGACGCAGAAACCAACCGGTGTTGTAGATGATCAAATCTGGTCGAACTCAAAATTCAAATTAGCATTAAAAGTACAAAATGCTGGCGATTCAAACGAAATTATAAAAACACCAGATGCAGCGGAAATCACCCTTCCTGGTCGAGCGTATTTACAAGTCGGTAACAACGAAATCTACGAACTTTTCCAAAGTGCTTGGAGCGGAGCAGATTATGTGCCGGATAAGAATGACGAAGACCATGTTGACTTAACCATTTATGCTATCAACGACATAGGGCAGTACGACATTTTAACAGAAGATTTGAGCGGCCTGGAACAGAAAGAAACCGTTGCAAAAATACCTTCTGAACTGGATGCTGTTATTGATCATATTGCAGATTACACAGAAAAGCAGAAAATGGAACCATTGGCGCGTCCATGGCTGCCGCCGCTCCCAGAGAAGCTATTCGGACCGGAACTCCATCCTCTTGTATTCCAAGATGCATGGAAAGAGCCGAAGCAGCCATTGCAGCCAATGATCGGACTGCTTGATCAGCCGGAATTGCAGCAGCAAGCACCGCTCACATTGAATCTTTCCAAAGACGGGCACATAGCAGTATTCTCTAGTCCAGGTTACGGGAAGTCGACCTTCTTGCAAACCGTAGTGATGGATTTAGTGAAGCAGCATAATCCAGAGCATTTGCATGTTTATTTGCTCGACTTTGGTACAAATGGTTTGCTGCCATTGAAAAACCTGCCGCACGTGGCTGATACATTCCTCGTCGATCAGACCGAGAAAGTCGGAAAGCTCGTTCGGATGCTGACTGGTGTGATGAAGCAGCGCAAACAGAAGCTGAGCCAATATGGTGTGGCGAATATAGGATTGTTTGAAAGAGCAAGCGGGGAGACCGTCCCGAACATTTGTCTGGTAATTGATAACTATGAATCGGTTAAAGACAGTGATTTTGGTGATGATTTTGAAAAAGTGATTACACAAGTAGCCCGAGAAGGCGCCAGCATCGGTATTCATCTTATTATCAGTGCAGGTCGTCAAAGTGCCATGCGTATGCCGCTATTGTCCAATATCAAGACACAAATCGCATTGTATTTAATTGAAGGTAATGAAGCGCGTTCTATTGTTGGAAGAACTGACATTGAAATTGAAGAAATTGCAGGCCGAGGACTTATTAAACTGGAAGATCCCGCTCTGTTCCAGACCATGCTTCCAGCTTACGGCGAAGAACCATTGCAAATACTCGACAACATCCAAGGGTTAGCAAAAGAGATGAACGACGTATGGGAAGGCGACTATCCAGATCCAATTCCAATGATGCCCGAAGGAGTTGTGGACTTCCAGCAATTCAAAGAACAACGCAGAACAAAACGAATGGTCGAAGAGAAAAAAATACCACTTGGCTTAGATTTCGAAGAAGTTTTGCCAGTTGGATTTAACCCCGCACAACACGGCAACTTAACGGTCGTCAGTGACCGCAAAGATGGACTGGATCGTATGATTCTGTCAGTGGCGAAAAACGTCACGCTGCTGAAAGAAACATACCAGACGATGCTGATTGATACTGCTGATCAAGACTTCTCGGACATCGGGAGCAGTATGCATAACTACGTGTCTGAAGACGTCGGCATCGCGGCGATTAAAAATGAGATTATGAATGAAATCAAACAGCGAAATGCAAGTAATAGTACCGATTCGAAATGGCTTATCCAAATTGCAGACTTGCAGGACTTTATCGAACGGTCCGGATTAACATTGGATGAAGTTACCTATATGATGGAGCGCGGTTCAAAAGCTGGTATACACTTCATTATCTGCAGCGATTATACCTATCTGGGCATCAGCTACGAACAAATTCCGAAGTACCTTAGAAGCCAAGCAATCTTTGGACTCGTTGGGATGCGCCTGGGTGATCAGGATATTTTCAAGCAGCCGTACATTCGCCAGGAGCAATATCCAGAAGCGTATGAATGCTATGTAGCAATGGATCATCAGCATGTGAAGGTGAAGATACCGAACTAGAATCTCTGAATGGAAGAGGGGAGGGGATACAAAATGTGGGATTGGCTTATTGGTACAGAAAATGAGAGGAAAAGAGACGAGTATCATGATCTTTACAATAAGTTAGAAGACTTGAGGAGAGAACACGACAATCTGATTAAGGAAGCGGAATCTGCCTTTTCTTCTTACAAAAACAGCATGCCTTGTGTAGCAGGTGATTCAATACCTGCCAATGATTTTCTCCCTGCACAAGAGCGCTTAGATAAGCAGTTCTCCAATTATATGGACGAGGAAATGGACTATCGAAGCAGACTTGTTACAGCAAGCAATCAGGCATATGACCGGTATTTGTATTACAAGCGTAAAGCAATCGAAGAGGCAAAGGAGGATTAACGAATGGCTGAAGATGTGGTAATTGATCAAGAGGAATGGAGTAGTGCTAAAGAAGCAGCAGCGAAGCTCAAAGAATCATTGAACAACACGTATGCGCAAAGTGAGAATCTGCTAGCTCAAGTGCAAGGGTCAAATTGGAAAGGCAAATCGCGTGATAGTTTTCTGGCTTATTTGGAATTGCTTATACAATATCATGGTGATTTAAAAGATGCAGCCGATCTGCAGAAAACAGCACTGGATAACTTGGAAGACTATAAAGCTGACTTTTCTAACCACAGTTCAGTTAGGGAAGTGAAAAATCTATGAGCCAGCAGGAAACAGATAGCTTTCATGTTACCGAATTGTATTTGCTTGCTTCAGCTTTTGATGCAGAAGCTTTATTCGGACTACCTGACAAAAAAGCTTATCAGCTTCAAGGGGAAGAACCTTGGCGAGAAGCACATGAACGCCTTATAAAGAAAGACATTTTCACTCCTGAGGGTAAAATGACGAAAGATGGCATCGTTATTATTCAATCGCTGTATGAATACTTCTTTAGCCAAAAATACGTTCGAATTAATAATTTGATGTTCGCGTTCCGTGAGAAAGAGGCGAATGAAGTGATCATCCTGGCGGAGACGGAAGAAGCATCGTACAGGCTTTATATTATGGCAAAACCGCTTGTGCTTAAACTGCTAGGAGAGAGAGTTCCGCTTTTAAACCGTGAGCCGCTGGCAGGAGAGGTAAACTTTTTAAGGCGTGAATTGTCAGAAGCAGATAAAGAAGAAATCAACCAGCTGGAAGCAAGTGACGGAATGATCAATATCGAGCTGTTTCGTCCACGCGTGAAGCCGCAGTCTGCTCGCAATCCGAATTACTATCAGCAATGGCTTGTCCTTACGAAAGCTGAAAAGCTGGTTATGATTGATACGTATCAAAAGGACTATTACCAAGCCAGTCAACATTGGTTTTTAAAGCTGTTGTTTGATGCTTTGGACTTTCCATATCGTCAGAAGGAGGTAAGGTAATTGCACGCATCGCAAGGTAGTTCAACTGCTAGTATTACGATTGATCCGGCGGAAATCACGAGTATATATAAAGCGCTGCTCGCTATTATGAATGACTTAGAATCCAATGCCCTTCCAGCGATTAACAAGATCAAGGATTCTAATTTCTACAAATCAGGCAAAGCCATGAAGGCGATAGAAGCTTATCCAGATGCGAACGATAAATTCATGGAACTGCAAGACCATTACGCGCGGATCTCAACATTGGTCGTTCACACACTGGAAAAGATGATAGAAACCGATCAAGCCATTGCCGCAAAAATTATCGATGAACTGGAGGTGTAGTGATTGGATGTACATTATCGGAGCAAGCAATGGGAAAACACCAGAGAAGGTATCCGAGACTTTATAGAATTAGGCAGTTGGGGAAAAGGCGGCATTGATACAATGAAAGATGTCACCAAAAACCTCGAGGATGCCAGTGACGCAGTGAGAAGGAACGACCCAGACGGCGTTGTCTCCTTCTCTTATAAGAGTGATGAAAATAAGTACCAGCAGCTGTACAAAGATTATAAAGTCTTGGAAAAATTCACAGCAAAAGTCGGCAATATTGTAGAAGATACCATCGATCAGCCCTTTTATGAAGACATCGATAAATTTGTCCATACAGTCCGAGATGCATCGATATCCAACTATACAACGAAAAACCACATCGGCGCAGTTGAAGTAACAAGCATGCCCTATGGATACGGTGCCTATTCGGAATATGAGACAGAGAAAAAAGAAATCAACATAGACGATATCCTTAGCGGGGATAATTATTACGCCGATCAAATTAAAACTTCTTTCGCAGAATATAAGGCCGAAAACCCAGACGAAGATATCAGCGAAGAAGACTACCGAACCGCTGCGGTCAACACGCGTGCTTTTGAATATGAGTCTATAGAAGACGATCAATTCACCAAAGAATTTTGGATTAATATAGCCGCCCTAGTCGTCACAGTTGCAGTTACGGTTGTCTGTCCACCGGCAGGAGCGGTATTGGGTGTCGCCTATGCGAGCGCAGAAATGGGCAGCGCTATATCTGGGAAGGACTGGGCATCTGGACGGGAGCTGGAAACATCAGAGCGCTGGGTGCGCGGCTTAGCGGCACCAGTCGATATATTGCCCGTAGGGAAAGCCGCAACAACCTTCACAGGAACAGCGCGCACCACTAATAAAGTGGTCGACTTAGGGAGCGCACTAAATAAAACAAAACTGAGTTCCTCACTAGCAGGTGATACCGCTCATCAAACATCTAAAGTAAAACAACTAGTAGAAACAGCAGGACAGCAAACATCATCCAGATTAAGAAACGCCAGCCATTCTGTTAGAAATTCCACAAGCGTTCTAAAAAACAAACTCGGCGAAGAAGCAATCAAAGTCGCACAAAAGGGAGACGCAGGGATCACAAAAGTACTTAATATGTTCCCACAAGCAAGCTTAGCGACAGATAATGGCATAATGTTTGCATCTCCCGGTAATTTTAATAAACTAGAAGCAGGGACTACGAAGGTAGTAGATAGACTTGGTGCGGTTTCTAAGGGTACGGGTAATGCAAAGCATCTGGATGATATACCAAGAATAAAAGAAGTTGAAGTTAATTTTAAAAGAAATGATAAACATGACTCTGAAGAGTTTGCAAGACAATTGAAAGACCAAGAAAAAGGAATGAATGAACTTACAGTTGATGAGTATCTAAAAAATCGTGAGAAGTATATTGAACAAGGGCGTGCAATTGAAGGTAACGCTGCACAACAAGCTGCTAGGGAAGAAGCTTATGTGCAAAAGGTAAATGAACTACAAAGAGAAGGATTAACGTTATCGAAAGCTAAGAAACAAGCTAAGGCGTGGTTAGATACTCAAGCTGCACTTCACAACCCAGACCAGATAGCGGGAGGAAAGGCAGAAGTAATAGGCGGTATGGGAGATAAGAGAATAAATTCATCAATAGGTAGTCAATGGCGGTATAGGATTGATGTTGTTGATGAACAAATCAAGGAATTAGCAAAAAGTATGACACCAGAACAACTAAAAAATAATTATTTGAATGTGAAATTAACACATTAGTGGGAGGAGTATAAATGGAAAAATACTTAAAGGATTTCAAATTGCATAATAAAGTTCCGAGTGAAATCATTGAAAAATATAGGCAACTGGTACCTAATGAAATTATAGATCTATGGAGTAATTATGGATTTGGTACATTTACGCAAGGGTATTTTAAAAGTGTAAATCCAGAGGAATTTAAAGATATTCTGGGAGAGAGTAGTCAAAGATACAAGGATTCAGTTGTGTTGTTTGCTACAGGTATGGGTGACCTAGTTATTTGGTCAGATGGATATGTTAGACTACTTAATTACAGGTATGGCGTGGTAAAGACAATTATGTTTACATTTGAATTTTTCTTTCAAAATATTAATGATTTGGAGTTTAAAGATGAAGATTTGTCTTGGCAACCTTATCCCGAAGCCCTTAAACAATATAGTGAGTTGGATTATGATGAGTGCTTCGGCTATACACCGCTATTAGGATTAGGTGGAGCAGAAAAAGTAGAGAATCTAAGAAAAGTCAAACTGAAGGAACATATTCTTATAATTACTCAATTAATGGGACCTATTCAATAAATATTTCAATGGATAAGAGTCTTAAAGAAAAAACACTTGATTGCATTCAGGCAACAAGTGTTTTTTTCATTATAGATTATTTGATCAATAAATACTTACATAAAGAGACCTTATGATGGTGGTACCATCATGGAGTACCCTGTAAACTTTTTTTATCCAAAAAAGTGTGAGAAACGACCGAGGTGACATTACATAAGGCTTGTAAAGGCTGCGACGGCCTTTACAGGAACAGCGCGCACCACAAACAGAGTAATCGATGTAGGAAGCTCGCTGAATAAAACAAAACTAAGCTCCTCACTAGCAGGTGATACCGCTCATCAAACATCTAAAGTAAAACAACTAGTAGAAACAGCAGGACAGCAAACATCATCCAGATTAAGAAACGCCAGCCAGTCAGTGAAGAACTCAACAAGCGTTCTGAAAAACAAACTCGGCGAAGAAGCAATCAAAGTCGCACAAAAGGGAGATGCGGGAATTACAAAAGTTCTCAATATGTTCCCGCAAGCAAGCTTAGCAACAGATAATGGCATAATGTTTGCATCTCCCGGTAATTTTAATAAACTAGAAGCAGGAACTACGAAGGTAGTAGATAGACTTGGGGCGATTTCTAAGGGTACGGATAAGCTTACAACTGAAGTAAGTGATATAAAGACATTTGTTGATAAGGGAAGACAATTCACGAACGGTAGAAGAAATAGATTAAAGCCGAATATTAGATACCAAACAGGCGAATACGATTACTTCTATGAAACTGATAATGTTGGTAGAATCTCTAAGTTTGAAACGGACAACTTACAATTAACTTCTAGAGAAACAAGACTTTCCCATAGCAGAAATACCTTAGGTAAAATAAAAGGAAAGGACCATGCAGGTCATTTGGCAGCCGATAGATTTGGTGGTTCACCTAAGCTGGATAATTTGGTATCGCAGTTATCTGATGTTAATTTGAGACAGTATAAGAAGATTGAGGATGAATGGGCTGCAGCTTTAAAGGGGACACCACCTAAGAAAGTAACGGTTGACGTTGAAATAACTTATACCGAGAAGGGTGTACGTCCAGATAAATTTATAGTTAATTACTTTATTGATGGTAAACCGGGATCTGAAGTTCTTATAAACTAAACTAGGGAGAATGATTAGAATGAAAGAATTTGAAGATAAATTTAGTGAATTCCAATCAGATATGATATCTATTTGCTTAGAATATGTTGAAGATAGAGCCGAAAAAGTGTATGTCTATGCTTCATGCGAAGAAGGAGTTATATCGAGCAGATTTTTTTATTTAATAAATAATAAATACTTGGAATGTCATAAAGTTAATGATGCAGTGGAGAAGGGGGAGTATGAATATGATGTGTCTCCTGAACGAATGCTTGCAGTAATGCGTATAATTAATGAAGATATAGAAGAAATAAAAGCGTTATGCAATGAACATGAAAGAGAAATGCCAACAGAAATGAAATTAATTTATGATGTCAACAATGGAAATTTTAAGGCTCAATATAAGTATGACTTAGTATATACTAACCATGAAACAAAAACGGCTGGTCAGATTGCTGATGAGTGGTTTGAGGAGATAAGAAGTAACAATATTTAATTAATTAAAAGTACTTGATTGTCAAAAGGCAACAAGTACTTTTTTATACTTGTAATATTATTGACTGATTACGTTAAGAGATATGAGGACTCAATTCTCCTCTTTGCTACAGGATTTGGTGACTTAGATATATGGTCTGATGGATATGTAAGATTGTTAATTTATAGATACGGAAAATAAAAATAATCATGTTTACATTTGAATTCTTCTTCTCAGATATTTACGATCGAGAATTTAGAGAGGAAGATCTATCTTGGAAACCTTACCCGGAAGCAGTTAATCAGTATAACGAACTGGACTATGATGAATGTTTCGGTTATACACCTTTGTTGGGTTTAGGCGGCCCTGAAAAAGTTGAGAACTTAAAAAAAATGAAATTAAAAGAACATATTCTCATAATTACTCAACTAATGGGACCTATTCAATAATATTTCAATAGATAAGAGTTTTGAAGAAAAGAACACTTGATTGCATTTTGGCAACCCACGTGTTCTTTTTCGCGATTATGTTTATTTGGTCTATAAAAAAGAGACCTCATGATGTCTATACCATCATGGAGTACGGTTGTAATACTTTAACTGTCGAAAAAGGTTCGAGAACCGAGCGAGATGACATTTTATATAGCGGGGATACTTATGATACTGCAAAGCACTGAATACTGTTTTGTATGTACTGGTAGAACAGGAAATAAAAAATTACCGTAATTTTGATTTTAGATAAGTGGGTGAATGTATGTCGGGTAGAAGAATGGAAGATAGATGGAATGACGATAACAAGATTTTCCTTAGGTTAAATATAAAAAAAGGTTATACCCAACTATGTATGGAGGGATTTTAGGAGATTTGATTGGTGTCCCAGTTGAATTTAAAAAAAGGGATACATTTAATATAGTTGATATCGAAGGGTATGGTACTTATAATCAGCCGCCGGGAACATTGTCGGATGATACATCTCTAACTTTATGCTTACTAGAGAACATAGTTGAAAAAGGAACTTTAAATGATTTAATGAATAAATTTTTATTATATAGAGATTCAGGCTATTGTACACCTTTCGGTAAAATGTTTGATATTGGTAGGACGACTAATGAAGCCATAGAAAAATATAAATCTGGCATGCCCGTGGAGCAATGTGGTGGGGATTCTGAATACGATAACGGGAATGGCGCGGTAATGAGATTGGCACCGCTCGCTTTTCTGCTTTGCAAAGAATTTAATTTTAAGAAGAAAATAGAAGTTATTAAACAATATACAGAAATCACCCATTCTCACCCTAGGTCAATAGTAGGATCTATTATATATGTTGAGCTATTAATTAGGTTATATCATAATAATTCATTAAAACAGTCTATAAAAGGCATACAAAGATTATTTTTTGATAATTTTCATGAGGATCATATATATAGGAGGAACTACATCAGTATAAACGAATTTTTGAAGATAATTTTCTAACATTAGATAGAGAGGAAATTGCATCTGATGGATATGTAGTTCATACGCTAGAAGCAGCAATTTGGAGCTTGGGGAATTCAAATAATTTTAAAGATGCAGTATTAACAGCAGTTAATTTAGGTGGCGATACTGATACTGTCGCATCAATTACGGGTTCGTTAGCGGGCATGATTTACAAAATGGATAGTATTCCCAATTAATGGTTAGAGCAAATAGTTAAAAAGCAGGATATAGATAGTCTAATTAAAAGATTTTATGAATTCAGTGCTGATAAAGCAGTTATAGAGGAGTATGGTAGTCTCTAAAATTATAAATTGTATCTGCAAAGAAAAATTATGGAAACCTAGCAAGAAGCACTTGATTGTTAAAATGCATCAAGTGCTTCTTACATATAACACAAAAGATGAAGCTCTGTAAAAAAACGTATAACAAGTATTTAACTTACTATTAAACTGTTTGATTGTCATATGCTTTCCCAGAGACTGCCGGAAAGTAAGAATTAGTCAGTAAAATCGGTGGAAGCCTATCCCGAATGCTAATAGTGATTTAAGAAATTGTAGAATCACTATGTCTGTAACTGCGCATGGGTTATATATACACTGGAGAAAATGATTGAAACCGATCAAGCTATCGCCGCAAAAACAAACTCGGCGAAGAAGCCATCAAAGTTGCACAAAAGGGAGACGCAGGAATCACAAAAGTTCTCAATATGTTCCCACAAGCAAGCTTAGCAACAGATAACGGTATAATGCTTGCATCTCCCGGTAATTTTATGTTTGCTGTCCTGCTGTTTCTACTAGTTGTTTCACTTTAGATGATTGATGAGCGGTATCGCCTGCTAGTGAGGAGCTCAGTTTGTTTTAAAGCAGGGACTGCGAAGGTAGTGGATAGACTCGGGTCGGTTTCTAAGGGTACGGATAATGTTTACCGTTCTGAATTTGATGAAGTAATAAAAAAAGATTATGTTTTAAATGGAAACTTGGTAAATAGATCTATTGTTCCAAAAGGTTACGATAGTGTTAAAGACTTTTTAAAGGTTGTTGACGATAGAACGATAAAAGAATTTGGTTACGACAGTATAGAGGAATTTAAGGCGGTTGTAGGACATGTAGACGACTACTTAAATGCTTCACCAAAGAACAATATAGTTAATAGAAGCTTTTATTGATCGCCTAATACACTACTCTCATCTAATCGTGTTTAATCGAGATAGTTTTCGTCACAAGGATTCCATAATGAATCAGCAACAATAAGATTAGGTTGGCAGGCGCTGCATTTTTAAGTGCCAAACAGTGCATTTTCTACTTGCCAAATACAATAAAATTGGCTGATTTAGAACAGTTTAAGTATATTGTGAATGTAAAACTAGATTTAAAGAGAATAGTTTCCTTACTGAAAAAGCAGCTGGTATATTATGTTATAACCACAGATATATATGTTAGGATAATGTAATACCATCCTTCAGACAGTATAAGTTCAATTTCTTAAGTGACTCAAAATTCAAGATGGAGGTTTTAAAATTGATAAGTAGTCTGTTTAAACCGGAAGAATTTGGAGAAATGTTTAAGAACGAGCAATTTGAAGAAATTTATTCCCTTTCATCTAAAGATTTTCAAGATTTAATTTCGTTAGAAGACTTCATAGAATTATCCATGTCTTTTAATGAAGGTGTAAATTATTACAAACTTGAATTTAAATCTATTCTGAAAGGATTAAATCATTATATTTGGTTAGACGATCGAGAAAGTAAGGCCATAAGCGTATCTGTTGATAAGAATTTACAAATTCAATCTCTCCTTTTAAAACCATATGGAGCTAGTGTTGAAAGCGACACTGTCTATACTAAGAATAAGTATAGTATGCCAATAGAAGACGAATGGGTTGTATATTGGGGTGGAGCTAATGAAATGGTAAATTACCATTACACATATGAAAATCAAAGATACGCATATGACTTAGTGAAGACCGGTAAAGATAATGGAACAAATAAAGATACTGATTATCTAAACGAAAATTATTTCGCCTTTAGTAAAGATATACTTGCACCTGAGGATGGGAAAGTTATAAAGGTTATAGACGGGGTTAAAGATAATGTACCAGGAGAGATGAATGCGAATAACCCAGAAGGTAATTATGTGATTATAGAGCACGCAAATAAAGAGTATAGTATGTTGGCGCACTTAAAAAAAGGTTCAATAAAAGTAAAGACTGGAGAACAAGTCAATGAGGGTCAACATATAGGACACTGTGGAAATTCCGGTAATTCTTCGGAACCCCATTTACATTTTCAAGTTATGGATTCTGCAGATCTCGAAAAGGCCAAGTCAATTCGTATCAGGTTTAAAGATGACTATGAGCCTATAAGAGGAGATACTATATCTAACAAAAAAGAGAACAAAGATAGTTTTGAAGATAGAGTAGAAAAAGCTGAGAATGCATTAACCTTTACGGATTTCATACTAGCAATTCCTAGAGCGATTGCACAAATCTTTAAGTAATAAGAAAAAACACTTTCATTAAAATGAAAGTGTTTTTTCTTTGGGACTAAAGTTTGTCCATGTTTAAATGATTTAGTATTAATTAACCATTTCAATTACATTTATGTTAATTATATGTAAACTAATTTGGATTTCTATTTCCAATTTCCCGAATATAATCTATAATTCCTTACTGTAATACAAAATTCTACAAGGAGGTAATACCAATGAAAAAGAAGTTTTTGGTAGGAGCACTTGTGACAGGACTTGTAGTTACAGGAGGACTTAGTACATCCGCGTTAGCATCTTCTGAAGAAGCATCTCAAAAACAAGCAGTTGTAGTGGATTCGGACAATGGAACGTATGAACCTCAAGCAGTTCCTGCTGCCGCAGTGGCTGCAGCAAGAGCAGGGACTATGGCTTGGAAAGCTATCCCAGCCGCAGACAAAATGATGGTTAAAGAAGGTCTTAAAAGTATGATTGGATTAGGCGGTGTGCAACACTCAGAAGATTCCAATATCGATAAAGAAGAATTAGAATACTTATTTGATAATTAAATTCCACTCACTGTTATTGTAAACGGTATCAGTAATTCATTAGACAATATTTATAATAGGCTAATATATATAGCAACATCCCCAATGTGGTATCAAACCAAGAGATATTTGTATTTAGCCATTATAACTGTTTAATTTATAAAGTGCCTAATTTAGCAGACATTCTTCTGGTTAAGACTGATTTCATATAAAACTGAAGAATGTCTGTTTATTAAAATTTGAATAAAATTTGGGTGATTAAATGAAAAAAATGATTAAGTTTATACCAATAATCTTGACGTTTATTCTGACAGCACATTTTATTATATTGCTATTTTCTGTAATCCCATTTAATCCTGTTGTTTTAAAGTATAACAAACAGATTACAAATTACGTCAATCCTTTGTTTACTCAAACATGGACACTTTTCGCTCCTGACCCTATTAGTTCCAATGATGCTTTGCATATAAAGTTAGAGTTTGAAGAAGGAGGGACCGGATGGATTGATACTACTAATCCGATAGTTGAAAAGATGCACGGTAATTATTTTTCTCCTTATAATAGGCTTGGAAGAATAACACAATCTATTACATCGCAAATGTTAAGTGAAGAGCCCTTGGTACATGATCTTCGAGAATCAATAAAAGCAAAAGATGATAAGAATGAAAGTTTAGCTGAATTGGATAAGCAATCTAAAAATAGATACGATACTAATCATGAATATTTATTAAGATACGCTAGTTCTTACGCAAAATACCTTTTTCCACATGAAAAGATAGAAACTATTGAAATGAGAGTTCTTAATCAGAAAAGC
The DNA here is from genome assembly GCF_019056395.1 of Terribacillus sp. DMT04. NCBI lineage: Bacteria > Bacillati > Bacillota > Bacilli > Caryophanales > Bacillaceae > Terribacillus > Terribacillus sp. DMT04. Next base: position 1,268,133 of record NZ_CP077639.1, read on the forward strand.
ATACCTTATAGTGAGAGAAACGAGAATAAAGAAAGAGAATGGGAACTTATTGCAGCTATAGAGAAACAGCCTATTTCTGATGATGTTTTACCTTTATTTTAAGGAGCAATGATAAATGAAAAATAACATAATTAAATCTAAAGGTAATTTTCTAGAGAGATTCTTTTGGTATATGAGTGAAGATCGTTTTCTTAAAGGAGCCAGTCTTGCAAGAATCGGTTTAGGTTTGATTATATTGTATAACTACACAGTTTTGTATTTTCAAAGAGATGTGTTATTTAGTCCTCAAGGCATTCTAGGAGACAATCTTTATACAATTGACTTCACTTTATATGCGTTATCTTCATCCCAATTTTACTTTGATTTCTTATATCATGCAGGTATTATTTTCGCAATCTTATTTACACTTGGTTATAAAGGAAGAATTATCAGTGTTATAAATTACATATTTACGTTTTCTTTTATTCAAGTGGCTTTCTTAATGACAGATGGCGGAGATAATCTAATGTATCTCCTTCTCTTTTATCTACTATTTGCCAACACTACTGCTTATTACTCACTCGATTCATTTAAATCAAAAGCTATTAAAGATTACTCAAATTACTTTCAGAAGATTAAAAGTACGTTTCATAATTTTGCTGTCTTAGCTTGTATAATACAAGTTTGTATTCTTTATTTCGTATCCGGGTTGTATCAAATTATGGGGGAAATGTGGTCAAATGGTACTGCTTTGTACTACATTATGCAAGCTGATGTGTTTTCAAATCCAAACTTCTCAAGTATAGCATTAAGCAATGAAACATTAATGGTACTTACTACTTATGCATCAGTAGTAATTAAACTGGCGTTCCCATTTCTAATTACAAATAAAAACACGAAATATATAGCTGTAATTTCAGTTGTGCTTTTTCATATAGGTATAGGAATTTTCATGGGATTGATTACATTTTCTCTAACGATGATAGTAGCTGAACTATTATTTTTTACAGATAAGGAATATAATGCAGTATCAAGATACACAAAAAAGTTAAATGATTCGATTAAAAATAGAAAGGCGACGCACGAGGTAGCTAAAAATGAGAAAGTCTCGGTACAAACAAACACTATTACGGTTTTGTATGACGGATGGTGTCCGATGTGTATTAAGAGCATAACAAACTTAAAGAAACTGGATACCTTTAATACTATATCGTTTCAATCATTCCGAAATCCTGAAATCCTTAAGGTATACAATATAGATATCGAGAGATTAGAAAAAAGAATGCATTCTTTTGATAAGAAAAAGAAACCAAAGGAAGGTATTGATGCATTTATTCAAATAATACAAAGAATGCCTTTGTTATGGATCTCTCTTCCAATTCTGTACACTGCAAAGATCTTAGGATTTGGTCAGCGTTTGTATGATTATATTGCGTCTAAAAGAAACATTATTCCAGTAGGACAGTGCACCGATAATTGTAGCGTGGACTATCACAGCTATTCTAATAAATTCAAAGATGAATAAATTAAGGTGATATTTAATCATGAAAAAATGGATAATAATTGTTGCTATCTCAATATTAGTACTTGCTGTTTCCTCTTTATTACTTGGGAATTATCTTTTGGAGAAAGATGATCCTAGATTTGTTGCAAGACTAGTTGAAACAAATCCAGAGAAGATTAGTGTAGTGATGAGTGAAAATGACAATATTTCATTTGAGTTTGGTGCAGATAAACTAATGCCGTTAGCAAGTGTTTTCAAAGTAATTATTGCAGTGGAATTAGTTAATCAATATCAGGGTAACTCAATTGATATTAATGAAAAGATACCATTAGAGGAGGTTGAATTTTATAACTTTATAAAGGACGCTAACTCAACTCACGAAACTTGGAAAGATGAAGTAGTACGAGATAAAAAGTACGTAACAATAAAGGAAATAGCAAAAGGAATGATTACTTATAGTTCAAACCCGAACACTGATTATCTGATTCAACGATTAGGGTTAGATAAAATAAATCATACCGCAAAGACATTATCAAGCTCACATACAAATATATATCCAATTGGAGCAAGTGTTCTTATTCCTCATTATCTAAATGAAGTAAAGGGTTTAGATAACGAGGATATCGTAAATACGATTTCAAGTATGGACGAAGCGGAATACGAAGAACTTTCTTTAGAAATAAACAAACTATTGAAAGCCAACAACTATCCCAAATATAAAAATTTTTATCCTACAGCAGAAGAGCAGAAATTATGGTCAGATAATGCACCAAAATCTACAGCAAAAGAATATTTAAAGCTATTAAATAATCTGGATACTCAATTCAATGAAGACAAATATAATTCGTTGCTCTTAGACATATTAGAGATTAATCAAAACCAAGTTGATTATAAAGGAGGTAAGAATGGAGAGACTATCAATGTCGTAAATAGAGTATTCAAAGAGATTGATGAAGAAGGCGAGAAAGATATCGTAATTTTCACGAAAGATTTAGACGACTATGAAAAAGTTAAAGTTACTAATAATATAGATGAATTTGTTGAAATGGTCTTAAAGGGAGAGTACTCCATAAGATATTACTAAAGCACTGGGCTAACACAAATCCTTTACAACTTTATTAAAAGCCGAAATTTATTGTATACTAAGTTTATAAAGAAATTTCTTTTTTATTTTAAAGCAACCATTATTGGTTCGCGGTGATTAATAACCTTACTATGAAACGTTACGCGCTCTTTGGAGCTATTGTCTACACATTAGTGTATTTAATAGACTCTGGAGAGCGCTTTTTGCGTTTTATATAAATTATCTTCAGAAAGGATGTTTTAAACATGGGGAGCAACACAGCAAAATCAAGTATAAGTGCAAGAAGTAATGGCTTAGCAAGGATCGAACGGTTCATGAAGGCAAGAGCTCAAATTGAGTACATTTACAAAGGTGGTCAAAGAGAGTTCTATCGTTGTAAGACACGTAATAAAAAAGAG